>CAZWUR010000020.1:0-64468 GCA_964637205.1 uncultured Rubrivivax sp.
TCGAAGGTGGTGCGGGTGCGCGTGCTGTTCTCGAAGAACAGGTTGAACACGCTCTTGCCGCGCAGCAGGGGCACCTTCTTCACGTCGCGCTCGTTGACGCTGAGGAAGCTGCCGGCGGTGTCCAGGATCTGCGTCAGCACCGCCCTCGGCAGGCCCTCGATCGACAGCAGATGGATCAGTTCGCCATGCGTATTGAGCTGGGGGTTGCGCCGCGACAGCATCAGCGGGCCTCTTCGGTGTCGAAGCTGAAGCGGCCATCGTCGGCGCGCGCCAGGCGCAGGCGCTGCGCCGGCGCCAGCGTGATCTTGGCGGCGGCAAAGGCGGCTTCGATCGGCAGTTCGCGGCCGCCGCGGTCGACCAGCACCGCCAGCCGCACGCGGGCCGGGCGGCCGTAGTCGTAGATCTCGTTGAGCACGGCGCGGATCGTGCGCCCGGTGTAGAGCACGTCATCGATGAGCAGCAGGTCGGCGCCGTCGACGGCAAAGGGCAGCGCGGTGGCGTCGGCCCCGGCGGCCAGGCCGCGTTCGCCGAAATCGTCCCGGTGCATGCGGCTGGAGACCGTACCCACCGCGTCCAGTGCGAGCTCGGCCTGCAGCCGCTGCACCAGCCAGGCGCCGCCCGACCAGATGCCCACCAGCCGGGTGGACGGCGCCATCAGGCCACGCACGCCGTCGCGCAGCTGCAGCACCAGCGCCTCGGCGTCGAGCGAGAGCTTCATCGGGACTCCCCCAGGAACTGTTCCAGGATCAGCGCGGCGGCCGCCGCATCGAGATCGCGGGCGCCGGCCTCGGCCGCGGCCGTCGTCGTCCAGCCTTCGTCGACCTCGTGCACCAGCAGCCCGAAGCGGCCGCGCAGCCGGCGCGCGAAGCGCAGGGCGCGCCCGGTATTGTCGTGCCCCGCGCCGTCCGGGTGGCGCGGCACGCCGACCACCAGCGCATCGGGCCGCCACGCCGTGATCAGCGCGCCGATGGCGTCGAAGCGGGCTTCACCTTCGACACGCAAGGTCGTCAGGGGCTGCGCGCAGCCGGTCAGCGTATTGCCGCTGGCCACGCCGACCCGCCGCAGGCTGAAATCGAAGGCCAAAAACGACTGCGGGCGGCTCACCGACGCCGCCTCGCCTGTCATGCGTGCCCCGCCTCCCCGCTGAGCATGCGCGGGTCGACGCCGAGCAGGCCCAGCGCACGGCCGTAGCGCTGCTCGGCCGGGGTGTCGAAGATGATCGCCGGGTCGGCGTCCACCGTGAGCCAGCCGTTGCGGCCGATCTCGTCCTCGAGCTGGCCGGGCGACCAGCCGCTGCAGCCCAGGGTCACGAGCAGGCGCTTCGGGCCGGCGCCGTCGGCCAGGGCCTCGAGCACGTCCTTGCTCGTCGTCATCGCCAGCCCGCCGGGGATGCTCAGCGTGGAGCTGTAGGCGTCCTCGCCCTGCCCCTCGTGCAGCACAAAACCGCGCTCGGTCTGCACCGGGCCGCCGAAGAACACCGGCTGCGCCGCCAGCTCGGCACGTTCCAGCGGCAGCTCGACCTTCTCGAACAGGTTCTTCAGCGTGATCTCGATCGGCTTGTTGATGACCAGACCGAGCGCGCCCTTCTCGTTGTGCTCGCAGAGGTAGACCACCGCGCCGGCGAAGTTCTCGTCGACCATGCCGGGCATGGCGATCAGGAACTGGTTGGTGAGGTCGATGCCGGCGGTCATGTGCCGATTCTAGGTCCGGGGCACACTCCGGCCGTGCACAAGACCCTCGACCGTGCCCTCGTCTGGCTGCGCCGCGACCTGCGGGTCGACGACCATGCGGCGCTGTACCACGCGCTGCGTGCCGCACGCCAGGTCTGGTGCGTGTTCGTCTTCGACCGCGACATCCTCGATCCGCTGCTCGCCGCCGGGCAGGCGGCCGACCGCCGGGTCGAGTTCATCCGCGACAGCCTGGTCGGCGTGGATGCCGAATTGCGCGCGCTGGCGGCGTCGCATGGCATCGAGGGCGCCAGGCTGATCGTGCGCCAGGGCCAGGCGCTGGCCGAGATCACGGCGCTGGCGCGCGCGCTGCACGTGCAGGCCGTGTTCGCCAGCCATGACGACGACCCCCGGGCCCTGGCCCGCGACGCGCAGCTGCGCGGCGCGCTGGCCGAGGCCGGCGTCGTGCTGCACACGAGCAAGGACCATCTGATCTTCGAGCGCGACGAGGTGATGACGCAGTCCGGCAGCGCCTTTTCGGTCTTCACGCCCTACAGGAACGCCTGGCTGAAGAAGGTCGACCCCTTCTTCCTGAAGGCCTACCCGGTGGCCCGCCACGCCGGCGCACTGGCGCCGCAGGCGCCGGGGCAGCCCGGCGTGCCGACGCTGGCGGCGATCGGCTTTCTGCCCACCAATCTGCACCAGATGAAGCTGCCGACGGGGCCGGCCGGCGGGCAGGAACTGCTGGCCGACTTCCTGGAGCGCATCGACGCCTATCACCAGACGCGCGACTTCCCGGCGATCAAGGGGCCGAGCTATCTGAGCACCCATCTGCGCTTCGGCACGGTCTCGATCCGCCAGCTGGCGCGCGCGGCGCACCAGCGCATGCTCGCCGGCAGCCGCGGCGCCGAAGTCTGGCTCTCGGAGCTGATCTGGCGCGACTTCTACCACCAGCTGCTGCACCATCAGCCGCAGGTCGTGGACCAGGCTTTCCGGCCGGCCTACGACCACATCCGCTGGGCCCATGGCAAGACCGCCGACGCGCACTTCGCGGCCTGGTGCGCGGGCCGCACCGGCTACCCCCTGGTCGACGCGGCGATGCTGCAGATCAATCAGACCGGCTATATGCACAACCGGCTGCGCATGCTGGTGGCGAGTTTCCTGTGCAAGGACCTGGGGCTGGACTGGCGGCGCGGTGAAGCGTACTTTGCCCTGCACCTCAACGACTTCGACCTCGCGGCCAACAACGGCGGCTGGCAATGGGCCGCCGGCAGCGGCTGCGACGCGCAGCCGTATTTCCGCATCTTCAACCCGCTCAGCCAGAGCCGCAGGTTCGACCCCGAGGGACGCTTCATCCGCCGCTACCTGCCGCAGCTGGCGCGCCTGCCGGACAAGCTGATCCACGCACCCTGGCTGGCGCGGCCGGTGGATCTCGCGGCGGCTGGCGTCGAGCTCGGACGCGACTATCCGGCGCCGCTCGTCGACCATGCGGCGGCGCGGCAGGCCACCCTGGCGCGCTACGCCGTCGTCAAGGGCCGCGGCTGATCAGCCGCCGCGGGTTTCGAGCAGTTCACGCAGCGCCGCCGGCAGCGGCGCGCGCAGGCGCGCCGTGAGCACGGCCTCGCCCCGGCTCCACCACAGGCCGGCGCCGCCTCGAGGTCGGGGCGTTTCAGCTCCACCGCTGGGCGTCAGAGGGCGATGTCGGCCTGCACGTGGCGCGCCACCAGGGCCAGCAGCTCGTCTTCCGAGTAGGGCTTGCCGAGGTAATGCTCGACGCCGAGTTCGGCCGCATAGTCGCGGTGCTTCTGCGCGATGCGCGAGGTGATCATGATCACCGGCAGGCCCTGCAGCCGGGCGTCGGCGCGCACATTGCGCACCAGGTCGAAACCGTCCATGCGCGGCATCTCGATGTCCGACAGCAGCACCGCCGGGCGCTCTTCGGCCAGGCGCTCCAGCGCGTCCATGCCGTCCTTGGCCAGCAGCACCCGATAGCCCTCGCGCAGCAGCAGCCGCTGGGTCACGCGGCGCACCGTCAGCGAGTCGTCGACGACCATGATCAGCGGCGCCAGCTGCACCGGCGGCAGGCTCGCCAGATCGGGCGCGGCGTCCTGCGGCAGGGCGCGCATGCGGGCCCGCGCGTCGTCGCCATACACCGCAGCCAGCGCGACCGGGTTGTAGATGGTCGCCACCGCGCCCGAAGGCAAGAGGGTGACACCCGCCAGGCCGGGCAGGCGCGACAGCTGCGGGCCGACGTTCTTGACCACCACTTCCTGGTTGCCCAGCACCTCGTCGACGTGCACCGCGACACGCTGCGCCGCCGAGCGCAGCACGATCACGGTCTGCGACCGTTCACCACCGGCGCCGCGGCCCTCGGCCTGCAGCAGCGCGCCGAGCCAGAAGAAGGGCACGTCCTCGCCGTCGTGGGCAAAGACCCCGCTGGCATAGCTGGCCTCGATGAGCGGCGCCTTCTCGCGCCGCACGACCTCGACCAGGGTCGAGGGCACCGCGGTCCGCCGCTCGCCGAAGCGCAGCATCACGACCTGGGTCACCGCCGTGGTCAGGGGCAGCAGCAGCTTGAAGGCGGTGCCCTTGCCGGCCTTTGTGTCGGTCGCGATGCGTCCGCCCATGGCCAGCACCTCGGCGCGCACGACGTCCATGCCGACGCCGCGGCCAGCCAGTCCGGTAACGGACTCGGCGGTCGAAAACCCGGGCACGAAGATCAGCTGGGAGATCTGTTCGTCGGACGGCGTGGCGTCGGCGGCCAGCAGGCCGCGTTCGACGGCGCGCGCACGGATGCGCGCGAGGTCCAGGCCGGCGCCGTCGTCGCGCACCTCGACCGCGACCTCGTTGCCTTCCTGCACGGTGGTGATCGTGATGATGCCGCCCTCGGCCTTGCCCGCCGCGCGCCGGGCGTCCGACGCCTCGATGCCATGCGCGACGCAGTTGCGCAGCAGATGCTCGAAGGGGCCGACCATGCGCTCGAGCACGCCGCGGTCGACTTCGATCGAACCGCCGACGATGTCCAGCCGCACCGACTTGCCGGTCTCCTTGGCCGCCAACCGGACCACGCGGTACAGCCGGTCGGCCAGGCTTTCGAACTCGACCATGCGCGTGCGCAGCAGGTCGCCCTGCAGATCGCGCGTCAGCCGGGCCTGCATCGCGAGCTCGTCCTCGGACGACTGCAGCGCACGCTGCAGGCCGCGCTGCACCGTGGCCACGTCGTTCACCGACTCGGCCATCATGCGCGTCAGTTCCTGGAAGCGCGTGAAGCGGTCCATCTCCAGCGGGTCGAAGGACTCGGCCGCGGCCTTGGCCGCTTCCATGCGCGAGATGATCTGGGTCTCGGCCTGCAGTTCGACGTCGCGCAGATGCCGGCGCAGCTTTTCCAGGTTCTCGGTCAGGTCCTCGAGCGAACCCTGCAAGGTGCGCATGTTGGACTCGATGCGCGAGCGCGTGATGCTGACCTCGCCGGCCTGGTTGACCAGGCGGTCGAGCAGGGGCGCCCGCACGCGCACGGTGGCCACTGCGCCGGTCGCCGGCGCGGCCTCGACCGGTTCGGCGGCCAGGTCTTCGCTCGCGTCGGCGAGCGCAAAACGGGCCCAGTCGATCTGGCGCCGCGGCGCGGATGGCGCCGGCTCGGGCAATGCCTGCGCGTCCTGCCCGGGCACGGCCTCGGTGGCCGGCGCGGGCAGCGGCTGCGTCGCCTGCACCGCGTCGTCGGCAGCCTCGGGTTCGGCAAGGGCCTGGGGCGATGCCAGCGGCTCGGCCGGGCGCAGCGTTGCGGCCGGCGCCGGTGCAGGCATCGGCGCCGCCGAAGCCGGCACGCGACGCAGGCGCTCGAAGGCCAGGGCCATGGCGTCGGCGCGGCCGAGCAGACGCTCGATCGCCGCGGCCTCGACGTGGTCCTGTCCCGCGAGGCCTTCGATCTCGGTCTCGAGCCGATGCGCCAGCTCGCCGACCCGCATCGCGCCGGCCAGGCGCGCGCCGCCCTTGAAGGTGTGCAGGGTGCGCATGCAGGCCGAGGGGGCGCCGCCGTCCGCCGGGTGGCGGACCCAGTCGGACAGCCGCGCGCGCAGCTGCGGCAGCAGTTCGTCGGCTTCTTCCTCGAAGATCGGGAACAGGTCGCCGTCGATCACGTCGACGGCGTCGATGTCGTCGGGCAGCTCGAACTCGGCCTCGGGTGCCGGCGGCAGGACGGGCGCCGACAGCGGCGCCTGGAGCAGCGCAATGTCGTCCTCGTCGAGCGTCGGCGATTCGGTGTCGCGCTCGGGATTCGAGGTCGCGATCTCGTGGTCCGCCAGGCGCAGCATCAGCGCCTCCTGGACCGGCTTCAGGAAGCCGGCGGCGAACTGGTGCAGCAGGCGGCGGATCTCCTCCGCGGCGTCGCTGAAGAGCTCGGGTTCACCGTCGCTGGCATGGCCGATGGCGGCGCTGCGCATCAGCGCATGTTCAAAGGCGCGCGCCAGCATCGACAGGTCGCTGAAGCCCACCGTGCCGGAGTTGCCGGCCAGCGAATGGGCGAGCGCGACCGCCGCGTCGCCCACGGCGCGTTGCGGCTCGAGCGTCCACTCCGCGATCTCGGTGCCCAGCCGGCGCGACTGCTCGTCGGCCTCGTTGAGGAAGATGTTGAACAGGGGGATCGGGATGCGCAGGTCGCCGACGATCTTGACCGACTCGTCGCTCGTGCTGTCGGCGTCGTCCGTGTCGCTGGCCGCGTCGTCCTCGGCCAGGACCGCGTCCGGCGCCATCACGGGCTCGGGCTCGGGCACCGGCTCGACCACGGGTTCGAATGCCGGCAAGCCGGCAAGCGGCTCGGCCCCGACGCCGATGTCGTCCGCGGGTTCGTCCGTCGACGCCGGCGCCGGCGCTTCGACGGCCGGCAGTTCGGGCATCAGGAGTTCGTCGTCGGCAGCCGGCGGGGCTTCGAGGATCTCGTCGGGCGGGACTTCGAATTCCAGCGCAAAGTCTTCGGCCGAGAGCTCGATGATCTCGGCCTGCGGCGTGTCGAGCGCCTGCGGCAGCCCCGGCAGATCCGGCGGCGGCGCATCGGCCGGTGCGTCGGACGGCGTCTCGTCGGCGCGGGTTGGCTCGGGCAGCTCGGGCAGCTCGGGCAGAGCCGGCGTATCGGTGACGCCATCGGCCGGCGCCTCCACGAGGTCCAGACCGGCCAGATCGAGCTCGAAGTCAGGCCCTGCCTCGGGCCCGATCTCGGGCCGCGTGTCCGCGGTCGGCTCGGCGGCCACGAGGTCCAGTGCCAGCAGGTCCAGGTCGGCGGCGGCCGGCAGGTCCGGGATGCGTTCGAGCAGCGGCTCTGGCGTCGGTGGCAGGACCACGGTCTGCTCGACCGCGCTCACAGGCTCCTCGTCAAGACGCGGCGGCTCGCCCGTCGGCAGTTCGTCGTCGCCGGCCACGGCCAGCGGCGGGATCGGGATCAGGCGGCCCTCGTTGCGCAGCGCATCGGCCGCCGAGGCGACGGCGGCGGGGTCATGGCCACGCTCGGCGCCGGCGGCGATCGCCTCGACCCAGTCGGCCAGGTAGTCGAGCGCTTCGCCGCTGAAGCCGTGCAGCGGCGGATCCATGCGCGCCTGCTGCGCGAGGCGGGCGTTGTAGAGCTGCTCGCAGGCCCAGGCCGCTTCGCCGAAGGCCTTCAGGCCGACCATGCGCGAGCTGCCCTTGAGCGTGTGGAAGGCGCGGCGCACGGTCGTCAGCTCGGCCAGGTCGTCACTCGACTGCGCCAGCCTGGCCAGCGAGGCGCGCGCTCCGGCGATGACCTCGCGCGCTTCCTCGAGGAAGATCTCGCGCATCTCGGCGTCGTCTTCCAGCCCGCTGTCGAGCGTGGCCGGCGGCGCCGCCGGAGCCGCCGCCGGCGGCACCACCATGGCCGGCGTCGACTCGAGCGCCGTGGCCTCGAACACGGCAAACGTGGACGGGCGCTCGCTCTGCCCCATCACGGCACTCAGCATGCCGGTCTCGGGGTCGAAGCGGAACAGGGTCTTGGCCAGCTGCGGCTGGACGCTGAGCATGTCGATCAGGAAGCTCAGCGCGCCGAGGTTGTCGGCCAGTCGGTCGAAGGTGCCGGTCTGCACCGCACGCTGCGGGTCGACCTCGGTCTGCGCCAGCTGGTCGACGCTGTCGCGCATGTGCAGCACCGCCTGCGAGGCCTGGTCCATGCCCAGCACCGAGAGCACGCCGCGCATCGACGACAGCTGGGCCGGCACCGGGATCAGCAGCTCGCGCTGCGCCGGGTTGCGGAAGTACTGGTCGATCTGCTTCTCGACCTCGGACAGGGCGCTGCGCAGCTCCTGGACCACGCTGCCCATGGTCTGGCGGTCGGAGATGCGCCGGTACAGCTCCTCCATCCACTGTTCCAGCGGCTGCGCCTCGGCGCCCTCGCCGACGTCCTGGATGCGCTGCGCCAGGCGCTGCACACGTTCGGCGAGCTGCGGCTGGTCGAGCTCGCCGTCCTCGAGCACGGCGTCGAGGTAGAGGATTGCCGTGGCGCCCTCCATCGCCAGTTCCGGCTCGGGCTGGCGGGTCTCCTGGACGGCGCGCGAAGCCACGGCCTGCAGCGCGCGGGCCAGGACCTCGCCGTCGGGGAACAGGCGCTGCACCGAATCGGCCAGCAGGGCGAAGGATTCGGCCAGACCGGCCAGACGCTGCAGCTCGCCGCCGGCCACCGCCGACCAGGCGTCCTTGGCACCGGCGAGACGTTTGCGTGCCTGCTGCACGACCGCCGGGTCGAACAGGCCCAGGCGCGGCGTGTCGTAGTCGGCACGCGCCGTCGCGTCGCCGGGCCAGACCGACTGCACCGCGGCCAGGCGCAGGGTGCTCGCCGGGTCACGCGGCTCGGCGCGCACACAATAAAAAAGCAGGTCCTGCGCCAGGCGCTCGGGCACGCTGGCGTCGCCCTTGATCGCCGCGCGCAGCTGAGCGAGCAGGCGCGAGGCGATGCGCTTGGTGTAGAGGTCGGCGCTGATCAGGCGCGCCGCCTGGGCCTCGAAGAAGGCCGAGGCCAGCTGCCACAGGGTGGCCGTCTCGCCCGCGGCGCCGGCGCCGAGTTCGGCGCACAGGTCGCTCATGCGCAGCGGCGCGGCCGGGTCGCTGGCGCGCATCAGCGCCAGGGTCAGGCCTTCCATCTCGCTGCGCGCCGCGTCGTCGGCGCTGCGCGGACGGACCCGCGCGTCGACCGGCAACTGGCGCCATTGCCAGTCCTGCGGCCAGAGATCGGCCGGATGCACGCGCTCGGCGCCGGCCAGGGCCTGCACCGCCGCGTACTGCGGGAACAGCGCGAGCGCCGACACCGCCTTGCCCGCGAGCAGCCGGCCAAGGTAGTCGAGCACCGCGAACGAGGTCTGCTCGAGGGTCTCCACCGCCTCCAGCGTGGCGAGCTTCGGGCGCGCGATCAGGCGCTGCACGGCGGCTTCGCTGGCACGCAGCACCTGGGCGACGAGCGGCAGGCCGACGAGTTCGAGCGCACCCACGCCCTGGTGGATCTGCACGCGCGCGTTGCGCAGTACGGCCGGGTCGGCGCTGTCGACGTCGGAGCCGCCGACCCCCTCGACCTCGCGGACATAGCGGCGCAGCGCCTTGTGCGCGTTGTCCAGCGTGCGGCGCAGCTCGCCCTGCACCCAGGCCAGCGCACTCAGGTCGTCGCCGGCGATTGCTTCGGGTTCCAGGCTCATGAAGGGCTCTTTCGCGCGCGCCGTGCCGGCGGCGTCAGCTGACCTTGAATCGCGCCACCGACTGGCGCAGTTCCTCGGCGGTGCGCGACAGCTCGCGCACCATCTGGGCGGTTGACCGGGTGCCGTCGCCGGTCTGCTCGGTGACCGCAAAGATGTGCTGGATGTTCTCGGCCACGACGTTGGCCGACGAGGCTTCTTCCGAGGCCTGGTGCGAGATGCGCTCGATCAGGTCGGACAGCTCGCGCGTGACGCGGTCGATGTCGTTGAGCGCCGTGCCCGCAGCGTCCGACAGCCGGGCGCCCTCGACCACACCCTGGGTCGAGCGCTCCATGGCGCCCACCGCGTCCTGGGTGTCGGTCTGGATGGTGCGCACGATGGCCGCGATCTGGCGCGTCGCGTCGCCCGAGCGTTCGGCCAGGCGCTGCACTTCCTCGGCCACCACCGAGAAGCCGCGACCGGCTTCACCGGCGCTCGCGGCCTGGATGGCGGCGTTCAGCGCCAGCACGTTGGTCTGCTCGGTGATGTCCGAGATCAGCTCGGTGATCTCGCCGATCTCCTGCGACGACTCGCCCAGCCGCTTGATGCGCTTGGCGGTCTCCTGGATCTGGTCGCGGATCGAGTTCATGCCGCCGATGGTGTTCTGCACCGCGGTCAGGCCCGAGCCGGTCACCTCCAGCGACTGCCGCGCCACCTGCGCCGTCTGCTGCGCCTGCGCCGAGACGCCGTTGATGCGGCCGGCCATCTGCAGCACCGATTCACCGGTCTCGCGGATCTCGCGCAGCTGCTCGGTCGACGCCGCCAGCAGCTCGGTGGACGTCTGCTCCACCTGCTGCGTGGTCTCGGTCACGCGCGCCACCGTGTTCTGCACCGCGGCCACCAGCGAGCGCAGCTCTTCGACGGTGTAGTTGACCGAGTCGGCGATGGCGCCGGTGATGTCCTCGGTCACCGTGGCCTGCTGCGTCAGGTCGCCCTCGGCCACCGTCTGCAGCTCGTTCATCAGGCGCAGGATGGCCGCCTGGTTGGCGTCGTTGACGCGCTTGGCTTCCTGCTCCTGGCGCTCGGCTTCCTGGCGTTGCGCCTCGGCAGCGCGGGCGCGCGTGGTCTGGTCCTGCACGAAGAGCTGCAGCAGGCCCCAGCCACCGAGGCCGAGCAGGGCCAGCCCGAGCAGGCCGGCCGCGACGTAAGGCGTCGACAAGCCGCCGGTGCCGGTCAGCTGCTGCTGCAGTGCATCCAGACCGCGGCGCAGCGGCTCGCTGTCGTTGACGATGGCGGTCTGCGCTTCGCGGGCCTGCACCAGGCCCTGCAAGTTGCCGAGGATGGCGCCGGCCTCGGCGCGTGTCTGCTCGTATTGCTTGACCAGTTCGGCCAGCACCTGACGCGTCTGCGCGTCACGGGTGCCGGGCAGGCGCAGCTCGGGGTTGCCGGCGTCGAGGCCGTCGGCGATCTCGCGGAAGCTGTTCAGGTCCTTGCCGAGCAGGAACACCGCCTCCGGGCTGACGCCTTCCATGGTCAGGAACTCGTTGGCGCTCTTGCCGATGCGCTGGGTCAGCATGACCAGCTGGCCGACCGCCGACAGCTCGGCCGGCGACGCGCCCTGCTGCAGCTTCAGCGACGACAGGGTCTCGGCAATCTCGAGCAGATCGGCCGACTGGCGGTTGATCGCGCGCAGCGCCTGGCCGACCTGGGTCAGGGTCTTTTCCTGCGCGAGCACGGTCTGCGCGTTCTTCTCGGCCCGGTCGACCAGGGGCAGCAGCGGGTCCACGAGCTCGACCAGCGCGGACGGAACCGCCGGCGCGCCGCCCGAACCGTCCTTCAGCGATCGCACATTGCGCGCCAGGATGGCGGCGCTTTCCTTGACCTCGGGGAAGGCCGTGGACGAACCGACCAGGGCCTGCGAAACCGACTTCGCCAGGCGCTGCGACTGCGTCTGCGCGCGGCCCGCGGCGTCGACCTGGGAGGCCGTGCGATCGGCCGCGCCCAGCGCCAGCAGCGCCGCCGCCAAGATGAGCACGATGCCGAGCACGGCGCCGACCAGCAGCACGCGCTGCTGACGCGCCTGCGGCAGATGGCCGATCAGCGGCAGCCTGCGCGCGGCCGCCTCGAAGTGCCCGGTGGCCGGGGTGTCGCTGTATTCGGGCGCGAGTTCGGACGGCGCGGCCTCGGAGATGATCGAACTGTCGCCCAGCGTGCTGCGCCGGCTGTCGGGTGCCAGCGTGACGCCGCCCGGGCCCAGGCGCACCGTGCGCTCCATCGGCGACGCGGTGTCCACCACCTCGTCGAAAGGCACCGGCGGGACCGATTCGGTTGGCGAGGCGCTGCGCGATTTGCCCTTGATCCTGTCCAGGAAGCTCATGGAGGTCCTCTCTCGGTGCTCTTATGGGGTCTGCCGGGGCGCCGACGCTGCGATGCCGAGGAACAATGGATGCGCGGCCAGCGCCGCCAGGTCGATCTCCAGCCAGGCACGCCCGGCCTCGTCCGACCAGGCGCCGCCGGCAAATCGGGGCCGCGGCCCGTCGACCGCCGGCAGGGCCACCAGTTGCGTGGGACTGCGCAGCCCGGCCAGACGGTCGACGATCAGCGCCGCGTGGCTGCCCAGCGCGGGGTTCAGCGCCAGCACACGCGCAGCCTCGGGCCAGGGTTCGCCCGCAGGGCGCGGCCCGCGCAGGCCGAGAAAGGCCCCGAGGTCGGCGACGCCATGCAGGCCACCGCGCAGATTGGCCACACCGGCGAACCAGGGCTGGGTGTGCGCCACGGCCAGCAGCTGCGGCACGGCGAAGATCTCGCCCGCGGTGGCCAGCGGGAACAGCAGGCCCTGGCCCTCGCATTCGACGGCCAGCCAGGCCGAGCGCTGCGTCACCGACTGCACCGCCTGCAGCCTTTCGGCCAGGCGGGCCTGGAGTTCACGGAGAGCGTCGCGGCGGGCCATCAGCGTCGGGCGCTCAGTCGAAGGCCCGGATCTTGGCGATCAACTCGTCGGCGTTGACCGGCTTGACGATGTAGTCGCGTGCCCCTTGGCGGATGCCCCAGACCTTGTCGGTCTCCTGGTTCTTGCTCGTGCACATGATCACCGGCACGTCGGACCAGCGTGGGTCGCGGGTGATCGTGCGCGTGAGCTGGAAACCGTTCTGCCCCGGCATCACGACGTCCATCAGGATCAGGTCGGGCTTGTCCTCGGCCAGGCGGCGCAGCGCCTCCTCGCCGTTTTCAGCGGTGCGCACCGCGTAGCCCTTCTTGCCGAGCAGGTCCGACAGGTGGTACAGCTCGGTCTTCGAATCGTCGACAACCAGGATCTTCTGGATGGGCATGGATCTCGTCCTCGTTCGGTTCGCCGTCATCGGCGTCGTGGCCCGCATGCCGCCGCGGGCCTCAGGCCGGCGACCGCCGGAAGGCCTCCACGGCCTTGAGCAACTGCTCTTTGGTGAACGGTTTGGTCAGGTAATCCTCGGAGCCGACCATGCGGCCACGCGCCTTGTCGAACAGGCCGTCCTTGGACGACAGCATGATCACCGGTACATGCGCGAAGCGCGGGTTGCGCTTGATGATGGCGCAGGTCTGGTAGCCGTCCAGGCGCGGCATCAGGATGTCGCAGAAGATCAGTTCCGGGTCATGGTCGTTGACCTTGGACAGGGCGTCGAAACCGTCCTCGGCCAGCACGACCTGATGGCCGCCCTGGCGCAGGAAGATCTCGGCGCTGCGCCGGATCGTGTTGCTGTCGTCGACGACGAGCACCCGCGCGCCAGCCGCAGGAGCGGCTTCACCGGATTCAGGCACCGCGGGAATGTTCACTCGATCTCCTCGCTGCGGCGCGCATGTCCCGCGCTCGCCTCAAATCCTGACCATCTCGAAGTCCTCCTTGCGGGCACCGCATTCGGGACAGGTCCAGTTCATCGGCACGTCTTCCCAGAGCGTGCCCGGGGCGATGCCATGATCGGGGTCGCCAGCCGCCTCGTCGTAGATCCATCCGCAGATCAGGCACATCCAGGTACGAGGTTCGCTCACGTGGGGACAGTTCGATCACTACAATGACGCAGGATTGTAGCGACGGCCAAGGTCGGAAACTCAAGGAAATGTGAGCAGTTAGGCAACACTCCTCGAGTTTCGCTGGAAGTCTGACGGACCGTCGCCACAACCTTTGCGCCTTGCCGAACGCCGGTCCCGCCCGATCCTGGACGCCCTGATGAATTCCGACTCCACACCGGCCCCCGATACCCGAGACGCCAACCAGGAGGCCGATCCGACGGCGAGCCTGGAAGCGCCTGCACCCGCCTGCGTGATGTGCTTCAATGCCAGCGACCCGAGCGGCGCCGGCGGTGTGCCCGGCGACGTGGCCACCGTCGCGGCGATGGGCGCGCACGCCCTGCCGGTGGTGACGACGATCGTGATGCGCGACACCGCCGAGGTCTTCGACCAGCATCTGCTCGACGCCGAGATCGTCGCCGAGCAGGCGCGCAGCATCCTCGAGGACGTGACCGTCGCCGGCTTCAAGGTCGGCTTCCTGGGCAGCGCCGAGATCCTGGGCGCGGTGGCCGAGGTGCTGTCGGACTATGCCGACGTGCCCCTGGTGTCCTACCTGCCGGGCCTGTCCTGGCTCGACGAGGACCAGCAGCAGCCCTATCTCGACGCCTTCCGCGAGCTCATCCTGCCGGCCACCGAGGTCCTGGTGGGCAACCACCAGACCTTGATGGACCTGCTGCTGCCCGACTGGGAGAGCGAGCGCCCGGCCTCGCCGCGCGAACTGGCGGTGGCGGCCGGCGAACACGGCACCCGCTATGTGCTGGTGACCGGCGTCGCTCTGCCCAGCAAAGGCCCGGACCAGTTCATCGACAACGTGCTCGCCTCGCCCCAGGGCGCGCTGACGGGCGAGAAGTTCGAGCGCTTCGACACCAGCTTCGTCGGCTGCGGCGACACGCTGGCCGCGGCACTGGCCGCATTGCTCGCCGCCGGCAGCGAATTGCAGGCCGCCGTCGGCGAGGCGCTGGCCTTCCTCGACCAGAGCCTGGACGCGGGTTTCCGCCCGGGCATGGGGCATGTGGTCCCGGACCGCTTCTTCTGGGCCCTGCCGCCGGACGACGAAGAGGAAGACGATGCGTCGGGCCTTCTGCCGACGGCCGACGACGACGACGCGGCGGCGGACGGCAAGGCCAAGGGAGGTCCGCGCCGTGTCCACTGACAGCCGCAACGCCGCCGCCTTCGAGCGCGCCCAGCGCGTGATCCCGGGCGGGGTCAATTCGCCGGTGCGCGCCTTTCGCGCCGTCGGTGGCACGCCGCGCTTCATCCGCCGCGCCGAAGGTGCCTGGATGTGGGACGTCGAGGACCGGCGCTACATCGACTACATCGGCTCCTGGGGACCGATGATCCTCGGCCACGGCCATCCGGCGGTGCTGGAGGCGGTGACGAAGGCCGCGCGCGACGGCCTGAGCTTCGGCGCGCCCACCGAGGCCGAGGCCGAACTCGCCGAAGCGATCATCGCGCAGGTGCCCTCGGTGGAGCAGCTGCGCCTGGTCTCCAGCGGCACCGAAGCCGGCATGAGTGCGCTGCGCCTGGCGCGTGGCGCCACCGGCCGTTCGGCGATCGTCAAGTTCGAGGGCTGCTACCACGGCCATGCCGACGCGCTGCTCGTCAAGGCCGGCTCGGGCCTGGCCACCTTCGGCCATCCGACCAGCGCCGGTGTGCCGCCCGAGGTGGTGCAGCACACCCTGGTGCTCGAGTACAACAACGTCGCGCAGCTGGAGCAGGCCTTTGCCGAGAGCGGCGCGCAGATCGCCTGCGTCATCATCGAGCCGATCGCCGGCAACATGAACTTCGTGCGCGCCAGCCTGCCCTTCATGGTCCGCCTGCGCGAGCTGTGCACGCAGCATGGTGCGCTGCTCATCTTCGACGAGGTGATGACGGGATTCCGCGTCGCGCTGGGCAGTGCACAAAGCCTCTATGCGCAGCAGATTCCCGGTTTCCGCCCCGACATCAGCGTCTTCGGCAAGGTCATCGGCGGCGGCATGCCGCTGGCGGCCTTCGGCGGCAGCCGCGACGTGATGACGCAGTTGGCGCCGCTCGGCCCGGTCTACCAGGCCGGCACGCTGAGCGGCAACCCGGTGGCCACGGCCTGCGGGCTGGCCACGCTCAAGGAGATCAGCCGTCCGGGTTTCTTCGAGGCGCTGACGGCACGCACACGCACGCTGACGGACGGCCTGGCCGGCGTGGCGCGCGAAGCGGGCGTGAGCCTGGCCACCGACAGCGAAGGCGGCATGTTCGGCTTCTTCTTCGCCGATGTGCTGCCGCAGAACTATGGTCAGGTGATGGCGACCGACAAGGAGCGCTTCAACCGCTTCTTCCATGCGATGCTGGACCGCGGCGTGTACTTCGCTCCGGCGCTGTACGAGGCCGGCTTCGTCAGCGCCGCCCACACCGAAGCGCATATCGCAGCCACGCTGCAGGCGGCGCGCGAGGCCTTGCAGGCACTTCAGGCCTGATCGTCGGTAGCGCCGTGCAGGCGCACCCTGCCGCGGCCGGCGGCCTTGGCGGCGTACATCGCGGCGTCGGCGTGGCACATCAGGGTCTGCGCATCGCCGGCGTCACGCGGCGCCAGGGCCACGCCGACGGATGCCCCGATCTGCAGGTTCAGGCCGTCCAGCAGCAAGGGCTGGGCCAGCAGCGCGACCACGCGTGCGGCCAGACCCAGGGCCTGCTCGGGCAGGTGTGCACCGCGCTGCAGGACGGCGAACTCGTCGCCGCCGAGGCGGGCCACCACGTCGTTCTCGCGCGCCACGGCGCGCAGCCGGTCGGCGACGGCCGTCAGCACACGGTCGCCGACGGCATGGCCATGCTCGTCGTTGACCGGCTTGAAATGGTCCAGGTCGATGTAGTGCAGCGCAAAACCGTCCTGCTCGTCGGCCGGCAGCAGCGCGGCCAGGCGCTCGCGGAAGGAATCACGGTTCATCAGCGCGGTCAGGCCGTCGTGCTGCGCCAGGTGCCGGATACGGTCCTCGCGCCGGCGCCTCTCGGACACGTCGGTGTAGGTGCGCAGCACGCCGCCGTCGTCGAGCGGCACGCTGCGCACCTCGATGATCCGCCCGTCCGGGCGCTGCCGGTCGTAGGCATGCGGCTTGTCGAGGATGCCGCCGGCACGCACGAAGTCCTTCATGTCCTCGGGCGTGTGGCTGAACTCGTCGCTCGCCCACTGGAAGGCGAGCACGGCCTCGAAGCTCGGCCGCAGGGCCATCAGTTCCGGCGGCAGGCCGAGCAGTTCGATGGCGCGTGGATTGCACACCTCCACCACCCGCTCGGCGTTCACCATCATCACGCCCTGCTCCATGCGCTCGAGCGTAGCCTCGAGCAGCGCGGTTTTTTCGCGCAGCTGGGCCTCGCTGTCGCGTGCGCGCTGCTCGGCCTGCATCAGGCTGTGCTCCTTGCGCTTGAGCTCGCTGATGTCGACATGCGTGAACACGCCGCGGCCTTCGGCGCTGGGCTGGCCGACGATGCGCACCCATTGGTCGCGCGGCAGGGGCAGTTCCAGCGGCGCTCCTTCCAGACGTCGGTGCACGGACAGCGCCTTGTGGCCGGTTGCGTAGGCCGCATGGTCGGGCTTGTCGGACCAGACCTCGCGGTAAACATCCTCGAAGCGCTGCCCGATCGCCGCCCGCCGCTGGGGCAGGCCGTACACGAGGACGAAGGTCTGATTGACCCAGGTGATCAGGCCGTCGGGCGTGGTCACCATCACCGCATCGGGCAGGTGGTCGAACAGGTTCAGGTTGGTCGCAGCGGTGTCGACCGGGCCACCCAGCACCGGCATGGGTTGCTCGGTCCAGACCCGGATGCGGCCGACCCCGGGGATCGGCAGCGAGCCGACGCGCAGGCGCAGGCCGCGGTGCACGAAGGTGATCGGTCGGCTCTGGACCCGATGCCGGGCGACGCCGTCCTGCACATAGTGCTCAAGGTGGGCCATCTCGGCACGGCCCAGGCGCACGGAAAAGAAGCGCCGCAGATTGGCCGCATAGGGTTCGCCGGAGTAGATGTGCCCCCCATGCTCGGGAAAGAAGCGCAGGAAGCTGCGGTTCCACAACAGGGTGTGGTCGGCCTCGTCCATCACGCAGGCGGCCGCACCCAGGCTGTCGAGCACATCGCACACGGCGCGCAGCAGCGTGAGCGCTTGCATGTTCAGTCTTTCCGGCCGCACGGTGACATGACCGGCATTCTGCGGCCTGCGGCCGGCCCGAGAGCGATCGGCACGGCGCGTCCCGATGCCATCGCCGACGGCAGGCTCTGCGGCGCCCCGCTAGAGCCCGGGCCAGGCCTGCGGTCGCGCCGCGTCGACGCCGACCAGAGCGAGCACCCGCTCGACCGTGTCGGCCACCATCTCGTCGATGCTTGCAGGACGGTGATAGAAGGCCGGCAGCGGTGGAAAGATCACGCCGCCCATCTCGGTGACGGCGACCATATTGCGCAGGTGCGCCAGATTGAGCGGCGTCTCGCGCACCATCAGCACCAGACGGCGGCGTTCCTTCAGCGTGACGTCGGCGGCGCGCGTGAGCAGGTTGTCCGACAGCCCGTGCGCCACCGCGGCCAGGGTCTTCATCGAGCAGGGTGCGATGACCATCGCGGCGACGTCAAAGCTGCCGCTGGCGACGCAGGCGCCGATGTCGCCCGGGGCATGCTCCTGGTCGGCCTCGGCCTCCAGCGTGCGGCGGTCGAGCCCGAGTTCGTGGTGCGCATTCAGCACCCCGGCCGGGGTGACGATCAGGTGCGTGGTCAGGCCCAGCGCGCGCGCGCGGCGCAGCAACTGCAGGCCGTAGACGGCACCCGTCGCGCCGGAGATGCCGACGACGAGGCGGCGCGTCAAGCGCAGGGCCGGTTCAGCCGCCGATCAGCTGCTGCAGCTCGCCCGACTCGTACATCTCCATCATGATGTCCGAACCACCGACGAACTCGCCCTTGACGTAGAGCTGGGGAATCGTCGGCCAGTTGGCATAGGCCTTGATGCCCTGGCGGATCTCCTCGTCCTCGAGCACGTTGACGGTGACGAGGTTCTGCGCGCCGCTGGCCTTGAGAATCTGGATCGCACGGCCCGAAAAGCCGCACATCGGGAACTGTTCGGTGCCCTTCATGAAGAGCACCACGGGGTGGCCCTTGACGAGCTGGTCGATGCGTTGCTGGGTTTCGGACATGGTGTTGAACGTTGAGACGGAAGGATCCCGCCACTGTACACAGGAACGGGCCCGGATGCGGCTGCCGTCCGGCAAGTCCCTGGCGGCCGCGGGCGCAGCCGGACGCGGCCCGTCCCCGGCGGGCGCTCAGAAACTGTAGCGCACGCCGAGCTGCACCATCGGCAGGGGCTCGAATCGGCGCAGCGCCGATTCCCAGCCACGCAGGCCGAGCAGGGCGCGCCCGAGTTCGGGGGCCGCCGCCGGCTGGCGCAGCGCGATGCCGAAGTCGGCCGAAAAGCCCCAGCCGCCGCGCGGCGCGAGCCCGGAGTAGCCGAAGCCGATGTAGGGCCAGGCTTCGCGCTCGACCTCGCCGGGATCGTCACGCACGGTGAGCAGCGAACTGGACCAGGACCGGCCCTGCGTCGACAGGCCCGGCAAGCCACCCAGCCGGCCGACCACCAGCCCGCTGGTGGCGCGGAAACCGCCGCGCCAGCGCGCCGCCGCGTCGTCGTCGCCATGGCGCTGCAGATAATAGTCACCGAGCCATGAGGCCTGGCGCAGGCTGCGTGCGCCGCCGTCGACCGGCTGGTTGACGATCAGGCTGATGCGCGTTTGCCAGACCGGCCAGGCCTGATCGACGGCTGGCGACTGCAGTCCGTCGGCCGCCTGGGCCGCACCCGACATCACGAAGGCACCGACCAGGGCGGCCCGGAACGTCCGGTGAGCGAAGCGGTACGACATGGTCGGCTCCCGGCGAGAAGGGCTCGCGTCTGACCCATGTTAGTCCGGCCCGGGATCGAGCGGGGCGCGGTTTCAGGGGGTTTCGATCGGGCGTGACATCCTGCCGCCGCTGCAGCGGTCGAGTCCGGCCAGATCACACCGCGTGGCCACGCCATCGAAGCCGGCCTGCTCAAGCCAGGACCGCACCGCCTCGCCCTGGTCGTGCCCATGCTCGAGCAGCAGGTCCGCGCCCGGCGCGAGGCAGCCGGAGGCACCATCGACGATGCGCCGCAGCTCGTCCAGGCCCGCGGGGCCGGCGACCAGCGCCGAAGCGGGCTCGTGACGCAGGGCCGGCAGATGCGGGTCGCCGACGGCGACATAAGGCGGGTTGGCGACCACGAGGTCGAAACGTTCACCGGCCACCGGTGCCCACCAGTCGCCGGCGCGCCAGTCGACCGCCAGACCCAGCCGGCGGCCATTCGCCTCGGCGATCGCCAGGGCCTGCGGGCTGCGGTCGACCGCCACGAACTGCGCGCCCGGGCAGGCCGCCTTCAGGGCCAGGGCGATGGCGCCGCTGCCGGTGCCGAGATCAAGCACCCGGGCTTGGGGTCGCGGCGCCAGGCACTCCAGCGCCCAGTCCACAAGCAGTTCGGTCTCGGGCCGCGGAATCAGCACGCCGGGGCCGACGCCAAGCAGCAGACCGCAGAAGACCTGGGTGCCCGTCAGGTAGGCCAGCGGCACCCCGTCGGCGCGCGACTGCAGGGCTTGCGCCAGGCCCCGGGCCTGATCGGCATCGAGCGCGTGCTCCTGGTGTGCGATGAGCCAGGCGCGTGGGCGCGCAAGCAAGGCACCGAGCAGGAGCTGGGCGTCCAGACGGTCGACACCCAGGCGCCGGGCCTCGGCCAGCACGCCGGCCACGTCGGGCCTCATCCGGCGCCGGTCTCCAGCAGCGCGAGCTGCTGCTCGGCGCGCGCCGTCGCCAGCGCCGCGACCAGTTCGTCGAGGTCCCCGTCCATCACGGCGGCCAGCTTGTAAAGCGTCAGATTGATGCGGTGGTCGGTGACCCGACCCTGCGGGAAGTTGTAGGTGCGGATGCGGTCGCTGCGCTCGCCGCTGCCGACCAGGCCCTTGCGTGTCGCCGCTTCCTTGGCGGCACGCGCGCTGCGCTCCTGGTCGCGCAGCCGCGCCTGCAGCACGGCCATCGCGCGGGCCTTGTTGCGGTGCTGGCTGCGGTCGTCCTGGCATTCGGCCACCAGACCGCTGGGCAGGTGGGTGATGCGGATCGCGCTGTCGGTCTTGTTCACGTGCTGGCCGCCGGCGCCGCTGGCGCGGAAGGTGTCGATGCGCAGATCGGCCGGATTCAGCGTGATCTCCTCGGTTTCGTCGGGCTCGGGCAGCACCGCCACCGTGCAGGCACTGGTGTGGATGCGACCCTGACTTTCGGTAGCCGGCACCCGCTGCACGCGGTGGCCACCACTTTCGAAGCGCAACCGCCCGTAGGCACCGCGGCCTTCGATGCGCAGGACGATCTCCTTGTAGCCGCCGAGTTCGGCCGCGCTCTCGCTGAGCACCTCGGTGCGCCAGCCCTGGCGCTCGCACCAGCGCAGGTACAGCCGCGTCAGGTCGCCGGCGAACAGCGCCGACTCGTCGCCTCCGGTGCCGGCGCGGATCTCGACGAAGGCGTTGCGATCTTCATCCGGGTCGTGCGGCACCAGGGCCAGGCGCAGTTGCGCCTGCAGGTCCACGATCTCGGCACCGGCCTGCTCGATCTCGGCCGCCGCCATCTCGGCGAACTCCGGCTCGTCGGCCATGCCGCGCGCCGTGGCCAGGTCATCCTCGCGCTGGCGGAAGCGGCGCCACAGCGACACCACGCCGGCCACCTCGGCCTGCTCCTGCGACAGCCGGCGCCAGCGTGTGATGTCGGCCAGCAGCTGCGGATCCGACAACGCGGCGTCAAGCTCCGCCAGGCGCATCTCGAGGCGTTCGAACGGGGGGCGGGGCAGGTCCATGGACAAGACATGCCGCCGATGCCCCAGGCATCGGCGGCGTGGGCTGTTGGGCTATTGGACGTCGCCGGGCTCGTCGGCGCCGCCCGACCCGCCGGGACCACGCTGCTGGCCGCGCAGGAACAGGCGCGAAACGGTGTCGGCCAGCTGCTCGCGCTCGTGCGGATCGGCGCTCTTCAGCTCGGCCAGGGTGCCATGCAGCAGCTTTTGCGTCAGGCCGCGGGTCAGCGCGTCCAGGACCACGTCAACGTCGGCCCCGCGCGCAAGCAGCCTGCGCGCACGCTGCATCTCGGCCAGACGCCAATGGTCGGTCTGCTGGTGCAGGGCCTGGATCAGCGGCACCGCGGCGCGCCGGTCCAGCCAGTGCTCGAAGCTGAGCACACCGGCGTCGATGATGGCCTCGGCCTGCTGCACCGCGGCGCGGCGCTTCTCGCCGGCCGTCTGCACCAGGGCCGACAGATCGTCGACGGTGTAGAGATAGACGTCGGCCAGTTCGCGCACTTCGGGCTCGATGTCGCGCGGCACGGCCAGATCGACCATGAACATCGGCCGATGGCGACGTGCCTTCAGTGCACGTTCGACCGCGCCCAGGCCGATGATCGGCAGCGAGCTCGCGGTGCACGACACCACGACGTCAAACTCGTGCATGCGATCGGGCAGGTCCGTCAGGCGCAGCGCCTGGGCACCAAAACGGCTGGCCAGCTTCTCGCCGCGCTCGAGCGTGCGGTTGGCCACCGCCATCGACTTCGGCTGGCGGGCCGCAAAATGGGTGGCGACGAGCTCGATCATCTCGCCGGCGCCGACGAAGAGCACGCGGATCTCGCGCAGGTCCTCGAAGAGCTGGGCCGCCAGGCGCACCGAAGCGGCGGCCATGCTGATCGAGTGGGCGCCGATCTCGGTGGCGGTGCGCACCTCCTTGGCCACCGAGAAGCT
Source organism: uncultured Rubrivivax sp. (assembly GCA_964637205.1). GTDB lineage: Bacteria > Pseudomonadota > Gammaproteobacteria > Burkholderiales > Burkholderiaceae_C > Rubrivivax. Next base: position 22,146 of record CAZWUR010000020.1, read on the forward strand.
GCGCTGGAAGAGCTGGTGCAGGGTCGAGCCCAGGGTGCCGGCGGCCCCGGCCTGGCGCACCGCTTCCTTCATCTGGCCGAGGATCTGCGGCTCACCGAGCACCATCGAATCGAGCCCGGCGGCGACGCGGAAGGCGTGGCGCGCAGCCTCGCGGTCCTCGCGCACATAGGTGTGGTCCTGCAGCACATGGCCGCTGACCCCGCCCTGCTCGGCCAGCCAGTCCAGCGCCGGGCGGGCGATCTCGAGCGCGATGCGCGGCTCGGCGGCGACGTACAGCTCGGTGCGGTTGCAGGTCGAGACCAGGGCCGCTTCGGGCGCAACACGTTGCAGCCGTTCACGCAGGGCGTGCAGGGCCGGGGGCAGCTGGTCGGGCGCAAACGCAAACTTCCCGCGCAGATCGAGCGGCGCGGTGGTGTGGTTCAGGCCAAGGGCGATGACGCTCACAGGGTGATTGTAAGATTTGCCCGGTTCCGGCGGGCTGCCGGCTTCTTGACCGGCATCAAGCTGATGCCAAGCGGCCGGAGGGCCCATTCGTGAGTCCGATCGACGCCGGCTGGCATCTGCTGAACCTGTTCGTCCCGGCCCTGGGCCTGGGCCTGCTGGCGGCCGCCGGCAGCAAGCTGCTCTGGCGCCGCGAACTGGCCGCGGTGCGCTGGTGGCGTCTGGCGCTCGCCGCCGGCAGCGCCGCTGCCGGGGTCACGCTCGCCGGGCTGTTCTGGTTCGGCCAGGACGGCCGCATGGCCACCTATGGCGCGATGGTGCTGGCCGCCGCGCTGGCGCTGTGGTGGCGCGGTTTCATCCGGCCGCGCTGAGCGCCGCGGCTTCGTCGACCCGCACCCGGCCGCGCAGCGAATGTGGCAGGGCCTCGGTGATGTCCACCTCCAGCATGCGGCCGACCAGCCGGTCGCGCTGCGCGCCGCCATCGAAGTTGACGATGCGGTTGCATTCGGTGCGGCCCATCAGTTCGCGCGGATCCTTGCGCGACGGCCCTTCGACGAGGATGCGCTGCACGCTGCCGACCCGCGACGCCGAGATGCGGCGCACATTCGCCTCGATCGTGGCTTGCAGATGCTGCAGGCGCCGCAGCTTCAGCTCCCTGGGCGTGTCGTCGGCCAGGTTCGCCGCCGGGGTGCCCGGACGCGGGCTGAAGATGAAGCTGAAGCTGGCGTCGAAGCCGACGTCGTCGATCAGCTTCATCATGCGGCCGAAGTCGTCATCGGTTTCGCCGGGGAAGCCGACGATGAAGTCCGAAGACAGGCTGATGTCCGGCCGCACGGCGCGCAGCTTGCGGATCGTGCTCTTGTATTCCATCGCGGTGTAGCCGCGCTTCATCGCCATCAGGATGCGATCCGATCCATGCTGCACCGGCAGGTGCAGGTGGTTCACCAGCTTCGGGATGCGCCCGTAGGCGTCGATCAGGCGCTGGGTGAATTCGTTCGGATGGCTGGTCGTGTAGCGGATGCGCTGGATGCCGGGGATCTCGGCCACGTACTCCAGCAGCAGCGCAAAGTCGGCGATCTCCGTCGTGTCGCCCATGGACCCGCGGTAGGCGTTGACGTTCTGGCCGAGCAGGGTGACTTCGTGCACGCCCTGGTCGGCCAGGCCGGCGACTTCGGTCAGCACGTCGTCGAACGGCCGGCTGACCTCCTCACCGCGGGTGTAGGGCACGACGCAGTAGCTGCAGTACTTGCTGCAGCCTTCCATGATCGAGACGAAGGCCGAGGCGCCGTCGACGCGCGCCGGCGGCAGGTGGTCGAACTTCTCGATCTCGGGGAAGCTGATGTCGACCTGCGGCCGCTGCTCGGCCTGGCGCCGGGCGATCATCTGCGGCAGGCGGTGCAGGGTCTGCGGGCCGAAGACCAGGTCGACATAGGGCGCGCGCTTGACGATCGCCTCGCCCTCCTGGCTGGCGACGCAGCCACCGACCCCGATCAACACACCCTTCTTCTTGAGATGCCTGACGCGGCCGAGGTCGCTGAAGACCTTCTCCTGCGCCTTTTCGCGCACCGAGCAGGTGTTGAACAGGATCAGGTCGGCCTGTTCCGGGTCATGGGTCGGCTCGTAACCTTCGGCGGCACGCAGCACGTCGGTCATCTTGTCCGAGTCGTACTCGTTCATCTGGCAGCCGAAGGTGCGGATGAAGACCTTCTTCATGGCCGGCTCCAGGTCTGCGCCAGCGGGTCGAAGCGCCAGGCCGCCGCTTCGGCGGCGGTCTTCGGCCAGGGTTTGCGGGCGCGCTCGGCCGGTGTCAGCAGCCAGACGTCGAGCAGCAGGCCGTAGTTGTCGACCGTGTAATGCACGGTCAGCGCGCGGCCGGCCAGCGCACCGGACATCTGCAGCAGATTGTCTTCACCGCGGATGCGCGCCCCGGGCGCCAGCCGCGCCGGCTGGCCGTTGAGGGTCACCACCGGCGGCTGCTCGATGCGCAGTTCACCGCGCAGCGCACCGGCCGGGAAGGGGCGCGCCAGTTGTGCGGCAGCGGGCAGGGCCAGGGCCGCGCCGAGGAGCACGGCAGGCAGCAAGGCACAGCGGGGCATGGTGTGGATCCAGGGGCTGTGGAGGTCAGGGGCGCAAGCGAAACCGGCCCGCAGCGGAAATCTCCAGGGCCGCAATCGCCTGCCATTGTAGACAGCCTCCTAATGCCGCAGCAGGATCACCGCCAGCACGAACAGCGCGATCCACGCGGTTTCGATCACGATCAGCGCCAGCGGGCGCCAGCCCGCGCGCGCCAGTTGCGCGAAGCTGGTCTTCATGCCCAGCGCCGCGATGGCGACCACCAGGCAGGCGCGCGAAAAGTCATTCAGGCCGGCCTGCAGCGCCGTCGGAAAGGCGCCAAGCGAATTCAGCACCACCATCACGATGAACAGCCACAGGAACCACGGCACCAGCGCCTGCTTGGCCGGAACGCGCTGCGAAGTCGACGCGGCCGCGGCCCGGTCGCGCGCGCCCTTGAAGCTGGCCGAGACGATCACCACCACCACCGTCAGCAATGACACCCGGAAAAGCTTGACGATGGTGGCCACGTCGCCGGCTTCATGGCTGTGCGTGTAGCCCGCGCCCACCACCTGCGCCACGTCGTGAATGGTGGCGCCGAAGAACAGGCCCGCCAGTTCGGGCGGCAGCGTCAGCACGCGCGCGATCAGCGGGTACAGCACCATCGCCAGCGTCGACATCACGGTGACGGTGACGACCACCATCAAGGTGAAGCGGTCGCCCTCCCTTTCGCGCGGCAGCACGGCCGAGATCGCGAGTGCCGCCGAGGCTCCGCAGATCGCGACCGCACCGCCCGACAGCACGCGCTGCGCCCGCGACATGCCCAGCCGCTTGCCGACCACCAGGGCGCACAGCACGGTGCTGGCCGTGGCTGCGATCACCGTCAAGGCGGTTTCCCAGCCCAGCCCGGCGATCTGCGTCGCGGTGATGCGCGCGCCCAGCAGCCCGACGCCCAGGCGCAGCACCGCCCGGCCTGCGAACTCGATGCCCGGCTTGGTGCGGGCTTCGTGGCTCAGGTAGTTGAAGGCGACGCCGAACAGCAGCGCATAGAGCAGTTGCGGACCGCCCTGCAGGGTCGACACCGCCGTCGCGGCCAGCGCCAGCATTCCGGCCAGCGCGGTGCCGGGTGCGAACAGATAACCCTGACGCGACAGTGCGCTGGACCGCATGGCGACCGACTGCGACAGCGAAGCCAGCGGCGTCATGGCGCCACCTCGCGCCTGCCGGGCCTGGCCGCCCGGTGCAGCACCGGCGGCGTCGAGGCCATCAGCGCGTCGATCCGGCGCAGCAGCGGCATCACCTTCTCGCCGGCCTGCAGCGACAGGTACAGCACGATGTCCATCGGCACGGCCAGGCCGATCTGTTTCACCGGCAGCAGCCGCCCCAGCTTCAGATCCGCGGCGATCAGCGAGTCCGGCAGCCAGGCCGCGCCCAGCCCGCTCAGGGCCAGCTCACGCAAACCCATCGCAAACTCGCTGACGCAGCGCACCACGACGGCCCGGCGCTGCATCAGGTCGGGCAGCGCCCGGGCCCGCACCAGGTGGCCGAAGAAGCTGTCGGGCGGAAAGCACAGCAGGGGCAACGGGTCGCCCTGCTGCGTGCCGGCCAGTGACTTGCACAGCGCGGGGTTCGCAACCAGGCGCATCGTGTCCTGGCCCAGCACATGGCGCTGGGCGAGCTGGGGCGCGATGCCGCAGCCGACCTGCAGGGTTTCGTAGGTGACGAGGATCTGCGCCTCGCCGCGCATCAGCATGGCAACGCTCTCGGCACGGTTTTCCGAGCGCAGCCTGAAGTTCTGCTCCGGGTCCAGTTCGTGCAGCCGGTCCAGCAAGGCGGGCAGGATGGAGCCGGCCAGCGAATGCTGCGCGGCGATGGTGATCCCGCCGCTGCTCAGGGCTTCGGCTTTCAGCACCGCGCGAAACTCGTAGATGCCCGCGACCAGGTTGCGGAACGCGGCCTGGTTCTCGGCCGCCACCGGCGTCAGCTGCAGCGGCTTGCGCGCACGGTCGACAAGCGTGACGCCGAGCCATTCCTCGAGCATCTGGATGCGACGCGAGAACGCGGGTTGCGACACATGGCGGCGTTCGGCTGCTGCCGAAAAGGTGCCGGTCTCGATCAGCGCGATGTAGTCGTCGAGCCACTTCAGTTCCATAGCCGCCGCTCCCCTGTGGGGCGCATTGTCGGCGAGCCCTTCGCAGGCCAGCGTCGCGTCTGCGTTCATGCCGACTCAACTTGTGGCAAGCGGGCCCCGCGGGCCGGATCGAGGAATTCGCGCAGCAGCGCATGGAACAGCGCCGGCCGTTCCAGGTGCAGTGCATGTGCGCAGGACGGCAGCACCGCCAGCGATGCCGCGGGAATCGTGCGCCACAGCGCCTCGGTCTGTGGCCAGGTGTAGGTGCGGTCGTGCTCGCCCCAGATCACGAGCGTCGGCTGCCCGATGGCGGCCAGATGCTCGCGTCCGTCCCAGCCCTCCATCGCCCACAGTCCGGCCAGGGCCGCATCCAGATCGGCTTGGAGCGCGATCGCGGCCAGCGCTTCGTAGGCGGGCGACTGCTCGCCCTGCAGCAGCCAGGTGGCGCAGATGCGCCGCGCGGTGGGCGCGAGGCCGTCCGCGGCCAGGCGTTCGCGCGAACGTGCCATGCTCTCGAAACGGCCCGGAATGCTGCCCTGCGGGCCGGTCGCATAGAGCACCAGTCTGCGCACACGCGCCGGCGCCTGGCGCACGACCTCCTGCACCACCATGCCGCCCATCGAGTGTCCGAGCAGATGGAAGCGCTCGACTCCCAGAGCGGACAAGGTGGCGAGCACGTCGCGCGCATGCGCCGCCATCTCGGTCGGCGCCGGCAGCTGCCCGGCCTGCCCGTAGCCGGCCAGGTCGACCGCAATCACGTCGAAATGCTCGCGCAGGGCCTCGATCTCGGCCTGCCACTGGATCGAGCCGCCCAGATAGCCGTGCACCAGGACCAGCGGCTCACCCGTACCGGCGCGGCGGTGCGGCAGGATCTGTGCCGTCGACGCCCGATTCGGCATCTTGTCCACAGCCGGGCTCATCGCATCAGCGCCGGCAGCCACGTTGCCGTACCGGGCAGCAGGATCAGCATCGCGATCAAGGCCACCATCGTCCCGATGAAGGGCAGACAGCCGGCGATGACCTCGCCGATCGATATGCTGCCGCGGCTGATGCTCTGTATCACGTACAGGTTCAGCCCCACCGGCGGGGTCAGCACCGCGATCTCCATCGTGATCGTGTAGACGATGCCGAACCAGATCATGTCGAAGCCGGCCGCCTGCATCAGCGGGAAGATCGTCGGCAAGGTGATGAAGGTCATCGACACCGGTTCCAGGAACATGCCGAGCACGACGTAGAACACGAGCACGATCGCCAGCACCGCATAGGGACTCAGGTCGAAGGAGATGAACAGTTCGGTGAACTGCTGCGGCACCCGGTAGTAGGTGAGCACGAAGCCGAACAGCACGCCGGCCGACAGCAGCAGGCCCAGGTAACCCATGGTGCGCATGGTCGCCATCAGCGAGTCCGTGAAGCCGCGCCAGTCGAGCCCGCCGACACCGAAGGCCAGGCCGGTGGTCAGCAGCGCGGCGACCGCGGCGGCTTCGGTGGGCGTGGCCACGCCGGTATAGATCGACAAGGTGATCACGAGACCGATCACGGTGATCGGGCCGACCGAGACCAGCATCTCGCGCCAACTGCTGCGGGCCGCTTCGTCGACGCTCGGGATGTGGCTCGGCCGCATCCGGCCCCAGACGTAGACCACGGCGCAGAACATCGCCACCAGCACCAGGCCGGGGATCATGCCGGCGATGAACAGCTCACCGATCGAGGTGTCGGTGACGATGCCGTAGAAGAGCAGGATCAGGCTCGGCGGGATCAGCACGCTGAGCGTGCCGCCGGCGGCCAGCACGCCGCTGGACAGGCGGTTGTCGTAGCCGAGCTTCTTCATCTCGGGCAGCGCCACGCCGCCGATCGTCAGCGAGCCCACCATCGACGAGCCGCAGACGGCGCCGAAGCCGGCGCAGGCCGCGATGCTGCCGTAGGCCGCCGAACCGCGCACCCGCACCCCGCGGTGCATGAAGCGGTACAGATTGGGCCCGATGTTGGAACGCCCGATCAGTTCGCCGAGGAACACGAACAGTGGCACGGCCAGCAGGATGTAGTCGATCCAGACGCCCCAGAGCTTCAGTTCACTGCTCACCAGCGCCGTGTCCCAGCCCTGGATGTAGAGCAGAAAAGGCAGCGATGCGGCCGCCAGCGCAAACGGGATCGGCAGCCCGATGCCGATGAACAGCATCAACAGGGCGAGCAGGCCGATGCCGACTTCATACCATTCCATGACGATCTCCTGGTTCAGCCGCGCCGGGCTGCAACGGGTTCGGGTCGGGTCAGCATCAGCGCGAGCCTGAGACCGGCATAAAGGGTGAACACCAGGAGCGCGACCGCGCCCGGCGCCCAGAAGAGCCAGCGCGGCCAGAGCAGGATCTCCGAGGCGGCGCCCGACTCATACGAGTTGAGCGTGGCGTCGACCGCGGTGATCGAGAAGTACACGCCCACCGCCATCATCAGGAACATGTTCAGCGCCTCGAGCCAGTGCCGCCCGCGCGGCGACAGCGCGTCGGGCAGGAAGGACACCTTCGGGTAGGCGTCTTCTTTCAGCGCGAAGGCCAGGCCCAGAAAGGCCACCGGAAAGAGCAGCAGCGCGGTGGCCTCGGTGACGGTGCCGTCGGGGCTGGACATCACGTAGCGCATGAACACGCCGTACGAGATCCACAGCATCTGCACCACGATCAGCAGGCCGCCGATCGCAGTCAACCACACGGCCAGCCGTTCGACCGGCTTGTTCAGCAGCGCGAACATGGCGGCTCTACAGCGCGTTGGCGTTGAACAGCGTGCGCACCTTGTTCGACAGCTCGGCACCGCAGGCCGCGTCGACTTCGGTCTTCCACTTCGGCGCGATGCTGTCCACCAGCGCCTTGCGGCGCTCGGGCTTGACGGCGCTGACCGTGCCGCCCTGCTTGACGGCGTCAGCGATGCTGTCGTCGACGAACTTCTCGTACTCGGGCTTGAGCCAGACCTCGGACTCCTTGGCCGCGGCGAGCACCGCAACCTGGTCGGCGGCGCTCATCGACTCGAACTTGCGCTTGTTGACCATGTACATGATGTTGCCGTAGAACAGGTTGGCCTTCACCATGTGCGGCATCACGCCCCAGAGCTTCCAGGCGCTGTAGGTGGCCACGCCCATGTTGATGCCGTCGACCACGCCGCGCTCGGCCGACTGGAACACCTCTTTCGGTGCCACGAACACCGGCTTGCCGCCCCAGGTCTCGATCATCATCGACACCAGCGGCCCGATCGAGCGCACCAGCTTGCCGTCGAGCTTGCCGAGTTCGGTACCGTCCTTCTTGAACCACCATTCCTGGTCGTAGGAGTAGTTCGAGTTGATCAGCGGCAGCAGCCCGATCTTTTCCGCCTCGGACTTCATCAGCGCGGCGTAGTCGGCGTCGAGCTGGATCTGCTTGCTCATGTCCACCACCACCGGGTACAGCGAGGTCACGCGGTAGCAGGGCAGGCGCTTGTCGGCCGGCATCCAGGCGATGTCGGCGACCCCGCCGCGCACCGCATCGACACCTTCGCTCCAGCCGTGCAAGGTCGAAGACGGGAAGATCTCAACCTTGACGCGACCGGCGGTCTTGGCGTCCACGAGTTCGGCGAACTTCTGGAAGCCCTTGTAGCGCACGTCGACTTCGTTGACGTAAGTGGACAGCCGCAGCGTGGTCTTCGGTGCGGCCTGGGCCGCCGAGGCCAGGGCGAGCAGCGCCGCCAGCGCGACGAGCGAGGGCTTGATTCGCAGGGTGGTGTTCATGTTTGTCTCCTTGATGCGATGACGGTGTCAGGAATTCGGAAGGCCGAAGACGCCGGGGTAGCCGAACAGCGCGGCCGAGCCACCGGTGTGCAGGAAGACCACGTTCTCGTCCTTCTTGTAGTGACCCTTGCGGACCAGGTCGATCAGGCCGGCCATGCCCTTGCCCGAGTACACCGGGTCGAGCAGGATGCCTTCGGTGCGGGCGAGCAGCGTCACCGCTTCGACCATGCTCGCCGTGGGCACGCCGTAGCCTTCGCCGACGTAGTCGCAATTCGCCTGCACCGATTCACGGCGCAGTTCGCCGGGCAGGCCCAGCAGTTCCCAGGTGCGCTGGCCCAGGGTGTGGACCATGGTTTCCTGCTTCTCGCGGGGCGCGCGCACGCCGATGCCCAGCAGGTTGATCGAGCTGTTCAAGGCCTGCAGCCCCGCCACCAGCCCGGCCTGCGTGCCGGCGCTGCCGGTGGCATGCACCAGATGGTCGATGCGCAGCCCGCGTTCAGCGGCCTGGTTGATCAGTTCCAGCGCGGCGTTGACATAGCCGAGCGCCCCCATCGGAGTCGAACCGCCGCCGGGGATGACGTAGGGACGGCGGCCGTCGCCCTCCAGGCGCAAGGCCAGCGCTTCCATCTCGGCCTGCATGTCGGCGCCGCCCTTGCGACGTTCGACAGCGGCACCGTGCAGCCGGTCGAGCAGCACGTTGCCGTTTTCGCGATAGCCGGGGTCGGTGCTGCCGGTGCGGTCCTCGAGCAGGATGTGGCACTGCATGCCCACGCGCACCGCGGCGGCCGCGGTCTGGCGGGCATGGTTCGACTGTGTGGCGCCCTGGGTGATGACGATGTCGGCCTTGTGCGCGAGCGCATCGGCCATCAGGAATTCGAGCTTGCGGGTCTTGTTGCCGCCGGTCGAAAGCCCGGTGCAGTCGTCGCGCTTGATCCACAGCCGAGGGCCACCGAGCGCACGGCTCAGGTTCTCCATCGGCTCGAGCGGGGTCGGCAGGTGGCCGAGGCGGATGCGGGGGAAACGGGCGATGTCCAAGGTGGTCTCCAGTGGTGTTTCTGGATCGCATCGTGCCTGCGCTGCCCTGTTGCGTCCAATCGCATTAATGGCTTGTATTCTTCGTTTTCTGCATAGTCCATCCATTCAGGCGGGCGCCAATGCCGTGCGGCACACTGGCCCGCTTCGACCACCGGCACAGCCCCAGGAGATCGCGATGAAACTGACCGCCGCCGTTGCCCAGTGCGCGAGTGCGATGTTCGACACCGCCGCCACCGTGGCCCGCGCGCAGGAACTGATGCGCAGCGCCGCCGCACGCAATGCGAAGGTGCTGGTGATCCCCGAAGCCTTTCTGGGCGGCTACCCGAAGGGGGCGGATTTCCACATCTACGTCGGCGGGCGCACGCCCGAGGGGCGCGAAGACTTCCGCCGATATTTCGAGGCCGCCGTCACGCTCGACGGCGCGGAAATCGCGCTGTTGGCCAAGACCGCCGCCGAATGCGGGCTCATCGTCTGCATGGGCATCATCGAACGCGAGGGCGGCACCTTGTATTGCACGGCCGTGTACCTGGGTGCCGATGCCGCCGGTCAGGGCGCCTTGCTGGGTCACCACCGCAAGCTGATGCCGACCGCGCTGGAGCGTCTGGTCTGGGGCTACGGCGACGGCTCAACGCTCAAGGCCATCGACACGCCCTACGGGAAACTCGGTGCCGTCATCTGCTGGGAGAACTACATGCCCGCCCTGCGCATGGCCATGTACCAGCAGCGTGTCGCCCTGTACTGCGCCCCCACGGCCGACGACCGCGACAGCTGGATTGCCAGCATGCAGCATGTCGCCATGGAAGGCCGCTGCTTCGTGCTCTCGGCCTGCCAGCATCTTCGCCGACGCGACTTGCCGATGCAGGCCCTGCACAACCGCCTGCCCGAGGCTGAGGACGCGGTTCTGATGCGCGGCGGCAGCTGCATCGTGAGCCCGCTGGGCAAACTGCTGGCCGGTCCGGTGTACGGAGAAGACGCGCTGCTGACGGCCGAAATCGACCTCGACGACATCCCGCGGGCGCAGATGGACTTCGACCCCGTGGGCCACTACGCGCGACCCGACGTGTTCCAGCTTGCCGTGAACACGGCGCCACAGCGGGCGGTGCGGCTGGCGCCCGGTGCCACGCTGCGCCCGGCCGGCGAAGGCGGCAGCGATTGACGGTCCCGCGCGCCATCGCCCGGCGCATGTCGAGGCGCTCCACGCGCCAACACCGCAGGGCATCGGCCCGCCATGGCGGGCCCAGGCTGCACCCGTGAAAAGCAAAAGGCTTGCAAGTCGCTGACTTGCAAGCCTTTGCGGTGTTGGTGGCGCTTCAGGGACTCGAACCCCGGACCTGCGGATTATGATTCCGTTGCTCTAACCGACTGAGCTAAAGCGCCTGAACCCGGAATTATAGCGGTCCGCGGCCGTGTGCGAAGTCCCTCCGCGAGAACCAGACGCATGTTCAGCTTCTTCCGCAAGAAGGCCCCCAGCCCGCCGCCGGCGGCCCCGGCGAGAGTTTCCCCTGCAGTCGCGGCGCCGACGCCGGTTGCCGAGCCTGCGCCGGCCACGACGCCATTGCCGCCCCCAGCGCAGGCCGAACGCCCCGGCTGGCTCGGCCGGCTGCGCCAGGGCCTGGCGCGCACCGGCAGCGGCATCACGCAGGTCTTCACCGGCACGCGCATCGACGAGTCGCTGTACGAGGAACTGGAGTCGGCCCTGCTGATGGCCGATACCGGGGTCAAGGCCACGGCCGCCCTGCTGATCGACCTGAAGCGGCGCGTGAAGGCGCAGAAGGCGGCCGACCCGACCGCGGTGAAGGTCTTGCTCACCGACGCGGTGGCCGAGTGGCTGGCGCCGCTGCAGCGCCCGCTCGAGATCGGCGCTGCGACGCCGACCGTGATCATGGTCGCCGGGGTCAACGGCGCCGGCAAGACGACGACGATCGGCAAGCTCACCCGCCACCTGGTCGATGGCGACTGCAAGGTGCTGCTGGCGGCGGCCGACACCTTCCGCGCCGCGGCCCGCGAGCAGCTTGGCGTCTGGGCCGACCGCAACCGGGTCGAGATCGTGGCCCAGGAAGGCGGCGACCCGGCCGCCGTCAGCTTTGACGCGGTGCAGGCGGGCAAGGCGCGTGGCTGCGACGTGGTGATCGCCGACACCGCCGGCCGCCTGCCGACGCAGCTGCACCTGATGGACGAGCTGAAGAAGATCAAGCGCGTGATCGGCAAGGCGATGCACGGCGCGCCGCACGAGGTTCTTCTGGTGGTCGACGGCAACACCGGGCAGAACGCGCTCGCCCAGGTGCAGGCCTTCGACGCCGCGCTGCAGCTGACCGGCCTGGTGGTGACCAAGCTCGACGGCACCGCCAAGGGCGGGGTGCTGGCCGCCATCGCCGCCTGGCAGAAGGAGGCCGGGCGCTCGGTGCCGGTCTACTTCATCGGCATCGGCGAGCAGCTCGAGGATCTGCAGCCCTTCGACGCGCGCGAGTTCGCCGTGGCCCTGCTCGGCTGAGAGCCGCTGCGCTGTCAGGACTTGGCGGTTTCGAGTTCGTCGAAGAAGGCCGAGGCCACCGGTTCCATGCCGGCGCCGTAGTCGAACTGATCGCCTTCGGCCAGATACTGGTCGATCTCGGCGATCTCGGGCACCGGGATCAGCGGCATCGGGCGCGAGTTTGTCGGCCGCGGCGCGTTGTCCACCAAGACGGCGCCGATCACCGTGCGCACTTCGCTGGCCGAGGGCAGATCACCTTCGCGCCAGACATGCACGCGGATGCCGGCCGCCTTCAGCACGCGCGACATGCGCTCATGGCGGCGCCGGCTGCGCGGCGATTCTTCGGCCGAACGGATGTCCACCACCGCCAGCACACGCGAGCCGATGTCGCAGATCACGAGGTCGGCGCTGAGCTGGCCGACGCGCTGCAGCCAGTCGCTGTAGGAATGCCGCATCGGTACGCGCACGAAGCGCGACAGTGGCACCTGGGCCAGCACCATGAAACCGGGCAGCGCACGCTTGAGCAGTTCGAAGGCCTGGCGTTCGGTGACGTTGAGGATGCGCGCCGCTTCGGGCGGCCAGCCGGCCACGGTGTCGATGCTGTCCTGGCGCACGCTGCGGCCGCCACCGCCCCGCTGACGGCGGCGCACCGCCATCAGGCTGATCACCAGCAGGCCAGCGGCCACCAGTGCAGCCGCGGAGAGAGGGTCGAGGTGTTCCATGCGCAAGAGGTCCATGCCGAGTGACGGAAGTTACGGCCGATCAGCGCCGGACTCCAGGGTGCAGCGCGGAACAGGCGTATCCAGAGGTGAGCAAACGCTTCAGACAGGCGCGATCCGTGAACCACTTCACGGATCGCCAGAAGCACTGACTCAGCGCGGCATGCCGGGCATGCCGCCCATGCGTTTCATCATCTTCATCAGGCCACCGCCCTTCATCTTCTTCATCATGCCCTGCATCTGCTCGAACTGGTTGAGCAGGCGGTTGACCTCCTGCACCTGAACGCCGGCACCGGCGGCGATGCGGCGCTTGCGGCTGGCCTTGATCAGATCGGGCTTGCGCCGCTCGAGCGCCGTCATCGCGCAGATGATGCCTTCCATGCGCCGCACGTCACGTTCGGCGCGCCCCATGTCGGCGCCCTGCGCGCGCTGGGCGATCTGGCTGGGCAGCTTGTCGAGCAGGCCCGACAGGCCGCCCATCTTCTTCATCTGCGTGATCTGGTCGCGGAAGTCGTCGAGGTCGAAACCGCCTGACTTGACCTTGTCGGCCAGGCGCTGCGCCGAGGCCAGGTCGACGCCCTTCTGCACCTCTTCGACGAGGGCCACGATGTCGCCCATGCCGAGCACCCGCCCGGCATGGCGCTCGGCATCGAAGACCTCCAGCCCGTCGATCTTCTCGGAGACACCGGCGAACTTGATCGGCGCGCCGGTGACCTGGCGCACCGACAGGGCCGCGCCGCCGCGGGCGTCACCGTCGAGCTTGGTCAGGACGATGCCGGTCAGCGGCAGCGCCTCCTTGAAGGCCTTGGCGGTGTTGATCGCGTCCTGGCCCTGCATCGCATCGACGACGAGCAGGGTCTCCACCGGGTGCACCGCGGCGTGCAGTGCGCGGATCTCGGCCATCAGGGTTTCGTCGATCGCCAGCCGGCCGGCGGTGTCGACCAGCAGCACGTCGAAATGGTGGCGGCGCGCATGGTCCAGCGCTGCGAGCGCGATGTCCTGCGGCTTCTGCTGCGGCGTCGACTCGAACCAGCTCGCGCCGGCCTGGCCAGTGACCGTCTTGAGCTGCTGAATGGCCGCCGGACGGTAGACGTCGGCGGACACCGTGAGCACCTTCTTCTTGCGCCGCTCGATCAGGTGCTTGGCCAGCTTGGCCGTGGTCGTGGTCTTGCCCGCGCCCTGCAGGCCGGCCATCAGGATCACCGCCGGCGGCTGGGTGGCCAGGTCGAGCTCGGCGATGCCGGCGCCCATCGTCGCGGCAAGCTCCTTGTGCACGATGCCGACCAGGGCCTGACCCGGGTTCAACGCACCGCTCACCTCCTGGCCGAGGGCCTTGTCCTTGACGCGCTGGATGAAGTCGCGCACCACCGGCAAGGCGACGTCGGCTTCGAGCAGGGCCATGCGCACCTCGCGCAGCATGTCCTGGACATTGCTCTCGGTGATGCGGGCCTGGCCGCGCATGGTCTTGACCAGGCGCGACAGGCGGTCGGTGAGGGTGGTGGCCATGCGCTCGGGGCCCGGGAACGGGGCCCGGATCGGTACACTTCGACGCATGATTCTATCGACCGGGCCCGCCGCCTGGACCGACTCCGCGCCGCTCGCGGTCGCGGTGGCGGCGCTGCTCGCCTATGCCGGCGTGGCCCTGCCGTCGGTGGCGCGCGCCAGGCTCTGGTCGGCGCCGGCCCTGATCGTCGCCTGGGGCCTGCACCTGGTGCTGCTGCTGATGGACATCGGCGGCTGGGGCCAGACCGCGCCCGGCGCACGGCTGGGTTTTGCGCCGGTGCTGTCGATGACGGTGTGGCTGGTGATCGCCGTGCACGGCATCGAGAGCCGTCTGGTGCCGCTGCCGGCGGTGCGCCGCGTGCTCGCCGCCGCAGGTGCCGGGGCCGTGGCGCTGGCCTGGATCTTCCCCGGCGAGCTGCACCTGCTGGCCTCGCCCTGGGCCCTGCTGCACTTCGTGCTCGGGGTGGCGTCGTATGGCCTCTTCGGCGCCGCGGTCCTGCACGCGCTGATGCTCGACGCCGCCGAACGTCGCTTGCGCGCGCAGCGTGGCAAGGCGTCGGGCGCCCTGGGCATGCCCCTGCTGCAGTTGGAGCGGCTGACCTTTCGCTTCGTCGAGGCCGGCTTCGCCGTCCTGTCGGCCACGTTGGTGCTGGGCGTGGCAACCACGGTGCACTGGACCTGGGACCACAAGACCGTGTTCTCTCTGCTTGGCTGGGCGGTTTTTGCCGCCTTGCTCGCCGGCCGCCGGCTGCAGGGCTGGCGCGGCCGGCGCGCGACGCGCTGGCTCTACGCGGGTGCCGTGCTCCTGCTGCTGGCCTACGTCGGCTCGCGCTTCGTGCTCGAGGTGGTGCTGGGACGCGCGGCATGAAATTCCTGCTCGTGCTGGTGGTGGTGATCGCTGGGCTCTGGCTGCTGTTGCGCAAGGGCCGTGACAAGGCGCCGCCGGCCACGCCACGCCGGCCGCCGGCAGACCGCCTGCCGGCCGAGATGGTCGCCTGCGCCCATTGCGATCTGCGCCTGCCGCGCGCCGAAGCCCTGCTCGACGCCGAGGGCCGCGCCTACTGCGACGACGTCCATCGCCGCGCCGGCCCGCGCTGAGTGCGCGATGAGCGGTCGATGAACCCGGCACCCGGCCGTCCGAGCGAGGGCCCGGCGCCGCTCGGCGGGACGGCACGCGGCGCCGCGCCGGCCACATCCGTCGCCGAAGGTGTCGATCGCCGTTTCGCCGACCGACGCCGGGCCGATCGACGCAGCGACAAGCGTCGGGGCCAGGATCGCCGGTCGGTCGCCGGCCCGGACACGCAGGCCGCGGACTCACGATTCGCGCCCCGCGAGGACGTCGCGCTGGAGCATGGCGACCTGGCGCTGGTGCGGGTGGCACGGACCTACGCGGCGGCGCGCGCGTTGCTGGGCGTCGCGCTGGTGCTCGTGCAAGGGGCCGCCAGCCTGGTCGGCCAGGGCAGCCGTCCGGCGGTGGCGACCCTGTGCGTGGCGTATGCCGGACTGGCACTGGTGGTCTGGCTGCTGCCGCGCTTCCAGGGCCTGGCGGAGTCGATGGTGCGGCGCGCACCGGTCGGTGCGCTGCGCTGGCAATGGCTGGCCACGATCGGCGTCGACATCGCCACCTTCGTCACCCTGCACCTGCTGGACCGCGCTTCGAGCTTCAACTTCGCCGCCCTGCTGGTGCTGCCGGTGCTGATGGCCGGCGTGCTGATGCCGCGCCTGTGGGCCCTGGGCACGGCGGCGGCAGCGGCCCTGCTGCTGCTGCTGGGCGCCTGGGAACCCGACATCTCGGGCGACGCGGTGATGGTGGCGCTGTCACGCGCCGGCCTCGCGGGCATCGGTTTTTTCGCGATCGCCGTCGTGGCGGGTGAACTCGCGGCGCGCCTGGCACGCGAGGAAACCGCGGCCCGCGAAAGCCTCGACCTCGCCCGCCGCCAGGCGCAGCTCAATCGCCTCGTGATCCAGGAGATGAGCGACGGTGTGCTTGTCGTCGATCCCGGCCTGCGGGTGCGTGCGGCCAACCCGGCCGGGCGGGCCTTGCTGGTGGCCCAGGGTGACGGCCCGGCCGCGCCGTTCGACCTCGACGCGCAGCCGGCCTGGCAGGCGCTGGCCGAGGCCGCGCGGCAAGCCGTCGGCAAGGGACGCTGGCCTTCGACAGGGCGCGAGGTCGAACTGGCCTTCGACGACGGCCAGACGCGCCGGCTGCGGCTGCGCGTTCGCTTCACGCCGGCGGCCGACCTCGAACCCGCCGCCGATGCCTACTGCGTGCTTCTGCTCGAGGACCTGCGCACGGCGCAGGCCCGGCTGCGGCAGGAGAAGCTGGCCGCCATGGGGCGGGTGTCGGCCGGCATTGCGCACGAGATCCGCAACCCGCTGGCCGCCATCTCGCAGGCCAACGCCCTGCTGCTCGAGGACGATCTGCGGCCGGACCAGCAGCGCCTGGCGCGCATGGTGGCCGACAACGCCCGCCGCCTGCAGCGCATCGTCGACGAGGTCATGGAACTGGCGCCGGCCGGCGCGGCGCTGCCGTCGGCCATCGACGCCTGCGCCGTCGTCGCGGCGGCCACCGTGGACTGGGCACAGACCACCGGTCTCGAACTGGGGCCGGCGAGCCGGCTGCACACCGACTTGCCCAGTGAGCCGCTGGGCGCCCTGTTCGATGCCGAGCATCTGCGCCGGGTGCTCGTGAACCTGCTCGACAACGCGCTGCGCCACGCCGGCCCGCAGCCCGGTGCAGCGGTGTTGCGGCTGGCCGCGCGCGACGCCCATGTCGCGACGCTGCAGGTGCTCAGCGACGGCGAACCGATCGCCGTCGACGTTGAGCGTCATCTCTTCGAGCCCTTCTTTTCGACGCGCAGCCGCGGCTCCGGACTGGGCCTGTATATTTGCCGCGAGTTGTGCGATCGATATGGCGCCAGCATCGACTACCGCGCCAGGCCGGACGGTGAGCGCCTGCGCAATCAGTTCATCGTGACGATGCGTCGCGCCACGCTGTCCACCCCCGATGCCGTGCTGCCACTGAACTGATGTCGCCCCCTGCCGCTGCGCCCCGCCTGCTCGTCGTTGACGACGAGCCGGATCTGCGCACGCTGTATGAACTCACGCTGATGCGCGAGGGCTACCACGTCGACAGCGCGGGCACGGTCGACGAGGCCTGGCGGATCCTCGCCGACGAGCCCTACGACCTGCTGATCACGGACATGCGCCTGCCCGACGGCACCGGGCTGGACCTGCTGGCCCGGCTAGAGTCGGCGGGCCGCCCCGAAAAGGCGATCGTCATCACCGCCTACGGCTCGCCGGAGAACGCGGTGGAGGCGCTGAAGTCCGGCGCCTACGACTACCTGACCAAGCCGGTGGACCTGCGGCAATTCCGCGCCGTCGTCGGTTCGGCACTGGGCCGCGTGCCGACGCCTGCCGAAACGCCGCCGGACCGGCGGTCCGACCCGGGATCCTCCGCGCTGGCGCGTCTGAGTGGAGACTCGATTGCCATGCGCGAGGTGCGCGCACTGGTGCAGAAGGTCGCACGCAGCATGGCGCCGGTGCTGGTGCAGGGCGAATCGGGCACCGGCAAGGAACTCGTCGCGCGGGCGATCCATGAACTTTCGCCACGCGCCGCCGGCCCCTTCGTGGCCGTGAACTGCGGCGCGATCCCCGAGCAGTTGCTGGAGGCCGAGTTTTTCGGCTACCGCAAGGGCGCCTTCACCGGCGCGCAGGAAGACCGTACCGGCTTCTTCCTGGCCGCGCAGGGTGGCACGCTCTTCCTTGACGAGATCGGCGACCTGCCCTTGGCCATGCAGAGCAAGCTGCTGCGTGTCGTCCAGGAGCGCGCCGTGCGCCCCGTCGGCGGTGTCGCCGAGATCCCGATCGACACCCGGCTGCTGAGCGCCACGCACCGGGACCTGATCCGCGAGGTGCGCGAGGGCCGCTTCCGGCAGGACCTGTTCTATCGCCTGAACGTGATCCGCATCGCCGTGCCGCCGCTGCGCGAGCGCCTGGCCGACCTGCCCCTCATCTGCCGCACCCTGCTCGAGCGGATCACGCGTGACGCCGGGATGACGCCGGCGCCGACCCTCGGCGCCGAGGCACTGCACAGGCTGGCACGACACGATTTCCCGGGCAATGTGCGCGAGCTGGAAAACCTGCTGCACCGTGCACTTGCGCTGTCGGGCCACGATCGCATCACGGCCGAGGACCTCGGGCTGGGCGCCGACGATGCGGGCGACCAAGCGGAGGCCGCGGCGATTGGCGAGCCGCCGCCGGATCAGCCGGCGCACGAAGCACTGCCCACCGACCTGCAGACGCACCTGGACGGCGTCGAACGCGAGATCCTGATGCGCGCACTCGACCAGCATCGCTACAACCGTACGGCGGCCGGCGCCAGCCTGGGTTTGTCACTGCGCCAGATGCGCTACCGCATGGCGCGCCTGGGCATCGACGGCGGCGGTGGCGGCGGCGACTGACACCACGGGCTGGCGCGGCGGCTGGTGGTGGCGGGCCAGCCGTCGCCGCTCGCCCCACCACGGGCCCCGCCCCGCAGGCACCCGCATCGACCTGGTGATCCTGCACTCGATCAGCCTGCCGCCCGGCGAGTACGGCGGGCCCTGCATCGAAGACCTGTTTCTGGGCCGGCTGGACCCGCAGGCCCATCCGTACTTCGAAACGCTGCGCGGCCTGCGTGTCTCGGCGCATTTCCTGATCCGGCGCGACGGCCGCCTGCTGCAGTTCGTCGACGGCGATCGGCGCGCCTGGCATGCCGGCGCGTCTTCCTGGCGAGGGCTCGACAACTGCAACGACCGGTCGATCGGCATCGAACTCGAGGGCCTGGAGGGCCAGCCATTCGAGGGCCCGCAATACGCCTCGCTGGCGCAACTGCTGCGCGCCCTGGTGCGTCGCTATCCGCTGCACGAGGTGGTCGGGCATGAACATGTCGCGCCAGGGCGCAAGCTCGATCCCGGCCCGGGCTTCGACTGGCGTCGGCTGCGGCGCATGCTGCGCCGCTGCCCGGTCCGGCTGTTCGGCGAGGAGCCGGCTGAACCCGGGCCACAGGCTCCCAGGAGGCTGTCGGGCTTTGGGCTGAGCCCGACTTCAGGATCTACGCAGGCCCGACTCAAGGCCCGACAGCCTCCTAGGTAGAAGCACCGGTCGGCACACTACCGCTAGTGGCTTGTAGGGTGGCGACACCCCAGATATAGTGTCTGCTCGTGACAAGCCCATGAACGCGCACCAGCCACCGAATCACCGAGCCTGCCCCTGTCGGCGGGCCTTGACCTGGGATCCGAACGGAGCCCGGAGACCCGGGAACGGTGCGTGAATCCGATCATATGAATGTGGCCACCGTCGCCCGGACGACGGTGGCTGCCCTGTCTGTGCTTTCGACGCCTGAACGATCGCGCGACAGACCGACCCGAGGGGAACCCATGCAGCACGCCGCAGCGCCCAGCAAGGCGACGATCACCCATCCCCCGTCGCAGGCGCGCAGCCCGGGCGGCGTCGCCGCTTCGGCCTTTGCCGGCTACCAGATCCTGCGTCGCAATGGCGCGGTCGTGTCGTTCGAGCCGAACAAGATCGCGGTTGCCTTGATGAAGGCGTTTCTCGCCGTGCACGGCACCCAGGGCGCGGCTTCGGCCAGTGTGCGCGAAACCGTCGACGGCCTGACCGAAGCGGTCGTGCGGGCTCTGCTCCGCTCGCGCCCCGGCGGTGGCACCTTCCATATCGAGGACGTGCAGGACCAGGTCGAACTCGGCCTGATGCGCGGCGGACACCACGAGGTCGACCGCGCCGAGGTGCAGTCGCGAGAGCGCCGTGCGCAGGAGCGCGCCCGCCAGCAGCAGGCGACGCCGGCGGCCACGCCTGCACCGGAACTCTTCGTGACCGACGGCGGGCAGCGCCTGCCGCTGGATTTCGAGGCGCTGCACACCTTGATCGAATCGGCCTGTGCCGGGCTGGGCGACGAGGTCGGCGCCGATCCCATCCTGGGCGAGACGCGGCGCAACCTGTACGACGGCGTGCCCATCGATGAGGTCTACAAGGCCGCGATTCTGGCCGCGCGTACCCTGATCGAGAAGGATCCGGGCTACTCGCATGCAACCGCCCGCTTGCTGCTGCACACCATCCGGCGCGAGATCCTTGGCGAAGAGCTCACGCAGCCGCAGATGCGGGAGCGCTATCCGGACTACTTCGCGCGCTTCGTCAAACGGGGCGTGGAGGCTGAACTGCTGGACGAGAAGCTGCTGCAGTTCGACCTCGCCAGACTCGGTGCCGCGCTGAAGGCCGAACGCGACCTGCAGTTCGACTACCTGGGCCTGCAGACGCTTTACGACCGCTATTTCCTGCACCTCCACGAGGTACGCATCGAGATGCCGCAGGCCTTCTTCATGCGCGTCGCGATGGGACTGGCCCTGAACGAGATCGACCGCGAGGCGAGGGCGATCGAGTTCTACGACGTGCTGTCGAGTTTCGATTTCATGAGCAGCACGCCGACCCTGTTCAACAGCGGCACGCGCCGCTCCCAGCTCTCGAGCTGCTACCTGACGACGGTGGCCGACGACCTGGACGGCATCTTCGAGGCCTTGAAGGAAAACGCGCTGCTGTCAAAGTTCGCCGGTGGACTGGGCAACGACTGGACCCAGGTGCGCGCGCTCGGCAGCTACATCAAGGGCACGAATGGCAAGAGCCAGGGCGTGGTGCCCTTCCTGAAGGTGGTCAACGACACCGCGGTCGCGGTGAACCAGGGCGGCAAGCGCAAGGGCGCAGTCTGCGCCTACCTTGAATCCTGGCACCTGGACATCGAGGAGTTCCTGGAACTGCGCAAGAACAGCGGCGACGACCGGCGGCGCACGCACGACATGAACACCGCGAACTGGGTCCCCGACCTGTTCATGAAGCGGGTCATCGAAGGCGGCGACTGGACCTTGTTCAGCCCCAGCACCTGTCCGGACCTGCACGACACCTTCGGCGTCGATTTCGAGGCCGCCTACACGGCCTACGAAGCCAGGGTCGACCGCGGCGAGATCAAGCTCTACAAGCGCATGCCGGCACGTGACCTGTGGCGCAAGATGCTGTCGATGCTGTTCGAGACCGGGCACCCGTGGATCACCTTCAAGGACGCCTGCAATGTTCGCAGTCCGCAGCAGCACGTCGGCGTCGTGCACTCGTCGAACCTGTGCACCGAGATCACGCTGAACACCAGCGACGACGAGATCGCCGTCTGCAACCTCGGCTCGGTCAACCTGGCGCAGCACCTGCGGGACGGCGCCGTCGACCAGGCCAAGCTCAAGCGCACCGTGGCCACCGCGATGCGCATGCTCGACAACGTCATCGACATCAACTACTACGCGGTGAAGAAGGCGCGCGACTGCAACCTGCGCCACCGCCCGGTGGGCCTGGGCGTGATGGGCTTCCAGGACTGCCTGTACCAGCTGCGCCTGCCCTACGCCAGCGCCGAGGCGGTGGAATTCGCCGACCGCTCGATGGAAGCGCTGTGCTACCACGCCTATTGGGCCAGCACCGAGCTGGCCGAGGAGCGCGGCCGCTACAGCAGCTACCGTGGCAGCCTGTGGGACCGCGGCGTGCTGCCGCAGGACAGCCTGGAACTGCTGGCGCAAGAACGCGGCGGCTACGTCGACGTCGACCGCTCGTCGTCGATGGACTGGCCCGCGCTGCGCACGCGCATTGCCGCGCACGGCATGCGCAACAGCAACTGCGTGGCCATCGCGCCCACGGCGACCATCAGCAACATCATCGGCGTTGACGCGTCGATCGAGCCCAGCTTCGGCAACCTGTCGGTCAAGTCCAACCTCTCCGGCGAGTTCACCGTCATCAACGAGTACCTGGTGCGCGACCTCAAGCGCCTGGGCCTGTGGGACGACGTGATGGTGATGGACCTGAAGCACTTCGACGGCTCGCTGCGTCCGATCGACCGCGTGCCCGAGGACTTGAAGCATGTCTACGCCACCGCGTTCGAGGTCGATGCGAGCTGGCTGGTGGAGGCCGCGGCGCGGCGCCAGAAGTGGATCGACCAGGCGCAGTCGCTCAACATCTACATGTCGGGCGCCTCGGGCAAGAAGCTCGACGAGACCTACAAGCTCGCGTGGACGCGTGGCCTCAAGACCACGTACTACCTGCGCACCACCAGTGCCACCTACGCCGAGAAGGCCACCGTCGCGCAAGGCAAGTTGAACGCAGTGCCCATGCAAGGCGGCTCGCCGGTGGCAGCAGCATCGACGACAGCAGAGCCGGCCAGCGACATCAAGTTCTGCTCGATCGACGACCCGACTTGCGAAGCGTGTCAGTGACGCGCGATGCGATGCACTGCTGCAACAACACGCACGCGCAACTGTCAACAAGTGCTTGGTGTTCGCACGCAACACTCGGATAATTCCGCACCATAGGACGAAGACACATGCTGGTCTGGGACGACGACGTCAAACCTTCATCGACGAATGCCAACAACGCAGGCGCGGCCACCGCGGCCTTGCGTGATCAGCAGCCCGCTCTTCGTCTGGCCGCCATCGAGCAAGCCGCACGCGCGGTGCCGAGCACCACGCCGCGTGCCGTGCCGGCCGCGGCGAAGGCCGAGCCCGATGAATCGCGCCGCCGCGTCAACGTGGCCGACAAGCGCATCATCAACGGCCACACCGACGTCAACCAGCTCGTCCCCTTCAAGTACAAGTGGGCCTGGGAGAAGTACCTCGCCACCTGCGCCAACCACTGGATGCCGCAGGAAGTGAACATGAGCCGCGACATCGCGCTCTGGAAGGATCCGAACGGCCTGAGCGAAGACGAGCGGCGCATCGTGAAGCGCAATCTCGGCTTCTTCGTCACCGCCGATTCGCTGGCGGCGAACAACATCACGCTCGGAACCTATCGCCACATCACCGCGCCCGAGTGCCGGCAGTTCCTGCTTCGCCAGGCCTTCGAGGAGGCCATCCATACCCACGCCTACCAGTACATCGTCGAGAGCCTGGGGCTGGATGAGAGCGAGATCTTCAACGCCTACCATGAGGTGAAGTCGATCCGGAACAAGGACGAGTTCCTGATCCCGTTCATCGACGCCATCATGGATCCGCATTTCCGCACGGGTACGCCGGAGTCCGACCAGACCCTGCTGAAGAGCCTGATCGTCTTCGCCTGCCTGATGGAGGGCCTGTTCTTCTATGTCGGATTCACGCAAATCCTGGCGCTGGGCCGACAGAACAAGATGACGGGTGCTGCCGAACAGTACCAGTACATCCTGCGCGACGAGTCGATGCACTGCAACTTCGGCATCGACTTGATCAATGCCATCAAGCTCGAGAATCCGCAGCTCTGGACTGCGACGTTCAAGGCCGAGATCAAGGCGCTGTTCCAGCGGGCCGTGGACCTCGAGTACCAGTATGCGGAGGACA
Organism: uncultured Rubrivivax sp.; assembly: GCA_964637205.1. Lineage (GTDB taxonomy): Bacteria > Pseudomonadota > Gammaproteobacteria > Burkholderiales > Burkholderiaceae_C > Rubrivivax. The sequence goes on from CAZWUR010000020.1 coordinate 45,631, forward strand.
CGATGCCGCGCGGCGTGCTGGGTCTGAACGCATCGATGTTCAAGGGCTATCTGCGCTACATCGCCAATCGGCGGGCGACCCAGATCGGACTCGAGGCCCTGTTTCCGAACGCAGAGAACCCGTTTCCCTGGATGAGCGAAATGATCGACCTGAAGAAGGAGAGAAATTTCTTCGAGACGCGCGTGATCGACTACCAGACCGGTGGCGCGCTGTCCTGGGATTGAGCGACCGAGGTGCATACGGTCGAGCACTTTGATGCGAATCGAGATCCGCAGATGCGATGCAGTGCCGCCAGAAGCCGTGCACGCATCTGCCCCCCGTTCACCGGACCGAGACCCAAGTCGCGGACGGTGAATCCCCGCATTGCAGCATGCAATGCGGCGCTCTTTGCAACTTGATCAAGGAGATCGTGATGGCAACTGCGAAAAAGGCCGCTCCGGCGAAGAAGGCGGCGGCGAAGAAGGCCGCTCCGGCGAAGAAGGCACCGGCGAAGAAGGCACCGGCGAAGAAGGCCGCGCCGGCAAAGAAAGTCCCGGCAAAGAAAGTCCCGGCAAAGAAAGTCCCGGCGAAGAAGGCGCCGGCTACGAAGGGACCGGCTACGAAGGTCGCCAAGGCAGCACTCACGAAGAAAGCCGCGGTCGCGAAGAAGCCCGCGACGAAGCGCGCTTCCAAAACCCCTCCGGCGCCCTCCCCCGCTGCAAAGACCGCGCTGAGCCCGGCCGCCGCTTGGCCGTTCCCGACGGGCAACAAGCCTTGAAGTGGGGCGGGCGTGGTGTCGCGCCCGCTTTGAAGCGCACTTGACGGAGTCAGGTGCGCTTCAAGTATCAGGCGATCAACAAGCGTCGCACCCTCTGATCGGGTTTGTGGTTCTGTGGTCCGTGGTGGGCGATCTTGATGGCACCCAGATGATTGCCGACGCTGGCGCAGCGCTCGAGTGGCCATCCACGCTCGAGTCCGTAAAGCAGCGCGGCTCGGAACGCATCACCGCAGCCGGTGGGGTCCTTGACCGCGCTGGCCGTCACAGCGGCCACGCCTGTGCGCACACCATCCCGCCAGAGCTCGGATCCTTCGCTTCCCAGGGTGACGATGACACCATCCAGGTTCCTTCGCTCCGATAGCTGGCCCAGGTCGGTCTGGAGGCGATCACACAACATGCGGGCCTCGTAGTCGTTGACCGCGACCCACCGCGCTCGATCCACGAAACCCTCAAGTTCGTCGCGCCCGAACATCGGCAGCCCCTGACCGGGATCGAAGATGAAATCGATGCCGGCCTCACGCATCTGTGCGGCATGCAACAGCATGGCCTCGCGCCCGTCCGGAGCGACGATGCCGACGCGCAGGTCGGAGCGGTCCGTCGGCACCGCCGTTTGATGGGCAAATTGCATCGCCCCAGGATGGAAGGCGGTGATCTGGTTGTTGTCCTGGTCGGTGATGATCATCGCCTGCGCCGTGTAGCTGCCGGACACGGTTCGCACCAGCGACGTATCTGCACCCCAGCCGCTCAGGCGATCCCGATACTCCGCGCCGTCGTCCCCGAGTGTCGCCATCACCACCGCTTCGCCGCCAAGCTGGTGCAGGTTGTAGGCGATGTTGCCGGCGCAACCACCGAACTCGCGTCGCAGTGTCGGGACGAGGAAGGAGACGTTCAGGATGTGCACCTGCTCCGGCAGGATCTGCTGGGCGAAACGCCCCGGGAAGTTGGTGATGGTGTCGAATGCCAGCGAGCCACAGATCAGTGCCGCCATGGTTGCCTCCAATGCGTGGTCGAAGCCAGCGTCGGGTTCAGGGATAGAAGACTTCGATCGTATAGCCCGTCACCGGCGCACCCTGGATGCGCAGCAGGCCGGCCAGCGCGAGTTCGGCTCCGGCCTCGACAAGGCCCTGGTGATGGCCCAGATCGGCAGGCTGCAGCACGCGCCGGGCGACGACTTGGCCTGAGGCATCGGTCAGGACCAGGTCCACGGCCGGTGCCCGGACCAACAGGGCAGCACGATTGCGCAGCGTCACGTTGAGGCGATAGACCCCGGCCGTCGATCGCACCAGGCCGCTGCTCTCGACGGCCAGGCTCTCGATCTGCCTCGGCGCCACGACCGCGCAACCCGACCACCGGCACAACTGCTCGACCGCCGGCCGCAGCATCGGCCAGCGCGCCGCCACCCAGTCGTGATGCGTGCGATGGATCTGCCACAACAGCCCTGCCCCGGCGACCAGCATCACCCCGAAAAGACCTGCGCGCACCCATGGCCGGCGCCACTTCGCCGCACGATCGGCGCGCTGCACAAAACCTGGCGCAGGGCTCATCAGCGCGGCCTCCCCGCGCGATTGCTCCAGAACGCCGGATGCGGCCGGTGCGGCTTCGGTCGGCGGCACCAGCAGCGCGGACAGCGGCAGCGGGTTCGGTTCGATGGCTTCGACGGGATCGGGATCCACGCTGCTGGCCATCGTGGCGTCCGAGGTCGGCACTCGTGGTTCCGTCTGGGGCGGGGCCACCGCTGCGGGATCCTCGCCCGCGGCTGCCGCGTCCGCAGGGGCATCGGAAGCCGTCTCCCCAGACCGCGACACGCGGGCCAGCTCGTCCAGCACGCGCGTACCGTGCACGCTGCCGGCCGCACCACCGGGGCGATCGCTGTCCAGATCGACCAGACTCTCGATGGCGTTGAAAACCTCCCCACAGCGCCCGCAACGCACCCAGCCCGACGAGACACGCAACTGGTCCTGCACGACCCTGAACACGGTGCCGCAGGCGATGCAACGCGTCGCGAGGCTCAACCGGGCCACCCAGGTGTCCGTGCCACCCAAGCCGCGGCTTCGGCGGCACATGCGCCGCCTGGCATGCCGCGATGCCGGGGCCCGCGACCGCCGCCTTGCCTCATCTTGCGCGCCGCCCCGTCATCAGGACCCAGCCCTCCACGGCATCGCGGACGGACAAGTTCATCCACGGGGCGTAGGTGGCGCGCAGCGCGTCCGCCTGTCGATCAAGGATCCCGGCCAGCACCAGGACGCCGCCGATCTCGACATGCGCGCAGAGCAGGGGCGCGAGCAGTGCGAGGGGGGATGCCAGGATGTTGGCCAGCACCAGCGGGTAGACGCCTTTGGCCAGCGTCGGCGCGCCTGCAGACAGGGCGACTCCGTTGGCGGCCGCATTGGTCAGCGTGGCATTCACGGCAGCCGGGTCGATGTCGACGGCGTCGATCGCCTGCGCACCGTGCAGCGCAGCGCCGATGGCCAGGATGCCCGAACCACAACCGTAGTCGAGCACACGTGGCCACGCCGCGGCATGGACAGCGATCCAGCGCAGGCACATGCGCGTGGTCGGATGGGTACCGGTGCCGAAGGCCAGCCCCGGGTCAAGGCGGATCACCTGGGTGGCGCTCGGCGGCGGCTGGTGCCAGCTCGGTACGACCCAGAACTGCGGCGTGATGGGCACCGGATCGAACTGGGACTGCGTCAGGCGGACCCAGTCCTGTTCCGGGACCGGCTGAATGGCCCGCACATGCAGCCCGGCCGTCCAGTCCTGTGCCAGCAGCAGCGTCGCGGCGGCCTCGGCCAATGCCTCGGTGGCAAACAGGGCGCGCAGCGTCGACCGACCCCACCCCGGCTCCGGCGCCGGCATGCCGGGCTCGCCGAAAAGGGCCTGCTCGGCCTCGGTGCCGGCGTCGGCGTCCTCGACCGAAATCGACAAGGCGTCGAGTTCATCAGACAGCGCGTCGGACACCGGTTCCACCAGGGCCTGGGGGGCGAGCAGCAGCAGTTCGAACATCGGCTGCACTATGCTTGCGGCCAGGGTGTCAGGCTGCAGACGCCACTCGCCATCGTCAGCGCCGATGCTGCTGCAACCAGCCTTCAAGGTAGTGGATGCTCGTGCTGCCCTCGATGAACTTGGCGTCCGCCATCAGTTCGCGGTGCAGCGGAACATTGGTCAGGATCCCTTCGATCACCGTTTCCTGCAGCGCGATGCGCATGCGCGCCAGCGCCTGCTCCCGGGTGTCGCCGTGCACGATGATCTTGCCGACCATCGAGTCGTAATGGGGCGGCACGAAATAATTGGTGTAGATGTGCGAATCGACACGCACGCCGGGGCCACCCGGGGGGTGCCACATCGTGATCCGGCCAGGCGAGGGCACGAAGGTGTAGGGGTCCTCGGCGTTCACACGGCACTCGATCGCGTGACCGCGCATCGCGATGTTGCGCTGCGCGAAGGGCAGTTTCTCGCCGGCCGCGATGCGGATCTGCATCTGCACGATGTCGATGCCGGTCACCATTTCCGTCACCGTGTGTTCGACCTGAACCCGCGTGTTCATCTCGATGAAATAGAACTCGCCGCTTTCATACAGGAACTCGAAGGTGCCGGCGCCCCGGTAGCCGATCTTCTTGCAGGCCGCCACGCAACGGTCTCCGATGCGCTCGATGACGCGCCGCGCGATGCCGGGGGCCGGCGCCTCCTCGATGATCTTCTGATGCCGGCGCTGCATCGAACAGTCGCGCTCGCCCAGCCAGACGGCGCCCCGGTGCGAGTCGGCCAGTACCTGGATCTCGATATGGCGCGGATTCTCGAGAAACTTCTCCATGTAGACCGCCGGGTTGCCGAACGCCGCCCCGGCTTCGGCGCGGGTGGTCTGCACCGCGTTCAGCAAGGCGGCCTCGGTATGCACCACGCGCATGCCGCGGCCGCCACCACCGCCGGCCGCCTTGATGATGATCGGATAACCCACGCTGCGCGCGATGCGCACGATCTCCTTCGGGTCCTCGGGCAGGGCACCTTCCGAACCCGGAACGCAGGGCACGCCGGAGCGGGTCATCGCCTGCTTCGCCGAGACCTTGTCACCCATGATGCGAATCGACTCGGGTGTCGGGCCGATGAAGGCGAATCCACTGCGTTCGACGCGCTCGGCGAAGTCGGCGTTCTCCGACAGGAAGCCGTAGCCCGGATGGATGGCCTCGGCGTCGGTGACTTCGGCGGTCGCGATGATTGCCGGCATGTTGAGGTAGCTCAGCGCAGAGGCTGCCGGACCGATGCAGACCGCCTCGTCGGCGAGTTTGACGTACTTGGCTTCGCGGTCGGCCTCGGAATAGACCACCACGGACTGGATGCCCAGTTCGCGGCAGGCCCGCTGGACGCGCAGGGCGATTTCGCCACGGTTGGCGATGAGGATCTTCTTGAACACCGTGCTGACTTATTCGACGATGAACAGGGGCTGCCCGAACTCGACGGCCTGGCCGTTCTCGCACAGGATCTGCACGATTCGGCCACTGCAGTCGGCCTCGATCTCGTTCATGATCTTCATCGCCTCGATGATGCACACCGGGTCGCCTTCCTTGATCGTGTTGCCGACCTCGGCAAAGGGCTTCGCGCCCGGGCTGGCAGCGCGATAGTAGGTTCCGACCATCGGCGACTTGATCACCGTGCCGGCCGGTTCGGCGACCACCGCCTGGGACGGCTCCGCGGCCGTACCCGCCGTGGCGCCGACGGCCGGCGGCGCGACGGCAGGTGCGGCCATCATCAGCGGGGCGATGCCCCCCTTCACGATGCGCACCTTGCCCTCGGCTTCGGTGATCTCGAGTTCGGAGATGTTCGACTCCGACACGAGGTCGACAAGCGTCTTCAATTTGCGTAGGTCCATGCATTTCCTCTTGGCGCCAAGCCGGCAGCCGGCAACTGTTCCGATCCGACACCGAAGGTGTAGAAACCGCGTCGATCGTCTACGATTTGATCCCGCCACCGCAAGCCGGGACTTGCCCCGGCGGGCAGTCAGCGGCAGCGACTGTAAGAGAATATAATCGAAGTTGATGCGTTTTCGGCTGTTGTTGACGGCAAAAGACGCCAAATCTGCGCTAGATCGAATCAACCCAGCGCAGCAGATCGGTTTCCCGCAATTCGCCGAGGTGGCGATCACGCAGTTCACCCCGGGCGTCGAAGAGGGCCGAGAACGGCAGACCGCCGGCCGTGTTGCCCAGGTCCTTGGCGAGGTTTGTGCCGTCGAAGCCCGCCAGCCCGATCGGAAAACCCACCGCTGAACGCTGCAGGAATTCTCGCACGGCCGCAGGCCCGTCGATCGCCAGGCCCACCACCCGCCAACCCTTTGCCGCATGAGCGCGGTGAAACCTGTCGAGCAGCGGCATTTCGCGCACGCAGGGTGGACACCAGGTGGCCCAGAAGTTCAGCAGCAGGGGCCGGCCGAGAAACGTCGCCATGTCCAGTTCACCGCCGGCGGGGGTCGGAAAGCGGCGGCCGAACACCGAATGCCGCACAGGGCCGTCTTCTCGCCCGAGCCAGGCGCCGAGGCCGGCGCCCGCCGAGGCCGCCACGGCGCCGGCACCCAGCAGGAGCCTTCGTCGACGCGGCGTCATGATCACGGTGACGCCATGGCCATCAGTCGGCCCAGGGCTGCGCTGTCGCCGCGCCAGGGGCGCCCGCGGGCGTCGGGCTTGAGTGCGCCGCGCAGGGCGTCGAGATCGTGCACCAGAAGGTGCAATGTCACCATCTCACGCAGTTCGGGGCAGGGCGCAGCGACGCTGAGCACATCGATCGACTCGGAACGGCCGCGCCCGGCGACCTCCCGGGCACCGACATCAAAGTCCACGCCCAGGTTCAGCAGTTCGATCTCGGCCGCCTTGGAGTCTTCGCAGTACAGATCGATCATCAGCGCCGAGCGACGGGTCGCGGTGCCGCGCCAGGCCGCCCCGCCGAGATGGGGCCGAAACGGCGCCAGGCGCTGCATCCATTGCAGGGCCAACAGTCGCAGGGCATGCAGTTCCAGCGCTTGTTCGTCGGCGTGGAATACCGCGATGTGCTCGCGCACGGCATCCTCCAGTTGTTCGTTCGACGGCAGCGTACCTCGGTGGCCCACCGTCCGCGCCGCCTTGCGCTTGGCCGCGGCATACTCCATGCCCTCGTCAACGACCAGGGCCGCCGCTGCTGCCAGGACATGGCGCACATCGTTCACGGTAGCACCACGTCGCCCATGCGCGCCTGGATGGTGGCCGCGCGGGCGTTCACGTAGGCCGAGTCCGGTCGCTTCTCGAAGCGCTTGGGCGCCGGCAGCATCACCGCCAGCCGCGCCGCCTGGAACGAGGTCAGGCGCGCGGGGTCGACGCCGAAGTAGCGCTGCGCCGCGGCCTGCGCGCCGAAGACTCCGGTTCCCCACTCCACGTGGTTGAGGTAGATCTCCAGGATGCGCCGCTTGTCCAGGCAGGCCTCGAGCCAGAGTGCGAGCAAGGCTTCCTGTGCCTTGCGCAGCACGCTGCGCTCGCCCGACAGCAGCAGGTTCTTTGCCAGTTGCTGGGTGATCGTCGAGCCGCCGACCAGCTTTGGCGTCACGCTTCGCCCGGGCTGTGCCGCGGCCGCCTTCTCGGCCCGCGCCTCGGCGCGCTGGTTGCGTTCCCAGGCGCGCTCGATCGCGTCCCACTCGATGCCGGTATGGTCGACAAAGCCGGCGTCCTCGCTGGCGATGACGGCCCGCTTCAAGGGGCTGCCGAGCGCGCCAGCATCGACCCACTGCTGTCGCCAGCGCATCGGGGCCTCGCTGCGCAGCAGCCGCCAGCCCTCGCTGCGCTGAAAGGCGGTGGAGGCCGGGTCGACCCAAACCATCGCGGCGATGCGCAGCGCGAGCACGCCCTGCAGCGCCGCCAGGCACAGCACGACCAGCCCGAGCAGGCGCAGCAGCCGTGAAATCGGTGAGCGGATCACGCGGCAGCCTCCAGCCGCTGGCGCAGTACGGCCAGGACCGGCGCCGTCTGCGGCCGCCGGCCGCGCCAGATGAAGAAAGCCTCGGCCGCCTGTTCGACGAGCATGCCCAGCCCATCGCGCGACGTTGCGCCATGCGCCCGTGCCCAGGCCAGGAAGGGCCGCGCCGCCGCCCCGTACATCAGGTCGACCGCCAGCGCGCCCGGTGCCAGCCGCGCCGGATCCACCGGCACGGGTGCGCCGGTCAGGCTGCTGGCGCTGGCATTGATGACGATGTCGAAGGCCCCCGCAGGCGCCTCGAGCCCGCCGGCCATCAGCGGCACGCCGAGCTCGGCGGCCAGCGCGCGGTGGCGCTCGGCCAGTTGCCGGGCACGCTCGGCGCTGCGATTGGCCACGCACAGCCCCGCCGGCCGCGCCTGCAGCAGCGGGCCCAGCACGCCGGCGCCGGCGCCACCGGCACCGACCAGCAGCACGCGTCGCCCGGCCAGCGCCATGCCGGCACCGAGCTCGATGTCGCGCACCAGGCCGATACCGTCGGTGTTGTCGGCAAACCAGCCCTCGGCATCGAAGCGCAGCAGGTTTGCCGCCGCCGCCAGCAGTGCCCGCTCGCTGCGGCGTGCCGCCAGCGCAGGCGCCTCGAACTTGAACGGCACCGTCACATTGCAGCCCAGGCCACCGGCCGCAGCGAAGGCGCGCACCGTGGCCTCGAAACCGTGCATCGGCGCCAGCACACGCTCGTAGACCATGGCCTCGCCGGTCTGCTGCGCAAATGCAGCGTGGATGAAAGGCGACTGGCTGTGTGCCACCGGGTTGCCCAGCACGGCGTAGCGGTCGATCGGCGATTCTGGGGACATCGTTCAGCGCGCAGGTTCGGCGCTCAAGGAGGTTTCGAGCCCGTCCTCGCGCGTGAAGCGGAAGCGGGACGTGACGACGATCTGGTCGGCCTGGCGGCGCATCGGATCGCTGAAGCGTCCGAAGGGCGCGGCCGCGAAGACGATGGCCACCGCCCGCCGGTCGAGCAGGCGCGAGTTCGAGGGCCGCACGATCTCGGCGTCCACCACCCGGCCGGCGGCGTCGATGGTCACGTTCATCGTCAGTTCGCCGTACAGCTTGCGGCCACCGGCCTCCGGGAAGTCGCGTGTGCCGCGGTCCTCGATGCGCCGGCGCAGCGCGTCATAGTAGATCGCGTAGACCGCCTCCTGCGTCGCCGGGCTGATGTAGCGCTTCTTCGGGCGCGCGTTCTCGGCATTGATGCGCTTCTCGATCTCGGCCAGCTGGCGCACGAGCTGGCGATGCCGCTCCTGCAGGGCGCGCTCGCGCGGCGAGCCGGCTTCGCGCTGCGGGTCGGGAGGCGGCAGCAGCGCGAGCTCGCGGCGCAGCGCCGCCAGCAACTGCTGCTGTTCGGACTGCAGCTGCTGCATCTGGCGCCGCGCCTCGTCGGGCGCGTCGCCGAGCTGGAAGGCCTCCGACGGCGGCAGCGGCGAGGTGGCCCGCCCGCGCTCGGCATCACCACCGCCGGCCAGGTTGGCCTGTGCGATCGCCTGCGCCCGGGTCGGCGCCTCGCCGGACTTCGCGTTGACGAGGATGACCTCCAGCGGCGTGTCGCGAAAGACGCGGTTGAAGCCCTCCGGGTCGACGAACCGCACCGTGAACAAGGCGGCATGCGCAGCCACCGACACCGCCAGCGCCCATTGCAGCACGCTCAGCCGGCGCGCCTTCGCCAGCAGGCCCGCGATCACGACCGCGCCGGCGCCTCGCCGCCCGGGCCGGCTCCGGCCGCCGCGTCGTCGATGCCCGCCCTGGCAGGCGCGCCCTGGGCACCGGCCTCGGCCGGCGCTTCGTCGACGTCGACCGCGATCGTCAGGCCCAGCGCCAGCTCGCCGTCGTCGTCGCCGGTGGACTCGTCGGTCACGGCGCCGGCCAGCACATCGACTTCGAGACGCTCGACCAGCACCCCGTGCACGTCCAGCGTCAGCAGGTCCATGCGCGTCACGCGGGCACGGATGTGGGTGCCGCGCGGCAGACCTTCGGTGCCGCCGACGCGCAGCACCAGGGGCAGCGTGTCGGCACGCACCAGCCCGTCCTTCATCACCGCGCAGTCCAGCACCTCGGTGCCCTGCTGCTGCAGCCAGCGCAGCGTCCAGTAGCGCTCGATGGCGTTCTGGAAGTCGTTGTAGGCGGCATATGTGGCGTCGAAGGACGAGAGGATCGAAAACAGCATCGCGTCCTTCGGCCGGAAGGGTGCGGCAAGGGCCGCGGTGTGGCCATGGCGAACGCAGGCGATGATCTGCCACTGGTTGACGAGGTCGACGTAGCGGCGCAGCGGCGACGTCGACCACGCGTACTGCGGCACGCCCATGCCGGCGTGCGGCAGGGGCTTGGTGCCCATGCGCACCTTGACGCCCGGCAGCAGGCTGGCCTGGCTGCGATACAGACCCGGCACGCCACATTCGGCGAGCCAGCCCCCCCAGTGGCTGTTGGCCACGATCATCGCCTCGGCGACGATCAGGTCCAGCGGCGCCCCGCGCCGGCGGGTGGTGATCCGCACCGTCTCGCTGCCGACGGGTCCATCGGCGGCAACGCCGTCCAGGCTGAAGCTGTAGTCGGGCCGGGTAAAGGTCTCCGGCTTGCCGCGCACCTGCTCGCGGGCGGCCTTGCGATGGCGCGCCAGGCGCAGCGCAAAGGCGAGTTCGGGCGCGAAGGGGAAGTCGGCCACGGCCTCGCCGGTGAGCGCGGCCACGGTGATGACCTCGTCGAGCTCGTCGTGGCGCAGGTTGGCGGCAATCGGCACACGTTCGATGCGCGTCTCGGCCGACCTCAGCTCGAGCGTGTCTTCGTCGATGTGCAGGTACAGGCTCAGCGCGGGGCAGTCGCGCCCTTCGTCCAGGGTGTAGGCCTGCACCACCGCATCGGGCAGCATCGTGAGCTTCGCCCCGGGCATGTAGACCGTCGACAGCCGCTCGCGCGCCACCTTGTCGAGCGCCGAGCCCGGCGTGATCGCCAGCCCCGGCGCGGCGATGTGGATGCCGAACACGACCGTTCCCAGCCCCAGGCCCGTCACCGACAGCGCATCGTCGATCTCGGTGGTCGCCGAGTCGTCGATCGAAAACGCCTTCACCGGCGCCAGCGGCAGCAGCTCGCTGATCTCCGGCACCGGCAGCTCAGGGAAGTCGGTGCCGCGCGGGAACTGGTCGAACAGGAAGCGCTGCCAGTGGAACTGGTAGTCGCTTTCGATCGCACCTGCGGCGCGCAGGAGGTCCAGCGGGGCCTGCTGCGCCGCCCTGGCGGCCTGCACCACGGCCTTGTATTCGGCGGCGTTCTTGTCGGGCCTGAACAGGATCCGGTAGAGCTGCTCGCGCACCGGCACCGGGCAGCGGCCGGCCACCAGGTCGGCGGCCCAGTCGTCGATCTGCGCCGCGAGCTGCTTCTTGCGCTCGATCGCCAGCAGCGCCGCCTTGACCGTCTCCGCCGGCGCCTTGCGGTACATGCCCTTGCCGGCGCGCCGGAAGTAATGCGGCGCCTCGTGCAGGCGCAGCAGCGCCGCGGCCTGCTGCACGGCGCCGGCCTGGGCGTCGAAGTACTCGCGCGCAAGGTGGGCGAAGCCGAAGTCCTCGTCGGCGGCGAAGGCCCAGGCGAGGTCGAGGTCGATCTCCGGCGCCAGCCGGGCGGCCTCGGTCAGCAGTTCGGCCGGACCGGGATGGGTGAAGCGCAGCAGCACATTCGCCGCCTTCACCTTGACGCGCTTGCCGGAGTCGAGCTCGACCTGCATCGAACTCTCCGCCTCCGACAGCACGCGGCCGGCGAGAAACTTGCCGGCGTCGTCGAATAGGGCGTAGGTCACGCCCGGGATTGTCGCTTAGCGTTGCGGCTGGGGAATCACGTAGGACGTGAGCTGGCCCGCGGTCCGGTCGAGCGTCTGGCCCGCCGCGCGCACGTCTTCCACCAGGAGGGCGATTGCGCCGACGCAGGCGGGGCCCCGGTGCTTGGCCACCACCAGACCCTTGCGGTTGCTGCGCAACGTCACCGGTGCGTCCAGGTAGTAGTCGTCCAGGAAGCGGCCCGTGACCGTGGCGCCACGCACCGGCTGGCCCGCAGCGTTCTTCACGCTGATGCGGGCCGTGACCTCGTTGGTCGCGCCGGGCGTGCACTGGCCGGGTGGTTGGCCGGGCTCAGAGACCATGCGCCCCGACATCTGCACCGCTGACACGCGCAGGCAGTTGCCGACGCAGGGTTGCACCGGCACCAGCTTGACCAGCCGCTGGCTGCGACCGATCGAGACCTCGGCCAGGATGCTGCCGTCATCGCCCTGGCCGCCGCCCAGGCTCACCGTCACGTCGCCGTAGGCCGGTGAAACCCGTCCCGCAAGCCCCTGCAGGGCACCATCCGGGCCGGCGGCGCGATAACCGGTCGCGATCAGCGTCGCGCTGACCGCACCTGCCGGATCGACGGAACCGACGCCATAGCGCACGCCCGAGGACACCGGGCCGCCCAGCAGCTGCCAGCCAGCGGCGTCGGTATAGCGCGCCAGGTAGCGGTTTCCCTGGCTGGTGCCCGAGGTGGACAAGAGGAAGCTCGCCCGCATGCCGTCGTCGTTCACCGCACCGGTAAGCGCCGACGTGTTGTCGTGGAAGCCGGCCGGCGGCGGCGCCACGGCCGTGAGACCCGCCGGATCGCCAAACCGGTACGTGAACATGGCCGACGCGAGTGTGCCCCCGGGGCTCACGGCGAGCGGGGGATCGGCGGGGTAGCCCAGGGCGGTCAGGCTCTGAATGCCGTCGGCCGGATGCCAGACGAAAGCGTCCTGCGCCACGGACCAGGTGCGCGCCAGGCCGTACACGCGGTTCTGGTCGTCGATACCCACCGGCATGGCGTCGTTGAAACCCGGCAAGGCCCCGATCGGCACGGCATCATGCCCGCTGCCATCGGCGCGTGGAACCCAGACGTAGCCCTCGCCGCCGGTGGCGTCCTGGCGCATCGCCGTTCCGACCACCCAGCCCTGGGCATTGACGCCGGCAAAGCTCAGGTAGGCCGCGCCTGCCGGCAGCACCAGCAGTTGCCGGTGGCCCGGTGTCCAGATCGCGGGTACGTTGAACGTGGGCAGGCAACCCGGACATTGCGGGGCGAGGCCGGTGAGCCCGACCACGACATCGCCGGCCCGGCTCATCGCGACCCCGCTGCTGGCGGTGGCGACGAAGTCGATCGCGTAGGTCTGGGCGCCCGCGACGAAGGCTACACACAGGCCCATGGGCGCCAACCATGACTTCCTCAGAAGCGACATCCTGCCTCCCAGGTATCCGGGTGATGAACAGCAGGAAGAGTACTCGCATCGACACCGCCCGTCACCGGCAGAACTCGGCGCGGACGGGCGCAGATCAAACCGTCATGCCGCCGCTGACCTCGATCACCGCGCCGTTGATGTAGCTGGCGTCGTCGCTGGCCAGGAAGGCATACGCGGCGGCGATCTCGTCCGGCCGCCCCAGGCGTTGCAGCGGCACCTGCTCGCGCATGTGCTGCAACACCTTGTCGGGAATGGTCTGCAGGATCGGCGTCTCGATGAAACCCGGTGCGACCGCGTTCACGCGCACGCCCTTGGGTCCGAGTTCGCGGCTCCAGGTCTTGGTGAAGCCGATGACGCCGAACTTGCTGGCGGCGTAGTTGGTCTGGCCGAAGTTGCCGTAGATGCCGACCACGCTGCTGGCGTTCAGGATCGCCCCGCTGCCTTGCGCGATCATCGCCGGTGCCACCGCCTGCGCGCAGTGGAAGACACCGCGCAGGTTCACGTCGATCACGGCGTCGAACTGCTGCAGCGTCATCTTCACCAGGCGCGCGTCCTTGGTGATGCCGGCGTTGTTGACAAGCACGTCCACGCGGCCGAACTCGGACAGAACCGCGGCGACCATCGCGTCGACCTGGTCACGGTCGGTGACGTCGACGGCCAGGCTGCGTGCCGCGCCGGGCAGGGGGTCGGTGCGGCGGTCACAGCCGATCACGGTGGCGCCCTCCTCGGCCAGGCGCGCCACCGTGGCCGCACCGATGCCCTGGGCGGCACCGGTGACGATGCAGATCTTGTTCTTCAGTCGCATAGGTTCAGAAAACTCGTCAGTTGAGGAAGGTGATGATCAAAATCGGACAGGGCATGGTCGCTGCCGGCGACCAGGTGCAGCCGTGCACCCGGGTAGCGGGCCACCATCTCGCGCCAGTCCAGGACTTCATCGCCCTGCGCGACGATGGCCAGGTAACGCTCGGGCCGTGTGATGGCGGGCAGGGTCAGGGCACGCAATTCGTCGACGTACTGCGCGCGGAAGTCGAAATGCTGTTCCGGCTGATGCCAGGCGGTCTGGTCGCCGATGTACGCCGCCAGGTCGCGCGCCGGGTCCACCGCCGGGTTGATCAGCACCGCCGGGCAGGTGTGGCGTTCGGCCACCGCGGTGGCGTAGAAACCGCCCAGCGAACTGCCGCAGACCGCAAACTGGCCGGGCGGCCAGTCGGCCAGGCCACGTTCGATCAGGGCCATCGCCTCGGCGGGCGAGGGCGGAAGCTGCGGGCACCACCAGTGCAGGTCCGGATGATGCTCGGCCAGCCAGGCCTGCAGTCGACGGGCCTTGAACGACATCGGCGACGAGCGAAAGCCATGCAGGTACAGCAGGTGGGTCGGCGGCCGGGCAATCCTGATCATGCCCGCAGTCTATCGGTGCCCCCGATGCGCTGGCGGCCGCGACGGAACAGAATGCGCGTTTTGCCTTCCACGCGCACACCATGCCCCTGCCTCATTTCCTGTTCCGGCACGCGCCGGTGGCCGCCGCCGCGGCGCTCCTGTCGGCCTGTGCTTCGGTCGGTGGCCCCGGCGTCGCCAGCGCTTCCAACGCCGGTGACAAAACCGTCGCCAGCGCCGCCGCGGCGCCGGCCAGCGCGGCCAGTGGGCCGCAGGCTGCGGCGCGGCCCGACCCGAGCGCGCCCAAGCCCTTCGACGTCGTCATCAAGGGTGCAACGCGCGAAGATGGCTTCATCCCGGTCTGGCGCAAGGACGACGAGGTCTGGCTCGAGATCGCACCCGAGCGCCTGAACCAGCCGCTGATGCTGAGCCTGAGCATTGCCAATGCGGTCGGCGAACGTGGCCTGTACGCCAACCAGATGGTCAGCGACGGCCAGGCGGAACTGCGCCTGGTCGGCCGCACCCTGCAGCTGCTGGCGCGCAACACCGCCTTTCGCGCCACCGGCGACGCCGCGATGGCGCGCACCGTGCAGGAGTCCTTCTCCGACAGCCTCGTGGCGGCGACGCCGCTGGCCAGTGCGCCGCACCCGCAGAACAAGTCGGTGCTCGTCGATGCCGCGTTCCTGATCGGCGACCTGCCGGGCATCAGCACCCAGCTCGAGGCCGCCTTCCGCCTGCCCTACGGCCTGGATCGCAAGAATTCCAGCGTCGAGAAGGCGCGCAGCAGCGAGCGCAGCCTGGCAATGACGCTGCAGCTTCACTTTGCCACGCCGCGCATCCCGGCACCGCCCGCGACGCCCCTGCCGCCGACCGCACCGCGCCCGACGCCACCGAGCGCGACACCCGACCCGCGCAGCTTTTTCATCGGCCTGGCGGTGAACCTCGCGGCCCTGCCCGACAAACCCATGGCCGCGCGCCCGGCGGACCCGCGCATCGGCCACTTCGCCACATCCTTCGTCGAACTCGGCAACGACCTGAAGCCCAACCCGCGTGTGCACTACGTGAACCGCTGGCGCCTGGAGAAGAAGGATCCGGCGGCCGCGCTGTCCGAGCCGGTCAGGCCGATCACCTTCTGGCTCGACCGCAACATCCCGGCACGCTACCGCGCCACGGTGACCGCCGGCATCCTGGAGTGGAACAAGGCCTTCGAGAAGATCGGCTTCAAGGACGCCGTCGTCGTGCAGCAGCAGCCCGACGACGCCGCGTTCGACACGCTGGACCTCGAACATGCGTCGATCCGCTGGTTCACCGGCGCCGACGTGGGTTTTGCCCGCGGCCCCAGCGTCGTCGACCCGCGCACCGGCGAGATCCTCGACGCCGACATCGCGATGAGCGACGTCTTCGGCCGCGGCGCGCGCCGCTTCATCAGCGAAGACGTGGGCCGCCCCGACGGGGCGCAGCCCCAGGCGCTGGCACAGCCATGGGCCGGCCGGCAGGCCGAAGCCTTCTGCAGCTATGCGGTGGACGCGGCCGTGGAGCGCAGCTTCGCCTACGACCTGCTCGACGCGCGCGGCGAACTGGCGCCCGACAGCCCCGAGGCCGAGGCCTTCGTGCAGGCCCAGATCAAGGACACCATCATGCACGAGGTGGGCCACACCCTGGGCCTGAAGCACAACTTCCGCTCGTCGACCGTGATCACGCGCGAGCAACTGAAGGACAAGGCATTCACCGACAGCCACGCGATCACCGGCTCGGTGATGGACTACAACGCCCACAACATCGCGCTCGAGGGCGAGCCGAAGGCGAACATGAACGTCGTCACCCTGGGCCCCTACGACTACTGGGCGATCGAATACGCCTACAAGCCCATCGAGCCGGCACAGGAAGCCGCCGAGCTGGCAACCATCAGCGCGCGCCACACCGAGCCCCTGCTGGCCTATGCCGACGACGCCGACGCCGGTGGCTTCCGCGGCATTCTCGGCCTCGACCCGCGCGACAACCGCTTCGACCTCGGCGACGACCCGCTGGCCTGGACGAAGAAGCGCCTGGCGCTGTCGCGCGAGCTCTGGCAGCGCCTGCAGGCGCGCGGCCCGCGCGCCGGCGACGACCCGCTGCGCCTGCGCCGCAGCATGCTCTCGGGCTTCCGCCAGCTCGGCCGTGCGCCGGAGATCACCGCCAAGTACGTGGGCGGCATGTACACCGAGCGCGACCTGCCGGGCGAAGGCCAGCGTCCGGCCTATCGTCCGGTGGAACCCGAGCGCCAGCGCGAGGCCCTGCAGTTCCTGACCACCGGCCTGTTCAGCGTCGACAGCTTCCGCTTCAAGCCGGAGTTCCTGACCAGCGTCGGCACCGACTACAACGAATGGCAGCGGCCGAAGCCGGTTTCCCTGCCGTCCGCGGTGCTGGCGCTGCAGAAGCAGGCGCTCGACCGGCTGCTGTCGGGCGGCACCGCGCAGCGCGTGCTGGAGCTGCCCTACTACCTGAAGCCGGAACAGCGCAAGGGCGCCTTCTCGCTCAACGAGGTCTACGCCACGCTGCAGTCGGCGGTGTGGAGCGAGCTCGGAACCGGCGGCGACATCGACGCGCTGCGCCGCAACCTGCAGCGCGAGCACCTGCGCCAGTTGCAGGCCCTGCTCACGCGCGGCGCGCCGGGTCTGCCGGCCGACGCCCTGAGCCTGCTGCGCCTGAACGCCGGCGAGCTGCAAGGGGCATTGAAGAAGGCGCTGGCGCGCGGGGGGCTCGCGGTCGAGACGCGCGCCCATCTGCAGGACAGTCTGGGCACCTTGACCGAAGCCCTGCGCGCGACCATGAGCCGCGCGATCTGAGGCCTCTGCAGGGCCGCGCCCGGCGAGCGCAGCGGTCAGTCGGCGAGCTGCGCCAGCAGCTTGCCGTGCACGCCGCCGAAACCGCCATTGCTCATGCACAGCACGTGGTCGCCCGGGCGGGCGGCCGCGCGCACCGCGCGCAGCAGGGCGTCAAGCGCGTCGCAGACCTGCACACGATCGCCCAGCGGCGCCAGCGCAGCGGCGGCGTCCCAGCCCAGATCGGCGGCATGGCAGAAGGCGAGGTCGGCTTCCTCCAGCGACCAGGGCAGCAGGGCCGCCATGTCGCCGCGCTTCATCGTGTTCGAGCGCGGCTCGAAGACCGCCAGGATGCGCGCATCGCCGACCTTGCGCCGCAGCCCGTCGATCGTCGTGCGGATCGCCGTCGGGTGATGCGCGAAGTCGTCGTAGACGCTGACGCCGCCGGCACTGCCGCGCAACTCGAGCCGCCGGCGGACGTTCTCGAAGCGCGCCAGCGCCGCCGCCGCGACGGCCGGTTCGACGCCGACATGTTCGGCCGCGGCGATCGCGGCCAGCGCGTTGAGCTGGTTGTGTTCACCGAGCAGCGGCCAGTCGACATGCGCCAGACGCAGGCTGCCGCGCAGCACGTCGAAGTCGTGCGGGTCGCCGCGCGCGCGCAGCGCGCCGGGTTCTTCCTTGCGGGCGCCGAAATGCTGCACCTCGCTCCAGCAGCCGCGCGCCAGCACGCGCGCCAGCGCCTCCTCGCGTGCATTCACCACCAGCCGCCCCTGCGACGGCACGGTGCGCACCAGGTGGTGGAACTGGGTCTCGATGGCGGCCAGGTCCGGGAAGATGTCGGCGTGGTCGAACTCGAGGTTGTTCAGGATCGCGGTGCGCGGCCGGTAGTGCACGAATTTGCTGCGCTTGTCGAAGAAGGCGGTGTCGTATTCGTCGGCCTCGATGACGAAGCTCGGGCCGGCCCCCAGGCGCGCCGAGACGCCGAAGTTCATCGGCACGCCGCCGATCAGGAACCCCGGCTGCAGCCCGGCCTGGTCAAGGATCCAGGCCAGCATCGCCGTGGTCGTCGTCTTGCCGTGGGTGCCGGCCACGGCCAGCACATGCCGCCCCGGCAGCACCTGGTCGGCCAGCCATTGCGGGCCGCTGGTGTAGGGCGCGCCGGCGTCGAGGATCGCCTCCATCAGCGCATTGCCGCGCGTGACGACGTTGCCGACCACGAAGACGTCGGGCTTGAGCGCCAGCTGGTCGGCCGACCAGCCCTCGATCAGATCGATGCCGAGCGAGCGCAGCTGATCACTCATCGGCGGGTAGACGCCGGCGTCGCAGCCGGTCACGCGGTGGCCGGCTTCGCGGGCGATGGCGGCCAGCGAGCCCATGAAGGTGCCGCAGATGCCGAGGATGTGCAGGTGCATGGGCCGTATTGTCCGCGCCCTCATGCCCGCGCGCTCAGGCACCGGGGTCGGTCCACTGCCAGGCGCGGCGCGCGCCGAACACCAGGTTCGGGTATTCGGCCTTGCCACGGCTGCCGTTGTAGCGGCCCAGCGCCAGGAACAGATCGCCGCGCTCGCGGTCCAGGTAGTGGCGCAGGATCACGCAGCCGAAGCGCAGATTGGTCTGACCGTGGAACAGCCGGCTCGCATCGCCGTCGCCGATCAGGCGCGCCCAGAAGGGCATCACCTGCATGTAGCCGCGCGCGCCGGC
>CAZWUR010000021.1:0-18765 GCA_964637205.1 uncultured Rubrivivax sp.
CCTGCTGCTCAACGAACAGCAGGACAAGGCGATCGACGCCTTCATCGAGGCGGTGCAGCTCGACCCCGACACCACCGAACTGCACTTCGCACTCGGCAACCTGTTCCGACGCCGCGGCGAGTTCGAGCGGGCGGTGCGTGTGCACCAGCACCTGCTGTCGCGCGCCGACCTCGGGCCCGCGGACCGCGACCGCGCCCAGCACGCGCTGGCGCAGGACTTCGCCAGGGCCGGCCTCTTTGACCGCGCCGAGGCCGCCTGGCAGGCCCTGCTGGGCACGCCCTACGAGGACGAAGCGCGGCTGGCGCTGCTGGCGCTGTTCGAGCGCTCTCGCGACTGGACCCAGGCCGCAGCGACGGCGGCCGAACTCGAGCAGCGCGGCGGCGGCTCCTTTGCCACCCGGATCGCGCATTACCGCTGCGAACAGGCCCTGGAGGCCGACGCAGCGGGCCAGCCGGACGCCGCGCGTCAGGCTCTGGCCGAGGCACGCCGCGTCGCACCGCAGGCGCCGCGCCCCTTGCTGCTGGCCGGTCAGCGCGCCTGGCAGGCCGGCGATGCCGCCGCGGCACTCGCGGCCTGGGACGCGGTCCGCCTGCACGACCCGGCCCTGTTCGCCCTTGTGGCCGAGGACCATGCGCGCGCGGCCGCCGCCGCAGGCCAGCGCGACTCGGCACGCCGTGCCCTGCTCGACGCCTACGAACATGAGCCGCGGCTGGAAACCTTGCGCGCGCTGGACCGACTTGACCCCGATCCCCCGGCGGAGGGAGCCACCTCGGCGCCGACCTCCGAAGGCATCGGGCGCCGTCTGACCCATCTGGAACGCCAGCCCAGTCTGGGCGCAGCAGCCGAAGTCCTGGCGATCGACAGCGGCCGCTGGCGGCCGGACACGCGCCAGCGCCTGCAGGCCGCGGTGCAGCGCGCGGCCTCGCCGCTGCAGCGCTACCGCTGCGCCGCCTGCGGTTTCGAGGCTCACCACTACTTCTGGCAATGCCCAGGCTGCCAGGGCTGGGACACCTACCCGCCGCGGCCGCTCGAGCAGCAGTAAGCCGCGCTGCGGCGCCTGGCCGCTCCACTCCCCCGCCCGGGGGCCCCGGCACGGAGGCCGCCCACAAGGCGATGGTCGACCGGCACCGGGTTGCGAAGAATGCCGATCAACCCGCTGCACATCGCCACGGGCCCACCAGGAGATCCACATGTTTCGCACCTTCATCGCTGCCCTGCTCGCCGCCGCTTCGCTGAGCGCCTTTGCCGCCGTCGACGTCAACCGCGCCAGCCAGGCCGAACTCGAGGCCCTGCCCGGCGTCGGTACCGCGCTCTCGGCGCGCATCCTGGCCGAACGCCAGAAGTCGCCCTTCAAGACCTGGGCCGACCTGATCCAGCGTGTGCGTGGCGTCGGCCCCGGCAGCGCGGCCAAGCTCAGCACCGCCGGCCTCACCGTGGCCGACGCGCCGTATGCGCGCCAGGCCCCGCGCTGACCGGCGCCCAGCCGGTTTCCACGCACGTCATCAGAACTCAGCTCGATATGCACATCTGCGCATATCGGCGCCGACCGTGCGTGGATCCGGCACCATCATCGAGAAGTGGGGCCTTTGGCATGTGATTCAATCACGGCCATGCCCACACCATCCGCCCCTGAAGCCGTCGGCTCGCTGGCCCTCAGCGTTGCCCTGGTCGACGACGACCCGGAGTACACCGAGTTCCTTGCGCAGTACCTGCGCGACCGCCAGGCCCGGGTCGACGTGTTTGCCGACAGCAACGATCTGCTGGCGCACCACGAGCCCTACGGCTACGACTTCTATGTGCTCGACCTGATGCTGCCCGGCGTCGACGGTGCCGAGCTGATCAAGGTCCTGCGCCGGCGCACCGACGCCGGCCTGCTCGTCGTCTCCGGTCGGCTGGCGCCCGACGTCTTTCGTCAGGTGATCACGGCCGGGGCCGACATGTACCTGGCCAAGCCGGTGCAGTTCGAGCAGGTCGCGCTGGCCATCCAGGCCGTGCAGCGCCGCATCCAGGCGTCGAGTGCGGCGCAGACCGTCTGGCGGCTCGACCAGCGCGCCCGCCAGCTCATCGCACCGGACGGCGCGCGGGTCGACCTGTCCGAGGCCGACATGATGCTGATGGAGTGTTTCCTTTCGGCCGACGGCGAGGTCGTCAGCCGGGAGGCGCTGCGTCAGCGCCTCGGGCGCGATGCGGAGGGCGACAGCGCCGACGGGCTCAACGCCACGATCTACCGCCTGCGCCGCCGCATCGAACGCGCCACGCCGGTGCTGGTGCCGCTGCAGTCGCGCTCGCGCGTTGGCTACGTCTTCAAGGCACCGCTGCGGCCGGGCTGAACCTCGCGCGCGGCCGCGCACGATCTCAATCGTCGGCCATTTCGGCCACCAGCAGGCGCATCGTCGTGCCGCTGTCGTCGGTGCGCAGCAGGCGCGCCTGGCCGCCGTGCAGTTCCATCACCCGGCGCACGATGTACAGGCCCAGGCCATGTTCGGCGCCCGCGGTGTGCCGCCCGCGCGCGCCGCGGTCGAAGACATGCTCGCGCAAGCCGGGTTCGATGCCGCAGCCGCGGTCGATGACGTCGATGACGAGCCCCAGCGGCGCGTCCGAATCGGCGATGCGAACCGTCACCGGAGTGCCCGGCCGGCTGTACTTCAGCGCGTTCGACAGCAGATTGCGCAAGGCCAGACGCATCAGGCTCATGTCGATCGAGACGGTGCGCGCGGCACTCTCGCGCTGGATCTCGATGCGCGGGCGTTCGGCCGCCGGCATGTCGGCGATCGTCACCGCCAGCAGGGTGTCGAGCTCGGTGTCTTCGCGCTGTGCCGATCCCTGGCGGGCGAGCAGGGTGGCCACGGCCAGGTTGTTGTCCAGGCGGGCGATGACCTGGCCGAGCACCGCCTGCGCGCGCAGCAGGCGCGGTGCCGCAGCCTGCTCGCCCGCATCGCGCAGACTCGCCAGCGCACTCTGCATCGCCGCCGAAGCGTTGTTTAGGGGCTGTCGCACCTCGTGGGCCAGCACGTCCAGCATCTCGCCGCGCTCGCGAAGCAACTCGGCCTGGGCCACGGACTGCTGCTCCAGCCGCCGGCGCAGGGCCTGCTCACGCTGCAGCTTGGCCGTGCCTTCGTGGCGCTCCGTCACGTCGCGGATCGCACCGGCCAGCCGCGTCGCGCCGTCCGGGCCGTTGACGCGCTCGCCGGTAAAGTGCAGCCACAGGCCGCGTGCTTTCGCCCCCTCGGTGTGCAGTTCCAGATCCCAGCCGCGCCCGGCACGCAGCGCCGCCCTGATCTCGTGCAGCAGGAGCCGACGCTGATCGGGCGGCAGGCGCCGAAGGCAGCGCCGCAGCGTGGCAGGCGCCCCGTCATCAAGGCCGAGCAGGCGCTTGGCCTGCGACGTCAGCTCGAAGCGACCCGACCCAGGCGTCAGCTCCCAGCCGCCGACACCGGCGATGCGCCCGGTGCGCTCAAGCAAGGCCTCGCTGGCCCGCAGGCGCCGCAGCGCCTGCTTCGCCTCGGTGACGTCGCGCGCGGACAGGATCAGCAGATCGCGAGCGTCGATGCGCTCTCCGCTGGCCGTCACGGCGACGTCGATCAGGCTGCCGTCGCGGCGCTGGAACAGCGACGCAAAGGCCAGGCGCTGACCGACCGCGAAGCTGCGCAGCACATGGTCGATCTGGCCGGCGGGGTAACGTCGCTCCCAGCGCATCACATGCGCGCCGGCCAGGGATTCCCGCGTTTCGCCGAGCATGCTGGCGAAGGCATCGCTGAACTCGACCAGCCAGCCGTCGCGGTCGAGCACGTGCAGGCCGTCGCTGACCGTGACCAGCAGCCCGCGCAGCCGGGCCTGCCCGGCGTCGAGCAGGCGGCGGCGCTGGTCGTCGCGCCGCCAGGCCAGATGGGCAAGGGTCGAGGCACCGACCACGACCCCGATCGCGAGCAGCGCCAGGGTGACCGCATTCGCCGCCTCACGCTCCCACGTCATCAGATAGTCGTCGGTGGCCAGCCCGACGAGCACCAGCATCGGCAGACCGGGCACCCGGCGATAGGCATTCGCCCGCTCGACGCCGTCGAGCGCGGTTGTCGCGATATAGGTGCCCGCATCGGGAGCGACGGCAAGGGCCGCGATCAGTTCACCCGAGGTGGAGCGCGTGCCCAGTCCGCTGCGCGGCTGTGGCGGGTCGGTGTAGCGCGCCACCAGGGTCAGGTCGAGCAGGCGCAGCGAGACCGCGCTGCGGCCCCCCAGGCCGAGCTCGGCAAACAGCCGCTCGAAGCGTGCGGTCTCGTATTCGGCCACCACCGCGGGCGCGTCGGCGGCGCTGCCCTCGCGGGGCAGGCGTGCGAGCTCGAGCAGCCAGCGGCCCTGGCCGGCGTCGCGCGGCCCGCTCAGGTGCAGCTCATCACCCGGGCCGCCCGCGCGCAGCGCGGGTTCGAGCGCCGCCACCGGCAGGGCACGCAGGCGCTGGGCGGCCGGCAGGATGCGGCCCAGATCGGCCACCGTGTCGGCGACGCGCAGCGCGTCGCGGCGCTCGGCGGCGATGCGCAGCTGGCGCAGCGCCTGGTCGACCGCCGACATCTCGGCGGCCACGTTGTGGGCCACGCTTTGCGCCAGGCTGTCGACGGCGTCGAGCGCACGCTGGCGGTGCAGCCGGCGACTGTCGCCGAGCACAAGCGCGACCAGCGCGGCCACCAGCAGGGCCACCGCGAGGTTGGCCGCCAGCAGCCAGGCCAGACGACGCTGCGGCCGCGACATCATCGGCACGGCTTGCGTGCCCGGGACGGGAGGTGCTGCACGGCCGCATTGTCGGCCCGGGCGCCAAGCCCTCCACCCTCGCCCAGGATGGGCCGGCCGTTGGACGACGGTGCCCTTGCCTGCCCCCGATGACGCCTGCCTTCGACGCTGCGATCGCCTGCGCCCAGGCCCACGAGACACCCTGGCCGCGACGTCCGGCGGACCCGGCGCCGCCCGGCGCTGCCCCCTGGGGCGTGCACCATGACGATCCGCCGCCCTTCAACCGCCTGCGCGGGCCGGTGCACGAGCGCGGGCCGCAGTCGGGCGTGCTCTGGCAGCGCGGTGAGCCGCTCGTCCGTTGGGGCGAGCCCGGTCGCGCCGACCTGACCTTCAACGTCGCCAAGACCTATTTCGCCCTGCTCGCCGGCATCGCACAGCGCGACGGCCTGCTGCTTTGGCTGAACCGCAACGGACGCGCCTTTGCGGGCGCCTCGACGCACAGCCTGTTCATGCTCGGCGCCGGCGGTCAGCTGGTGTGGGTGGAACCGGACCACGACATGGTGCTGGTGCTGCGCTGGCTGGACCCGGCGCATCTGGCCGAGGCCGTCAGTCGATTCGCCGCGGCGCTGGCCTGACCCAGCCGAAGAAGGCCAGTACCTCGGCGCGGCGGGCCTCGGTGTCGGCGACGCCGAGCGCCATCAGCTCGCGCGTGAACGGTGCTTCGAACAGCAGGTAGCTCGACAGTGCCGCGCCGCGCATGTCGTTGCGGCTGCTCGACGAGCCGACCCCGCGCAGCAGCGCGCGCACCGGGCGCGGCAGATCCTGCTGATGGCGTGCCGCGATGTCGTCGATGCGCTGACTGGGCGCGATGACGAGGGCCTCGATCGGCTTCAGCGGCGTGGCCAGCCGCTGCTCGGGGGTCAGCAACGCCAGCGTGCGGTTGATGCGCTCCATGCGTTCGATGTCGGTCGACAGGCCGTCGAGGAAGATGCTCGACATGGCATGGCCACCAATCTGCGCCAGCGTCGGGTAGCCGGCGTCGGCCACCACGCGCCCCGGCGGCTCCTGCAGGCGGCCGACACCGATGATCACCAGCCGCTGCGCCCCGAGGTGGATGGCCGGTGAAATGGGCGCCGTCTGGCGCATCGTGCCGTCGCCGTACCAGCCCGACTGCCCGCCATGCACCAGGCGCTGCGCCGGAAAGACGAAGGGGATTGCCGCCGAGGCCATCAGATGTTCGGTGCTCAGCCGCGTCGGACGCGCCATGCGCTGCGAACGTTCGTAGCCCGGATCGGGCGCGGCCGACTCGAAGAAGGTCATGTGCTCGCCGCTGCTGTAGTTCGAGGCACTCACCGCCAGCGCCTGCACATGGCGCGAACTCAGCATCTGCGGCAGCCGTTGCAGCGGCACCATGCGTTCGAGCAGGCGCGCCAGCGGCGCATTGTCGAGCAGCGACTTGGGCTTGGCGCGCCGCCAGCGGGCGAGCACCCAGCCCACCGACAGCATCGTCAGCCATTGCGCGCCACTGCGCAGCACGCCGATCGAGTCGGCACGGTAGACCTGCTCGGCATGGAAACCGGCCCAGACCTGGGCGATGCGGTCGACGGCGCGGTCGAAGTGGTCGGCATGGCAGGCCAGCGCCGCGGCGTTGAGCGCACCGGCCGAGGTGCCGCAGAGGATGCCGAAGGGGTTGCGCGCATCGTCGCCCAGGCAGTCGCGGCGCATCGCGGCCAGGGCCTGCAGCACACCCACCTGGTAGGCCGCGCGCGCACCGCCGCCGGAGAGGATCAGGCCCGTGAGCGGCGTTTCATGCACCCCCGCATGTTACGGTCGCCGCGCGGCGTCACGAAAGTGCTTGCTCAGTCGTCGTCGTGGTGGTCGTGGCCCCTGCCGTAGCCCTTTGCGCGCCGCTGCCCCTGGACGTAGACCTGCTGCGGGTACCCGTCGTCACGCACGAAGACGACCGGGGTGCCGCAGGCGCCATACGCCTGGCAATGTTTGCGCCAGTTCTTGCGGTGGCCGGGTGGCACCCACATGTAGACCGGCTGCGGCCGCACGACGACGATGCGCGGCGGCGTCACGATCACCGGCTGGCTGTAGATGAGCTGCGGCTGCGGGTAGCGGCCGATGTCGATGCGGCCATGGACACCGGGCTGGCTGATGCCGATCGACACGCCGACGTCGATGTTGGCAGCCTGGGCGGGCACGACCACGCCGGCCATCAGGGCCACGGCGGCGGACAGGGTTCGGAACTTCATCGGGGCTTCTCCAGGCAATCGATGCCGGTTCAACGCCCCGTCGCGCCCGCCGGTTGTCGGCGTCACAAAACCTTACCCGCCTGCGCCGGCCTCGTAGACGACATCGACTTCGCCGCCGGCCAGCTGGCGCCAGCGCAGCAGGGCCTCGTCGCTCGGCCAGAAGCGGCCTGCAGCGCCCAGGTCCAGGTCCAGCTCGGCGGCGGCGGCGTCCCGCCGCAAGCGCAGCCGCACCGGCAGACCCTGCAGCGCCTCGCCATGCTCGCTCTCGATGCGCCGCGCCGGCCAGGTCTTCACGAGCTCGGCCAGCGGCGCGGCGCCCCGCAGGCCGGGCGCCTTCACGGCCAGGAAGCGGCCGAAGCGCGCGCGCGCTGCCGCCAGGTCCCAGATCGCGTTGACGTTCAGGCGCAGGCCGCCGCCAAAGCGGTCGGGCTGCGCATTGCCCTGCACGATCAGCAGTTCGTCCTCGCGCAGGGTCTCGCGGTGCTGCTCGAGCAGCTCTTCGCCGGCCACGGCATCGATGCCTTCGCTGCCGTCGTCGAGCCTGAAGATGGCCAGCCGGCCGCGGTTGCCGTTGACGATGCGCACCTCGCCGACGATGCCGGCCACCAATTGCGGTTCGCGCGACTTCTGCAGATCGGCGATCGGCCGGCGGCAGAAGCGGCGCACCTCGTCACGGCTCTGGTCGAACAGATGGCCGGACAGGAAGAAGCCGAGCGCCGACTTCTCCAGCATCAGCCGCTCCTTGACGCTCCAGGGTTCGGCCGCCACCAGGGCCGGCTCCTGCTGGCTCGAGCCATGCGTATCGCCGAAGTCGAACAGGCCGCCCTGCAAGGCGTTGGCCTCCTGCGCATCGGCCCAGTCGAAGGCCAGACCGACACTGGCCAGCAGACTGGCGCGATCCGCGTGCACGGCGTCGAAGGCGCCGGCCTTGATCAGGGCCTCGACGGCGCGCTTGTTGACCGCCTTGCGATCGACGCGCGCGGCGAAGTCGAACAGGCTGCGGAAGGGCCCGCCGCCACCGCCGTCGGCGCCTTCGCGCGCTGCGACGATGGCCTGGATCGCACTCGCACCGCTGCCCTTGATGGCGGCCAGGCTGTAGCGGATGAGCTTGTCGCCGTCGCGGCCCGGCACCGGCTCGAAGCGGTGCACCCCGCGGTTGACATCCGGCGGCTCGAAGGCCACACCGAACAGCCTGGCGTCGTCGATCAGCACCTTGAGCTTGTCGGTGTCGTCCTGCTCGACGGTCATGTTGGCCGCATAGAACTCGGCCGTGTTATGCACCTTGATCCAGGCCGTGTGGTAGGCGAGCAGCGCGTAGGCCGCGGCGTGGCTTTTGTTGAAGCCGTAGCCGGCGAATTTCTCCATCAGGTCGAAGACTTCGTCGGCCTTGGCCTCGTCGATGCCCTTGTCACCCGCGCCGGCGCGGAACTTGCCGCGCTCCTTGGCCATCTCCTCGGCCTTCTTCTTGCCCATCGCGCGGCGCAGCAGGTCGGCGCCGCCGAGCGTGTAGCCGCCCAGCAGCTGCGCGGCCTGCATCACCTGCTCCTGGTAGACCATCACGCCATAGGTCTCGCCCAGCACCTGCTCGAGCAAGGGATGCGGGTAGGCCACGGACTCGGTGCCGTTCTTGCGCGCGCAGAAGGTCGGGATGTTCTCCATCGGGCCGGGGCGATACATCGCCACCAGAGCGATCAGGTCCTCGAAGCGGCTCGGCCGGGCCTCGCGCAGCATGCCCTGCATGCCGCGCGATTCGAACTGGAATACGGCTTCGGTCAGGCCGTCGGCGAACAGCTTGTAGACCCGCGGGTCGTCCAGCGGCAGGTTCTCGTAGGCGAAGTCGCGATGCTCGGGCCGGCGCGCGACGATGAAGTCCTTGGCCAGTTCCAGGATGGTCAGCGTGGCCAGGCCCAGGAAGTCGAACTTCACCAGGCCGATCGCCTCGACGTCGTCCTTGTCGAACTGGCTGACCGCGCTGTCGCTGCCGGGCTGCTGGTACAGCGGGCAGAAGTCGGTGATCCGGCCCGGCGCGATCAGCACCCCGCCGGCATGCATGCCGATGTTGCGCGTGATGCCCTCGACGCGCGTGGCCAGGGCCAGCAGTTCGGCCACCTCCTCGTCCTCGGCCTCGCGCTGTTCGAGCTCAGGCGCCTCCTTGCGCGCGTAGATCAGGCCAGCGTCGGGCTCGGCGGGCAGCCTGGCCAGGGTCACCGTCTTGCCCGGCGGCGCCGGGATCAGCTTGGCGATGCTGTCGACATGGCCGTAGCCCATGCCGAGCACGCGGCCGACGTCGCGCAGCGCCGCCTTGGCCGCCATGGTGCCGAAGGTGGCGATCTGGCTCACCGCGTCGCGCCCGTACTTGTTCTTGACGTAGTCGATGACGCGGTCGCGGTTGCCCTGGCAGAAGTCGATGTCGAAGTCGGGCATCGAGACCCGGTCCGGGTTCAGGAAGCGCTCGAACAGGAGCTGGTAGCGCAGCGGGTCGAGGTCGGTGATCGACAGCACGTAGGCGACCAGCGAACCCGCGCCCGAACCCCGCCCCGGCCCCACCGGACAGGCGTTGGCCTTGGCCCAGCTGATGAAGTCGGCCACGATCAGGAAGTAGCCCGGGAAGCCCATCGTCACGATGGTGTCGAGCTCAAAGGCCAGGCGCTGCGCATAGGCCGGCCGCTGCCGCTCGCGCTCGGCCGCATCCGGGTACAGGTGCAGCAGCCGCCGCTCCAGACCGTCTTGCGACGCACGCCGGAAATAGTCCTCGATCGGGCTGCCGTCGGGGGTCGGGAAGTCCGGCAGCTGCGACTGGCCGAGCACCAGGCTCAGGTTGCAGCGGCGCGCGATCTCCAGGGTGTTGGCCAGCGCCGACGGCACATCCGCGAACAGGGCCTGCATCTGCGCCGCTGGCCGGAACCACTGCTCGCGCGTGAAGCGACGTACACGTTTGGGGTTCGCCAGCAGTTCGCCCTCGGCGACGCAGACGCGCGCTTCGTGGGCGTCGAAATCGTCGGGCTCGAGAAACTGCACCGGGTGCGTGGCCACCACCGGCAGGCCGAGTTCGGCGGCCAGCGGCACCACCGCGCGCACCTGGAGCTCGTGGTTCGGCAGCCCGGCACGCTGCAGTTCGAGGTAGAAGCGGCCGGGGAACAGCGCGGCCAGGCGCTGCGCCATGCCCCGGGCACGTTCCTGGTCGCCGGCCAGCAGGGCCTGTCCGACCGCGCCGAGGTCGGCGCCGGACAGGGCGATCAGGCCGTCGCCCAGGGTCTGCAGCCAGTCCCACTTCAGCCATGCCGTGCTGCGCTGCGTGTTTTCCGTCCAGGCCCGGGCCAGCAGCCGGCACAGGTTCAGGTAGCCGCCCCGGTCCTGCACCAGGACGAGCAGCCGGGTGGCGCTGCCGCCGGCCACGTCCGGCTCCATCCACAGGTCGGCGCCGATGATCGGCTTGACGCCCTGGCCGCGGCAGGCCTTGTAGAACTTGATCGCGCCGAACAAGTTGTTCAGGTCGGTGATGGCCAGCGCCGGCTGGCCGTCACGGGCCGCGGCGCGGGCCGCATCAGCGACCCGCAGGGTGCCGTCGACGACCGAATATTCGCTGTGGGTGCGCAGGTGGACGAAGGCCATCGGGGCATTCTAGGAGGCCGTCGGGCTTGATCCCTGGCATGGGCAGGCGCGCCACAATCTGCGTAGGATCGGCCGGATCCCGGTCATGGGGCCGGGTCCCGTAGAACCCTTTCACCAGGAGACCACGATGGACCTGAAACTCCAGCTCCTCGAAACCTTTCCCGCCCAGGGCAGTGACGGCAAGGCCTACAAGGTCTGCGCCTACGAGCGCATGCGGCGCGACGACAGCGTGCACGACGGTCAGGAGCGCTGGCTGTCCACCGGCGTCACCGAACTTCGGCTCGACGACGGCGGCCAGGTGGCGCCGCGCAGCGACGGCACGATGACGGTGCTGCACACCGGCATCACCCTGACCAAGGACTGATGCGCGGCCGGCCTACACTGGCCGGCATGATCTGGCTGTCTTTGCAGGTGCGCCGATGACCTGGCTCAGGCGTGCCATCGGCATCCTGCTGATGCTGACCGCGGTGGGGTTGGCGCTGTCGCGTGCGCCGGACCGCCCGGTCGAGTCCCTGGTGGCGCGCTGGGCGCCGCCGCCTTCGCAGTTCATCGACCTCGACGGCCAGCTCGTGCATCTGCGCGACGTCGGCCCGCGCAGCGACCGGCTGCCGATCGTGCTCCTGCACGGCACCTCGGCCAGCCTGCACACCTGGGCCGGCTGGGAAGCCGAGCTGTCGAAGACCCGGCGCGTGATCAGCTTCGACCTGCCCGGATTCGGCCTCACCGGGCCGCGCGCCGACGGCCGCTACGGCCTCGACGACGACGCCCGCTTCACCCTCGCCGTGCTCGACCGGCTGCAGCTCTCGAGGGTGGTGCTCGGCGGCAACTCGCTGGGTGGTCGCATCGCCTGGCGTGTCGCGACGCTGGCGCCGCAGCGCGTCGAGCAGCTGATCCTGGTCGACGCCGCGGGCCTGCCGGATTCGATCCAGCAACTGCCCCTGGGCTGGCGGATCGCGCGCCTGCCGGGGCTCGGCAAGATCGTCGAATGGCTGCTGCCGCGCGCGATGGTGGTGCAGGGCCTGGTCACGGCCTACGCCGACCCGCAGCGCATCACCGACGAAGAGGTGGACCGCTATTTCGAGCTGACCCTGCGCGACGGCAACCGCGCTGCATTGCGCCAGCGCCTGCAGCAGTACCGGCCCGGCGAACACGCCGACGCGGTGGCGACGATCCGCCAGCCGACGCTGATCCTCTGGGGCGCGAAGGACCGGGTCATCGCGCCCGCCGCCGCGGCCGGCTTCGAGCGCCGCATCCCGGGCAGCCGGCGCGTGATGTTCGAGACCCTCGGCCATGTGCCGCAGGAAGAAGACCCCGCCGCCAGTGTGCTGCCGGTGAAGGCCTTCCTCGGCATCGACGGCTGAGCCGCCCCTTGTCAGGGCCCGTCACCGCGCTTGTCGCGGTCGCGTTCGCGCGCCGCCCGGTGGCGCGACTTCCACTGCTGGCGCTGTTCCTTGCGCTGCAGGGCACTCATCGCGTCGCGCTGCAGTTCGCGCGCCATCTTGTGGAAGTTGCGCAGGCGCTCGGGCGCCACCTGGTCGCGCACCGCGCAGCCGGGTTCGCCCTGGTGTCGGCAGTCGCGGAAGCGGCAGTGCAGCGCGCCCTGCGCGATCTCGTCGAAGACGCCCGACAGCGTCGCCACATCGGCATCCAGGCGCAAGGTGCGCAGCCCCGGGGTGTCGATGATGCAGGCACCGCCGGGCAGCGCATGCAGACTGCGCGCGGTGGTGGTGTGGCGGCCCCGGCTGTCGCCGGCGCGGCTCGCACCGGTGTCCTGCCGATGTTCACCGAGCAGCGCATTCGTCAGCGTGCTCTTGCCGGCGCCGCTGGAGCCGAGCAGCACCAGGGTGTGGCCGGGCAGGGTCCAGCGCGCCAGCGCGCTGCGCGCTTCGTCGCCGGTGGCGTCCAGCGCCAGCGCATCCAGGCCGGGCGGCAGCGCCGCACAGACCTCCTGCAGGCGGCGTTCGGCATAGACCGGGTCACACAGGTCGGCCTTGGTCAGCACCACCACCGGCTCGACCGCCGACAGCCGCGCCAGCGCCAGGTAGCGCTCCAGCCGACGCAGATTGAAGTCATGATCCAGCCCCATCACCAGCAGCGCCGTATCGACGTTGCTGACGATGACGGCGCGCACCGACTTCTGCCGCCCGTCATGCTGGCGGCGCGCGAGCTGGTTCAGCGGCGGCACGCAGGCATGCACCCACCAGCGGCCGTACACGTCGCGCGCGGCGTGCACCCAGTCGCCGACGGCCAGGCCGTCGTGCGGCGGATGGCTCAGGTGCAGGGCCGGCAACAGGCGTGCCGGGTGCTCGTGTTCACCGTCGTGCAGGGTCAGGGCGTCGCGCTGGACTTCGGTGACCCGGCGCAGGAAGGGGGCCGTCGGCGGCAGGCCCAGGGCTTGAATGTGCCGGCGCAGGGCCGGCGTGAGGCCGATCGCCGCGAGTGCGGCGGCTTGGGTGTCAGGCAACATGGTTGCGTCGAACTTCCGTGAAACGTGGGCATGCACATGCCGGGGCCGATCCCGGCAGGGATCGGCAACGTCGAGGGGGAAGTCGGCGCCGGTCGCTGGCTGCGACCGAAGTGCCTCAGGCCGCGTGCGGGACCGGAGCCGACAGGGGGGCAAGGACCATCGTGACCATGGCAACCTCCTGTGGCGTGGGTGATGAAGGAGCGTCACTCTGCGCGTCCGGCCCCGGCCTGTCAACGCCTACGATGCGGGCATGTTGCCCGTGTACATCGATGCGCATCTGCTTGTGCTCGACAAGCCGCAAGGCCTGCTGTCGGTGCCCGGGCGCACCGAGCCCGACTGCCTGTCGGCGCGCGCGCAGGCGCTGTGGCCCGACGCGCTGGTCGTGCACCGGCTCGACCAGGCCACCTCGGGCCTGTTCGTGATGGCGCGCGGCGCCCAGGCGCAGCGCCGGCTCGGCCGTGCTTTCGAGACCCGACGGGTGCACAAGACCTATCTCGCCGTGGTCGAAGGTTCGCTCGCCGACGACGCCGGCGAAGTGACCCTGCCCCTGGCCGCCGACTGGCCGAACCGGCCGCGACAGCAGGTCGACGCGCTGCACGGCCGCCCGGCCCTGACCCGCTGGCGCGTGCTGCGGCGGCGGGCCGACCGCTGCCTCGTCGAACTGCAGCCCGTCACCGGGCGCTCGCATCAGTTGCGCGTGCATCTGCAGGCCATCGGCCACCCGATCGTCGGCGACGATCTGTACGGTACGGCCGGTCCGCGTCTGCTGCTGCATGCCACGGCGCTGGCGCTGTCGCACCCCGAGCATGGGCGGCCGGTGCATCTGCACAGCCCGGCCCCCTTCGACATCGGATAGGCTGCGGCCATGAAACTCTTCATCGTCACCGGCGCCTCGCGCGGACTCGGGCGCGCCATCGCCGCGCAACTGCTGCAACCCGGACAGCATGTGCTGGCCATCGCCCGGCGCAGCGATGCCGCGCTCGCCGCGCTGGCCAGCGAACGCGGCGCCACATTCAGCGCCTGGTCGCAGGACCTGGCCGATGCCCCGGCGGCGGCGCAGCGCCTGGCGGCCTGGCTGGGCGCACAGCCCAAGGCCGATGCCGTGCTCATCAACAACGCCGCGGCACTCAGCGAGCCGGCACCGCTGCGCGACGCCGCAGCGGCCGATCTGTCGAACGCCGTGCGCGTGGGCCTCGAAGCCCCGCTGCTGCTCAGCGCCGCCTTTCTGCGCGCCACCGCCGACTGGGGCTGCGACCGGCGCATCCTCAACATCTCCTCGGGCCTGGGCCGCCGCGCGATGGCCGGCAGCGCCAGCTACTGCGCAGTGAAAGCCGGCATGGACCATTTTTCGCGCGCGGTGGCGCTCGAGGAGAGCGCCCGGCCCGGCGGCGCGCGCATCGTCTCGCTGGCCCCCGGCATCATCGACACCGACATGCAGGTTCAGCTGCGTGGCGCCGACCGCAGCCGATTCCCGGACGGCGCCGCCTTCGAGGCCTTCAAGACCGAGGGCCGGCTCGACAGCCCCGAGGCCGCCGCGGCCAAGGTGCTGCGTTTCCTGGCGCGCGCCGACTTCGGCGACGAGCCGGTGAGCGACGTGCGCCAGGCCTGAGCCCCAGGCGCGCCGGTCCGCGCTGCAAGTCGGAGCGCACGCATGGACCGGGCCTCGGTTCAAGTCGACAAGGCAGGCGCCGATAAAGAATCCAGGTCGGTGCCACAGGCGCCGGGTTCAAACCCACTGGACGATGTCGACAGGACCCCCATGCTCAGCTGGCTGAGTTCGTTTCGGCGCGCGCCAGCGCCGCAACCACCGCCCCCCGCGGCCGCGGCGAACCCGGCGCAGCCCGCGCCGGCGGTGCAGGTCGCGCCGGCGCTGCCGTCGGTCAGCACCTTGAGCTGGCTGCTGGATGGCCCGGCGCCGCTGCAGGCCCCCGCGACGACCGCAGAAAAGCAGCTGCTGCAGGCGCTGGACCGGCAGATCGCCGCTACGCCGCTGAACGCCGGATTGCTGCCGCGCGCCGCCGCGGTGATCCCCCAGTTGCTCGCCCTGATGCGTCAGGAGACCCCGCAGCGCGCGGCCCTGGCGCAGCAGGTGCTGAAGGACCTGTCGCTGTCGGCCGAGGTGCTGCGCGTCGCGCGCAGCCCGTTCTACGGCGCGCAGCCGGTGGACACCCTCGAGTCCGCGCTCGATCGCATCGGCATCGACGGCCTGCATGCGGCGATGGCCCGCGTGCTGCTCAAGCCGGTCTTCCAGGCCCAGGGCGACGGCCTGAGCGCACGCGCCGCAGCGCGCCTGTGGCAGCGCGCCGAATACAAGTCGATGCTCTGTGCCGATCTGCTGGCGCGCGACGGCGGTGACCGCTTCGCCGGCTTCCTCGCCGGCCTGCTGCACGACACCGGCTGGATGGCCCTGCTGCGCATCGTCGACCGCGCCGGTCTGCGGCCGGAGCTGCCGTTGAGCCGGGCCATGGATCTGGCACTCGAGCGGCGCAAGGACCGACTCTTCGGCCACCTCGTGGCCGACTGGGACATCTCCCCGGCCCTGACTTCGCTGGCGCGCCAGGTGCAGACCGCAGCCATGGCGTCGGTGGCGACGCCGCTGGCCAAGGCGCTGCGCACGGCCGACTGGACGAGCACGGTCGACCTGTCCGGGCCGGACGCCGACGCCGCCGACTGATCGGCGCCTTTTCGGCGCCTGTTCGGCCCCTGTTGCGCGCGCCGCTGCGCGAGGCCGGGGCCTCGTCAGGCCTGCAACCAGCTCGCGAGGTCGGCCTTCAGCTGCTTGAGCTCGGCGGCACGGGTGTACATCATGTGCCCGGCGTCGTAGTAGCGGTGGGTGATGCGCGTTTGCACCTCGGCCGGCACGTCGAGCTGGGCCAGCGACCAGTCGCTGGCGCTGTAGGGCGTGCCCAGGTCGTAGCGGCCGCTGGCCACCAGCACCTTGAGCAGCGGGTTGCGCCGCAGGGCGCGGGACAACTCGGGGGCGGTGCTCGTGAAGCCGTTGCCGCGGCTGTCGCCGCGCGACCAGTTCCACTGCTTGTGCGTGTCGTGGCTCAGCACCTCGTAGCGCGTGTCGTGCTCCAGCCCCAGCGCCTCGGCAAACCAGGCCATGCCGGCCATCGTGTAGGCCGGCACGATGGCCTCGATGCCGGGGTCGAACTCCCAGTCCCGCGTGCGGCTGGCCGCCATCGGGCCGGTGCCGCGCGCGTCCAGCCGGCCGACGATGCGGCCCTGCGCACGCAGGGCCTCGAAGAAGAAGGTCTGATCGCCGATGCGCAGGTTCTTCTCCTCCACCAGCGCGCGCGGCAGTCCGGTCAGTTCGGCGACCCGGCGAGCGATGCGCACACGCCGGTCGTGCGACAGGCGCGCCCCGGCATGCAGCGCCACGACGTAGTCGTCGGCAACGAAGGCCTCGGCCGCGGCGCGCGCGGCCTGCGGCGACGCGCCCGGCGCACCCTTGAGCAGGCCGTGGTACTGCGCGGCATTTGCCAGGGCAGGCAGGAACAGGGCATAGGGCAGGTCGTTGCCATGCGCGAAGTCGATGCTCTGCAGGTCCATCGCGCAGGACACCAGGACCAGCCCGTCGAGCTGCACGCCGGCGGCCTGCAGGGCGTCGGCCAGCGCCGCCACGCGCGTCGTGCCGTAGCTTTCGCCGGCCAGGAAGACCGGCGAGCCCCAGCGCCGGTGGCGGGTCAGCCAGACGCGGATCACCTCGGCCAGCGCGGCGACGTCGCCGTCCACCGACAGCAGCGCCTTGCGCGCATCTTCGCCGGCGGCCACCGACCAGCCGGTGTGCGGCGGGTCGACGAAGACGAGGTCGAAATGTTCGAACCAGGTGTGCGGGTTGTCGACCACCGCATGCGGCGCCGGCGCGGTGCCGGCATCGTCGGGCACGACCACGCGCTTGGGGCCAAGCGCGCCCAGGTGCAGCCAGATCGAGGCCGAACCGGGCCCGCCGTTGAAGGCGAAACACACCGGCCGCCGTGCCGCTTCGGCGCCCTGCAGCAGGTAATGGGTGGCCATCACAGCGGCCTCAGGCGGCGCCGCGTCGGGGCCCTTGGCGGCCACCGGCAGGAAGGCCGCGCCGACCGCGTAGTCCAGGCCGGAGCCGTCGGCGAGCACCGCGCGGCCGGTGCTGCCGGGGGGCTTCAGGGCGAGCAGTTCGTCCACGCGCGTGCGCTGACGTGCCGCCTTGTCGTCGGGCTCGGCCCGGGGTTTGTCGCTCATGCGGTGCTCCCTGCGGTAGCGCTGTGACAGGCATCCCACGATATCGCAGCACCCCGACGAGATAATGGCGGGATCACCCGTAGCCGGGCGCAAGCCCAGCACGGCCCGGCCGACACGACGCGCCGCGCCGCGCAGACCGAAAGACGACGTGAACCACCGGCCCGACCGCCACCTGCTGCGCATC
Organism: uncultured Rubrivivax sp.; assembly: GCA_964637205.1. GTDB lineage: Bacteria > Pseudomonadota > Gammaproteobacteria > Burkholderiales > Burkholderiaceae_C > Rubrivivax. The sequence goes on from CAZWUR010000021.1 coordinate 17,465, forward strand.
TTCGTCACCGGGCTGCTCGCGGCCCTGCCGCTGGCGGCCACGCTGGCGATCTTCTGGTGGGCGGCGAACCTGCTGCTGCGCTGGTTCGGCCCCGACAGCGCGGTCGGCGGCGTGCTGGCGGCGGTGGGTCTGGGCGTCTCGCAGTCCGAAGTCGCGGGTTATGCGATCGGCGTCGCGCTGCTCGCGGCGCTGGTCTTCGGCCTCGGCCTGCTGGTCGAGGCCGGGCTGCAGCGCGGTGCATCGCGCATCGTCGACGCGGTGCTCGAGCGCATCCCCCTGGTGCGCAGTGTCTACGACCTGAGCCGGCGCATCGTCGGCCTGGTGTCGCAGCGCGACGGCGCACCGGGCATGAATTCGATGAGTGCGGTGTGGTGCCACTTCGGCGGCACGCCCGGCGACGGCGAACCCGCGGGTGCGGCCGTGCTCGGCCTGCTGTCCACCCCGGAGCCGGTGTGGATCCAGGGCCGACCCTATATGGGCGTCATCGTGCCGACGGCGCCGGTGCCGGTGGGTGGCGGCCTGCTCTTCCTGCCGCAGGACTGGGTGCAGCCGGCCGAACTGGGTTTCGAGGCGCTGACCAGCATCTACGTGTCGATGGGCCTGACCTCGCCGCAGCACCTGGGCCGGCGCCCGGAAACATCCGGCGACGCCTGAGCCGGCCAGCTTTACATTCCCCTACATGGCGGCGGCCAACGCCGTGCAGACTTCGGCGTTGAAGACACTGGCCCGCCACCGCGCGCCACCCCTGGAGGAACCCACGATGACCAACACCCCCGCCCGCCGCCCGGCCCTGCTGAGACTCGGCGCGCTCCCGCTCGCCGCCCTGTTCGGTGCCCTGTCGATCTTCGCCGCCACCGACGCCGGCGCGCGCGAAAAAGAAGTCACCGGCCCGAAAGGCCATACCGCCACGCGCCAGGTCGAGCGCGAAAAGGGCAAGCTCGAGTCCAGCCTCACCGGCGAGAAGGGCAACACCCGCGAGCGCACGCTCGAGCGCAGCAAGGACGGCGCCAGCGCCACCACGACGCGCCGCGACGGCAGCACCGTCGAGCGCGAGACCACGCGCGTCGAAGGCGGCTCGACCTCGACCCTGACCGGCAGCAAGGGCGCTTCGGCCACCGCCGAGACGACGCGCACCGAGACCGGCTCGACGACGACCGTCACCGGCGCCAACGGCAAGACCAGGACCATCGAGCACGAGCGCGGCGCGCTGCGCGACAAGCGCAAGGCGCGCCGCGAAACCAAGCAGTAGGCCGAGACCTCGCTCAGCTGCCGAGGTACTCGGCGTAGCGGGCCAGGTCGAC
>CAZWUR010000021.1:18775-61493 GCA_964637205.1 uncultured Rubrivivax sp.
ACGTTGCCGCCGCTGACGATGACACCGATGCGCCGCCCGCGCCAGTCCGGCCTGGGCGGCGCACCATCGGCCTCGCCCTCCAGTACCGCGGCCGCCGCCAGGCAGCCGGTGGGCTCGACGACCAGCTTCATGCGCTCGGCAAAAAACCGCATCGTGCGCACGAGTTGCTCGTCGCGCACGGTGAGGATGCCGCGCACCAGGGCCTGGATCACCGGAAAGGTCAGCCTGCCGCTGTGCTGCGTCTGCGCACCATCGGCGATCGTGCGCGGGGTCTCGATGTGCACGATTTCGCCGCGCGCCAGGCTGAGCTGGGTGTCGTTGCCGGCCTCGGGCTCGACGCCCCAGACCTCGACGCCCGGCAGCAGACCCCGGGCGGCCACCGCGCAGCCCGAGATCAGCCCGCCGCCGCCGACGCAGACGAGCAGCGCGTCGAGCTCGCCGACCTCTTCCACCAGTTCGAGCGCCGCCGTGCCCTGCCCCGCCATCACATGGGCGTGGTCGTAGGGCGGGATCAGGGTCAGCCCGCGTTCCTCGGCCAGCCGACGGCCGATGGTCTCGCGGTCCTGGGTGTAGCGGTCGTAAAGCATGACTTCGCTGCCCGGCTGGCCTTCCTGGTAGGCACGCGTGGCCGCCAGCTTGGCCGGCGGCGCGTCCTGCGGCATCACGATCACCGACGGGATGCCGAGCAGGCGCGCCGACAGCGCGATCGCCTGCGCGTGGTTGCCCGAGCTGAAGGCGATCACGCCGGCGCGCCGCTGCGCCGGCGAGAACTGCGCCAACGCGTTGTAGGCGCCGCGGAACTTGAAGGCGCCGACACGCTGCAGGTTCTCGCACTTGAAGAACAGTTGCGCGCCGCTGCGTTGATCGGCGGTGCGCGAGCTGAGCACGGGGGTGCGGTGCGCCACGCCGGCCAGGCGGTTGGCGGCGGCGCGCACGTCGTCGAAGGTGATGGCGAGTGTCATGGTATGCATGCTATCGAGCGTCCGGCCCCTGGAAGCCGCCGCGCCGGTAGGTCAGCACCAGGGTGTCGCGCCAGGCCGGCGCTTCGGCCTCGCCGGCGGGCTGGATCGGCGTGCTTTCGTGGATCATGCGTTGATCGTCGAGCAGCAGCGCGCTCCAGGGCTCGGCCAGCGTGAAGCGCAGACCCTGCGGTCCGCGGGCGTCGAAGACCCGGGTCTCGCCGCCCTTGATGCCAACGCGCGCGACCATCACCACCACCACCAGGTCCACGCCGTCGCGGTGCGCCCCTTCGGGCGTGGGGCGGCCGATGCCGTCGGTGCAGTCGATGCGAAAGGGGTGCGCTTCGACGAACCAGGGCTGGCGGGCGCCGCGCAGCGCATCGGCGGTGCCGGCCAGGCCCAGCAGCAGCCGCGGCCAGGCCGGATCGGCGAGCAACTGCGCCGGCAAGGGTTCGAACCAGCGCTCCAGCCCACCGTGCAGGGCGTTGTACTCGAGTGGCTGCCAGTGGGCCCGGTGAGCCACCGGCGCGACCCGCCCGCCGTCGACGACAAAACAGCCGTGCCGGCGGTAGCGGTAGCGGCCGCCGTCGCGCAGATGCCGGTCGGGCGGCAGCCCGTGCCACAGGGCTTGCCAGCGCGCCGCGTCGTCGGTCTGCAGGCCGCTCAGCCTGCGCAGCGACTGGGCGTCGAGCACGGCGTAGCCGGCGGTCTGCAGCTGCCGGTCCAGGTCATGCAGCGCGGTCAAGGGGGGTGTCGGACTCATGGGGTGCCTTCGGGCTGCCGCCCCCGGGGATTCGCCCTGCGGGCCGCCCGGCGGGCTCATGCTCTGGAGTGTGCACTCCAATCGCGCGTCAGCCTGCCGCCGGCTTGGGGCGTTAGGGTGTCACCATGAACACCATGCTGCCCCCGGAATGCGACATCGGTCTCGTCGAACTGGTCGATTTCAAGTGGCTGATGACGGCCGAAGGCCATGCCGTGAACGTTGAGCGCCTGCGCCGCGACGCCGCCTATGCGCAGCAGGTGTTCACCTGCGCCGAAGCCTCCGGCAATGCAACGCTGCGCCGCATTGCCGCAGCGCTGCGCCTGCGGCTCGCCAGCGCCGACCCGGCGCCCTAGCGCGCACGCAACCGGGCCGCGCCTGCGGCCGGGCGGGCCCCCGGCAGACCGCCGGCAGACCGACGGCAGGGGTGGGCGCAGACCTTCGAACCCCCGCCGTCAGCGCGCCGCAGGCCGTCCGATGCGGCCTGCCGCAGAATCGGCGTCCAGCCGATGAGCAACACTTCAATCCGCAGCACGCTGCGCAACCCCGCCTTCCGCACCCTGCTGGGTGGCGGCAGCCTGTACTTCATCGGCAACTTCATGCAGTCCACGGCAGCGGCCTGGATGATGGTCGAGGTCACCGGCTCGTCCTTTCTCGCCGCGCTGGTCCAGACCGCGGTCTTCCTGCCGATGTTCCTGCTCGCGCTGCCGGCCGGCGTGCTCGGCGACATCGCCGACCGGCGCCGGCTGATGCTCGGTGCGCTGTGGGCCCAGGCGGTGGCGGTGGCCCTGCTGGCGGTGCTCGGCCTGCTCGGCTGGGCCGGCCCGGGTACGGTGCTGAGCCTGATCTTCGTCGCCGGCTGCTGCACGGCCCTGATGTCGCCGTCGTGGAACACCGGCCTGGCCGAATCGGTGCCGCGCGACGACTTGCCGCAGGCCATCACCCTGGTCGGCATCGCCTACAACGCGGCGCGTGCGCTCGGCCCGGCCTTCGCCGGCGCGGTCTATGCGCTCGGCGGCGCGGGCCCCAACTTCGCCGCCGCCTGCGTCGGCGTGCTGCTCATGATCTGGGCCGTGCGCCGGTACCCGCCGGCACCTCATCGGCCATCGCGTCTGCCGGCCGAACGCCTGTGGGGCGGCATGCTCAGCGCGCTGCGCTTCGCCTGGCATTCGCCCGCGGTGTATGCGCAACTGGTGCGCACGGTGGCGTATTCGGCCGCCGGTTCGGCGCTGTGGGCCCTGCTGCCGGCGATCGCCGCGCAGCAGCTGGGCATGGGTGCGGCCGGCTTCGGCTTCCTGATGGGCTGCATGGGCACCGGCGCGGTGCTGACGGGTTTTGTCATCGGCCGCTGGCGGCTGCGCTACGGCCTGGAGCGCCTGGTCACCGGCGGCTGCATCGTGTTTGCGCTGGCGATGCTGGTGACGGCGCTGCTGCCCTGGCGCTGGGGGGTTTACCTCGCCCTGCTCGGGGCCGGCGGGGCCTGGATGGCGGTGATGTCGACCTTCAACACCGCCACCCAGACCAGTGCGCCGGGCTGGGTGCGTTCGCGTGCGCTGGCCATGCACACCCTGTGTGCCCTGGGCAGCTTCGCCTTCGGTTCGGCGATCTGGGGTGCGCTGTCCGACCTCGCCGGGCTGCGCCCGGTGCTGTGCGTCGCGGCGGCCCTGATGCTGGCCGGCACGCTGCTGGCGCGCCGCTACCCGCTGCGCATGGGCGAGGCGCCCGACGTCACCCAGGCGCGCCCCTGGGAGGACCTGTTCGTCGCCCACGAACCCGACCCCGAGGCCGGCCCGGTGGCGGTGGAGATCCGCTACCGCGTCCGCGCCGAGCACGCCGCCAGCTTCCTCGACGTGATCGCCGAACTGCGCGCGCCGCGCCGGCGCGACGGCGCCGGCTTCTGGCGCGTCTACCGCGACCTGTCGGATCCGACACGCTTCACCGAACGTTTCATCGTCAGCTCCTGGGCCGACTACCTGCACCAGCGCGCGCGGCAGACCCTGACCGACCAGGCGATCGAGGCGCGCGTGCGCGCCTTCGTGCCGGCCGGCGAGGACATCACCACCGCGCACTACATCGCCGAGCGCTGAGGCGGTTCGCCGACGTCCGTCATCGTGGGGATGGTTGAGTCGCACAGGCAGCGCACACTTGTGAGGTCCAACGCACGGGAGCCATCTCATGGCCACTGTGAAGATCTTCCTCAGTTTCAACGACGCCTACAAGGCTGTGGCGAAAGGCTTGAAGCAGGCCTTGTTGACCCTGGAAACCGACGCGGTGCACCTGGACATCCAGTTCAGCGTCGACATGCACGGTGCTGCCGACTGGCGCCAGTGGATCGAGGACCAGGTGCGCACGGCAGACATCTTCCTGCTCGTCTACCCGCACCGCGCGATGCCGATGGAGTGGAGCAACTTCGAGCTGGGCCGCTTCATCGACCGTGGCCTGCCGGTCGTCTGCCTGAAGAACAGCGACATCGCCTCGCCGCCTCCGGCGTTTCAGCCCTTCCAGGCCTATTCGGCCGACGTTGACGGCATCGCCAAGCTGTTGCACGAGCTGTTTGTCACCGGAGCGCTGACCGGTGGACAGGTGCTCAACCCGCAAATCGCGCGCACAACGAGCGATCAGTTCAAGCGCGCCCGCGCGGTGGCCGAGGAAGTGGCCGCGCTGTTCGCGCAGGCGCGCCGACGCGAGCACTTCTACGAGCGGCGGGTGGTCCTGTCGACGGTCTTCGATGCCGAGGGGCGGATCGACCCGGACCGCACCGAGCTCCACGGCAACCCCGAAGGCTTGCAGGTGCTGGGCCTGAACGCCGCGCGCGCCACGACATGGCGCACGCTGTGGCAGCTGATGGGCGAGGACACGGCATGGATGCAGGAAGTCGAGGAGGCGATGCCGACCATGCCCACCGGCGTGCTGCCGCCGGCCCTGTCGCCGATGCGCCGCCCCGGGGGGGCCTACATCCCGGTGATCGTGAAGGCGGAGGTCAGCGACGACCGGCTCACCGACCTCGTGCTGATCTTCGTCGCCGCCGCCGACGAGCGCCTGCGCCCGCTGTTTGGGTGGACCTTCCCACCGCTGATGCCCGACACCCTGCGCGGCCTGCTGCAGATGGTTCGACTGATGTTCCGGGCGCGCTGGGAGATCCTGGCGCCGCGACACCAGGCGCTGCGCTACAGCCGCGGCGCCGATGCCAACGCGAGCCAGGTGGCCGCCAGGGTGATCGCCGACTACGAACAGCTGCAACGCCGCGCGCAGACGGAAGGCTCGGCGGGCGTGGACCAGTTCTATGCGCTCTTCCGCCGCGAACTGCACGGCGGGTTGCGCGAGTGCGGCCAGGAGTGGGTGGATCTGGTCGACCGCCTGCGCGAACCGGCGTCGCCGCAAGATGTGATCGAGACACTGGAGGCACTGCTCGCCAACAACCGCCGATGGCTGGACCTGGCCGGCCGCCAGTTCCAGTTCGCCGTATCGGACCTGGCCTGAGCCGTGCCGCCGGGCGTCAGGCCGGCCGTGCGCGCCGGCCCAGACCAGCCAGCCGGGCCAGGAGCCGGAACACAAAACGCACCATCAGCAGGGTCAGGATCGCCTCGAGCAAGGTCAGCACGAAGGCCAGGGCCACGTTGCGCCGTTCGGCGCGGCGATGGAACTTGGCGATCGCGCGGTCGCGCCAGGTCTCGATGCTGTCGTAGAAGCTCGGGATCACGAGCAGGGTCAGGAAGGTGCTGGTGATCACGCCGCCGATGATGGCCACCGCCATCGGGCGGTAGAACTCGCCACCCTCGCCGACGCCGATGGCCACCGGCAGCATGCCGGCCACGAGCGCGAAAGTCGTCATCAGGATCGGCCGCAGGCGCTTCTTGCCGGCCTCGACCAGGGCCTGCTCGCGGGGCATGCCCTCGGCCTCGCGCACACGCGCCGCATCAAGCAGCAGGATCGCGTTTTTCGCCACCAGGCCCATCAGCATGATGATGCCGATCAGGCTCATCAGGTTCAGCGTGCCCCGGGTGAGCAGCAGGGCGATGACGACGCCGATCAGGCTCAGCGGCAGGGACAGCATCACGCCCAGCGGCGCGGTGAAGCTGCCGAACTGCATGACCAGGATCAGGTACATCAGCGCGACGCCCGAGACCAGCGCCGTCCCCATGTCGGAAAAGACCTCCTCCTGGTCGCGCGACGAGCCGGCCAGTTCCAGCCCGTAGCCGGGCGGGTAGTCCATCGCGCGCGCGACCTTCATCGCCTCGGCCGTGACCTCGCCCGAGCTGCGCCCCTGCGCATTCGCCGCCACCGAGATCGTGCGCTTGCCGTCGGCGTGCTGGATCTGGCTCGGGCCACGGCCCATCGTCACACTGGCGATCTGCTCGAGCGGCACCATGCGGTTGGCGCCGCTGACGGCGATCGGCAGGCGCTCGATGTTGCCGGCGTCGACCCGGTCGTCCGGGTGCAGGCGCACGGCCACGTCACGCGTCTCGCCGCTCGGGTCGACCCAGTCGCCGGCCTCGACGCCGGCGAAAGCCACGCGCAGCGCCTGCGCCGCGTCGGCCACCGAGATGCCCAGGGTGTTGGCCAGGCCGCGGTCGAGCTCGATCTGCATCTCGGCCTGCGGGTCCTGCTGCGACAGGCCGACATCCACCGCCCCCGGCACCTGGCGCAGCCTTTCCATATAGCGCTGCGTCAGATCGGTCAGCACGCGCGAGTCGGGTCCGGTGAAGCGGATCTGCACCGGCTTCTGCGCACCGTTGTTCAGGTCGTCGAGCACCACGTATTCGGCGCCGACCAGACGTGCGATGCGCTGGCGCAGCTCGACCGCGATCTCTTCGGCATTGCGCCGGCGTTCGGTGCTCTTGCCGATGTCGACATAGATGCGGCCGCCGTTCGGGTTGATGTAGCTGTTGGTGGCCTGGGTCTCGGCGATTTCGCGCGCCAGCGTCGCAGCCGCCTCGACCTTGAGCCGGGCGTAGCCCAGGCTGCTGCTCGGCGGGGTGCGGATCTCGACGGCCAGGGTGCCGCCATCGGTCGCCGGCAGAAAGCTCGAGCCGCCGAATTTCGCCTGCAGCGCCACGGCGGCCGCCAGGCTCGCCACCGCGAAGAAGGCCATCCAGCGCCGATGGTGCAGCGCCCAGTCGATGACGCGGCCGTAGCGCTCGGCCTGGTGGTCGAACCAGGTGTTGAAGCGCTGCAGCAGCGCGCTGATGCCGCGCTTGGGCGCGAGGTGGTGGCCCGGCGGGTCGCCCCAGTTGGCCGACAGCATCGGGTCGAGCGTGAAGCTGATGAACAGGCTGACCAGCACCGAGGCGACCACGGTCAGCCCGAAGGGGCGGAACCATTCGCCCGAGATGCCGGGCATGAAGGCCACCGGGATGAACACCGCGACGATCGAGAAGGTGGTGGCCGCCACCGCGAGTCCGATCTCGCGCGTGCCCTGCAGCGCCGCGGTGACGCGGTCGGCGCCGCGTTCCATGTGGCGCACGATGTTCTCGCGCACCACGATGGCGTCGTCGATGAGCACCCCGATGGCCAGCGACAGGCCGAGCAGGCTCATGAAGTTCAGCGTGAAGCCGGCCAGCCAGACGGCGATGAAGGAGGCCAGCACCGAGGTCGGCAGCGACAGCGCCGTGATCAGGGTCGAGCGCCAGGAGTTGAGGAACAGATAGACCACGAAGACCGTCAGCCCGGCGCCGAAGACGAGGGCGTGGATGACGTTGTTCAGGCTGTCCTCGGCTTCGGTGCCGCCGTCGCGGGTGACCTCCAGCGTGGTGCCGGCGGGCAGTTCCTTGCCGATCGTCGCGACGAGCTCGCGCACCGCCTTGGCCACGCTGACGGTGCTGGCGTCCGAGGCACGCGAGATCGACAGGCCGACGTTGGGCCGGCCACTGCGCACCGAGACGCTGTTGCGCTCGGCGAATCCGTCGCTGACCTCGGCCACGTCGGCCAGGCGCACGAGCAGGTCGCCGCGGCGCTTGACGACGATGCGGCCGAACTCCTGCGGCGACGCGATGCGCCCGACCAGGCGGATGCTCTGGTCTTCCAGCGCGCCGCGCACCTTGCCCACCGGGGCGGTGGCGTTCTGGGCCCGGATCGCGGCCACGATCTCGGTCACCGAAACCTCCTGCTCGCGCAGTTTCTGCGCCCGCAGCAGGACCGAGAGCTCGCGCCGCAGTGCGCCGTTGACCTCGACCACCGCCACGCCGGGGATGGCGCGGAAGCGGTCGGCCAGCCGATCCTCGCCGATGCGCGAGATCTCGGCGTGGCTGAGCACGCTCGACGACAGGGCCAGCTGCATGATCGGCTGGGCCGACGGGTCGACGCGCGTGAGGATCGGCTCGCGCATCTCCACCGGCAGCTTGTAGCGCACCGTGGCGATGGCATTGCGCACCTCATCGGCGGCGACGATCAGGTCCTTGTCGAAGTCGAAGATCAGCACCAGTTCGGCATTGCCCTCGCTGGCGGTGGCGCGCAGCCTGTCGACGCCGGAAATGCTCTGCAGGGCCTTTTCCAGACGGTCGACGACCTCGCGCTCCACCGTTTCCGGGCTGGCGCCGGGATAGGGCACGTTGATGACGAGCACCGGCGGCTCGACATCGGGGAACTGGTTGACGCGCAGCTTGGACAGGGCGAGCAGGCCCAGGGCCATCAGGCCGATGATGATGACGACCATCGCCACCGGTTTCTTCACGCTGAAGTCGGAGAGCAGCATCGTGATCTCACTTCGCGGCCACGGCCGAAGCCGCGGCATGCGCCGGCGTCGGCGGCGCTGCGCTCTCGTAGGACTGGCCATCGACCAGGGAACTGCCGGGGTTGCGCAGGATGCGGTCGCCGGCGGCCAGGCCTGACAGCACCGGGAACTCGCCGCTGCGCGGGTCGCGCTCGCCGAGCTTGACCGCCACCTTGTGCACCTGGCCGGCGTCGATGCGCCAGACATGCACCGCATCGCCGGCGCGCACCAGGGCGCCCTCGGCCAGGGTCAGCGCCTGCACGTCGCCGGTGTCGACGCGGCCTTCGGCAAACAGCCCGGCAACGCGCGGCGCGTCCTGCGGCTGGGCAAAGGCCACCATCACCCCCACCTGCCGGGTGGCGGCGTTGACGCTGGCGTCGATGCGCTCGATGCGGCCCTCGAACTGGCCGTCGCCGAAGCCGTTGATGCGGAAACTCACCGCCTGCCCAAGCTTCAGCTCGTCCAGGCGGTCGGCCGAGACCAGGCCCTCGAAGCGCATGCTGCGCGGGTCGATGACCTTGACCAGTTCCTTGCCGATCTGCGCCGTGTCGCCGGCGGAGGCCTTGCGCTCGCTGACGACACCGGCGAAGGGTGCGCGCACCTGGGTGCGCTCGAGCTGCTGGCGCGCCGCCACCACGCGCGCGCGCGCCGCCGCGAGCTCGCTCTGCGTCGCATTGCGCCGCACCTCGGTGTCCTCCAGTGCCTGCATCGAGGTCATGCCCTGGGCCTGCAGGGTCTTCAGCCGCTGCACCATGCGTTCGGCCTGCACGAAGGCCTGGTTCGACGCGCGCAGCGATTCTTCGGCCGACGCCAGGGCGTCGCGCAGCGAGGTGTCGTCCAGCCGCATCAGCAAGTCGCCGGCCTTGACCGTCTCGCCGTTGTCCCGCAGCACCTGCACCACCACCGCCGCCACTTCGGCGCGCAGGTCGGCACGGCGTGCCGGCTGCACCGAGCCCGTGATCACCGGGCCCTGGGCCAGCCGGCTGGGCTGCAGGGTGCGCAGATCCTCGGGCGCGAGCAGCAGCACCGGCGGCGCGGCCTTGGCGGTCGCGGCAGTCTCGCCGCCCGGGCGGTCGCAGCCGGCCAGCAGTCCGGCGGCAAGCAGGAAGAGTAGAACAAGGCGCATGGAAATGCTCTGGAGGCCAGCGGGGAACGCCGGGCCTGGTGGGTTGATGGCAAGCCCGAGAGCGTAGCCTGAGCCGGCAGCCCAGCCCACCCCGATGCGACGAATCGACCGCCGAGTGGTGTGGATCGCTTCCTGCGCGTCGCCGGCGGGACAGGCGCTGGCGCCGGTGTTGGCGACAATGCCGGCATGGCCAAGCTTCTTCTCGTGCGCCATGGGCAGGCCAGCTTCGGTGCCGACGACTACGACCAGCTCAGCGCGCTGGGCCAGCGCCAGTGCCAGCGCCTGGGCGAACACCTGCGCGGCCGTGGCCTGCTGCCGCAGGCCAGCTACAGCGGCACCCTGCGCCGGCAGATGCAGTCGCTCGAGGCCATCGCCGAAGGCCTGGGTGGCCTGCCGGCGCCACAGCGGCTGCCGGGTCTGAACGAATACGACAGCGAAGCCCTGGTGCGCGCGCTGTACCCGCAGATTCCGCCGCCGCCGGACCCGGCGGACAGTTTTCGCCACCACTTCCGGCTGCTGCGCGAGGCACTGGCGGCCTGGATGGCCGGGCGCATCGCGCCGCAGGGCATGCCCGGCCATGCCGGCTTCGTCGCCGGCGTCGCCGCCGCGCTCGACCTGGTGCGCACGGCCCACGATGGCGACGTGCTGATGGTCTCCAGCGGCGGCCCGATCGCGCATGCCGTGGGCCTGGTGCTCGGCCTGACGCCGGCGGCGGTGATCGACCTCAACCTGCGCCTGCGCAACAGCGCGGTGACCGAGTTCCAGGTCACGCCCAAGCGCCATCTGCTGATCAGCTTCAATGCCATCGGCCACCTCGAGCAGGGCCTCGGCCCGGAGTGGGTGACCTACGCCTGAGGGCGATCAGCCGTCCTGCCGCTCCTGCAGCTGCCGCCACATGATCTTGCCCGAGCCGCTCTTGGGCAGGGCGTCGACAAATTCGACGATGCGCGGCACCTTGTAGGCGGCCATGTGTTCGCGGGCCCAGGCGATGATCTGTTCGGCCGTGGTCCGGCCACGCGCCTCGGGCCGCAGCACGAGCACCGCCTTCACCGTCTCGCCGCGATAGGCGTCGCGGGCAGCGATGACGCAGGCTTCCTGCACGCCGGGGCATTTGTAGAGCATCAGCTCGACCTCGCTTGGCCAGACCTTGTAGCCACTGGCATTGATCATGCGCTTGAGGCGGTCGGTCATGAAGAAGTAGCCTTCTTCGTCGATGCGTCCCATGTCGCCGCTGCGGAAGAAGCGCTTGCCGTCGATCTGAACGAAGGCCGCCTGCGTCGCCTCGGGCTGGCGCCAGTAGCCCTGGAAGACCATCGGCCCGTGGATCAGGATCTCGCCGCTTTCGCCGGCCGGCAATGGCTGCAGCGTCTCGGGGTCGACCACACGCGCGTCGACGCCGAAGATCGGCATGCCCAGGCACTGCAGCTTGGCGCGCTCGGGCGGGTTGCCATGCGAAGGCGCCGCGGTTTCGGTGAGGCCGTAACCTTCGGCAAAGACGAGGCCGAAGCGCGCGTGCAGCTGTTCGGCCACGGCGCGTGGCATCGCCGCCCCGCCGCCCGACAGATTGCGCAGGCTCGACAGGTCGAACTCGGCGAGCTGCGGGCTGGCCAGCAGGTCGACGATCATGGTCGGAATGCAGACCCAGTGCGAAACGTGATGGCGCGCGATCAGGCGCGCGGCAAGTTCGCGGTCCCAGCGCGGCAGCAGGACCACGCTGGCACCCTGGTAGACCGCGTACAGCACCAGGTAGACCAGGCCGGTGATGTGGAACATCGGCACCGCGCCCAGGGACACCGTTTCCGGCCCGGCATGGCTCCACTGCCCTCCCACCGCGTTGGCCATCAGCGTGCGGTGGGTGTGCAGGCAGCCCTTGGGCAGGCCGGTGGTGCCCGAGGTGTAGGGCAGCACGGCCAGATCGTCGGGGCCGGCGCGCAAGGGGCCCGGCGCGTGCGCCGCGGCCAGCGCGTCGGTCCAGGCGCTGGCGCCTGGCGGTAGCGGGCTCGCGTCGCGCAGCCAGGCGAGCACCGCGTCGGCCGGCGCTTCGGCCGGGTGCATGGGCTCGGGCAACGCGTCGGCCAGGGACACCACCAGCAGCTGGCACAGCCGCTGCGCGGGCGGCAGGCGCTGGTCGGCTGCATGCAGCGTGGCGGCGAGGTCGCGGCTGGTGATCGCAAAGCGCGCGCCGGGGTCGCTGATGTAGTGACCGAGTTCGTCGGCCTTGTTCATCGGATTCACCGGCACCACGACGCCGCCTGCGCGCAGGATGGCGTGGAACGCGGTCGGCCATTGCGGGCAGTTCTGCAGGCACAGCAGCACACGCTCACCGGGCTCGAGCCCCTGCGCCTGCAGCCAGCCGGCCAGCGCCTCGGCCTCGGCCTTCAGGGCCGCGTAGGTGAACGGCCGGCCGAAGAAGACATAGGCCGGTTTGTCGGGAAATCGGGCTGCGCTGACCTCGAGGTTGAACCACAGCGTGGTCGCCGGAATCGACAGCGCCTGCGGCAGCCGGCGCGGCCAATGTGCATGGTGCGGCAGGGGCCCGGCGGCCGCTTCGCTCACTGGACTACCCTTCCATTTCGTTCCAGGGATTCGCCCTTCTGGCGGCCGGGCGGGCTCATGGCACCTGGCGCTGGCGGTTGGCGGCGAACCACTTGCGGCAGGCCGGGTGGCCCTTGAATTCGTCGCTGGCGCACTTGCGCTCCATGCACCAGAACAGCGCCAGCAGGACGCGGCTGCCGCACAGTGCCGAGGCGTCGTCCGACAGCGTCGCCGGTGCGGGGACGGGCACCCGGGGCACGATCGGTGCCGGCGCACTCGCCGGCGGCGGCGTGGCAACGACGCTGGCCGTCGGCGGCTCCGCGGCGGCTGGGGGCGGGGCCGGTTGCACAGGGGGTTCACGCACGGGCACGGTTTCGCGCCGCGCCGTCGACGTGCGCGCCGCGGGCTGGCGCATCGGCGGCGGATCGGCCAGGCGATCGCGCAGCGGCGGGTCGTGCAGGGTCGGGGCCGCCGCGGACGCGACCCGGGCGCCCGCGGGCGGCGGCACGGCCGCCGAAGTCGCCAGCGGCAGCGCCCCCGATGGCGTGACCGCCGATGCCGCCGGCGCCGGCACCGGCCGCGCCAGCTGTACCGGCGTCACGGCGGCCGGGCGCGACCACCACCAGGCGGCACCGGCCGCAAGCACCAGCAGGCCGGCCAGCAGCGGCAGCAGGCGGCGCGCCGCAGTGTCGCCGCGCCAGCCGTCGGGCGCCGTGGCCGGGGCTGCGGGGCTGCCCGCGGGCGACGGCCGGCGTTCGATCAGGGTCCGCTCCTGCTCGGCGTCGGTGGCCGGCCAGGGCACCGAGACGTCGACCACCGTGGCCCCGTCGGCACCTTCGGCGCGCGCTGCCGACGGGCCCGGCGCCGGGGGCGGCAGCGCCTGACCGTCGAGCACCGCACGCAGCGCGGCCACGCTCTGCGGTCGATCGGCGGGGCGGGTCGCCAGCATCCAGTCGATCGCGCGCAGGAAACCAGGGCTGCAGCCCGGCAGGGTGCGCTGCGCCAGCGGCACGAGGTCGTCGTGCAGGGTGCGCGCGGTGGCCGGCGACGGCGGCACGCCGATCAGAAGATAGTGCAGGGTCGCGCCCAGCGCATACAGATCGGTCCAGGGGCCCTGGCGCGCGGCACTCACTTCGGCGTACTGCTCGATCGGCGCGTAGGCCGGCTTCAGGATCGCGGTCAGGGTCTGGCTGCGATCGCCGAGCACGCGGCGCGCGGCACCGAAATCGAGCAGCACCGGGCGCCCGTCGGCTTCGACCAGGATGTTGTCGGGCGCGATGTCGCGGTGGTAGACACCGGCCGCGTGCAGGGTCTCGATGGCCCCGAGCAGGGGCAGCAGCAGGCGGCGCAAACCGGCTTCGTCGGGCGCTCCGTCGGTCTGCCGCAGCGCCTTCAGCGTGCGTCCGTGGTAGATCGGCATCGCCATGTAGGCGGTGTCGTTCTGTTCCCAGAAGCGGTAGACCTTGAGCAGGGCCGGGTGGTCGAAACGCGCCAGCAGCTTGGCCTCGTTGACGAAGGAGCGCAGGCCGAGCGCGAAGGTCTCGGCATCCGACTGCGAACGCAGCGAGACATGCATCGTCTCGGTGCGGCCGGCCAGCATCGCCGGCATGTATTCCTTGATCGCGACCTCGCGCTCCAGCGCGTGGTCCATGGCGCGGTAGACGATGCCGAAGCCCCCGATGCCCAGCACCGCCAGCAGCTCGTACTCGCCCAGCCGCGTGCCCGGAGGCAGCGCATTGGCCGGGAACGCGGAAGGGCTGGCAGCGGCGGGCGACATCGCCGCGGAAGCTTAGCAGGGCGCTGCCTACAATCGACCCCGTGCCGACCCCCTGTCCGTCCCGCCGCCGCTGTCTGCAGTCTCTCGCCGGCCTGACATGGGCCGCTGTCCGCGGTGCAGCGCATGCCCTGGAGCCACCCGCCGGGCCGGTGCTGCTCGAGGTCAGGGGCCGCGTGCTGATGCCCAACCGCGGCGACTGTGCCTGCTTCGACATGGCGATGCTCGCCGCGCTGCCGCAGACCAGCTTCAGCGCGCACACGCCCTGGTATGCACGGGCGCACCGCTACACCGGGCCGCTGCTGCGCGAGGTGCTGTCGGCCGCCGGGGCCCGCGGCACCGAACTGCACCTTGGCGCGCTCAACGACTACCGCGTCAGCGTGCCCTGGGACGACGCCCAGCGCTTCGACCCGATCGTCGCCCGGCTGCTCGACGGCCAGCCGATGGCGGTGCGCGACAAGGGGCCGCTGTTCCTGATCTACCCCTTCGACGATCGGCCGGATCTGCGCAGCGCCGTCTACTACAGCCGATCGGCATGGCAGCTGCAGACGATCGAGGTGGTCTGAACGCCGTCGGCACCGGCCGCCGCTGGGGGCTGGCCGTGATCGGCGGCGTGCTCGCGCTCGTGCTCGGCGCGGTCCTGCTGGTGCAGGGCCGCCAGCTCGCGCTCGCACAGCAGGCCCTGCGCTCGGGCGACGGCTATTCGGTGCTCAGCCTGTACCAGCTCGAGATCGAATACCTGCAACTGCGCGAGCAGTGGCGCCGGACCCTGGACGCCGACGGGCCGGACCTGCGGCCGCTGCAGCTGCGCTACGAGATCTGGGTCAGCCGCGTCGAACTCGCGCGCGCGCCCTCGCTGCTCGAGATGATGGCCAACGATCCGGACTATCTGGGCACGCTCGCGCGGCTGGATGCCTTCGTCGCCGAGACTGACCGCCTGCTCGCCGCCGATCCGGCCAAGGCCGACCCGGCGGCCCTGCGGGCCGGGCTGGACGCGCTGGACAGACTCGGCATGCCGGTGCACGAGATGTCGCTGACCGCCGCGCACCGTCTGGCCGAGCGCGCCGACGCCGGCAACCGCGCGCTGCAGCAGCAAAGCCGTCTCGGCGTGGCGCTGTCGGTGTTCCTGTTCGCACTGTGCGCGGTCTTCGCCGGCCTGGCCATGCGCCAGATGCGCCAGCTCCAGCAGCGCCGGCTTGCGCTGGAGGACCTGACGCGCCGGCTGCGCGAGGCGCGCCGCGAGGCGGAGATCGCGAGCGAGGCCAAGAGCGCCTTTCTGGCCAACATGAGCCATGAGATCCGCACCCCTTTCCAGGGCCTGCTGGGCATGCTGTCGCTGCTGCGCGAGACCGGGCTCACGCCGCGCCAGGCCGACCACCTGCGCGTGGCCATCGAGTCGGCCGACCACCTGCTGTCGATCCTCAACGACATCCTCGACATGTCGCAGCTCGAGGCCGGCCAGCTGGCGCTGAACCCCACGCCGCTGGACCTGCGCGAGCTGCTGCGCCAGATCGACGCGCTGATGCGCCCGCAGGCCGCGGCGAAGTCGCTCGCCCTGTACCTGGACACCGACCCGGCACTGCCGGAGTGGATCGTCGCCGACGCCACGCGGCTCAAGCAGGTCCTGTTCAACCTGCTGTCCAACGCGATCAAGTTCTCCGAGCGCGGCAGCGTCGCATTCGACGCGAAGCTGCAGGCCGGCCCCCCGGAGCGCCTGCTCTTCGTCGTCACCGACACCGGCGTCGGCATGGACAGCGACACCCAGACCCGGCTGTTCCGCCGCTTCGCGCCCGGCGATCCGACGCTGCGCCGGCGCCATGGCGGCACCGGGCTGGGGCTGGAGATCTCGCGCAACCTGGCGCGCATGATGGGCGGCGACATCACGGTGGACAGCGTGCCCGGCGAGGGCAGTCGCTTCCGTTTCGAGTTGCCGCTGCAGCGCCACGACCCGGCGACCCGCGCCGCCCAGGCGGCCATCGGCCCCGAGGCCAGCCTGCGCACGCTGGACGTCCTGGTGGCCGAGGACCACCCGGTCAACCGCCAGTACCTGGCGTCGCTGCTCGAGACGATGAAGCACCGCGCCCATTTTGTGCCTGACGGCCGGCAGGCCGTGCAGGCCCTGCAGCAGCGCCGCTATGACATCGTGCTGATGGACCTGCACATGCCCGAGCTCGACGGCATCGGCGCCACGGTGGCGATCCGGGCGCTGGCCGACCGCGCCGCGGCCACCGTGCCGATCATCGCCCTCACCGCCGACGCCTTCCAGGAAACACGCGAACGCTGCCTGCTCGCAGGCATGAACGACTTCCTGACCAAGCCGGTGAGCCCGCAGGACCTGGCCGCTGCGCTGCGCCGTCTCTTCGGTCAGGACGCCGCCGACCACCAGCCGGCACCGCCGCCGCTGCAGCAGGCGCCGCGGGCTCCGGACATGGGCCTGATCGACGACAACGCCGTCCAGGCCGCCCTGCTGGGCATCTCCGCCGAACGCCTGGGCCGCTTGATCGACAGCTTCCTCGACCAGGGCACCCAGACCGTCGTGCACATGCGCGCTGCGGTGCGCAACGGCCAGCCGCTGGAATTGCGGGTGCATGCACATGCGGCGCGCGGCGCGGCGCTGAACCTGGGCCTGGCCGCACTGGCGCAGACGGCGCAGTCCCTGCACGAAGGCGCGGCCCATCTGCCGGCCCACGAGGTGGCGCATCTGGTGCAGCGCTACGAATCGCTGCTGGCGCGCACCCGCGTCGCCGCGGCACAGGCGGGCCTGATCGACAGCTGACGACCTGGCCCGACCCGGCGCGTGGCCGGGCGGCGTCAGGCGTCAGCGCTGCGGGTGAATCGCGCGGTTCGGGCCAACCGCCAGGCGATCAGCCGCGCCAGTAGTTGTTGGCCGCCGCGACGGTCTGGAAATTGATGGCGATGACCTGTGACGCCGCCGTCAGTCCGTCCGCGGAACTGGCGTATTCCGGCCGCAGGGCCTTCAGGGTGTCCATGTCGGGCTGGGTGTACTTGACGCCGCGGCGGCTCAGCGTGATGGCGAGCTCGAAGCCCTCCTGCGGCGTGGCGGTGATCAAGGTAGCGAGCCAGGGTTCGGCCATCTCTGCATCTCCTGTTGCAAGGTCGGGACAAGTCGCGACGAGCATAGCGGATGCATTCGTCGCGATGCTCGACTGTGGACATGGGCGCGTGGGCTGCGGCCGATGGCGGGCGGCGCCGCCCGCGAAGCGGCAGGCGATGCCGCCTAGGAGGCGGTCTCGACCGCCGACCGGGGCGGGCCGAAGACCAGGTCGAAACACCAGGTGAAAACCACCGCGTAGACGAAGAAGAACGCCAGGATGCCCAGGTCGGCGACCAGGGCCTTGAACAGGGTCGTTTCCAGCCACCAGGCCATGACGGGGACCATGAACACGACGAGGCCACCTTCGAATCCGGCCCCATGCGCCAGGCGCCGACGCCATGTCCTGTGCCGGGACGCCTGACGCGCTTCCCAGCGCTCGAAGAAACCATTGAAGATGTAGTTCCAGACCAGCGCAATCGTCGACAGGACCAGCGCCAGCACGACCGACGACTGGAACGAGGCCTCGAAGATGAGCGCCAATGCCGGGCCGACGAAGATGATGGCGAATATTTCGTACAGGACCGCCTGAACCACGCGACGGACTCTCGAGCTCATGTTCCGGGCGTCGGCCGCGACGGCACGCGGCGCTGAAAATTCACGTTGCGCAGGCTCTGGCCTCTCACACCACCACCGGCTCCGGCTCGAGCCGGATCCCGAAGCGGCCGTAGACCGATTCCTGGATTGCCCGCGCCAGGGTCAGCACCTCGGCGCCGGTGGCGCCGCCGCGGTTGACGAGCACCAGGGCCTGCTGCTCGTAGACTCCCGCGCGGCCAACGCTCTTGCCCTTCCAGCCGCAGGCGTCGATCAGCCAGCCGGCGGCGAGCTTGAAGCTGCCGTCGGGCATCGGGTAGTGCACCACATGCGGGTCGCGGCCGATGATGTCGCGGCACTGCTCCTCGGTGACCACCGGGTTCTTGAAGAAGCTGCCGGCGTTGCCGATGCGCGCCGGGTCGGGCAGCTTGGCGCGGCGGATGGCGCACACCCAGTCGAAGATCGTGCGCGGATCGGGCGCCGCCTGTCCGGTCTCGGCCATGCGCCGCGCCAGTTCCAGGTAGCCCAGCACCGGCTGCCAGGGGCGCGGCAGGCGCAGGCGCACGCGCGTGATCAGCGACTTGCCGGCCAGGCCGCCAAAACCGGTCTGCTTGAAGACGCTGTCGCGGTAGCCGAAGCGGCAGGCATCGGCGTCGAGCGTGACGCTGCGCCCGGTGACGAGGTCCACCGCGTCCAGCGACTCGAAGCGGTCCTTCAGCTCGACGCCGTAGGCGCCGATGTTCTGCACCGGCGCGGCGCCCACCGTGCCCGGGATCAGGGCCAGGTTTTCCAGCCCGGGCCAGCCCTGGTCCAGGGTCCATTCGACCAGGCCATGCCAGGACTCGCCGGCACCGGCCTCGACGATCCAGGCGTCGTCGCGGGCCTCGATCAGGCGCCGGCCCGGGACCTCGACGTGCAACACCACGCCGTCGGGATCGCGGCTGAACACGAGGTTGCTGCCGCCCCCCATCACCAGGCGATGCAGCCGCCCGATGGCCGGATCATCGAGCACGCGGCGCACGTCGGCCTCGCTGCGGATGCGCACCAGCCGGCGCGCCGCGGCCGGCAGGCCGAAGCTGTTCATCTCCCGCAGGCTGACACCCTCCTCGACCTCGATGCGTGACGACATGCCCCCATTCTGTGCCATGCACGTGCGCATCTGTCGGCCGCTGCGGCTGGCAGAATGGACCTGAATTCCCCGCAACCACCGACACCCGCCATGCCCAGCTTCGATACCGTGCTCGAACCCAACCTCGTCGAGTTGCGCAATGCCGTCGACCAGGCGATGAAGGAGATCGGCACACGCTTCGACTTCAAGGGCTCCAGTGCCCAGGTCGAGCTGGCCGAAAAAAGCGCCAAGGTGCACGAGATCACCTTGCAGGGCGACAGCGACTTCCAGCTGCAGCAGGTGCAGGACGTCCTGGTCGGCCGCCTCAGCAAACGCGGCGTGGACATCCGCTTCGTCGACTTCAGCGGCAAGCCGCAGAAGATGGGCGGCGACATGCTCAAGCTCGTGGTGCCGGTGAAGAACGGCATCGACAGCGACAGCGCGCGCAAGATCCAGGCCACGCTGAAAGGCAGCAAGATCAAGGTGCAGGGTGCGATCCAGGGCGACGCGGTGCGCGTCAGCGGCGGCAAGAAGGACGACCTGCAGGCCGCGATGGCGCTGCTGCGCCAGGAAATCGAGCTGCCGCTGACCTTCCAGAATTTCCGGGACTGAGGCCATTTACCGCCTGCTCGCCCTGCTGTGCGCGCTGCCCCTGCTGGCCGCGGCGCAGAGCGTGCAGCTTTCGGGCCAGATGGGCCGCAAGGCGCTGCTCATCGTCGACGGGCAGCCGGTGACGCTGGCGGTGGGCGAAACGCGCAGCGGCATCACGTTGAAGTCGCTCGACGCGCGCGGCGCCGTCGTCGAATGGGGCGGGCGCAGCAGTACCCTCAGCGTCGGCGGCGCGCCGGCGCGTGTCGGTGGCGGCGGGCCGAACGCCGGCGGCGGCCGCAGCATCATGCTCAGCATGGGCCCGGGCGGGCATTTCATGACCCAGGGCGCAATCAACGGGCGCAGCGTGCGCTTCATGGTCGACACCGGCGCCACGACCGTCGCCCTCGGCCGCGACGAGGCCGAGCGCCTGGGTGTTGAATGGCGGCGCGGCCAGCCGGTGGCGATGAGCACCGCCGGTGGCGTGATCCAGGGCCATCGCCTCACTTTGACGGCAGTCACCGTCGGCGAGGTCACGCTGGCCAATGTCGAAGCGGTGGTGATGCCCACCGGGATGCCCTTTGCGCTGCTCGGCAACAGCTTCCTGTCGCGTTTCCAGATGCGCCGCGACAACGACGTGATGCGGCTCGAACTGCGCTGAACCGGGAGCGCGGCGCCTCTCGGTGTCGCCGCGCGGACAGCCCGCCCGCGGGCGCTCGTGCTACAACCCGCCGGGTGCTAGGAGGCCGTGCATGGACCTGAATTTCACTCCCGACGAACTGGCGTTCCGCGCCGAGATCCGCGACTGGGTCAAGGCCAGTCTGCCCGCCGAGATCAGTCACAAGGTGCACCATGCGCTGCGCCTGGACCGCGACGACCTGCAGCGCTGGGCGAAGATCCTCGGCGCCAAGGGCTGGCTCGGCTGGGGCTGGCCGGAACAATTCGGCGGCCCAGGCTGGAACGCGATTCAGAAACACCTGTTCGAGGAAGAATGTGCGCTGGCCGGCGCGCCGCGCGTGGTCCCCTTCGGCCCGGTGATGGTGGCGCCGGTGATCATGGCCTTCGGCAACCCGGCGCAGCAGCAGCGCTTCCTGCCCGGCATCGCCAGCGGCGAGGTCTGGTGGAGCCAGGGCTACAGCGAACCGGGCAGCGGCAGCGACCTGGCCAGCCTGAAGACACGCGCCGTGCGCCAGGGCGACCACTACATCGTCAACGGTCAGAAGACCTGGACCACGCTCGGCCAGTACGGCGAATGGATCTTCTGCCTGGTGCGCACCAGCACCGAAGGCAAGCCGCAGACCGGCATCAGCTTCCTGCTCATCGACATGCAGAGCCCCGGCATCACGGTGCGACCGATCGTGCTGCTCGACGGCGAGCCCGAAGTCAACGAGGTCTTCTTCGACAACGTCGAGGTGCCGGCACAAAATCTGATCGGCGAGGAGAACAAGGGCTGGACCTATGCCAAGCACTTGCTCGCCCACGAGCGCACCAACATCGCCGACGTGAATCGCGCCAAGCGCGAACTGGAGCGGCTCAAGCGCATCGCCAAGGCCGAGGGCGTGTACGACGACCCCCGTTTCCGCGACCAGATCGCGCTGCTGGAAGTCGACGTCGTCGCTCTCGAGATGATGGTGCTGCGTGTGCTCAGCGCCGAAAAAAGCGGCAAGCAGAGCCTGGACGTGGCCGGGCTGCTGAAGATCCGCGGCAGCGAGATCCAGCAGCGCTACACCGAACTGATGATGCTCGCCGGCGGCCCCTGGGCCCGCGCCTTCGTCTGGGAGGCGATGGAGGCCGGCTGGCAGGGTGACCATGTCGGCGCCGCGCACATCGCGCCGCTGGCGTCGACCTACTTCAACTACCGCAAGACGACGATCTACGGTGGCTCGAACGAAGTCCAGCGCAACATCGTCGCGCAGACGGTTCTGGGGAGCTGAGATGGACTTTGATTTCACCGAAGACCAGGTTTCACTGCGCGACGCCGTGCAGCGCTGGGTCGACAAGGGCTTCGGCTTCGAGCGCCGGCATGCGCTGGCCCAGGCCGGCGGCGCCACGCGCGAGCTCTGGACCGAACTCGCCGGACTCGGCCTCACCGGCCTGACCATTTCGCCCGACCATGGCGGCATGGGTTTCGGCCCGGTGGAAGCGATGGTCGTCGGCGAAGAGCTGGGCCGCGGCCTCGTCAACGCGCCCTATGCCCATGCGGCGCTGCTTGCCCCGGCCCTGCTGGCGGCGGCGCCGCCGGCCCTGCAGACCGCCTGGCTGCCGAAGATCGCCGACGGCTCGGGCCTGGTGCTGCCTGCCTTGCAGGAACGTGCAGCACGCTACCAGCTGATGAACGTGAGCACCCGCGCCGCGCACAGTGGTGACGCCTGGCGCCTGAGCGGGGCCAAGAGCGTGGTGCCGGCCGGCGACGAGGCCGAGGCCTTCATCGTGCCGGCGCGCACCGCCGGCGACGACGATTCGAGCGAAGGCATCGGCCTGTTCCTCGTCGAGCGCGACGCCGACGGTCTGGCCCTGCGCGGCTACCCGACGCACGACGGCGCCCGCGCCGCCGACCTGACCTTGTCGGCCGCACCGGCGAAGATGATCTGTGCCGACGGCGCCGAGGCGCTGGGCTTCGCGAACGATCTGGGCATCGCCGCCGTCGCCGCCGAGGCGGTGGGCCTGATGGACCGGCTGCTCGCCATCACCGTCGAGTACATGAACACGCGCAAGCAGTTCGGCGTGCCGATCGCCAGCTTCCAGGCGCTGCGCCACCGCATCGCCGACGTGAAGATGCAGCTCGAGCTGGCGCGCTCGATGAGCTACTACGCCACGCTCAAGCTCGGCGAACCCGAGGCGCAGCGGCGGCGCGCGCTGTCGCAGGCCAAGGTCCAGCTCGGCCAGAGCATGCGCTTCGTCGGCCAGCAGTGCATCCAGCTGCACGGCGGCATCGGCGTCACCGACGAGTACCTGGGCAGCCACTACTTCAAGCGCCTGACGATGCTCGAGATGGCCTTTGGCGACTCCCTGCACCACCTCGGCGAGGTCGCCGACCGCATGCAGGACTCGGCCGGCGTCTTCGCCTGAACCGGGACTGTCGATGCCGGGCGCGATCACCGACGTCGCCGGGCTGAGCGTCGGCCACCACACGTTGTCGGCACGCGCCACCGGCTGCACCGTCGTGCTCTGCCCCGACGGCGCCGTGGCCGGCGTCGACGTGCGCGGCGGCGCGCCGGGCACGCGCGAGACCGACGCCCTGCGGCCGGAAAACACCGTCGCCGAGGTGCATGGCGTGCTGCTCACCGGCGGCAGCGCCTTCGGCCTGGCGGCCGCCGACGGCGTGATGCGCTGGCTCGAGGCACGCGGCTACGGGCTGCAGGTGGGCTCGGTGCGCGTGCCGATCGTGCCGGCGGCCGTGATCTTCGACCTCTGGCACGGCGACCCGTTGATCCGGCCCGACGCCGCCGCCGGCGTGGCCGCCTGCGACGCCGCCTGCGGCGATGCGCCGGCCGTCGGCGCCGTGGGCGCAGGGGCCGGCGCGACGGTGGGCAAACTCTGGGGCCCGGCGCACGGCATGCACGGCGGGCTGGGCACGGCCTCGCTGGCGGTGCACGGCATTACCGTCGGCGCGCTGATGGTGGTCAACGCCATCGGCGACGTGATCGACGCCGACGGCAGCGTGATCGCCGGGGCGCGCGACGCCGACGGGCGCCTGCGCCACAGCACCGACGCCCTTGCGGCCGGTGAACTGCCGCAGCGCCTGCTGCCGGGCGCGGCGACGACGATCGGCGTCGTCGCCACGAATGCCGTGCTCGACAAGGCGCAGGCGAGCAAGCTCGCGGTGCTCGGGCACGCGGGCCTGGCGCGGGCGGTGGACCCGCTGACGATGCACGACGGCGACACCCTGTTCGCGCTGGCCACCGGCCGGGCGGGCCGCGGCGCCGACCTGTCGCTGCTCGGCGCACTCGCCGCCCGCGTGGTGGCCGAGGCCATCCGCAGCGGTGTGCGCGCCGCACAGGCCGGTCGGTCCTGAACCGGCGCGCTGCGGGCGTGGGCGGCACGCTGGAGCGCCTGCAGCGACGACCTCGGCTTGACGTGGGCGGCGCTGAATGCGCGGGTCTATCCGCACTGAGCGCTCTGGGCGCGCCGAGCGTGCAACCAGGCGGCGACGCCTGCACCCGCCAGGCGCCCGGTGGCGAAGGCCGCCGTCAACAGGTAGCCCCCGGTCGGCGCTTCCCAGTCCAGCATCTCGCCGGCACAGAAGACGCCGGGCCGGGCCTTCAGCATCAGCTTCGCGTCCAGGCCCTCGAAGGCCACGCCACCGGCGGTGCTGATGGCCTCATCCAGCGGGCGCGCCGCGACCAGGGTCAGCGGCAGCGCTTTCAGCGCCGCGGCCAGGCGCTCGGCGTCGGCCAGACCGTCGGCGCCGAGCAGTTCGTGCAGCAAGGTCAGCTTGAGCCCGGCAATGCCCAGGCGCGACTTCAGGTGCGTGGCCAGGCTGCGCGCGCCGCGCGGGCGCAGCAGCTCGGCGCGCACGCGGCCGGCGTCGTGGTCGGGCAGCAGGTCCAGCGTCGGCACCGCCTTCCCGTCGCGGGCGATGGCCTCGCGCAAGGCAGCGCTGAAGGCGTAGACCAGGCTGCCTTCGACGCCGCCGTCGGTGAGCACGAATTCACCCTGCTGGCGCCGACCCTCGAACTGCATCAGCACCGGCTTCACCGGCTGGCCGGCATGGCGCTGGCGCAGGAAGTCGCTCCAGGGTGTGGCGAGGTCGAAGCCGCAGTTGCTCGGCCGCAGCGGCGCCACCGGCACACCGGCGGCCTGCAGCGTCGGCACCCAGGCGCCGTCGCTGCCCAGGCGTGACCAGCTGGCGCCGCCGAGCGCGAGCACGCTGGCGTCGGGGCGAACGCTGCGCTCGCCGCCCGGTGCCGCGAAGCGCAGCGCACCGTCCTCGGCCCAGCCGATCCAGCGATGACGTGCATGCAGGCGCACCCCGGCGGCGCGCAGCCGGTGCAGCCACGCGCGCAGCAGGGGTGCCGCCTTCAGGTCGGTGGGAAACACCCGCCCGCTGCTGCCGACAAAGGTGCCGATGCCGAGGCCGGCGGCCCAGTCGCGCAGGGCCTGCGGGCCGAAGGCATCGAGCGCCGGGCCGAGCGCTTGCGCCGCGGTGCCAAAGCGGCTGTGCAACAGCGGCAGCGCCTCGCTGTGCGTCAGGTTCAGTCCGCCGCGCCCGGCGAGCAGGAACTTGCGGCCGACCGAGGGCATCGCGTCGTACAGGTCCACCGACGCGCCGGCCCCGGCCAGCACCTCGGCGGCCATCAACCCGGCCGGACCGCCACCGACCACGGCCACCCTGGGCGCGGTCAATCGCCGACCTCGCGGCGCACGCGCAGCAGGGTCGCCAGCATCGCCGGCTGCGCGTCGGGCGCCAGGCCGCCATGCCGCCCGAGCACGTCGGCGACAGGCCGGTCACGGCCGCGCGCGAACAGCCTGCCGTCGCGCAGGACCAGGGCCTCGCGGGCAAAGGCCGAAGCCACGCCGTGGCAGCCGGCGCATTTCGCGGCGTACAGCGGCGGTGTGGCGACCTGTGCCATGAGCATCGCCATGACCGGCGCCACCAGTTCGTCGGCCAGATAGTGCTGGTGCAGGAAACGCGGCAGATCGTCGACATGGTGGCGACCGGCCAGCCGGCCGTCACGCAGGGCCAGCGTGCTGCGCGCAAACGGGCCCGAGTCGCCGTGACAGCTCTGGCAGCGGTCGTCCCAATAGGCGTGCAGGTCGGTGGCCGATGCGCCAGCAGCAGCACACAGGGCCGCCAGCAGCAGCCAGCGCCTGATGCCGGCGCCGGACCGCAGGGAAACCAGGGTGTTCAGCATCGGGCTCAGTGTAGAGTGCGCGCCGTGCTGGACGTCCAGGATCTCGAGGCCCGCCGCGGCCGACGCGTGCTGTTCTGCGGGCTGGGCTTGCAGGCGGCGCCCGGCCGGCTGGTGCGTGTCAGCGGGGCCAATGGCGCCGGCAAGACCACCCTGCTGCGCATGCTCGTGGGCCTGAGCACACCCAGCGCCGGCCAGGTGCGCTGGCGTGGCCAGCCCCTGCACGCGGCGCGCGAAGACTTCCACCGCGAACTGGCCTGGGTCGGCCACGCCGCGGCGCTGAAGGACGACCTGACGGCGCTGGAAAACCTGCGGGCCATCGCCATGCTCGGCGGCGATGCCGTGGGCCGCGACGAGGCCATGGCCGCCCTCGCACAAGCCGGGCTGCAGGGCCGCGAACGGTTGCCGGCCCGGGTGCTGTCCGCCGGCCAGCGCCGGCGCGTGGTGCTGGCGCGGCTGGCCCTGCCGCCGGCCACGCCGCCGCGCCTGCTGTGGGTGCTCGACGAACCTTTCAATGCCCTGGACGGGGCGGCCACCGAATGGCTCAGCGGCCTGGTGCGCAACCAGCTGGCGCGCGGCGGCATCGTCGTGCTGACCAGCCACCAGGCGATCCCGCTCGACGGGCTGGCCGATCCGCTGACGGTGGCCCTGTGAAGGTGTCACCGTGAAGCCGGCCGGCGCCTGGGCCACGCTGCGCGCGCTCTTCGGGCGCGACCTGCGACTGGCGCAGCGGCGTCGCGCCGACGTGCTCGGCGCGGCCGTCTTCTTCGTCATCGTCGCCAGCCTGTTTCCGCTCGCCATCGGCCCCGAGCCGCAACTGCTGCAGCGCATGGGTCCGGGCGTGGTCTGGGTGGCGGCCCTGCTGGCGGCGATGCTCGGCATGCCGCGCATGTTTGCCGACGACGCCGCCGACGGCACGCTCGAACAGCTGCTGCTTGCCGGCACGCCGCTGGCCCTGCTGGTGCTGGCCAAGGTGGCGGCGCACTGGCTGCTGTCGGGCCTGCTGCTGGTGGCGGTGTCGCCGGTGCTCGCGGTGCAGTACGCGCTGGCGGCCGACCAGATCGGCATGCTGATGCTGTCGCTGCTCATCGGCACCCCGGTGCTGAGCCTGATCGGCGCCATCGGCAGCGCGCTGACGGTGGGGGTGCGCGGCGCGGCGGTGCTGCTCGCCCTGCTGGTGCTGCCCCTGGTGACGCCGGTGCTGATCTTCGGCGCCGGCGCGGTGGAGGCCGCCGGCAGCGGCCTGGGCGCCGGGGCGCATCTGTCCCTGCTCGGCGCGATGCTGGCCGCGTCGCTGTTCGGCGCGCCACTGGCCGCGGCGGCCGCGCTGCGCATAAGCCTGGACTGATACAGGGCATTCGATCGGGCACAATCCCACGTTGCCCATGGCCCGCATCAACTGGTTCCATTTCGCTGCGCCGCAGCGCTTTTTCGGCCTCGCCGGCCGGCTGGCGCCCTGGTGCGCCGCCGCCGCCGCGGCCCTGGCGCTGTACGGGCTGTGGCTGGGCCTGGTGGTGGCGCCCACCGACTTCCAGCAGGGCGACAGCTACCGCATCATCTTCATCCATGTGCCGGCCTCGTGGATGGCGATGGTGCTCTACCTGGCGATGGCCTTCTGGGCCGCCGTGGGCCTGATCTTCAACGCCCGGCTGGCCTCGATGCTGGCGCAGGCGATCGCGCCCAGCGGCGCGCTGATGGCCTTTCTGTCGCTGTGGACCGGCGCCCTGTGGGGCAAGCCGACCTGGGGCACCTGGTGGGTCTGGGACGCGCGCCTCACGTCGACCCTGATCCTGCTCTTCCTGTACATCGGCTACATGACCCTGCGCAGCGCGATCGACGACCAGCGCCGCGCCGACCGCGCCTCGGCCCTGGTGGCCATCGTCGGCGCGATCAACGTGCCGATCATCTATTTTTCGGTGAAATGGTGGAACACCCTGCACCAGGGCGCCTCGGTGCAGCCGGTGAAAGGCTCGACGATGGCCGCCATCATGCTCGAGGCGATGCTGGTGATGGCCCTGGCCTTCTGGGCCTATGCCTTCGCGGTGGTGTTCGCGCGGGTGCGCACCATCATCCTGGAGCGCGAGCGCGGCGCCACGTGGACGCGGGCCCTGCTGCCGCAGCAGGAGCAGCCGGCATGAACATCTACTGGCAGAGCCTGGACGATTTCCTGGCCATGGGCGGCTATGGGCCCTATGTCTGGGGCAGCTTCGGCATGGTGGCTTTTGCCCTGGCCGCGGAACTCTGGGCCCTTCGCCAGCGTCGCAAGGCGCTGACCTCGGAGAACGACTGATGAAACCCCGTACCAAGCGCGCCCTGGCCATCGTCGCCGGCGTCGCCACGCTCGGCGTCGCCACCGCCCTGGTGCTGAACGCCTTCCAGAGCAACCTGGTGTTCTTCTTCAGCCCCTCGCAGGTGGCGTCCAACGAAGCCCCGCGCGACCGCGCCTTCCGCATCGGCGGCATGGTCGAAGCCGGCAGCCTGCAGCGCGACGCCAGCGGCCTGACGGTGCATTTTGTCGTCACCGACACCGCGAAGACCGTGCCCGTCAGCTACACCGGCATGCTCCCGGACCTGTTCCAGGAGGGCAAGGGTGTGGTCGCGCAGGGCCGGCTCGGGCCGGACGGCGTCTTCGTCGCCGACCAGGTGCTGGCCAAGCACGACGAGAACTACATGCCGCCCGAGGCCGCCGATGCCCTGGCCAAGGCCCAGCAGGGGCAGATGCCCTCGCTCGAGCACCAGATGGAGGCCGTCAAGTGATCCCGGAGCTCGGCCACTTCGCGCTCATCCTGGCGCTCCTGGTGGCGCTCATCGCGCAAAGCGCCCTGCCCCTGGCGGGCAGCTTGCGCGGCCATGCCGGCTGGATCGCGCTGGCGCGTCCGGCCGCGTGGCTGCAGTTCGCGCTGATGGTGATCGCCTTCGGCTGCCTCACGGCCGTTTTTGTGCAGAGCGACTTCTCGGTGCTGCTGGCGGCCGAGCACAGCAACACCGCGCTACCTGTCTGGTACAAGGTCACCGCCGTCTGGGGCAACCACGAAGGCTCGATCCTGATGTGGGCCCTGATCCTGGCGGGCTGGACGGTGGCGGTGGCGAGCTTCTCGCGCCAGCTGCCCGCGGTGATGGTGGCGCGCGTGATCGGCATCATGGGCCTGATCAGCGTCGGCTTCCTGCTCTTCACGCTGTTCACGTCCAACCCCTTCGAGCGCCTGCTGCCGGCGGCCGAGAACGGCCGCGACCTGAATCCGCTGCTCCAGGACCCGGGCATGATCTTCCACCCGCCGCTGCTCTACATGGGTTATGTCGGCTTCTCGGTGGCTTTTGCCTTCGCGGTGGCGGCACTCATCTCGGGCCGGCTGGACAGCACCTGGGCACGCTGGTCGCGGCCCTGGACGACGGCCGCCTGGAGTTTCCTGACCCTGGGCATCGCCCTGGGCAGCGCCTGGGCGTATTACGAACTCGGCTGGGGCGGCTGGTGGTTCTGGGACCCGGTGGAAAACGCCTCCTTCATGCCCTGGCTGGCGGGCACGGCGCTGATCCATTCGCTGGCAGTGACGGAAAAACGCGGCGGCTTCAAGATGTGGACCGTGCTGCTGGCCATCCTGGCCTTCAGCCTGAGCCTGATGGGCACCTTCCTCGTGCGCTCGGGCGTGCTCTCGTCGGTGCACGCCTTCGCCACCGACCCGGCGCGCGGCATCTTCATCCTCGGCTTCCTGGCCGTCGTGATCGGCGGCTCGCTGCTGCTCTTCGCCTGGCGCGGGCCGAAGGTCGGGGTCGGCGGCAGTTTCGAGCCGGTGTCGCGCGAAGGCATGCTGCTGGCCAACAACGTGCTGCTCCTGGTGGCCGCGGCGGCAGTCCTGCTGGGCACCCTGTACCCGCTGATCGTCGATGCGCTGGGCCTGGGCAAGATCTCGGTCGGGCCTTCGTACTTCGACGCCGTGTTCGTGCCGCTGATGGTGCCGGCGATCTTCCTGATGGGGGTCGGCCCGATTGCGCGCTGGAAGAAGGCCTCGCTGCCCGAGCTCGCGCTGCGCCTGCGCTGGGCGGCGGCGGCAAGCTTCGTCGCCGCGATGGCCCTGCCTCTGCTGCTCGGCAGCTGGAAGCCCCTGGTCGGGTTTTCGCTGTTCCTCGCGTTCTGGATCCTGGCCACCACCGCCAACACCCTGTGGCAGCGTTTGCAAGGCCAGCCTGTGGCGCTCTGGGGCGCGCGGCTGCGCACCCAGACCGGCAGCTGGTACGGCATGCTGCTGGCGCATGCCGGCGTGGGCGTGTTCATCATCGGCGTGACCCTGGTCGGCGGCTACCAGACCGAACAGGACCTGCGCATGGACATCGGCAGCACGGCGAGTGCCGGCGGCCACGAGTTCAAGCTGGTCGGCCTCGAGGACGTGCGCGGGCCCAACTACATGGCCGTGCGCGCCACCTTCGAAGTCAGCCGCGACGGCCGCTTCGTCGAATACCTGCATCCGGAAAAGCGCACCTACACCGTCAGCCGCATGCCGATGACCGAGGTTGCGATCGACCGCGGCATCCTGCGTGACCTCTACGTCTCGATGGGCGAGCCGCTGGAAGGCGGCCGCGCCTGGAGCGTGCGCCTGTACGTCAAGCCCTTCGTCAACTGGATCTGGGGCGGCTGCGTGCTGATGGCCCTGGGCGGCGTGCTCGCGCTGGCCGACCGGCGCTATCGGCTGCACAGCCGCCGCACGGCAGAGCTTCCGGCAGGAACGCAGACCGCATGAAGCGCTACCTGATTCCGCTGGCGATCTTCATCGTGCTCGCCGGCTTCCTGGCCGTGGGCCTGAAGCTCAACCCGCGCGAGGTGCCGTCGCCGCTGATCGGCAAGCCGGCGCCCGCCTTCGCGCTGGCGCAACTGGCCGAACCGGCGCCGCCCTTTTCTGCGGCGCAGATGCAGGGCCAGGTCTGGGTGCTCAACGTCTGGGCCTCCTGGTGCGTGCCCTGCCTGGCCGAACACCCGCTGGTGACGCAGTTGGCGCGCACGCCGGGCGTGAACCTGGTGGGCCTGAACTACAAGGACAAGCCCGAGGACGCCAAGGCCTGGCTGGCCCGCCACGGCAACCCCTACCCGATCATCGCCGTCGACCGCGACGGCCGCGTCGGCATCGACTACGGCGTCTACGGCGTGCCCGAGACCTTCATCATCGACCGCGAGGGCGTCATCCGCCACAAGCAGATCGGCCCGATCACGCCCGAGGCGCTGCGCGACAAGATCCTGCCGCTGCTGAAGAAGCTCAATGGTTAGGACGTTCGCCGCCACCCTGCTGCTGGCCTTGTGCACCGCCCTGGCCGGGGCCCAGGAATCGCGCCCTCTGGCCGACGACCCGGCGCTCGAGGCACGGGTCTTCGAGATCTCACACGATCTGCGCTGCCTGGTCTGCCAGAACGAAACCATCGCCGCGTCGAACGCCGACCTCGCCGTGGACCTGCGCGCACAGATCCGCGAGCAGCTCAAGGCCGGCCGCACGCCGGACCAGATCCGCGACTACATGGTGCAGCGCTACGGCGATTTCGTGCTCTACAAGCCGCCCTTCAAGCCGCTGACCTGGCTGCTGTGGATCGGCCCCTTCGTGCTGCTGCTGGCGATGGTGGCGGTGTTGATGCACCTGCTTCGCCAGCGCCGTGCCGCCGCCCTGGCCCCGCCCCTGACCGAGGAAGAGTCGCGCCGCGCGCGTGAACTGCTGGCCCGCGAACCCCGATGACCCTGTTCTGGATCCTGGCCGCCGCGATGCTGGTCCTGGTGCTGCTGGTGCTGCTGCGCCCGCTGCTGCAACCGGCCACCGCTGCCGCCGATGAGAGCGCGCGCAGCAATCTGCGCGTGCTGCGCGACAGCCTGGCCGAGCTCGACGCCGAACATGCCGCCGGCGTGCTCGGCGCCGAGCAGCACGCCGACGCGCGCGCCGAACTCGAGCGCCGGGCGCTGGAAGAATCGACGGCGCTGGACGCCGCGCCGCTGCGGCGCAGCGGCCGCGCCACGGTGCTCGTGCTCGCGCTCGTGCTGCCGGCCGCCGCGGTGCTGCTCTACAACCAGCTCGGCGAGCGCCGCGGCCTGGACCCCTTGCTGAAGCAGCCGCCGTCGATGGCCAGCGCCGGTGACATCGAGACCCTGGTGCAGCGCCTGGCCGAGCGCATGCAGGCCGACCCGTCCGACCCGCAGGGCTGGATGCTGCTCGGCCGCGCCTATGCCGGGATGCAGCGTTTCGACAAGGCGCGCGACGCCCTGGCCGAGGCCATGCAGCGCAGCACGCCCGACGCCCAGCTGCTGTCCGACTACGCCGACGTGCTGGCGATGACGCAGGGCCAGCGCCTGGCCGGCGAGCCGGAAAAACTGATTCAACAGGCGCTGGCGCTGGAGCCGGACCATCTGAAGGCCCTGGCCCTGGCCGGGTCGGCGGCGATGGAGCGCGGCGACGCCAAGGCCGCCCTCGGCTACTGGACCCATGCGCGCCGCGTGGCGCCGCCCGACAGCCCCTTTGCCACCGGGCTCGACCCGGGCATCGCCGAGGCGCGTGCCGCCGCCGGCCTGCCGGCTGGGCAAATCGCAGCCGCGCCGTCGGCAGCCAGCGCACCGCCCCTGCTGGTCACGGTGACGCTGGCGCCGGCCCTGGCCGGCAAGCTGCAGCCGGGCGACACCCTGTTCGTCTTCGCCCGCGCCGCGGAGGGCCCGCGCATGCCCCTGGCCATTGCCCGCCAGGCGGCCAGCGCCGAGCCGGTGCAGCTGAGCCTGGACGACAGCATGGCCATGACGCCGGCGATGCGTCTGTCGAGCCGGGCGCAGGTGGTGGTCGGGGCGCGCATCTCGCGCAGCGGCGACGCCACGCCCCAGCCCGGCGACCTGGAAGGCCAGTCGGCACCGGTGCCCAGCGCCGGCAGCGTGCGCGTCCTGATCGATCGCATCCACGAGTGAAGCGGCGGGTCCGATGGGCCCGCACGCAAGACGCCGCGCCTCGACGCTTGCGCGGCCGGACCGATCAGCCGGTCCAGGGCCATCGCCGAGACGCACATCAGTGCACCGGCTCTCAGTGCAGGCCGCCGCCGTCGGCTGGCGCCGTGCTGCGCGTCGAATGGGTCAGCCAGACCAGCGGGATCAGCGCCAGGAACAGGCAGGCCGAGAGCAGGAACAGGTCGGTGGCCGCCATCGTGAAGGCCTGCTGGTCGATCAGGCGGTTGACGTAGGCCGTCGACTGCTCGGGCGTCAGCCCGGCCGCGGCAAGTTGTGCCAGGGCTCCTTCAGTGGCCGCGCGGCCGCCGTGCACCTGTTCGGCCAGCTGTGCATGGTGCAGCGCGGCGCGGTGCTCCCACAGTGTCGTGATCAGCGAGGTGCCGATCGCGCCGGAGGCGATGCGCGCGAAGTTGCTCAGCCCGGCCGCCGCCGCGACCTGCTGTGGCGCCAGCCCGCTGAAGATGATGGTCTGCAGCGGGATGAAGAACAGCGCCATCGCCGCGCCCTGCATCAGGGTGGGCAGCATGATCTCCGAGAACGGGGACTCGGTGCTGAAGCGGCTGCGCATCCACAGCACCAGCGCCAGGCCGAGAAAGGCCGCCGTGACCATCCGGCGCGGGTCGATGCGCGAGACATTGCGCCCGACCCAGGGCGTCATCAGGATCGCCAGCAGACCGACCGGCGCCATCGCCATGCCGGCCCAGGTGGCGGTGTAGCCCATCCACTGCTGCAGCCACAGCGGCAGCAGCACCACGTTGCCGAAAAACAGGCCGTAGGCGATCGACAGCGACAGGGTGCCGAGCGCGAAGTTGCGTTGCGCGAACAGGCGCAGTTCGACCACCGGGTGCACTTCGGTGAGTTCCCAGACCAGGAAGAAGGCCAGGCCGATCACGGCGGCCAGGCCGAGCGTGACGATCTCGCCGGAGGCAAACCAGTCCAGCTCCTTGCCCTTGTCGACCATCAGCTGCATCGCGCCCACCCACAGCACCAGCAGGGCCAGGCCGATGCCGTCGACCGGCACCTTGCGCGGCGCCAGGTCGCGCTGGCGGTACATCTGCCAGCTCGCCAGGGCCGACAGCAGGCCCACCGGCACGTTGATGTAGAAGATCCAGGGCCAGCTGATGTGGTCGGTGATCCAGCCGCCGAGCAGGGGGCCGACCACCGGCGCGACCAGGGTCGTGACGCCCCACATCGCCATCGCGGTGCCGGCCAGCGCCGGTGGGTAGCTGGCCAGCAGCAGGGTCTGTGACAACGGGATCATCGGCCCGGCGACAAAACCCTGCAGCACACGCGCGGCGATCAGAGTCTCGATGGTCGGTGCCAGCCCGCAGAGCCAGGACGCGAGCACGAACAGCAGCACACTGGTGACGAACAGGCGCACCGGGCCGAAGCGCTGCGTCAGCCAGCCGGTGAGCGGCACCGAGATCGCATTCGCCACCGCGAACGAGGTGATGACCCAGGTGCCCTGCGCCGGGCTCACGCCCATGTCGCCGGCGATGGCCGGGATCGACACGTTCGCGATCGAGGTGTCGAGCACGTTCATGAAGGTGGCCAGCGACAGCGCGACCGTGCCCAGCACACGCGCGCTGCCGGTCAGCGGCGGGATCGCAGCCGGCCCTGCCGGCAGCGTGCCGGCCGGCTCGGCAGCCCCGGCGGCAAGACTGCTTGCGGACATGCCTCAGGTTCCCGGGACGGGGCGGGCGGTGTCCGCCCCACCCGGCGGCCGCGGGGCCCGCCGTCCGAGATGGCCGGCGATGATCTCGCGCACCCGGCGATCGGCGGCTTCGCTGTCGGCCGGCGCCGGCGCCGCGGCCACCGGCTCGGCGGCGGCCGTGAGCGGGCCGCCGTTCTCGTCGACGCGCACCGTGGCCTGCATCGACAGGCCCACGCGCAGCGGATGTTCGGCCAGCTGCCCGGGATCGAGCGCGATGCGCACCGGCACGCGCTGCACCACCTTGATCCAGTTGCCGGTCGCGTTCTGCGCCGGCAACAGGGCGAAGGCGCTGCCGGTGCCGGCGCCGAGACCGGCGATCCGGCCTTCGTATTCCACCTTGTCGCCGTAGAGGTCGGCGCTCAGGCGCACCGGCTGGCCGATTTGCATGCGGCGCAGCTGGACTTCCTTGAAATTGGCCTCGACCCAGGCGCGCGCCAGCGGCACCACCGTCATCAGCGGCACGCCGGCGCCGATGCGCTGGCCAGTCTGCACATTGCGCCGCGCGACCTGGCCGGCCACCGGTGCACGCAGTTCGGTGCGCTGCAAGGTGAGCTGCGCCTCGCGCAGCGCCGCGGCGGCGCGCAGCACGCTGGGGTGCCGTTCGACCGCGGTGCCTTCGACCAGCGCGCCGCTGGCCGCGGCCTGCTTGCGCGCCGCGCGCTCGGCCGCCTCGGCCGCGGCCACGGCGCTGCGCGCGGCGTCCAGCGTGGCCTCGGCATGCTGCATCTCCTCGCCACCGACGGCGCCGCTGGCGAGCAGCGGGCGGCGCCGTGCAACGTCCTCTTCGGCACGCTCTTGCTCGGCGCGTGCGCGCCGCAGCTCGGCGCCGCGCAGCGCGATGTTGGCGTCCACGGCCGCATCCTGCGCGTACAGGGTGCGCACCTCGCGCACGGTCTGCGCCAGCTGGGCTTCGGCGCGCTGGAGCGCCAGCGTCGCGTCGGCCGGGTCCAGGCGCAGCAGGGTCTGGCCAGCCTGCACGGCGTCGGTGTCGTCGACCAGCACCTCGAGCACGGTGCCCGGCACCTGGGCCGTGATCTGCACCGTGGGCGCCTGCACATAGGCGTTGTCGGTGCTCTCCTCGTGGCGCAGCACCAGGGCCCACCAGGTGGCCCAGGCCGCGCCCGCGACGATCACAACGGCGGCCAAGATGATCAGCGCCGGGCGTCGGCGGGCGGAAGCAAGCGCCGCTGCAGGGGGGTTCATCCGGGGTTCCTTGGCGGGAGATCGTTCGGCGCCGCGGTGTAACCACCGCCGAGCGCCAGCGCGAGCGCCACATCGGCGGCCAGGCGGCGGCCCTTGAGTTCGCTGTGCGCCTGCTGCTGCGCGAGCACGTTGGACTGTGCGGTGAGCACCAGCAGATAGCTGCCCAGGCCGGCGCGGTAGCGCGCCAGCGCCAGGCCGAAGGCGGTTTCGGCAGCGGCGCTGGCCTCGGCCTGCGCGGCCTGCTGGCGCAGCAGCAGACGCTGGGCGCCGAGTTCGTCGGCCACCTCGCGCAGCGCACGCAGCAAGGCGGCGTCGTAGGCCGCGACGGCGGCGTCGACCTCGGCGCGCTGCGCGCCCAGCTGGGCCTGCAGCCGGCCGCTGTCGAAGAGCGGCAGGTGCAGCGCCGGCCCGGCGCCGAACTGCCGGGCGCCGAGGTCCAGCAGGCGGTCCAGGCCCAGGCTGGACAGGCCGGCGAAGGCCAGCAGATCCACGCTGGGATAGAAGGCGGCACGCGCCTGGGCCACCCCCTGCAGCGCCGCCTCGACCCGCCAGCGTGCCGCCACCAGATCGGCACGCCGGCCGACCAGGTCGGCCGGCAGGGTGTGGGCCGACGGCAGGGGCCGCAGCGGCGCCAGCGCCGGCGCGTAGTCGTTCAGCGCCAGCGGGCCCTGGCCACTCAGTTCGGCCAGCGCGTGGCGGGCGCGCGCGACGGCCTCGTCGAGCGCGCCCTGATGCGCCCGCGCCTGCGCCACCAGACCCTCGGCCTGCTGGCGCTCGAGCTCGGTGTCCAGCCCGGCCGTCCGGCGTTCTTGCACCAGGGCGGCAACCTGCTCGCGCTGCGCCAGCGCGGCGTCGACGACGCGGCGCTGGTCGAGCAGCGCGGCGAGCCGGAAATGCCCGGCGGCGACCTGGCCGGCGAGCAGCACATGCGCCGCCTGCAGATCGGCCTCGGCGGCGCGCCGCTGGCCGATCGCGGCCTGCAGCGCTGCGCGGGCGCCGCCCGCGAGGTCGGGCGACCAGGCCGCACCGATCTGGGCCAGCGCCGTCCACCCGGTCGAGCCGGCCACCGGCGGCGGAATCATGCCCCGGGCGGTGAAACGCTGGTCGGTGGCCTCCAGGCGCAGGTCCAGCCGCGGGCCGAGGGCGGCATCCCCCACTGCCTGCAGGGCCAGCGCCCGCTGCACGCGTGACTGCGCGCTGGCCAGGCCGGGCTGGCTGGCCAGGGCCTGCTGCACCAGCGCATCCAGCGCCGGGTCGCCGAAGGCCGTCCACCAGTGATCCTGCGGCCAGTCGGCGGCGCTGAAAACCTCGCTCGCGCCCCAGGCGCCGGCGTCGCGCAGCACGGGCGGTGGTGTTTGCGGGCCCGGGCTGGCGCAGGCGGCCAGCAGCAGGGCCGACATCGCGCCCAGCAGGGGCCGCAGGCCGCATCGGCCGCTTTTCACGAGGTCTCCATCGCTGCAGCAGCCGATGCCGACGGCAAGGCCTGGCCATTGGCCTGCATGCGCTTGATCAGGTCGAGCATCTGGCGCCATTCGGTGCTGCTGAACCCGGCCAGGAAATGGTTGTTGACCGCGGCCAGCACATGCGGCACCTGGGCCGCCACCGCCTCGCCGGCCGGCGTCAGGCGCAGATGCACGACGCGCCGGTCGGCCGCCGAACGTTTGCGCTCGACCAGCCCCTTGGCCGCCAGCCGGCCGACCAGGCGCGACATCGCCCCGGGGTCCATCTCCAGTTCGCGGGCAAGTTCGAGCGGCGTCGACACGCGGCCGATGG
This sequence comes from uncultured Rubrivivax sp., assembly GCA_964637205.1. Classification (GTDB taxonomy): domain Bacteria; phylum Pseudomonadota; class Gammaproteobacteria; order Burkholderiales; family Burkholderiaceae_C; genus Rubrivivax. Next base: position 55,475 of record CAZWUR010000021.1, read on the forward strand.
CGAGCAGCCACACCGGCCGCCATTGGGCATCGGTCAGACCATGCTGCGCCATGCGCCGGTCGACATCCCGGCGCATCGTGGTCAGCAGCTGGAAGAGCTGCTGGCCGACGCTGTTCGTGTAGTCGTACCGCGCACCGTCGTAGAAGGGCTTGCGGGAGGACATATCGTTTGCCTGCGCAATCTTTGCTTAGGCAAATGATGCCAGACCGCTCGCCCCCTGAGAAGAGCCCGGGGTTCAGAATCTGACGACGGACCCGGGACCAGGGTCCGGCCCGAGCAGGGCGCGGTCGTGCTCGGCCAGCTGGGCCTCGCCATGCTTGAGCACGTAGTCGCGCAGCGCTTCGGCCGCCGGCGACAGCGTGCGCCCCGACAGGTGCACGACGTTCCAGGTGCGCACGATGGGCGTGCCCTGCACCGGGACGATGCCGAGCAGGCCACTGCGCACTTCGAGCCCGATGGTGTGCAGCGACAGAAAGCTCAGGCCCATGCCGGCCATCACCGCCTGCTTGATGCTTTCGTTGCTCGGCATCTCCATCGCCACCGGTGGCGCGATGCGCTGGGCGGCGAAGAAGTCCTCCAGATGTTTGCGCGTGCCGGAGCCGGTCTCGCGCACGATGAAGAGTTCGGCCTCCAGCGCCGACGGCGGCACCGCGGCGCCACGCAGCAGCGGGTGACCGGGCGGTGCAACGAAGACCTGCGGATGCGCCGCAAAGGCCTCGGCGCGCGTGGCCAGTTCACGCGGCGGCCGGCCCATGATGGCCAGATCGATCTGCTTGCCGCGCAGCAGCGTCACCAGCTGCTCGCGGTTGGACGAGACATGCAGTTTCAGCTCGACGCCCGGGTGCTGCTCGCGAAAGCCCACCAGCAGCCGTGGCACGAAGTACTTGGCGGTGCTGACCAGGCCCACGTCGAGGCGGCCGACCTCGACATGTTTCAGGCGCGCCATCGCGTCCTCGGCGTCCTTCAGCACGGCCAGCATGCGCCGGGCGTGCAGCAGCAGGTATTCACCGGCGGTGGTCAGGGACACGCGGCGCCCGCTGCGCTCGAACAGGGGCAACCCGACCGCCGATTCGAGTTCCTTGACCTGCATCGTCACCGCCGGCGGCGTCAGGTGCAGCGCTTCGGCCGCGCGCACGAAGCTCAGCCGCCGGGCGACCTCCGCGAAGACACGTATCTGGCGCAGCGTCAGGTTCACGTTAAGCGTTTCTGAATCTTTCAGTCAGTTGATTTGAATTTACCTTATTCCAGTCACTCCCTACATTGGCCACCAACCCAGACCGGAGGCCGCCATGAATTCAGCTGACGACACAGGCGTCATCACCGACGCGAAGAAGCGCTACAGCGCCGGGGTCCTGAAGTATCGGCAGATGGGCTACTGGGACGCCGACTACGAACCTAAAGACACCGACCTGCTGTGCCTGTTCCGCATCACGCCGCAGGACGGCGTCGACCCGATCGAGGCCGCCGCCGCGGTGGCCGGCGAATCGAGCACCGCGACCTGGACGGTGGTCTGGACCGACCGCCTGACCGCCTGCGACAGCTACCGCGCCAAGGCCTACCGCGTCGAGCCGGTGCCGGGCACCCCGGGCCAGTTCTTCGCCTGGGTGGCCTACGACATCATCCTGTTCGAAGAGGGCTCGATCGCCAACATCACCGCCAGCCTGATCGGCAACGTCTTCAGCTTCAAGCCGCTGAAGGCGGCCCGGCTGGAGGATCTGCGCATGCCGGTGGCCCTGCTCAAGACCTTCAAGGGCCCGCCGACCGGGCTGGTGGTCGAGCGCGAGCGGCTGGACAAGTTCGGCCGCCCGCTGCTCGGCGCCACCACCAAGCCCAAGCTCGGCCTCTCGGCGCGCAACTACGGCCGCGTGATCTACGAGGGCCTGAAGGGCGGCCTGGACTTCATGAAGGACGACGAGAACATCAACTCGCAGCCCTTCATGCACTGGCGCGACCGCTTCCTCTACGTCATGGACGGCGTCAACAAGGCGAGTGCGGCCACCGGTGAGGTCAAGGGCAGCTACTTGAACGTGACCGGCGCGACGATGGAAGACATCTACGAACGCGCCGAATTCGCCAAGGAACTCGGCTCGGTGGTGGTCATGCTCGACCTCGTGATCGGCTGGAGCGCGATCCAGTCGATGGCCAACTGGGCCCGCAGGAACGACATGATCGTGCACATGCACCGCGCCGGCCACGGCACCTACACGCGGCAGAAGAATCACGGCGTGAGCTTCCGGGTGATGGCCAAGTGGCTGCGCCTGGCAGGTGTGGACCATCTGCACACCGGCACCGCGGTGGGCAAGCTCGAGGGCGACCCGATGACGGTGCAGGGCTACTACAACGTCTGCCGCGACAGCCATACGCAGCAGGACCTGCCGCGCGGCCTGTTCTTCGACCAGGACTGGTGCGACATGAAGAAGGTCATGCCGGTGGCCAGCGGCGGCATCCATGCCGGCCAGATGCACCAGCTCATCGACCTCTTCGGCGACGACGTGATCCTGCAGTTCGGCGGCGGCACGATCGGCCACCCGGCCGGCATCCAGGCCGGCGCGGTGGCCAACCGGGTGGCGCTGGAATGCATGGTCAAGGCACGCAACGAGGGCCGCGACATCCGCAACGAAGGCCCGGACATCCTGCGCCAGGCGGCGCAGTTCTGCACCCCGCTGAAGCAGGCCCTCGAGACCTGGGGCGAGATCAGCTTCAACTATGCGTCAACCGACACCAGCGACTACGCCGTGACAGCCAGCCCCCAGGCTTGACGCTGACGCGTCAGCGCCACCCCCCGAGGGGGCTCACGCGACGGACCGGCAGAGCCGGATCCGTGCGTGGCCTTGTATCGACAGCCAGATCCGGAGACCTCCACCATGATGACGAACCCCACCGGCCGCATCACCCAGGGCCAGTTCAGCTTCCTGCCCGACCTGACGGATGCCGAGATCACGGCGCAGATCGAGTACGGCCTGCGCAAGGGTTATGCCTGGAGCGTCGAATACACCGACGACCCGCACCCGCGCAACACCTACTGGGAGATGTACGGCATGCCGATGTTCGACCTGCACGACGCCGCCGGTGTGCTGATGGAAGTGCAGGCCTGCCGCAAGACCTTTCCGAAGCACTACATCCGCATGCTGGCCTTCGACGCCACGCGCGGTGTCGAGTCGATCGCGATGAGCTTCATCGTCAACCGGCCACCCGAAGAACCCGGTTTTGGCCTCGTGCGCCAGGAAGTCCAGGGCCGCTCGATGCGCTACACGGTGCACAGCTACGCCACCGACAAGCCCGAAGCCGAGCGCCATTGAGGCCGGCACCAGAGTCCCACCATGAATCGGCCGCTTTACACCCTGCCCGGGGCGCGCAGCCCGGCCGTCGAACCGGCCGCGCCTGAGGAAACGCCGCTGTCCAGCGCCCGCACCGTCGGCGAGGTGCTGCGCGAAAGCCAGGTCGAAGCGGTGATGGACGAACTCGACCGCGACCTGGTCGGGCTGCTGCCCGTCAAGCAGCGCATTCGCGACATCGCCGCACTGCTCGTGATCGACAAGCTGCGCCTGAACCTGGGCCTGCAGACCCAGGCACCGAGCCTGCACATGAGCTTCACCGGCAACCCCGGCACCGGCAAGACCACGGTGGCGATGCGCATGGCGCAGATCCTGCACCGCCTGGGCCATGTGCGCAAAGGCCATCTGGTGGCGGTGACACGCGACGACCTGGTGGGCCAGTACATCGGCCACACCGCGCCCAAGACACGCGAGGTGCTCAAGCGCGCGATGGGCGGCGTGCTCTTCATCGACGAGGCCTACTACCTCTACCGCCCGGAAAACGAGCGCGACTACGGCCAGGAGGCGATCGAGATCCTGCTGCAGGTGATGGAGAACCAGCGCGACGACCTGGTGGTGATCCTGGCCGGCTACAAGGACCGCATGGACACCTTCTTCCAGTCCAACCCGGGCTTGAGCAGCCGCATCGCCCACCACATCGACTTCCCCGACTACGCGGTGGACGAACTGCTGCAGATCGCCGACCGCATGCTCGCGCAGCAGCGCTACCAGTTCGACACCGGCACCGACGCCGTGATGCGCGCCTACCTGGAGCGCCGCATCACCCAGCCACATTTCGCCAACGCGCGCAGCGTGCGCAACGCGCTCGACCGGGCCAGGCTGCGCCAGGCCAGCCGCCTGTTCGCCGACCGCGACCGGGTGCTCGGCGCCGACGACCTGAGCACCATCACCGCGGCCGACCTGATGGCCAGCCGCGTGTTCCAGAACTGAGGGAGACTCCGATGCCGCTGTCCAAGAAACGCACGCTGACGCAGTACCTGATCGAGCAGCGCCGCCGCTTTCCGCAGGCCATCGGTGACCTCAACGCGCTGATCCTGGACGTCTCCATCGCCTGTAAGGCCATCGCGCGCCAGGTCGCGCTGGGGGCCCTGGCCGAGCTCCCGCCGGGCGGCGAGGTGAACGTGCAGGGCGAGGTTCAGAAGCCGCTGGACGTCATCAGCAACCAGATGCTGATCCGGCAGACCGAGTGGTCGGGCCATCTCGCCGGCATGGCGTCCGAAGAGATGGACGCGCCCTACCCCATCCCGCAGCCCTATGCGCGCGGCAAGTACCTGCTGGTCTTCGACCCGCTGGACGGCAGCAGCAACCTCGACATCAATGTCTCGGTGGGCAGCATCTTCTCGATCCTGCGCGCACCGCCCGAGGTCATCGACAGCGGCCGCGACGTCACCGAGGAAGATTTCCTGCAGCCCGGCGCGGCCCAGGTGGCCGCCGGCTACGCGCTCTACGGCGCGACCACGATGCTCGTGCTGACCGTGGGCGACGGCGTCGTCGGCTTCACGCTGGACGCCGGCCTCGGCGAGTTCAAGCTCACGCACAACAACCTGCGCGTGCCCGAGGACACGCAGGAATTTGCCATCAACACCAGCCGCAGCCGCTTCTGGGAGCCGCCGGTGAAGCGCTACGTCGACGAATGCCTGGCCGGGCGCAGCGGCCCGCGCTGCAAGGACTTCAACATGCGCTGGATCGCCAGCCTGGTGGCCGAGGCGCACCGCATCCTGATGCGCGGCGGCGTCTTCCTGTACCCGCGCGACACCAAGGATCCGGCCAAGTCCGGCCGGCTGCGCCTGCTCTACGAGGCCAACCCGATCGGCATGGTGATCGAGCAGGCCGGCGGCCGCTGCAGCACCGGACGCCAGCCGATGCTCGGCGTCAAGCCGAGCGCGCTGCACCAGCGCATCGGCCTGGTCTTCGGCTCGAAGCACGAGGTCGAACGCATCGAGCGCTACCACCACGAACCGCAGAACCGCGAGGCGAGCGCACCCCTGTTCGCCGAACGCAGCCTGTTCCGCGACTAGCCATGCGCCCCCAGGCCTGTGCCTTCGGCCCGTCGCCACCCCCCACGCGGGCGCGGCCGGCCCTGGCGCGGCCCGGCGCCCGACCATAGGACCTCAGCATGTCAGAACGCCATCCCATCATCGCCATCACCGGCTCCAGCGGCGCCGGCACGAGCAGCGTCACGCGCACTTTCGAGAGCATCTTTCGCCGCGAGAACGTCAGCGCCGCGGTCATCGAAGGCGACAGCTTCCACCGCTGGGACCGCAAGGAGATGCGCGCCCGCCAGGCCGAGGCCGAGCAGGCCGGCGACATGAACTTCAGCCACTTCGGACCCGACAACAACCTGTTCCCCGAACTCGAGAACCTGTTCCGCAGCTACGCCGAAACCGGCACCGGCAAGCGCCGCCGCTACCTGCACGACCCGGTCGAGGCCGCACCCTACCGGCAGGACCCGGGCACCTTCACGCCCTGGGAAGACCTGCCCGACGGCACCGACATGCTGTTCTACGAAGGCCTGCACGGGGCGGTGGTCACCGAGCAGGTGAACATCGCGCGCTACCCGGACCTGCTGATCGGCGTGGTGCCGGTGATCAACCTCGAGTGGATCCAGAAACTCTGGCGCGACCAGCATGTGCGCGGCTACAGCACCGAGGCGGTGACCGACACCATCCTGCGCCGCATGCCCG
>CAZWUR010000022.1:0-59936 GCA_964637205.1 uncultured Rubrivivax sp.
AGCCGAGCGGGCCCTTGGGCAGCATGCCCTTGACCGCCTTCTCGAGCGCGCGGCCCGGGTGGCGGGCCTGCATGTCGCGGAACGAGGTGGCATGGATGCCGCCCGGAAAGCCGCTGTGGCGGTAATACATCTTATCGGTGCTCTTGGCACCGGTGACGCGGAGCTTTTCCGCGTTGACGACGACGATGAAGTCACCGGTATCGACGTGAGGCGTGTAGATGGCCTTGTGCTTGCCGCGCAAACGGAGTGCCACTTCGCTGGCAACACGTCCGAGCACCTTGTCGGTGGCGTCAATCACGTACCACTCGTGCTTCACCTCGGCCGGCTTGGCGCTGAAGGTCTTCATGAGGGTCTTTCGCGGGCAGGCGATCCTGCCCAGGTTAAACGGCTGGCATCCGCACGCGGGTACATCCTTCGGTTCCGCTCTGTTGCCGGTGCTGCGACGCTGGGCGTCGCGGCGCCGGCAGGCGGCCTCTCGGGACTTGCCGGTTGGCAACCCGGCGGCGTTCTTCCCTGGCCGTTTTTCAGGGAAAGCCTGCGAGTATACATCGCCGTGCACCCCGTCAGCATCGGCCTGCACCTTGCAAAAGCAATGATGCATTCGAGGGTTAACCCTAGATATTGCGGTTAGGATGCCTGCACCGTTCCCCCGAAAAGGCCACACGATGGCAAGCGACCTGCACTTCGACACCACCGCATCCGCACCGGCCCGCGGCGCCACGCCGCGCTGGGTTCCCGTGCGCTCGCTGGCGCCCCGGCATCGGTCGCGCATCCTGGCGCACCTGCTGAGCCTGCAGGAGATGGACCGCTACCTGCGCTTCGGCCACCCCGCCTCCGACAACCAGATCGGCCGCTACGTGGACCTGATCGACTTCGGACGCGACGAGGTCTTCGGCATCTTCAACCGCCGCCTCGAACTGGTGGCGATGGCGCACCTGGCCTACCTGGGCGACGCGGCAAAGCGGCATGCCGCCGAGTTCGGGGTCTCGGTGCGCTCGACGCACCGCGGCCGCGGCTTCGGCGCCCGGCTGTTCGAACATGCGGTGCTGCACGCGCGCAACCGCCACGTCGACACCCTGATCGTGCATGCCCTGTCGGAGAACACGCCGATGCTGCGCATCGCACGCCATGCCGGCGCCAAGGTGGTGCGCGAGGGCGGCGAGGCCGAGGCGGTGCTGAAACTGCCGCCGGAAACCCTCGGCACCCAAGTCGAGGAACTGCTCGGCCATCAGGCCGCGGAGTTCGACTACAGGCTCAAGCGGGGCAGCCACAGCTTCGGCAGTCTGCTCGACATCATTGCCGACGTGCGCGAAGGCGTGGGCAGCAGCGGTGGCCTCGGTTCGCAGTAGACACCTGCGAAAACATGCGCCGCTGACCCGGCCCCACCCGCAGGCCGGGGGGAATCGCGCACCGGTCAAGGGTTAAACTGCGGCTCCAGAAGCACCGGCACCCGCCGGGCGCGCGTGCTGCTGCCCATGTCGCCTGACACCATACCCTGGATCATCGCGCTCGCCTCCGCGGCCCTGCTGGCGGCTGCCGGCACGCTGTGGGCACTGCGCCAGCGCAGGCCCGAACCGCCGCCCCTTCCCGAGGAGTGGACGCTCACTGCGCGGCCGGTGTTCAGCAGCGACGAGCGGCGCGTCTACCGCCAGTTGCGCGAGGCCCTGCCGCACCACATCGTGCTGTCCAAGCTGCCGCTGGTGCGCTTTTGCCAGCCCACCGATCCGCAGCAGGTGCGCTACTGGTACGAACTGCTCGGTTCGATCCATGTCGGCTTTGCGATCTGCAGCGCCAATGGCCGCGTGCTCGCCGCCATCGACATCGACACCGACCGCAGCAGTGCGCGGCGTGCACTGCAGATCAAGCAGCGGGTGCTGGCCGCCTGCCGGGTGCGCTACCTGCGCTGCCCGGTCGACCATCTGCCCTCGGTGCCCGAGCTGCAGCTGCTGGTGCCGCAGCAGATGCCGGCCGCTCGCGCACCGCTGGCCTCGGCGCCGGTGGCCACGGCCGGGGTCAACGGGCGGCGCCGCGGCTCGCGCGCGCTGTGGCAGGACTCCGGCTTCTTCCAGGATTCCTTCTTCGGCAGCGACAGCCGCATGAGCGGCGACAGCGGCTCACCCAGCGAACTCGGCAGCTTCATGCGCGGCGCATCGACGCTGCCACCGGCGGCCAGCGACGACGATCCGCTCGCCGGCGTCGTGGTCGGCTCTGCGCGCACCCCGCCGGTGCGCCATTGACCCCTGCGGCGCCCGAGACCGGCGTCGGCTATGTCGGCTTCGGCCCGCAGCAGGTCCTCGATGCGCTGGACGCCGGCGGACTGCGCGGCGACGGACGCATCCTGCAGCTCAACTCCTACGAAAATCGCGTCTGGCAGCTGTTCCTCGAAGACGGTGCGTCCGTGGTGGCCAAGTTCTATCGACCCGGTCGCTGGAGCGACGCACAGATCCTCGAGGAACATGCCTTTGCGCTGGAGCTCGCGGCCGAAGAGGTGCCGGTGGTGCCACCCCGGGTGCTGCAGCCCCACGCCGGCACGGCGCTGCAATGGCTGCCGCCGAGCGCACCGACCCTGGCCGCGCTGCCGGGCAAGCCGCGCCACCGCTTCACGGTGGCCGACCGCTGTGCCGGCCGCGAGCCGGAACTCGAGCAGCCCGGCACCCTGCAGCGCATCGGCGCCTTCATCGGCCGGCTGCATGCGGTGGGCGCGCGGCGACTTTTCGAGCATCGCACGACGCTGAACCCGCGGCCCGACGGCGTCCGCGCGCGTGAGCTGCTGCTTGCCGGCGGCTTCGTCACCGACGCCGAGCGCCCCGGCTGGCGCGACGCCTGCGAGCGCGCCCTGGACGCGATCGGCGAGGCCTTCATGGCCGCCGGCGATCTGGCCACGCTGCGCCTGCACGGCGACTGCCATCTGGGCAATGTGCTCTGGCGCGACGGGCCGCATGTGGTGGACCTCGACGACGCCTGCAACGGGCCCGCGATCCAGGACCTGTGGATGCTGGTCTCGGGCGACCCGACGACGATGCGCCGTCAGTTCGACGAGCTGCTCGCCGGCTACGAGCAGTTCCGTGACTTCGACGATGCCGAACGCGCCCTGGTCGAGCCGCTGCGCACCTTGCGCATGCTGCGCCACTCGGCCTGGCTGGCCGAACGCTGGAGCGACCCGAGCTTTCCGCTCAACTTCCCCTTCTTCGGCAGTCCGGCCTACTGGTCGCAGCAGGCCGCGCAGTTGCGCGAGCAGTGCGCGCAGATGGCCGGCTGAGCGGGCTCAGGACTGCGGCGACCACCAGGCCAGGCCCAGGAACAGGCAGGCCTGCAGGAAGGGGCGCATCTGCGCCACCGTGTGGCCGGTGCGCTGCTGCAGTTCGGCCGGTGACACACGCTGGCGGAACAGCACCGCGGCCATGTCCAGATGGCGCGGCAGCCGGGTGAAGCGCTGCACGCCCGGGTCGGCACAGCTGCCCAGCGGCGTATGCCACCAGTCGAGCGGTTGGTCGAGCAGGCGCAAGGGAGCGGCCGCGATGCCGCAGTCCCAGACCAGCTCGCGCAGATCGCGCTCGATGGCGTCCGAACCCGGCACGCCGCTGGTCATCACGGCCGGCAGTTCGCGCCGCACACGCAGCGCCTGCTGGGCGAGCGGATCGACCAGGGCATAACCCTGGGCGAAGTCGACGCGCAGCATCGCCATCGGGCCGTAGCCTGCGACCAGGGGCTTCATCGTCGAATCCATCAGGCCGCGCAGCAGCGAGGTCACGAGCAGGGACTGCGACGCGCTGAAGGCTGGCGCGTCGAGGCCGAGCGCGGCCTCCTCGTAGCCCGAGGGCAGGAACGCCGCCTCGAGCAGCGACGGATCCCACCCGCTGGCGCCGAACTGGGGCGACAGGCCACGCACCACCGGCAGTTCGCGCAGCAGGGCCAGCAGTTCCTGTTGCCGGCTTTCGAACAGGCTCAGTGCGCCCGCGGCCGGGTCGTCCGGCACGCTCAGGTCCAGGCGCAGCAGCGGGCGAGCGTCGACCATTCGGGCGAGTTGCCGCGGCGGCAGGCGCGCGGCGAAACCCGGCTCGCTGAGCACGATGTCGCCGTGCCGGGCGTCGATCTCGAGCCACAGGTCCAGGGACTCGCCGATGCGCGCGCACAGCAGCTTGAGCTGCCGGGTCTGGGCATCACTGAACCCGATCGGCTGGACGCGCAGGCGGGCCTTGTCGGGCACCGCGGTGCGGCGCGACAGCAGGCGGGACAGGATGGAGGTGGATTTCATGGCGCTGCGGGCAAGGACTGAAAGCATGCCGGGACCATAGGTCGCCCGGCGCGCCGCGCCCATCCGGCGAGGCCGGAATCCGCGCCCGGGGCCGCCGCCGCCGCGGCCTCAGGGATTGCCTGAATCGGCCTGGTCGGCCTGGTCAGCAAGACGCAGGGTCATGCACTCGCCGCGCCCGGCCGGCCCCGCCGCAGCACTCAGGGACCCGCCGTGCCGGCGCGCGACCCGGCGCACGAACACCAGGCCGAGCCCGGCGCCGCCGGGGCCACCGACACGCAGGGCCTGCTCGCCGCGCATCAGGGCGGCCCGCTGGTCGGCGGCCATGCCGGGGCCGGCGTCGCTGACCTCGATCACGACGCCGGCATGGTCGCGCCAGGCGTGCACACCGACCACCGAAGCCGGGGGCGCTTGCTTGACGGCATTGGAGACCAGATTGGCCAGCGCACGCACGACAAGGCCGCGGTCCAGGGTCAACGGCAGATCGCTGTCGATGCGCTCGGTCAGCGACACGCCGGCCGCCACCGCGCCAGGCCGGGCGTCCGCCAGGCCGTCCTGCACCAGAGCGCTGAGCGTCGTTTCGCGCAGGTCGAGCGGCGCCGTCTGGGCACGCGCCGCCTGCACAAAATCATCGGCCAGCGCCAAGGTGCGTGCCGCCAGGCGGCGCATCTCGGCCAGCAGCTGATCGTCGGGCAAGGGCGAGCGGCCCTGGAGCTTCAGGTCGGCCAGCATCAGCATGCCGCTGGCGGGGCCGCGCAGATCGTGCGAGACGAAGGCCAGGGTTTCTTCACGCTGGCGCTGCGCCTCGCGCACCGGTGCCAGGTCCGCCGCGGAGACGATCAACTGCCGGCTGCCGAGCAGTTCGACCGCCGCCACATGAACCAGCAATTCGTGAGACCCCAGCTGCACCTCGACCGAAACGCCGGGCTCCCCGGCTTGCAGCGCCGACAGCAGGCTCGGCCAGGCCAGCGGCGCCGCCGACGTGAACTCACCGAGCAGGCGACCCAGGTCCAGACCCTGCAGCTCCGCGGCGCGTTCGACCTCGAACAGCGCCGCCGCACGCGCGTTGGCCAAGGTCACGCGGCCCGCCGCGTCACCGACCAGCATCGCCGTCGGCAGGCCCTCCAGCGCACCGGCGAGAAAGCTGCGCGCCTGGCGCAGTTGCCCGCCGACCTGCGCCAGTTCGGCCAGGCGCAGGGCCAGCGGGTCGGGCTCGGTGCCCTGCGCGCTGGCGGCGGCCGGCTCGGCATCGCCGACGATGCCCTCCCCGGCCAGGGCGCGGATCTCGCGATCGAGCACACGCACGGCATGTTCCAGCCGGCGCCAGCTCCACAGCGGATAAGCCAGCAGGGCGGCAACCATGAAACCCACCGGGCTCCAGGCCCAGCCCAGGCCCATCGAGACGAAGCTGGCGGCCGCCACCGCCGGCACCATGGCCAGGGCCAGCGGCAGGGCGCGGCGGGCACCGAGCCGGCGGAACCCGGCCACCAGGGCCACCAGGGCCATGGCCGAGGCGGCGCCGACGATGGCCGGCGGCACGCTGCGCAGCGCGTGGCCGTCGCGCAGCAGGGCCAGGTTGTTGGCCAGCACCTCGATGCCCGGCATCGCCCGGTGGCGCGCGTTGACGGGTGTGGCCAGGGTGTCACCCAGGCCCTGGGCCGTCATCCCGATCAGCAGGGTGCGCCCGGCGAGTGCCGCCTGCGGCACCCGGCCCTGCAGCAGGTCCAGATAGGACACCCGCGGCACGCTGCCCGGCGGGCCGGCAAAACGCATCAGCAGCCGGCCGTCGCGGCGCCAGCCGCCGTCGGCCGGAGCCGGGTCGGCGTCGGGATGCAGGTCGGGGTGCAGGCGACCGCCGCCGGCCTCCAGCAGGGCCAGGGCCAGATGCGGATAGCGCGCATCGGCAGGGCCGGCATGCAGGAAGAGGTGGCGCAGGACGCCGTCGGCATCGACCACCGGCTCGGCCGTGCCCAGGCGCACATGCGGGCGCAGCGCCGGTGTCGGCGCCAGCACCCCGAGCCGGCCGTCGATGGCCTGCCAGGCCACCGGCATGACCACCGGAATGCCCTGTGTCGACAGGCGCTGCAGTGCCGCCGCCAGCCAGGGGTCGCCCACGGGTTCGGCTTCGCTGAGCACGAGATCGAGCGCCACCGCCTTCGGCCCCGCGGCGCGCAGGCGATCGAGCAGGGTCGCATGCACGCTGCGCGGCCAGGGCCAGCGGCCGATGGCATCGATGCTGGCGTCGTCGATGGCGACGATGACGATGTCCGCCGGCGCCGGGCGTGACCAGCGCGCCAGCGCGGCGTCGTAGAACAGCCGGTCGGCACGCCAGGTGAAGCCGCCCAGCGTCAGCAGCAGGGCCAGCGCGGCCAGCACCGCGGCGATCAGCGCGTCGTCGCGCCGACGCCGCAGCGCCGGACCGGCCTTCACCGCGGCATCACCACCGGTTCGCCGGCACTGCGCACGCAGTCGCCGGCGGCGTCACGCAGGCAGTTCGGCACGTCGAAGTACTGGGCGCCACCGAAGGGCCCGACAAAACCGTCCGGGTCGATCGCGCGCAGGCGCACCCAGAAGCGGCCGCTCGAAGGTCGCGCAATCTCGATGGCGGTCTGTGCCTGCCGACGCTCGAACACCAGGGTGGCGAAACGCTCGTCGCTGGCCACCTGGAAGTCGAAGACCTGGCCGGGCAGGCCCTGCCAGTCGAAACGCACGCTGCGCTCGCCCACGGCCGGGCGCGGCGGCAGGGGCGGCTCCGGGCGGAGCTCGAAATGGCCGGGGTCGCCCCAGGGCCCCAGGTCACCATCGGGGCGCACGCTGCGCAGCCGCCAGTGGTACTGGCCCGGCGGCAGGCCCTCGAGCATCGCAGCCGGCGAGCGCAGGTCTTCGAGCTCACGCAGCGGCGCCGCGAACGAAGGCTCGGTCGCCAGTTGCAGCCGGTAGCTGCCAGCGTCGGCATTCGCCGCCCACTCGAACTCGACGCGGCCGCCAAAGCTGCGTGCGCCGGGTGCCGGCGCGGCCGGCAACGGCGGTTCGGGGCGCGCCTTCAGGCGAAACTGAATGTCGCTGTCCCGGCCCTCCAGGCCGAGCGCGTCGATGCCGCGCACGCGCAGCCGATAGTCGCCGTCCGGCAGGTCGGCAATCCGCAGTTGATCGGCCGCGGCGCGCAGGTCGGCGAGCAGGAGGTCGAAGTCGGCGTCGCGCGCGACCTGGGCGCGCCAGGCGCTGACTCCCGGCGTCGCGGGCATGGGGATGCGGATCAGCACACGTTCGTACAGCCGCGGCAGGCCGCTCAGGTCCGGCGGCGGCAGCAGCGGCACCGGCAGCGCGACCCGACCATCCACGTCGACGACGGTGCCGAAGCCCGCGCCCACGCGTTGCCCTGCGTCGGCCTTGCGCCCTTGCGCCGGGTCGGGTCCGGCGACGGCGACCACCCCTTCGGTGACCTCGCCCCGGGTGCGTGCGGCCGCGCCATCGCCTTCGCTGGCGACACGAAACCGGGTGCCGCGCACGCCGAGCACCCCTTGCGGGGTCTGAATATGGAAACCAGGCGCACCGTCTGCGGCCGGCGCCGCCTCGACCTCGACCCGGCCGCTGCCCAGACGGGCCCGCGCGCGCGCCACCGGCGTATCGGGCACGACCCGCGATTCGCTCAGCGCGAGCCGGCTGCCCGGCCGCAGGCGCAGCAGGGTGCCGTCGACCAGACGCACGACGGCATGGCCATCGGCGCCGGTGACCAGCTCGCTGCCTTCGTCCAGCCGCGTCGGCGCCTGCACGCTGCCGACGCTGCCGAGCAGGGTTGCCGGGCGCGGCTCGGTGCGCATCCAGGCAAGCGGAAACCGCAGCCGGGCGCCGACCGGGATGCGGTTCGGGTCGGCCAGGCGGTTCAGCCGCGCCACGTCGCGCCAGCGCCGCGGCTCGGCCAGCAGCTGGCGGCCCAGGCCGATCAGCGTATCGCCCTGCAGCGCCACATGCACATGCTCCGCGCCGGCCTGCGCCCCGGCGGGTGCGGCCGGCAGCAAGCAGCAGGCGAGCACCGCCGCAGCGGCGACGGCCCGCCACTGGGGCCAGGCCGTCACAGGGCGTCCCCTGACCATTGCAGCGCCACGCGCATCAGCTGCGCCGGCGACTCGGCGCCGAGCTTGACCTTCAGCGCCTGCTTGTGCGTCTCGATCGTCTTCACGCTGCGGTTCAGGGTCTCGGCGATCTCGCGCGTCGAGCGCCCGGCGGCCACCAGGCGCAGCACCTCGAGTTCACGCGGCGACAGTGCCGGCCGCGCCGGCGCCTGCCCACCGACGCGGCGCAGCAGGGTGTCGCGCATGCCGGCACTGACATAGACCCGGCCGGCAAGCACACAGTCCACGGCCTCGAGCAGGGTGCCGGCGAGGGCCGACTTGGAAACGAAGCCGTCGGCGCCGGCCTGCAATGCGCGCTCGGCGTAGCGTTCTTCGTCCAGCGAGCTGAGCACGATGACACGCATGCCCGGGCATTCGGCGCGCAGCCGGGGCAAGGCGGTCAGGCCGAAATGTTCGCCGAGTGCCAGGTCCAGCAGCAGCAGCTCGCAGGGTTCTTCGGCGAGCAGGCAGATTGCGCTGGTCAGGTCGGCGGCGTCGCGGATCTGCGCCCGCCCGCCGAGCAGGCTGCGCACGCCGAGGCGGACGATGTCGTGATCGTCCACCACCAGCACACGCGGTCCAGGCTCGGTGGCTTGTCGATTCATGATTGGGTCCGGCCCACCCCTCGCGGACCTGACCCGATGTTAGCGGCAGCCGCCGCCCGGCGTCAGCCGCCGACGAGCAGCCGATTGACCCGGTGCACGAAGGCCGCCGGATCCTCCAGTTGCCCACCTTCGGCCAGCAGGGCCTGCTCGAACAGCAGCTGTGCGAGGTCGTCGAAGGCTTCGCTGCCCTGCGGCGAGTCGAGCCGGCGGACCAGCGCATGTTCGGGATTGATTTCCAGGGTCGGCTGTGCCTTCGGCGCTTCCTGCCCGGCCTGCTTGAGCATGCGCGCGAGGTGGGCGCTGACGTCGCCCTCGTCAACCACGATGCAGGCCGGCGAGTCGACCAGGCGGGCGCTCACGCGCACGTCCTTGGCGCGGTCCTTCAAGGCCAGCTTGAGCTTCTCGACCAAGGGTTTGATCGCCTCGGCGGCTTCGTCGGCGGCCTTCTTCTCGGCGTCGTCCTGCAGCCGACCGAGGTCGACCGCACCCTTGGCGACGCTGGTCAGCGCATGGCCTTCGTGTTCGTACAGGTGCGACAGCATCCACTCGTCGACGCGGTCCACCAGCAGCAGCACCTCGATGCCCTTCTTGCGGAAGATCTCGAGCTGCGGACTGCCCTTGGCCGCGGCCAGCGAGTCGGCGGTGATGTAGTAGATGGCCTCCTGGCCCTCCTTCATGCGCGACACATAGTCGGCCAGGGACACCCCGGCGTCGGCCTGCGTGGAGGCGAAGCGGAACAGGCCGGCCAGGCGCTCGCGGTTGGCGAAGTCCTCGCCGATGCCTTCCTTGAGCACGCTGCCGAACTCGGTCCAGAAGGCGGCATACTTGTCCTTCTGGTTCTCGGCCACGTCCTCGAGCATGCCGAGCACACGCTTGGTGCAGCCTTCGCGGATCGACTTCACGTCGCGGCTTTCCTGCAGCAGCTCGCGGCTGACGTTCAACGGCAGGTCGGCCGAGTCGATCACGCCCTTGACGAAGCGCAGGTAGACCGGCATCAGCGCCTCGGCGTCGTCCATGATGAAGACGCGCTTGACGTAGAGCTTGACGCCGCCGCGCTTGTCGCGGTTCCAGAGATCGAACGGCGCCTTGGCCGGCACGTACAGCAGCTGCGTGTACTCGGTGCGGCCCTCGACCCGGTTGTGTGTATAGGCCAGCGGCGCCTGGCTGTCGTAGCTGATCTGCTTGTAGAAGTCCTGGTACTCGGCGTCGGTGATGTCGCTCTTGGCGCGCGTCCACAGCGCGGCGGCCTTGTTCACCGTCTCCCACTCGTCGCTCGCAACCTGGGCCTTCTTCTCTTCGTCCCAGCTCTCCTTGCGCATCAGGATCGGCAGCGAGATGTGGTCGCTGTACTTGGCGATGATGGACTTCAGCTTCCAGGCCGAGAGGAACTCCTCCTCGCCCTCGCGCAGGTGCAGGATGACGTCGGTGCCGCGGCCCGGCTTGTCAATCGTCTCGACCTCGAACTCGCCGCTGCCGGTGCTGCTCCAGCGCACGCCGGCGTCGGCCGCGGCGCCGGCGCGGCGCGTCTCCACCGTCAGCCGGTCGGCGACGATGAAGCCGGAATAGAAGCCGACACCGAACTGGCCGATCAGGTTGGCGTCCTTCTTCTGCTCACCCTCGAGCCTGGACATGAATTCGCGCGTGCCGCTCTTGGCAATCGTGCCCAGATGGGCGATGGCCTCGTCGGCGCTCATGCCGATGCCGTTGTCGCGGATCGTGATCGTCTTCGCCTCGGCGTCGAAGAGCACGCGGATCTCGAGGTTCGGTGCGTCTTCGTAGAGCTCAGCCTTGTCCAGCGCCTCGAAGCGCAGCTTGTCGCAGGCGTCGGAGGCATTGGAGACCAGCTCGCGCAGGAAGATCTCCTTGTTGGAATACAGCGAATGCGTGACGAGGTGCAGGATCTGCTGGACCTCGGCCTGGAATGAAAGAGTCTGCTTGTGCATGGGGTCGGGTGAAGGATGAAGAGTCGGGCCGCTCCAGGAATGGGGGCGGCGGGCGGAAATTCAAGGGGCCACCCAAGGCCGGTGGTTCGGCGCCGGAGCGGTTGCAGCCCAGCCGGGGCAAGACGCAGGCAACGGGCCAGGATCTGCTCATCGCGCAGTGGCGCCGCCACTGCTGAACACGCACCTTGCGATTTGAGCGCTTGGGCGACGGCTTGGCTCAGTGGTAGTCGTCTTCGAGCTGGTGTCGAATCGCAATGATATTGATCGTGCTCCCGCCTTCAACCTCGTACAGCGCAACGTAGCCGGCGCCCCGGAACGGGATGACAAGTTCCCTCAAGAAGGGGCTTTTTGCCACCTTGCGGAAGATGAAGGGCGTGCTGCTCAGATGGTTTTCTATCTCCGTGCGGATCATGTCGACGGCGCGCTGTGCGGCGTCGAAGGCTGCGGCCGTTTCAGCGCGCATCAGCAAAAAATCGAACAGGCGAAAGAGATCGTCACGCGCGGTGTCGGTGTACCGAACCTCGAAGTCACCCTTCACCCGAGGACCTGCTTGCGCCGCCTGTCCAGCCTCTGCTGCAACGCGTCGTGCACGTCTGAAGCCGCGTGGTACACGCCTGTACGATTGGCATCGTCGCTCGATTGCAGGCCTCGGGCGAGAAACTCCGCCTGCGCCCGGCGGCGGTGCACAGCCTCACGCACGGCCGATTCGATCAGCCCCGAGAGCGTTTCGCCTTCGCGCAGAACAGCCTCGGCAGCCGCTCGAAGTTCAGCATCGACCCGAAGGGAGGGAAAGGTTGCCGTTTTCATGGTGATTTGCGTTGCAATTGCGACGCAATGAGTGTATGCCGCCGCCATCACCGACGCAAACGTGCACAAGCACAGCGCCGGAAAGGTCCCCATCACGAAACCCTGTCGCCGGCACCGCCCGGCGACGCACTCAGTACCCTGCGGCCTGGCCCTCGCGTCGCGCATCGCTGGCGGCCACATAGCCGTCGTCGGCGTCGTCGCTCAGCCGCCAGATGAACTGGCCCGCGCCGAAGTCCATCGACACATCCGGCGACGGCGCGAGCTGATGGCCCAGGCCGCGCAGGCCGTCGACCAGGCCCGGCGCCATGGTGTGCTCGACGTCGACCTTGAGCCCGGCATCGACCTTCCAGCGCGGCGCGTCGCAGGCCGCCTGCGGCTGCTGGCCATGGACCAGCATGCGCACCAGGGTCTGCAGATGACCCTGCGGCTGCATGTTGCCGCCCATCAGGCCGAAGCTCATCCGCGGTCGGCCATCCTGGGTCAGGAAGCCGGGGATGATGGTGTGGAAGGGCCGCTTGCCGGGCGCGACGACGTTCGGGTGCGCTGTCTCCAGGGTGAAGCCGTGGCCGCGGTTCTGCAGGCTGACGCCGAGTTCGGGCACCACGACGCCGCTGCCGAAGCCCATGTAGTTGGACTGGATCAGGCTGACCATCATGCCGCTCTCGTCGGCGGCGGTGAGGTAGATCGTGCCGCCCCTGGGCGGCTGGCCGGCGCCAAAGGCCTGGGCACGTTTCGGGTCGATCAGGCGGGCGCGTTCGGCCAGGTAGGCGTCCGACAACAGGTCGGCGGCGCTGACCTCGCTCATCGCCCGAGCATCGGCCACCCAGCGGTAGGTGTCGGCGAAGGCCAGTTTCATGGCCTCGATCTGCAGATGCTGCCCCGCCAGGCTGTCCACCGCATGCGCCGCCAGGTCGTGATGGCGCAGCATGCCCAGGGCCATCAGTGCGGCGATGCCCTGGCCGTTGGGCGGGATCTGGTGCAGCCGGTGGCCGGCAAAGTCCATGCCGATGGTCTCGACCCACTCCGGCGCGTAGCCCGCCAGGTCGGCCGGCGCCAGCGACCCGCCATGTGCCGCGCTGTGCGCCACCAGGGCCGCGGCCAGGTCGCCACGGTAGAACGCTTCGCCCTTCGTGTCGGCGATGCGGCGCAGGGTGCGCCCTGCCGCCGGCATCACGAAACGCTCACCCGGTGTCGGCGCGCGGCCACGCGGCATGAAGGTCTCGCGAAACCCCGGCTGGCCCTGCAGCCGCGGCACCGCGCGCGCCCATTTGTCGGCCGTGACCACGCCGACGCCGTAGCCGCGCTCGGCGAGTTCGATCGCCGGCTGCAGCAGGTCGCCGAAGGGCAGGCGGCCGAAGCGCGCCGACAGCGCCGCCCAGCCGGCCACCGCGCCGGGCACCGTCACCGTGTCCCAGCCGAACATCGGCAAGACTTCACCATGCCGCTTCAGGAAGTACTCGCGCGTCCAGGCCGCGGGCGAGGGGCCGGAACTGTTCAGCCCGTGCAGGCGCTGTCCGTCCCAGAGGATCGCAAAACTGTCGCTGCCCAGGCCGTTGCCGCTGGGCTCGACGATCGTCATCGCCGCCGCGCTGGCGACGGCCGCGTCGACGGCATTGCCGCCGCGCTGCAGCATGTGCAGGCCGGCCTGCACCGCAAGCGGCTGCGAGCTGGCGACCACATTGCGCGCAAACAGCGGGCTGCGCAGGCTGGGGTAGGGGTTCGACCAGGTGAAGGACATGACTTCAAGAGCGTAGGCGCGCGAGCGTCAGCGGATCATACGAGCGCCATCGGCCCATCCCCAGGCCCGGAACGCTTCTCATCCCGTCATTCGCCGTCCTGGCTTTTGTCAAACAGGGGTGTCGCGACGATTGACACCCTCCGCCAGAGCCTCCGGCGAGGCTCTCGCAAGCCCTTGAAATCACTGGAATCCTTGTTCTTGGTACGGGAATTGCTGTGCTGTTGATGTCAGCGAGTGCCCTGGCCACAAGAAGCCTATCGGTTACTCGATCACATAGAGGCCCTCTATTTCGGAGTCGCCGCAATGACAAGGAGTGCAAACATGTCGATGCTGAGGCAAGGCCGGTTGATCGCCGGGGCTGTGGCCCTGTGTGGTGCCGGCATGGCAAACGCGGTCACGCCGTTCGAAGTGGATGTGGGCACCGCGATCGATCGCGGCGTCGAGTGGCTGGCGCTCCAGAACGCCTACGCGAACCCGAGCAGCGCAGGCGATGCGGCAGGGTTGCCGATGCTGGCGCTGCTCGAAAAGCGAGCGAGTTCGAATCCGGGTGACCCGCCTCAGGGTTATGCCGGGGCCTCGGCTTCCGACCAGACCCGCCTGCGCAACGTGGCCGCCTACATCCTGGACCGCGTCAACGAAACAAGCTTCTACGCCTACCGCGACGGCAACTACATGTTCGCATTGAGCGAATATGCACGCACCGGCGGCCCGGACAAGAGTGTGCTGGCCCCGGCCAATGCCGACTACCAGACCCTCAAGGAGGCGATGGACGCGTTGGTCGATCGCACCCTCGTGGCCCAGCGCAAGGCGCCGGCGTTCCCGAACGCCATCGACCAGGGCTACTGGTGTTACACCAATGCCAATTGCGAAGACTCGTCGACCACGCAGTTCGCGGTCGCCGGTCTGGCGGCTGCCAAGACCTTCTACGCTTCGGGGCTGAGCGCCGACGACCCGTTTGCCGACCCGGGGCGCGTCGCCGCCATCGACGCGGCCCTGGCGCTGGCGCGCCAGGCGTATGAGCTCAACGCCCGTTCCGGCTCCGACAACCCGAGTTGCGGCAACCTGTCGGCCACCGAGCGTGGGCATGGCTACCAGAGCACCTACAACCCGTCGCTGGCCCAGACCGGCTCGGGCGTGTACATCCAGCTCTTCGGCGGCGCCAACCTCAACTCGCCCAATGTGCAGGCCTACACCGAGTGGCTGCGCAACCACTACCGCTGGCAGGATCTGGACAACCTGGGCAACTCCTGGTCCAGCGTGACCTACTGGTACTACTTGTGGAGTTCGTTCAAGGGCATGGAGTTCATCCGCCAGTCGGGCATCGTCGCCAACCCTGGCAACCTGAGCCCGTCTGATCTGGGTACCTTGCCGGCCGCCAACGCACCGGCCTGCAACGTGCGTCAGGAGAACAAGGAACCGGCCACGCTGGCACGGGTGGCCAGCTTCGGTGCCGGTGGCGTCGGCTACTACGCCGGCGAGGCCAAGGGCCAGTACTTCGACTTTGCGCACCAGATCCTGTCGCACCAGTGCTACGACGGCGCCGCGCCGATCAACGGCAACGACGGCTTCTTCGGCTGCAACGGCGCGCCCTCGTCGTGGAACAACTATTCCCGCCAGTCCTACGCCATTCTGGTGCTGCTGCGCGCCACCGGCGGCGGCTGCGTGGATTCCGACGGTGACGGTGTCTGCGACGCCGACGACAACTGCCCGCTGACGCCGAATCCCGACCAGGCGGACCGCGACGGCGACGGCATCGGTGATGTGTGCGACGTGCTCGTCTGCGACGTGGACAACAGCCAGGACATCGACTCGCTGGACATCCTGCTGATCCGCGCCGGCATCGGTCAGGTCCCGGGTGCCAACGACCCGCGCGACGCCACCGGCGACGGCAAGATCACGATGAACGACGTACGCGCCTGCACGCTGCAATGCACACGGCCTAAGTGCGCCAACAACTGAGCAACAGGTGCCAGGGCCTGACACATTCATAGAACTGAAAGGAAATCGACCATGAAGAAGCTGTTTACAGCTGGTGCGATGGCCGCGGCGCTGGCAGCAGCGCTGCCCGCCAGCGCGGCGCTGGTCACGTTCACGCCGGCGACCCAGCACATCGGGATCGGCGACGTGGTCGTCATTGACGTGACCATCAGCGGCCTGGGCGCAGAAACCCTCACCGCCGTCGACATGAACATGTTGTTCAGCAGTGGCGCAGCCGCCTGGACCATCGCGGACTTCAATTCGTTGAACAACGAGTTGGGCGCACCGGATTCGCTGCTCTCGTTCGACACCTTGGGCCCGCTGGAAATCGGCGTCCAGGCGTTTTCGTGGCTCCTCGATGACGATGTCGCGGCGATCCAGACCGACGGCGGCTTCCTGCTGGGCCAACTGACCTTTCAAGGCGCCTTCGACGGTGTGACGATGCTCGGCCTCGGCGCCGATCTGGACTACGAGCGCAACTTCGTCGGGCGTGATTTCCAGACCCTGCCGATCAGCGTTCAAGGCGCCTGCATCGCCGTCGGCACCGGGTCCTGCGACAACACCGTGCCCGAGCCCTCCAGCTACGGCCTGGCCGCCATCGCGCTGCTGGCCGCGGGTGCCGCAGGGCGCTCGCGCCGTCGCAAGACGCTGGCCTGAACACGGGCAGGCATGCACCAAGGGCCGGCACTGCCGGCCCTTTTTCATGCGCGGTTCAGGACATCAACTCGCGACCCACCCGCGGATTTCCAGCACCGGCACGATGCTCGTCTCGGTATAGGGTTCGAACGGCGCCTGCAGCCGCTGCACCGTCTCCAGATCAGGCGCTTCGAGCAGCGAGTAGTTCAGGCTGCGGTCGACCGCCGCCCATTCGCCGCGGATCTGCACCCCGGCCGGCACGGCGGCGTAGAAGGCCTTGGCCAGCGTGGCGAGTTCGCCGAACTGCGCCGGCGTGAGGTCTGAATGCGTGCGGTTGGTCAGCAGGAAGAGCATCGTGGGGTTCTCCGGTTCGTGGGCAGCGGCCATATTGCACGTGATGCGCGCGGTCACGGCAGCCCTGCATGGCATCATTGCACGGGCACTTTGCGGCACTGAACATCGCAGGGTTGCCATCGCCAAGAAGGAACGGACGAGATGAACATGCTGACCGGTTCTCCGGCGCTCAAGGTCCAGGTGATGTGCGAGGGCATTCGCTACACCGAGGCTCTGGCGGCGGCCAATGCGCACGCCATGCCCAACTACTATCCCTACCGCTTCAAGGACGGGGAGCATGACCCCACCGGGCGCGGCACCGCCACCATTCCCTACCTGATCAATACCGAGGACGGCACCGAGATCCGCATCCTCGGCAATGGCGACTCGCCCTGGCATGTCGAAGGCAGCCTCGAAGCCGGCTACCGGCTGATCGACGACCGCAGCGGGCGTGAACTGCCGATCGTCTTCGAAGCCAAATGGCCCTGGCAGACGCAGAAGACGGCCGACGGGCTGCCCTTCCCGCAAGCCGGCGTCACGACGCATGGCGACATGCTGGTCATCAATGTCGCCCCCGGCTGCGAGTACTTCCTGCACAAGCAGGACGGCACCTCGATGCGCTGCACCTTCTGCGCCTACGGTGCACCCGACGAGCGCACCGCGCACCTGGGCCAGAAGACCGGTCAACTGGAAATCCCGCAGGCCACGCTGGAGCGCATGCGCGAGGCGCTCGACGCGGTGACCGGCCAGACCGAGATCCGCCACATCTATCTCGTCGGCGGCTCCTTGACCGACTGGCGCCGCGAGGGCGAACGTTTCCTGCAGCTGGCGCGCTTCGTCAAGCAGATCAACCACCGCCGCATCCCGGTCACGCTGGGCTCCGGTGCGCTGCCCGACGACCAGATCGCACAGTTCCATGCCGAGGGCCTGGTCGACCATGTCTGCTTCAACCTCGAGATGTGGTCGGAGCCGCTGTTCAACCGCATCTGCCCGGGCAAGGCGCGCTTCGTGGGCTACGAGCGCTGGATCGCGTCACTCGAGACCGCGGTGCGGTTCTGGGGGCGCGGCAATGTGTATTCGGCGATGGTCGCGGGCATCGAACTGGAGCCCGAACATGGCCTCGAGTGGGAGGCGGCCGCGCAGACGGCGCTCGACGGCGCCGAAGACCTGTGCCGCCGCGGCATCGTTCCGATCTATTCGCTGGTCTGGCCCTCCGGCGGCCGCCAGCGCCCCGACTTCCACGCCCGCATCTACGGCTACTTCGAGACCCTGAGCACCGGCTACGCGGCCATCCGCCGTCGCCACGGCCTGCGCGTCGCCGACAGCTTCATGTGCCACCGCTGCGCCTACATGCAGCTCGAATGCGACATCGACCGTGTCGAGGAAGTCGCGGCATGAACCGGCGCACGGCCGCCGGGAAGCCGCCCACGCCCCCTCGGGGGGCGGCGCGCAGCGTCAGGGGAGCCCCATGAGCGGCCCGCCGGACCCGACGTCCATCATCCGCCTGAGCACCGCCTTCTGGGACAGTCAGGCTCTGCTCACGGCCAACCGGCTCGGCCTCTTCGACGCCCTGGCCGACGGCCCGCGCAGTGCCGGGCAGGTGGCGCAGGCGCTGCAGCTCGACGAACGAAGCACCGGCCTGCTGATGCGCGCCTGCTGCGCCCTGGGTTTCCTGCAGGCCAAGGGCGAGGGTTTTGCCAACACGCCGACCGCGGCCACCTTTCTGGTTCGGCGCAGCCCGGCCTTCATGGGCAACGTCATCCGCTACAGCGACCAGCTCTACGACACCTGGGGCAAGCTCGAGTCCGCCGTGCGCAGCGGCCGGCCGGCGCTGGCCCCGGAGCGCTATCTGGGTGACGACCCGGCGCATACACGGGCCTTCGTGGTCGCGATGCACGAACGTGCGCTGGGCCTGGCACGCGCCCTGGTGGGCCTGCTCGACCTGAGCGGCCGGCGTTCGATGCTCGACGTCGGTGGCGGCCCGGGGACCTACTCCGCCCTGCTCACCGAAACTTTTGCCGGCCTGAAGGCCGAAGTGCTGGAACTGCCCGGTGTGGCCGCGGTGGCGCGCGAACTGCTGGCGCAGGCCGGGGCCGCCGAACGGGTCTCGGTGCGCGACGGCGACTACCATGTGTCCGACTTCGGCCAGGGTCACGACGTGGTGCTGATGTCGGGCATGTTCCACCGCGAAAGCGAAGCCACCTGCCAGGACCTGATCGCACGCGCCGCGTCCGCCCTGTCGCCGGGCGGCATGCTGGTGGTGTCGGACGTCTTCACCGACGCGGGCGGCACGCAGCCGGCCTTTGCCGCGATGTTCGGCCTGAACATGATGTTGACCGCCCCCGACGGCGGCGTGCATGCCGATGCCGACGTGCAGCAATGGATGGCCGGCGCCGGTTTCGGCGCACTGCGCATGCTGCCGCTGCCGCCGCCGATGCCGCACCGCGTGCTGATCGGCCTTCGCGCATGATGCAGCGCCGGTCGCTGCTCGCCGCGGCCGCGGTGGCCGCCACGCTGCCGGGTCTGGCCGAAGCGCAGATCCCGCCCCCGGTGGTCGGCGCGCTCGAATCGCTGGGCGACGAGCGCTACCGACTCGGCCGCATCCAGATCGACAAGCGTGCCCGCCGCTTCACCCTGCCCGGGCGGGTGCTGGTCAGCGAGCGTCCGCTGGAATACCTGGCCACGACACCCGGGGGCATGAAGGCCTACGAGGCGATGCTGGAGTTCGAGACCTCGGGCACCGAGTTCAACCTGGCCTGCATCCTGATCGGGCTCGAGCCCGACCCGCAGGCGGTGCCGTCAAAGCTGTACCGCAAGGCGCCGCGCCTGGCGGGGCCGCGCGTGGCGCTGACGCTGGCCTGGCGCCAGGCCGACGGCACGCTGCGGCACGTGCCGGCGGCGCAGGCCCTGCTGAATGCCGACGCCGGCGTCGATCCGGCCGGCGTCGAGTGGGTCTACACCGGCGCACCGGCGCCCGAGAGCCAGGGCCGTTTTGCGCCCGACATCACCGGCACCCTGATCGGCTTCGTGCACGATGCCAACACCATCATCGAATCGGTGGCGCCGATCGGCCTGGGCGCCTACGGCTCGGTCCGGGGCCACGCCATGCTGCCCCCGGTGGCCACGCCGATCGAACTCACCGTCGAGGCGGTGCCGGCGCGCTGATGTTGGCACGCTGCGCCCTGTTGACCCTGGCGGTGGCCCTGTGGCTGCTGGTGCTGGGGGCTGCCCGGGCCGACATGCCACCGGCGACACTGGCGACGTTGTCGGCCGCATTGACCCTGCTGCTCGCGCCGCTGCTGGCCCCGGCACCCGCGACGGGCCGGCGGGGCGTTGTGCAGCTTCTGGCCTGGTCCGGCCTTGTCGTGGCGGCTGCTGCGGTGTTTCCGCTGCTGCGCGGCCAGTTGCCCGGGTTACCCTGGTTCGGCCTGCTGGGGCTGATGGCGCTGGCGGTGCACGCCGCCGTCGCGCTGGCCTCGCGCCTGGCACCGGCGCATGCCGGCGCCGCCGGCCCGGCCCTGTCCTGCGTGCTGGCCGCCGCCGGTGCGCTGCCCCTGTGGGCGGGGCCGCTGGCCGAACTGGCCACGCCGCGCTGGCCGACGGCCCTGGACAGCGTGGTCGGCGCCAGCCCGCTGGTGCAGCTGGCGGTGGCGGCCGGCAACGACCTCGTGCGCAACGACTGGTTCTACGCCCACTCGGCCCTGTCCGGGCTGAACTTCGACTACCCCCAACCGGGCCTGGCCGCGCTCGCCTATGCCGTCGTCGGCGGCCTGCTGCTGTTGCTCCTGCTGCGCGTGAGCCACCCGCCCGAATCGACCCTGGAGAACCCATGAAAATGCAACGACGCGACGTTCTGACACTGCCCCTGGTCGCCCTGCTCGGCGCCCCGGCCCTGGCCGGCGTCGAAGCCATGGACCCGGAGCTGCAGCGCCGCGCCAAGCGCGCGGTCGCCGGTGGACTGCACTTCCTGCGCGGCAAGCAGGCCGAAGACGGCTCGCTGCTGAAGTCGGTCGGCATCACGGCCCTGGCCCTGCGCGGCTTCCTGGAGAGCCCCGAGAAGTACCGCGAGGCCGACGGCCCCTTCATCACGCGGCAGGTCGAGTTCATCCTCGCCCATGTGCGGCCCGACGGTTCGATCAGCGCCTCGCTGCAGGCCACCGCCTACAACACGGCGGTGGCGATCAACGCCCTGGCCGCCACCGGCAACCCGAAGTACGAAGCGGCCATCAGCGGTGCGCGCAACTTCCTGATCAAGCACCAGATCGACGGCGACGAAGGCTACAAGGAAGACCACGCCTACTTCGGCGGCATCGGTTACGGTGGCGGCGAACGGCCCGACCTGTCCAATGTCTACATCTCGCTCGAAGGCCTGAAGGCGGCCGCCACCGACCCCAAGGATCCGGTCTGGCAGAAGGCGCTGAAGTTCGTCAGCCGCTCGCAGAACCGCAGCGAAAGCAATGACCAGGCCTGGGCCGGCAACGACGGCGGCTTTGCTTACCGTCCCGGCACCAATCCGCCGGAATACGAAAACGGCACCGGCTCCTACGGCGGCATGACGGCGGCCGGCCTGCTCAGCCTGCTCTTCGCCGGCGCCGACAAGAACGACCCGCGCGTGCAGGCCGCCTACAAGTGGATGACGGCCAACTTCACCCTTGAGGTGAACCCCGGCACGGACAAGAAACACGGCCTCTTCTACTACTACAACGCGGTCGCCAAGGTCATGTCGGCCTACGGCCAGGACAGCTTCGTCGACGGGCGCGGGCAGACCGTGAACTGGCGCAACGCGCTGGCCGGCAAGCTGCTGTCGCTGCAGGCCGCCGACGGCAGCTGGAAGAACAACGAGTCCAGCGCCTGGATGGAAGGCCGGCCGGAACTGGTGACGGCCTGGGCGGTGATCGCGCTCGAACATGTGATCAAGTGAGACGGTGCGCGGCGCACGTTCATCCGGACTTCGGCTCGGCCTTCTGCTCGCAGCCCTGTTCGGCGCCCTGGCGGGCCCTGACGCCATGGCGTCGGCGCCGCGGCTCGAACTCGATGCCTCGATCGCCTGGAAGGGCTGGGCGCGCCCCGGTCGAACGCTGGAGGTCGACCTCCAGCTGAAGGCCCAGAGCCCCCAGCAGGCGGGGGTCGAACTGCGCAGCGGGCCGGCGACGGCGCGCACGCGGGTGACGCTGGCCAGCGGCCAGCCACAGCGCCTGCAGCTGCCGCTGCCGGCGTCCGACAAGGTGCTCGTCGAGGTCACGCCCGACCAGGGGCCACCGGCCCGCCTGGTGTTGTCGCCGACCCTGTCCGAGTCGCCGCTGCTCGGTCTGGCCCTGGCCGACGGCCGCAGCTTCAGCTTGCCGGGTTTCAAGAGCGTGGACCTGTCGGCGGCCGACCTGCCGCGGCGGGCCGCGGCGCATGGCGCCATCGACGCCCTGGTGATCGACGCCGCCACCCTGGCCCGGCTGGCGCCGGCGCAACTGACGGCCCTGCTCGGCCATGCCGCGGCCTGCGGGCGCATCGTGGTGCTGCAGGCGCAAAGCCGGCTGCGCGAATCCCTGGCGGCGGCGGGTCGCTGCCGCGAGCCCGCGTTCATGCTGGCCGATACGCTGGCCGACGCCGAGCAGGCCTTGCGCGGGTCGCTGGCGCAGCCGGCCCAGCCCCCGCCGGCCGACGGCAGCGTCGGCGAGTTGCTGCCACCGGACCCCACGCTGTGGCGCCTGCTGGCCGCGCTGCTGGCGGTGTACATGGCGCTGATGCTGCTCGCCGCGACGCTCACCCGGCGCTGGCCGGTGTTCCTGCTTCTGCCCCTGACCGCGACCGCGGGGTTGTGGCTGGGCCTGCCCGCCCTCGGCCCGCCGACGCGCCTGGTGGTCTGGAGCGAAGCCGAATCCGGCTCACCCACGGCACGTTACCTGGCCCGGCAGACGGTCCAGGGCAGTGCGCGGCAGGCGCTGCGCATTCAGATCCCACCCTTGCTCGGGGCGGCGGTGCGCAGTTGCGACGGTGTGCGCCCCCTGGTGCTGGCGTACGACGCCAGCGGCCAGACGGCACAGGCCGCCCAGGTGTCCACACGCCTGTTCGGCCGTTCGGCCCTGTGTTTCGACGGCAGCTTCCCGGTCACCCGCAGCCTGGCCGCGAGCGACGCCGGCGGCGCCGCACCGCAGCTGCACAACCCAGGCCCCGCGGCCTGGCCTGCCGGCCGACTGATGGCCCAGGGCCAGGTGCAGGCGCTGGCGGCGGTGGCCGCCGCCGGCACGACGCCGGTGTCGGCCACGGCCGGCCGCGCCGCGACCGACGCGGTGGAACGCCTGGCCCTGGCACGCACCGGCCTGGCGCGCTGGGGCGCCCTGTGGCCGCTGGACCTGGACACCGTCGTCGCCCTGCCCGCGGGCGCCCGGGGCTGGTTGCTGGTGACGGTGGTCGCACCATGAAGCATGCGCGCAGCCTGCCGCTGCTGGCCGGGGTGCTCGCCGGCCTGGGCGTGGCGGCGGCCGTGGCCGCCTGGTGGCTGGGCGGTGTCGGCGTGGGCACCCTGCGCGGCGACGATCCGGCCCGCCTGTCGGGGCAGGCCGTGATCGCCCTGGGCCTGGCGCGGGCTCTGCTCGCCGCCCTGCTGTGCATCCGATTTGCCGCGCTCCAGGGCGCGTCCGCCGCAGCCCGGGCCGGGCTGTGCATCGTCGCCCCAGGCTGGCCGGTGGCGCTGCTGAGCTGGTCGGCAAGCAGCGTAGCGCTGCTGCCGGCGCTCGCGGTCGAGCTCGCTTTGCTGGCCCTGGTGGGCCTGGCGACGGTGCTGGGCTGCATGCTCCGGGCGGCCCTGCTGCGCCTGCCGCGCGCCCTGGGGCCGCTCGACGGCTGGGCCACCCTGGCTGGCGCCGCCCTCGCGGCCGCCGTCTGGTCCCTGCCACCACCCTGGGCCTGAGCGCCTGTGAGGCCGATGCTCACCGAACTGCGGCCTTTGCTCGACGCGGTGCGCCGTCGGCTCCTGCGCGAACGGATGGCCCGGGTCCTGGCCGTCGTCGGCTGGTCGGCCGCCGCCTGGCTGGGTCTGTGTGCCGTCGGGCAGCTGACCGGTGCGCCTGCGGTGCATCTCGCTGCAGTATGGGGACTCGGCGCAATCGCCGGCGCCGGGCTGCTGTGGCTGCTGTGGCGGCGCCCGCTGACCGCCGACGCCGCCCTCTGGGCCGACCGCCATCTCGGCCTGGCTTCAGGGTGCACGACCTGGCTGGACCTGCATCGGCAGCCCGCAACCACATCCGCCACGCACCTGGAGGCCTGGCTGCGCCGCGAACTGCCGACCGCGCGCGCACGGCTGGCCCGCCAGAGGGCACCCGCGATGCCGGCGCGACCGCTGGCCGCCGCGCTGATCACCGCGGCACTGTGCTGGGTGCTGACCGGCCTGCCGACCGTGCAGGCGCCGGCCGCGGCGCCTGCGCTGGCCGATGCCCCGCCGTCCGTCGCGGCCGTCGACCGCGCCGCGGTTCCACCGCCCTCCGCGGCCGCGACCTCCGACCTGGCGCAGCGCGTGGCCCGCGCGCTCGAGCCCGCCCCGGCGACGCCGACCGAAGCCGCGGCGCCCGGCGTGGACCCGCCGTCGGCAGGCCAGCGTCTGCGCCCCGTCGAAGGCGGTGCCGCCGCGGCTGGCGCCGTCGCGCTGGACGCCGACCGCCCGACGCCCCAGGCGCGCGGCGCCGGCGCGGGCGGCAGCGACGTCGGCGCACAGGCCGACGACCAGGCCCGCAGCAGCGCAGCGTCGGCGGCCTTGGCGCCGCCATCAAACCGGCGAAATATCGGCAAGGACGAGCCGTCGGCCGACGCCGTCGACCCCGGGCGGGCGGGCCGCTATGCCGACGCGCCTGCCGACGCCGGGGTGGCGCGCCGCGCCGCGGCGGCTGCGGCACCCGCCACACCGCCCCCGGCCGAGCCCGGTGCGCCGATGTCGCCGACCGAATCGAACTACGTCCGCGCCTGGCTGGCGAACAGCACAATCCGCCAATGACGCCAACCACCCCACCCGAAGAGGACTGGGCCGATGCCTCGCGCAGCCTGCAGACCCTTCGGTCGACGCTCTCGAGCGTGATCGTCGGCCAGGACGCCCTGGTGCAGGACCTCGTCACCGCCGTGTTCGCCGGCGGCCATGTGCTGCTCGAAGGCCTGCCCGGCCTGGGCAAGACCCAGCTCGCCAAGGCGCTGGCGGCCGGCCTCGGGCTGGACGGGCGGCGCGTGCAGTGCACACCCGACCTGATGCCGGCCGACGTCACCGGCGCCGAGGTCTACGAGACCTCGCGCGACGAAGGCTCGAGCTTTCGCTTCCGGCCCGGCCCGGTGTTCGCGCAGCTGCTGCTGGTCGACGAGATCAACCGGGCCACGCCGCGCACCCAGGCCGCGCTGCTGGAGGCGATGCAGGAGCGCCAGGTCACGCAGGCGGGCACCACGCATGCCCTGCCCGACCCCTTCTGCGTCATCGCCACGCAGAACCCGATCGAGCTCGAAGGCACCTTCCCGCTGCCCGAGGCCCAGCTCGACCGTTTCATGTTCAAGCTGTGCATGCCCTTCCCCGAGCGCGCCACCCTGCATGCGCTGCTCGGCGTTTCGCTCGACAGCGAACCGGCCGACGCGGTGACCCCCGTGCTCGACCCGGCCGGGGTGCGCACCCTGGTGGCGCTGTGCCGCAGGATCCTCGTCGGCGAACGCTGCCGCGCCGCGGCGGTGGACCTGGTCCTGGCCACGCAGCCGGCGCCGCAGGCCACCGACATGCGCCGCGAGATCCGCTACGGCGCCAGCCCGCGGGCGCTGCAGGCCCTGGTGCGGGCGGCACGTGTGCGCGCCCTGATGGCCGGCCGGCCGCATGTCGACGTCGACGACCTGGCCGAGGTGGCGGCACCGGTGCTGCGCCACCGCCTGCTGCTGCGCCTGGAGAGCGAACTCGACGGCCTCGACAGCGACGCCGTGCTGCGCTCGGTGGTCGACACATGGCGCGGCCGCCTGTAGCCCCGGGCGAACCCAGGCTGCTGCCCCGGGAAGCCGAGCTCCAGGCCTTTGCGCAGGCGGCTGCGCAACTGCTCGTCGACCGCGTGCCGCGGCGCCAGGGCGCACGCGCCGTCGCCCGCCGCCCCGGTGTCGGCCTGCAACCGCTGGACCATCGCGACTACCTGCCCGGCGACGAGATCCGCCATGTCGACTGGCGCCTGAGTGCGCGCCTGCAGCGCACCGTCGTGCGCCGCCACGAAGCCGAGTCGGGCTCGGACTGGTGGCTGCTGCTCGACGCCAGCGCGTCGATGGCGGCCGGCGGCGGCGCACGCTGGCCGACTGCCTGCCGGCTGGGCGCGGCCCTGGCCTACGCGCTGTTGCAGTCGGGTCACCGGGTGGGCTGGCTGGCCTGTGACCAGCGCGTGCGCGCCGAATGCCGACCCGGCCGCGGCGCCACGCAGTACGCGGCCATCGCGCGTGCCCTGCGCCAGCTGACGCCGCAGGGTGCGGGTTTTTCGCCCGCGGCCGGCCTGCCGCTCGTGGCCGCCAGCGGCGCTTCGGTGGTCGTGATCACGGACTTTCTGGCCGACGACGAGTTACAGGCCGAACTGCTGCGCCTGCGTCCGCGCTGTCGTGAGCTGCACGCGCTGCAGCTGCGCGAGGCCGGCGACACGCGACTGCCCGCCGAACCGGCCGCCGGGCTGGTCGACCTGATCGACGTCGAGTCCGGGCAGCGCCTGAGCGTGCACGCCGGCGCCGAGGCCGAGGCCCGCGCCGCCGAGGCACGCGCCGCGATGACGGCGCGCCTGCGCAACTTCTGCCTGCGCTCCGGCATCGCCTTCAGCGACTGTGACCTGGCCCAGCCCTGGCAGCGCACCCTGCTGCAGCATCTGACGCGGGCGCGCCTGCGATGCTGAGCCTGGCCGCGCCGGCCTGGCTGGCCGGGCTGCTGCTGCTGCCCCTGCTGCGCTGGTGGCACCGCGGCGGTGCGCCCGTTCGGGCCCTGCCGGTGGCCCGGCTCGCGCTGTGGCAGGGCGCCTCAGTGTCGGCGGCGGTCGGCGTACAGCGCCCGCCGGATCCGGTCTGGCGGCGGCGCGCCCTGCTCCTGGCCCTGCTCTGCGCTGCCCTGGCGGCGCCGCAGCTGGAGCGGCCGGGCTCGCGGATCACGGTCTGGGTCGACGACAGCGCCAGCCTGCTCGCCCACGAAGACGGCGGCCGCCGCCTTGAGCTGGCGCTGGCGCAGGCGACGGCAGCGCTGCACGCTGCCGACGAGGTTGAATGGCGCGCCCTGGGTGCACCCTGGCAGCTCGCCGGCTCGCGCGCCGATCAGGCCGGCCCGGTGCTGGCCGCGGGTGCAGCCGGCATGCGTTCCGCCGCGCCGGCCGCGCCGCCGGTGGCCCTGCTGCGCGCCGATCGACAGCACTGGCTGCTCACCGACGCGGTACACCCGGCCACCTCGCGCTGGCCCGCCGGGCACGCCCCGGACCGCGTGATCCAGGTCGGCACGCCGCTTCACAACCTGGGCCTGACCCGGCTTGCGGCCCGGCGCCTGCCCGACGCACCCGGGATGCTGGACCTGCTCGTCGCGTGGGCCAATGGCGGGTCGGCGAGCGCGCGCCGAACCCTGGTGCTGACGGCCGACGGGCGCGAAGTCGAGCGCCGGGAGATCAGCGCCGAAGCGGGCGCCGGCGGCAGCCTTCGGCTGCGCCTGAATTCCGGCCTGCGGCTGGAGGCGCAGCTCGAGCCACCGGACCGCCTGCGCGGCGACGACCGTCTGCTGCTCGACACCTCGGTGCTGCAGCCGCAGCCGATCCGCCTGGACCCGCGCTGCGGGCCGCTGCTGCAGGCGGCGGTGCGGGCCCATCCTGCCCTGCGCAGTGTGACGGGGCCGGAATCCCCCAGCCTGCAGATCGTCTGTGGCGACGGCCCGGCCGCCGAGGGGGCCGCCGTGCTGCGCGTGCACGCCGACCGGCTGCCCGCACGCGTGTCCGGCCCCCTGGCCTGGGACGCCGGCCTGGCGCCTGTCGTGCCGCTCGCCGTTGATGCGCTGCGCGGGGCGGGTCGCCTGCAGCCTGCGGCCGGCGACCGGGTCCTGCTGTCGGCCGGCGCGCAGGTGCTGGCCGTCCAGCGTGCACGCCAGCCGGGCAGCGGCCCGCGGATCGACACCGTGCTCGACCCGGAAGCCATGGGCCGCACGCCCGACGGCGCCTGGCCGCGCCTGATGAACCGCCTGCTCGAACAGCTGGTCGGCGGGCCGCTGCTCGACGCCGTGGCCAGCACCGGGCGCCCGGCGGAGGCGGTGCAGGTGACGCCCGGTGCCTTGCCCGCGGCGGCCGGCGGCGATCCACGGCGCAGCGCCACGCGGACCCGGCTGGACCTGGCGCCACCCCTGCTCTGGCTCGCTCTGGCCCTGCTGCTGTGGGAACTGGCCAGCGCCGTCCGCCGGCTGCGGGTGGCCCTGCGGGTGGGTCCATGACCCGGCGCAGCCTGGGTGCCCTGCTGGCCTGGGCCGCGGCAACGTTTGCCCTGGTCGCGGCGCTGGCGGGCTGGGCCCTGCCGGGCACTGGCGATGCGCCGCCCGTGCTGCTCCTGCTGGACCGCTCGGCCAGCATGCCGACCGACGACGCCGACGTGGCCGTCGCGGGGATGCTGGCGTCGCTGAAGGCGGCCGGCGCCGCGGCCGAAGTCCTGCCCTTCGCCGACCGTCCCGGCGACGGTCTGGACCCGGCCGCCACCGACATCGCCGCGGCGCTCGACGCGGCGCTGGTCCGGCATGTGCGCCGGCCCTGGTCCCGCGTCGTGCTGGTCAGCGACGGCCATGCCACGGCCGGCGACACCCTGGCCGCCCTGCGCTCGGCACGCGATGCCGGCATGCCGGTGCAATGGCATGCCACGGCCCGCCCACCCGCGGCCTGGCGCATCACGACCCTGCGCGCGCCGCAGCAGGCCGGCGCCGGGCAGCCGCTGCACATCGAGGTTGGTATCTCCGGTGCGGGCGGCGTGCCGCCGGACATCAGCGTGCGTGCCCGCGGCCTGGCCGGCGAGGTGCTGGCCGAACGGCGGGTGGCCGCCGAAGGTGCACTCACCGGGCTCGATCTGAGCGGACTGCCGGCCGGCCTGGCGCGTCTGGAGCTGCAACTCGACGCCCCCGGCGGCGGGCCGCCGCTCGCCCTGCGCCGCGACGCGGCGCTGATCGAGATCGTGCCCCGCGCCAGGCTGCTGCTGGCTCAGGGTTCGCCCGGGCCGCTGGCCGACAGCCTGCGCCGCGGCGGCTGGCCGGTCGAGGTGGTCCCGGCGTCGCGCCTGGACGACACGCGCCTGGCGAGTTACCGGGCGCTGGTGCTCGACGACGTGGCGATCGGCGACGCGTCGCCATCGTTCTGGCGCGCACTGGTGGCGGCCGTGCAGGACCAGGGTCTCGGGCTGGCGGTGCTCGGCGGCGAACGCAGCTTTGCCGCCGGTGGCTACCGCGGCTCGACCCTGGAGTCGATCCTGCCCCTGCTTTCGCAGCCCCCCGCGACCACCCAGGCGCTGCGCCTGGTGTTTCTGGTCGACAAGTCCGGCAGCATGGGCGAAGGCCGGACCGGTTCAGCCCGCTTTGTGCAGGCGCGTCGGGCGGTGCTGGCCACGCTATCCACGCTCGAGGCGCAGGACGAGGTTGCGCTCTGGGCCTTCGACGCCGAACCCCGGCTGCTGCTGCCGCCGACGCCGGCGCCCGCCGCCACGCGTGCCCTCGACCGCGACTGGCCGGTCGGTCCGGGCGGCGGTACACGCCTGGCGCCGGCGCTGCAGGCGGCGATCGACACGCTGACCCGGATGCCCAGCGGCCGCCGCCTGCTCGTCGTGGCCACCGACGGCGTGGTCGACGAAGCGCCGCTGGCCGGGCTCGCTGCCCAGCTGGCACGCGAGAAGATTCACATCATCTGGCTCGCGATCGGCGATGCTGGCGACCTCGCCAGATTGCGCAACCTGGTCGGCGCCGACACCGGCAGCGTTCGCCGTGTGCACGAGGCCGGTGACCTGACCTCGGTCATGCGCGACGCCGTCGCCCGGCGCAGGGCGCGCGTTGAGCGCGGCCCGGTCGAGGTGCGGCAGGTCCTGCCCCTGCCTTTCGCCCCGGGCCGGGTCGATGCCTGGCCGGCGGTGGCGGCGCACGCCGTGACCCGCGCCCAGAGTGACGCCGTGGTGCCGCTGCAATCGGTGCGCGGCGATCCCTTGCTCGCCTACCGGCAGGCCGGGCGCGGGCGCGTGGCGGCGCTGCCCGCCGGCCTCGGTGCCTGGGCGCCGGCCTGGGGCGCCTGGCCACGCTGGCCGACGCTTGCCGGTGGCCTGGCCAGCTGGCTGCGCGACACCCCCGGGCCGGGGGAACTCGCGCTGACGGTATCGGAGATGCACGGCCGGCTGCAGATCGACGTCGCGGCCGATCACCCGGACCCCAGGCTGGCGCTGCAGCGCCCCGCGGGGGCGTGGGCCGACTTGCCCCTGCAGCCGATCGCACCAGGCCTGTGGCGCTCGGTGCTTGACACACCCGATCCGGGGGTCTACGCCGCCGAAGCCACGGCCGGACCCGCGCGCCGGCGCGTGCACCATCTGCACCGCGCACGCGCCGAGGACGATGCCGGCGACTCACCGCCGGAGCTGGCGGCCGCGCTGGCCGAGGGCCTGCTGACGGCCTGGATCCCGGGGCTGCCGGCGCCCGCAGCCCGGACGGCCGGCGCTTCGTCGGTCTGGTCCCTGTCGGCCCTGCTGCTGGCCGGGGTGGCGATGCTGGTCGAACGCTGGCGGCCTTTGCCTCCCGGAAAACGCGACCGATTGCGGCGCCGCTGGTCTTCGATCCGGCGCAGAATCTTGGCTCCCGCAGAAAGGCAGGCATGAGCACCCTGACGATGCCCGGCGTCGCCCGCCCGCGCTCCTAGGATTGCAGCAGCGACCGCGCCCAGTCGCCGCAGGCACCGGCGGCGATGGCCGCCGGTTCGGCGTCGGCCACCAGCCGCCCCTCGCGCATCAGCAGCACCCGGGCGGCAAGATCGAAGGCGTCGGCCGGATCATGGGTGACGATCATCGCCGCCTGTCCAGCCGCCAGCCTGGCTTTGAGCCGCGCGACGAGGTCGACGCGGGTCAGCCGGTCGACATTGCCGAAGGGCTCGTCAAGCAGCAGCAGCCGTGATTCGGCGGCCAGCGCGCGGGCCAGCGAGACGCGCTGCGCCTCGCCGCCCGACAGGGTCGCGACCTCGCGCCCGTCGGCCACCTCCAGGCCCATGCCGCGCAGGGCTTCGCGTGCATGTGCACGCCGCGTGCTGCGGTCGCCGTCGCGGATGCCGAAGGCCGTGTTGCCGACCGCGTCCAGGTGCGGAAACAAGGTGGCATCCTGGAAAGCAAAGCCGATCCGGCGCCGTTCGGGCGGCACGAGCACCCGGCCCGGCGCCGACACCTCCTGCCCGTCGAGCCGGATGTGGCCATCGCTCGGCGCATCGAAACCGGCCACCAGGCGCAGCAGCGAGGTCTTGCCCGAGCCCGACGGGCCGAGCACCGCCACCACTTCGCCCGGCCGCAGCGTGAGCGAGACCGCGTCCACGACGGCCCGCCCGGCAAACACTTTCGACACCGCTTCGATCGCCAGCACTCCGTCCCCTTAAATTCAGCCGCGCAGCGGCCGGTCCAGCCGCTCCAGACGCCACCACAGCAGCAGCCAGGGCAGCAGCATCAGCGCCTGCGACAACAACACCCAGACCGCAGCCCGGTCCATGTTCTGGTAACGCGAGAAGGCGTAGATCTTCAAGGGCAGCGACGAGTAGCCGAAGGGCTGCAGCGTCAGCGCCAGGTCCAGGGCCTTGACCGACTCCATGAACACGATCGCGCAGCCCAGGCCCATGGCCGGCGCCAGATGGCCGGCGAAGGCCACCCAGCGTGCGCGCAACGGCCCGGCACCGCAGATCCGCGCCGTCTCGATCATGGCCGGCGGTGTGCGGCGCAGGGCGTCGAGCATCGGCAGCATCGCAAAAGGCATGAAGCGCAGGGCCTCGGGCACGACGATCATCCAGCGCGTGTCGCGCAGCGTGCCCAGCCACTGCGACGCCAGCGACCCGTCGCGCGACATCATCACGAAAGCGAGCGCGAGCACCAGCGACGGCAGGAAGTAGTTGGCGAGGAACAACCAGGGCGTGCGCTCGGCCAGCCCCGAACGGTGCCCCGCGCGCATCGCCACGGCCACCAGCGCGCAGACGCAGAACACGAGCGTGGCGCTGCTGAAGGCGGTCAGCGCGCTGTTGGCCAGGTCGCCGGGAATCGCCGCGAAGTTGGTGCGCCCCCAGCTCAGCCAGGCCCAGCGCAGGGTGAACCACTGCGGCGCGACGAAACCGGGCATTGCGCAGCACAGGCTCCAGGCGAACACGGCAAGGGCCGCGGGTGCGGGCAGCGGCTTGCGCGACGCGGCGGCGGCCGCCGGCGGCACCGGGTTCTGGCTCATCAGCGAGGTCGAGGCCCACACCGACACCGCGACCAGCACGAGGGCCGGCACGATCATCACCGACGACACGACGGCGGCCACCTCCGAGCTCTGGCTGCCGAACCAGAGGTTGTGGATGCCCAGGCTCAGCGTACTCACGCCCAGGCGCTCGGCGGCAGCGAAGTCGCCGACGCTCTGCGCCACGACGATCATCGCGCCGGCCGCGATGGGCACCGCGTAGACCGGCAGATGCACCCGCCACAGGCGCGAGCCGGGCCCATGGCCGAGCGCGGCCGCAAGCTCGCCATAGGCGCGCGGCATGCGCGCGCTGGCGATGCGAAAGATCACGAACACATAGGGCGCACAACTGAGCCCGTGCTGGATGGCGAGCGCGTGCCGGCTGACGAAGAACTCCGCGGAGTACATCACCGTCCAGCTGCTGGCCGCCACCGACGGGGAGAACAGCAGGGGCAGCAGGGCCAGCGCCGACACCAGCGCACGGCCGCGGAACTCGTAGCGGCCGACCAGCACCGCCGGCACCGCGCCGGCCGCGAAGGCAACCAGCGTGGCCTCGAGCGCCACCCAGGCGGTGGTGGCGGCCTGCGCGGGCAGGGTCGTCGATGCAAAGTGCGCCAGCCAGCCGCCCAGGCCAAGCATCGGCAGGGCCTGCACGACCAGGTAGGCCGACGGCAGCAAGGCCGCCGCGGCCAGGGCCAGCGTCAGCAGCGCCCGCGGGAGGTCGGCAACCGGGTGCGACTCAGTGGCCAGTGTCGAACCCGATCGTGTTCAACAGGCGCAACGCCTGCTCGCGTTGGCTGGCGATCGCCACCAGGGGCACGGCGTCGACCTTGAACTGCCCGTTCTTCAGGCCCTGTTCGGCGCCCAGCTTGACCATGTCCGGGTGCACCGCCACCGACGGCAACACCGAATACTGACGCGTCCTGCTCACCATCAGTTCCTGGGCTTCGCGCGAGGCCATGAACTCGGCCATCTGCAGCGCCAGGTCGCGGTTGCCACGTGCCTTCGTGACGCCGACCGCCGAGCGCAGGACGAAGGCACCCTTGCCCGCCTGGTCCGGGAAGAACACCCCCACCGCGTCGGCCCAGGGCTTCTGCTCGGGGCTGGACGCCATGCGCGGGTGGTAATAGGTGTTCATCACCGCGATGTCGCACTTGCCTTCGTAGATGGCCCGCGCCTGCTCTCGGTCGCCGCCCTGCGGCTTGCGGCCGAGGTTTTCGGCCATGCCGGTGATGATGCGGGTCGCCTTCTCATCGCCGTAGGAGGCGAAGAACTGGCCGAACAGGCCCAGGTTGTAGTCGTGCGTGCCGGAGCGGATGCACAGGCGGCCCTTCCACTTCGGGTTGGCCAGGTCTTCGTAGGTCGACAGTTCGCTCGGCTTGACGCGGTCGCGCGAATAGAAGATCACCCGCGCGCGGTAGGCATCGACGAAGTACATGTCGTTGCTGCCCATGAACTGGCCCGGGACGCTGGCCTTGAGCGTCGGCGAGTCCAGCTTGTCGAGCAGGCCGCGCTGGGCCGCGAGTTCGAGCAGTTCGGCGTCCTTGGTGATGACGATGTCGGCTTCGGTCGGGCGCGATTCGAGGCGGTTCAACAGGCCCTGGTCCATGAACACGCCCTCGACCTTGGCGCCGCTCCTGGCTTCGAAGGCGTCGATGATCGGTCGCATGGTGCCCTGGTCGGTGCGGTCGGAGATCAGGCGCAGCACACGCTGCTGGGCGCTGGCCCCGGCCGTCGCCGCGAGCGCCGCGGCCAGTACCACGGTCTTCAGCCACAGGCGCTTGTTGCTCGATTGCACGGTCATCGTTTACCTCCGGCGTGAATTCGACGCGGGCCAATTTATCCGAACACGGCAGGCCGCGCCGGTCGAATTTCACGATCGACGGCCACAATTCCCGTGATCCAGGGGGTGGTCCCGGCTCAGGCCGCGCTCAGACGCCGTGCCAGCAGCCAGGTCAACCCCGGCAGCAGCATGGCGGCACCCGACAGCAGCAGGAATGACGCCTGCTGCGCCGACCACGCCCCGAGCAGCGCAAACATCGCCGCAACGACGGCGTTGCCGACGGACACCAGGGCGACGAAACGCCACAGCCGCATGCGCGCGACGCCGGCGAGCACGGCACTGGCTTCGGCCAGCACCGGCATGGCGCGAAAACACAGCAGCACCAGATCAGCGTGCCGCCGCCACAGCCCTTCGAAGCGACGCAATTCCTCGGCACCGACAAGCCGCCGGGCCAAGGGCTCGCCGGCCACATGGCCGAGCCCGTAGCCGACCAGCGCCGCGCCACTCAGGCCGACAAAACAGGCCAGACTGCCCCAGGCGGGGCCGAGCAGGTAGCCCGCCGCCGCGAGCACGAAGCTCGACGGTATCGGCAGCACGATGTCCAGCAGCAGAAAGCCGATCACGGCCAGCAGCACCGTCAGCCAGGTCTGCTCGTCCTGCAGCGCGTGGCGCACCCAGGCGTCGAGCTGATCCTCGAACAGGGCGAAAGGCAGCAGCACGAAGCCCGCCAGCAGCAGCCCGAACAGGGCCCAGCGCCAGGCCCTGCGGGGGTCGCGCGCGGCGCCGCTCAACTCCAGTACAGGACGCGCTCGCGGGCCCTGTCCAGCGCCATGAAACCCCCGAGCGTGATGCGCGCCGCCGACCCCGCGACCACTTCCACGCGGTGCAGGCAGCGGCCTGCGGCGAGGATGAACAGGTCGCCGGCCTGCGGCGAAATCCGCGCCCGGTGATAGCGCGCCTCGACCGCCGCGAGGTCGAAGGCGAAGCCGTTCGGCTGGCGGGGCAGGTCGGGCATGTCGGAAGTCGCGGCGTAGACGAGCAGATCGCCGCCACCTTCGGGCGACTGCAGCGTGAACACGAAACTCACCAGGGTGCTGGTGTCGACGCGCGGCGCCAGGTCCGCATACAGCGGCAGGCCATAGTGCCGGTCGTGGTGCAGTCCGATCTGGCAGCCCGCCGTCAGACGCCGGATGGTGCAGGCGGCATAGGCCCGGCCGTCGCCGGCACGCGCCAGTTCGACCGCCCGCCCGCCGGCCCAGCGCGCCAGGGCCTGGGGAATCAGCTGCGCCAGGTCGACGCCATCACCGATCGCGGACTGGGCCTGCGCGCCGAGCCGGACCGCGCTGTCCAGATAGGCTTCGAGCGAGGCGCCGCGGGGGTCGCGAAAGGTCGGCGTGGCGGGCGTGTCGGTGCCCAGCAGATGGATGTCCTCGGGCGGCATCACGACGTTGGGCCGCGCCCAGCCGTCGTCGCCGGCGCGCGCCTGCAACCGGGCCGCGGCCTGCGTCAGGCTGGGCGCCGCCGATCGCACCAGCACCACATCGACCTCGTCGGCATACAGGCGGCTCAGGGCGTCGAGCGCAGGCGCATGAGCTTGCACGTCGATGACACGAACGGTTCGGGCGCCGGGCGCCAAGGCGACAGGGGAATTCACGGCCGCAGGCTAGGGCGGGGGCAGCACCAGCGTCAAGCCGCGCCACCAGGGTGCGGGGTGTGAACTTCGCACGAGCGCAAGCGCTCACCCCCCCGATTCCGAGCCTTCGCGGGGTGAAGCACGCCAGTACACTGACTTTGCAAGCGTGGCCTAGACATCCGCCAGGCGGGGCGCCTGCCCGGCCCGGCGCGCACTACATCAAGGAAAAACGCGTGATCGAGGCATTCCGTGCCGACCGGGCCAGGGTAGACCGCCGGGTGCGGCAGGACAGTCACCATGAACCACGGATCGCTGCACCAGCGTCGGCTGTGCCGGGCCACGGGATCCCGGCGTGACGCCGACGCTGGTCCTGAACGTCGTCGGGCTCACGCCCGGCCTGCTGCCGCATGCACCGAACCTCGCGGCCCTGGCGCGCGACGGCGGCATGCGGCCGCTGTCCGCCGTATTGCCTGCGGTGACCACCAGCATGCAGTCGACCCTGCTCACCGGGCTGCTGCCGCGCGAGCACGGCATCGTCGGCAATGGCTGGTACTTCAGGGACCTGTCGGAGATCTGGCTCTGGCGGCAGAGCAATCATCTGGTGGCCGGCGAGAAGGTCTGGGAGGCCGCCCGGCGGCGCGACCCGAGTTTCACCTGTGCCAAGTTGTTCTGGTGGTACAACATGTACGCCTCGGTCGACCATGCGATCACGCCGCGGCCGATGTACCTGGCCGACGGCCGCAAGCTGCCCGACATCCACACCCACCCGGC
Source organism: uncultured Rubrivivax sp. (assembly GCA_964637205.1). Classification (GTDB taxonomy): domain Bacteria; phylum Pseudomonadota; class Gammaproteobacteria; order Burkholderiales; family Burkholderiaceae_C; genus Rubrivivax. The sequence goes on from CAZWUR010000022.1 coordinate 36,006, forward strand.
GGCGCTGCGCGACGAACTGCAGCAGCGCCTGGGCACCTTCCCGCTGTTCCGCTTCTGGGGGCCGGGAGCCGACATCGTGTCCAGCCGCTGGATCGCCGACAGTGCGCTGCACATGCTGCGCACCCACCCGTCGACGCTGACCCTGGTCTACCTGCCGCACCTGGACTACGATCTGCAGCGCCTCGGCCCGAATCACCCGCAGATTCCGGCCCAGGTGGCTGCGGTCGACGCGCTGTGCGCGCCGCTCATCGAGCAGGCGCGCCGCCAGGGCGCGCATGTGGTGGCGCTGTCCGAGTACGGCATCACGGAAGTCAGCCGACCGGTGCACCTGAACCGGGCCCTGCGCGCGGCCGGCTGGCTGAAGGTGCGCGTGGAGCGTGGCCTGGAGCATCTGGACGCGGGCGCTTCCGAGGCCTTCGCGGTCGCCGACCATCAGGTGGCGCATGTCTACGTGGCGCGGCCGGAGCTGATGCCCGAGGTGACCGCCTGCCTGGCCGCGCTGCCCGGCGTGGAGTCGGTGCTCGACGCGGCCGGTCAGCGCGCCGTCGGCCTGGACCATGCACGGTCGGGCGAACTGGTCGCCGTGGCCCGGCCGGACAGCTGGTTCACCTACTACCACTTCATGGACGACGCGCTGGCGCCCGACTATGCGCGCACCGTCGAGATCCACCGCAAGCCCGGCTACGACCCGGCCGAGCTCTTCATCGACCCGAAGATCCGGTGGCCGAAACTCGCCATCGCCCAACGCCTGGCGCGCAAGACCCTGGGTTTTCGCACCTTGATGGACGTGATCGGCCTGGACGCCAGCGTCGTGCGCGGGTCGCATGGCCGCCCCACCGACAGGGCCGAGGACGGCCCGCTGTTCATCAGCAGTGCAGCCGATCTGATCGGCGAGGGCCCGCTGCCGGCCACCGCCGTCAAGCAACTGCTGCTCGATCATCTTTTCCCGGCCTGAACATGAACGCCGCTGAACTGTTGCAGGACTGGGTCGCGCGGCGTGCCTCCGGCGAGGCCGCGGTCTGGTGGCAGGCTGCCGTCGACTCGGCGCGCACCGGCGCCGACCGCGCCCTGTACACCGGCGTGAGCCTGGCCGCACGCAGGCTGGGCAAGCTGGCGCTGCGGCCGCAGGCCGCCGAGCTAGAGGCCGCGCATACGCTGCGCCCCGGCTGGGACCCGCGTGGCTGGACCCTGGACCAGGCCGCCCGCATCGGCCTGCTGCTCGCCGCCGAGCGTGGCGCCGACGACTTCACGCGCCAGCTCGACGCGCTGTGTGCCACCGCCGACGTCGACGAGTTGGTCGCCTTCTACCGCGGCCTGCCGCTCTACCCCGATGCACCGCGCCACCGGATGCGCGCCGCCGAAGGTGTGCGCTCGAACATGAAGGTGGTGTTTGAAGCCGTCGTGCACCACAACCCCTACCCGTCGGAGCAGTTCGACGACCCGGCCTGGAACCAGATGGTGCTCAAGGCGCTGTTCGTCGGCAGCCCGCTGGCGCCGATTGCCGGGCTCGACGAACGGGCCAACCCCACGCTGGCCCGCATGCTTTGCGACTACGCGCACGAACGCTGGGCGGCTAGCCGGCCGATCAGCCCCGAGCTGTGGCGCTGCGTCGGCCCCTTTGCCCGGGGCCCGATGCTCGCCGACCTCGAACGTGCCGCGTCCACCGGCACGCCTGTCGAACGCAATGCGGCGCTGTCGGCGTTGCAGCGTGCCACCGATCCGGCCGCCGCCGAGCTGCGGGCGCGCCTTGTCTGAGGAGATCACCATGCGATTCATCGACCCGCACATCCACATGTCCGCGCGCACCACCGACGACTACGAGCGCATGCGCGAAGCCGGCATCGTCGCGGTCATCGAACCCGCGTTCTGGCTCGGCCAGCCGCGCACCAGCGTCGGCAGCTTCATCGACTACCTGTCCAGCCTGGTCGGCTGGGAACGCTTTCGCGCCTCGCAGTTCGGTATCCACCACTGCTGCACGATCGGCCTCAACAGCAAGGAGGCCAACAACGAGGGGCTGGCCGAGGCGGTGATGGACATCCTGCCGCGCTACCTGTCCAAGGACGGTGTGGTCGCCGTCGGCGAGATCGGCTACGACGACCAGACGCCGCTGGAGGACCGCTACTACCGCGCCCAGCTGCAGCTCGCCGTCGAGCATGAAATGCTGGTCATGGTGCACACGCCGCATCGCGACAAGCGTGCCGGCACGGTGCGCAGCATGGACGTTGCGCTCGAGATGGGCATGACGCCACAGAAGGTGGTCATCGACCACAACAACGAAGAGACCGTGCGCGACGTTCTCGACCGCGGGTTCTGGGCCGCCTTCACGCTCTACCCGCAGACCAAGATGGGCCACGAGCGCATGGTCGAGGTGGTGCGGCAGTATGGCTCGGAGCGCATCTTCATCGACTCCAGCGCCGACTGGGGGGTCTCCGACCCGCTGGCGGTCCCCAAGACGGCACGCCTGATGCTCCAGCGCGGCATCGCGCCGAAGGACGTCGAGGCCGTGTGCTACGGCAACGCCCTGGCCGCCTATGGCCAGAGCGGCCAGTTCTCCGAGGCGCTGTGGCGCCAGGCGCCGGCGATCGACCAGCGCGAGCTGTTCGAAGGCAACTCGGTGCTGCGCGGCCAGGAGCCGAAGGTCGAGCCGGTGGGCGACGCCATCCCGGCCAAGTGATCGCAACATGAGCGCCAGCGTCCTTCCTCTCGCACCGCGGCCGCAGCCCCGGCACGCCGTCTACGAACAGCAGTTCAGCGTGCATTACAGCTTCCCGGTGTGTTTCACCGAACATCTGTTCGCGCGCGACAACCCGGTGTTCCGCGACACCCTGCTGCGCCGCGAGCCGGGCCGCCGGCACCGCTTCGTGGTCTTCGTCGACGCCAACGTCGCCGCCGCCTTTCCGTCGCTGGTGCACGACATCGCCGGCTACACCACGGTGCATGCCGAAGCGCTCGAACTGGTGACGCCGCCCGAGGTGCTGCCCGGCGGCGAACCGTGCAAGAACGACCCGGCGCTGCTCACCCGGCTGCAGAAGCGGCTGGTGGATCTCGGCATCGACCGCCATGCCTTCGTCGTCGGCATCGGCGGCGGCGCCTTCCTCGACCTGATCGGCTTCGTCGCCGCCTCCACGCACCGCGGCATCCGCCATGTGCGGGTGCCGACCACGGTGCTGGCGCAGAACGACTCCGGCGTCGGCGTCAAGAACGGCGTCAACGCCTTCGGCGTCAAGAACCTGCTCGGCAGCTTCGCGCCGCCCTTTGCCGTGCTCAATGACGCCGGCTTCCTGCACACCCTGCAGCCGCGCGACAAGATCGCCGGCATCGCCGAGGCGGTGAAGGTGGCCCTGATCCGCGACCGCGTGTTCTACGACTGGCTGGAGTCCTCGGTCGACGCGCTGCGCGCCTGCGAGCCGGCCGCCATGGCGCACATGATCCGCCGCTGCGCCGAACTGCATATGCGCCAGATCGGCCAGGGCGGCGACCCCTTCGAGACCGGCAGCGCACGCCCGCTGGACTACGGCCACTGGTCGGCGCACAAGCTCGAGACCCTGACCGCGCACGAACTCCGGCACGGCGAAGCGGTGGCCATCGGCCTGGCGCTTGACGCACGCTATTCGGTGCTCACCGGGCTGCTCCCGGCCGGCGACGAATATCGGCTGCACCGGCTGCTCAAGCGCCTGGGCTTTCATCTCTGGCACCCGGCGCTCGAACAGCGCGACGACACCGGTCGCTGGCTGCTGCTGCGCGGCCTCGAGGAGTTCCGCGAACACCTCGGCGGCGAGCTGACGATCACCCTGCTGAGCCAACTCGGCGTCGGCGTCGAAGTGGGTCAGATGGACAGCCACGAAATCCTGCACGCGCTGGCGTGGCTGCGGCGTCAGGAGCTCGGCGATTGAAGCTCGGTCAGGGCATCCACCTCAGCTACTGCAGCAACATCCACGCGGGCGAAAGCTGGTCCGAGGTGCGCGCCAACCTCGAGCGCCACAGCCTCGCGGTGCGCGACCGCCTGTGCCCGGGCGAACCCTTCGGTCTCGGTCTGCGCCTGTCGGCACTCGCCGTCGATGCCCTGGCGCAAGCCGCGGCCCTGGCCGAATGCCGGCGGTTCCTGGACCGGCAGGGTCTGTACGTCTTCACCGTCAATGCCTTTCCCTACGGCCCCTTCCACGGCGTGCCGGTGAAGGACAAGGTCTATCTGCCCGACTGGCGCGACCCGGAACGCCTGCGCTACACGAACCTGGCCGCCGAGGTGCTGGCGCAGTTGCTGCCCGACACGGTCGCCGAAGGCAGCGTGAGCACCGTGCCCGGTGCCTACAAGGCGGCCCTGGACGGCCCGGCCGACATCGACCGGATGGTCGAACATCTGCTGCAGCATGTGGCGCATCTGGTCGCCCTGAACCAACGCAGCGGGCGCCGGATCGCCCTGGCGCTGGAGCCCGAGCCCGACTGTTTTCTGGAGACCCTCGACGAGGTGCTGGCCTTCTTCGGCACGCGGCTGCACACGCCGCAGGCGGCCGAGAGGGTGGCTGCACTGTCCGGCCTGAGCCTGCCCGCGGCTGCCGAGGCGCTGAGGCAGCATCTCGGCCTTTGCCTCGACCTGTGCCACGCGGCGGTCGAGTTCGAGGACGTTGACGCCCTGGTCGTGCGGCTGCGCGATGCCGGCATTCGTGTGCCCAAGGTCCAGCTGAGTGCCGGCCTGCGGGTGCCCGCACTCGACGCACCCGCCCTGGCGGCCCTGCAGCGTTTTGTCGATCCGGTCTATCTGCATCAGGTCGTGCAGCGCGGGCCGGCGGGTCTGCGCCGTTTTCCCGACCTGCCGGACGCGCTGGCCGCCGCCGGTGCCGGCGATGTGCAGCAGGAGTGGCGGGTGCATTTTCATGTGCCGCTCTTCCTGTCGGCCCTGGAAAACTTCTTCTCCACTCAGGCCTTTGTCCGTGCCTTCCTGGCGCGCCAGCGTGCCCAGGCCGTCTCCAGCCACCTCGAGGTCGAGACCTACACCTGGGACGTGCTGCCGGCGGCCTACCGCAGCGGGCCGATCGACGAAGCCATCGCGCGCGAACTGGACTGGGTGCGGGGAGAACTGGCCGCGTGAAACCCGCCCTGGCCCTGCAGCTCGGCCGCATTTCCAACCTGCCCACGGTGTGGACGAATGTTCTGGTGGGCGCCCTGCTCACCGGTGCGCAGCCGTCGAGTGCGCGCCTGCTGCTGCTGATGGCCGCGGCGTCGGCCTTCTATGTCGGCGGCATGTTCCTCAACGACGCCTTCGACCGCGGCTTCGACGCGCAGCACCGTCCGGACCGCCCGATTCCGTCGGGCCAGGTGACAGCGGTCGAAGTCTTCGGCTGGGGGTTCGGTCTGCTGGCGCTGGGCCTCGCGGGCATCGGCATGGCCAGCCGTGGCATCGACGGCGCGCCGGCACCGGCAGCACTGGCCGGAGCGGTCCTGCTCGGGGCGTCGATCGTCTTCTACGACGCCTGGCACAAGAACAACCCGCTGAGCCCGCTGCTGATGGGCCTGTGCCGCGTCCTGCTCGTGCTGACCGCGGCGCTGGCGGTCGGCCGACGGCTCGATCCACCCGTGTTGTGGGCCGCCGGGGCCTTGCTCTGTCATCTGATCGGACTCACCTACGCCGCCAAGCAGGAACATCTGGATCGCCTGGGCAGTTGGTGGCCGCTGGCCTTCCTGGCCATGCCACTGGCCATCGGGGCATCGCTGGTGATCCGGCAACCCCTGGCTCTGCTGCCCCTGCTGCTCTACGCCGCCATGCTCTGGCGGGCCCTGGCCTGGCTGAAGCGCCGGGCCAGGGGTGATGTGCCGCGCGCCGTGGTGACGCTGATCGCCGGCATGTGCCTGCTCGATGCCACCTTTCTCGCCGGCGGCGGCTACTTGATCGCGGCGGCCCTGGCGGTCTTCGCGTTTGTCCTGACGCTGGCCCTGCAGCGCTGGGTTTCGGGCACATGAAGTCGCTGGACGACTGCCGCGGCGCACCCGGTCGGGTGGCCCCCGTCATCGACCGCAACCGTTGCGAAGGCAAGGCTGCCTGCGTCGCAGTCTGCCCCGCGGCGGTGTTTCAGATCCGTGTGCTGACGGTCGCCGAGCGCGCCGCGCTGAGCTGGCGCGGGCGGCTGAAGGCCTGGGCGCATGGCGCACGCCAGGCCGACGCGGTACGCGCCGACGCCTGCCTGGCCTGCGGCGAATGTGTGAATGCCTGCCCTGAAGACGCGATCCGCCTGCTGCCGGCCGCGCCCGGCGGCGCCGCCCGAGCGGTTCCCGAGCCGTCCTGAGCCATGTCGGCGACGCCGTCTTCGGCCTGCGAACCGACTGCCGACGAGTCGGTCTTTCGCCGGGCCATCGTCGACATGGGGCTGGCGACGGCCAACCAGACGATCACGCTCACGCCGCTCACCGGCGGCGTGTCCTCCGACATCCGGCGGGTGCAGGTCGGCGCGCGGACGTTCTGCGTCAAGCGCGCGCTGGCACAGTTGAAGGTGGCCCAGGTCTGGACCGTGGACACCTCGCGCAACGCCGCCGAGGTCGCCTACTTTCGCACCGTCGGTGCCTGGCTGCCGGGATTCGTCCCGCAACTGCTGGGCGAAGCCGCGCAGGCCGGCCTGTTCGCGATGGCCTATCTGGCGCCGGCCACGCACCCGCTGTGGAAGGCGCAGCTGTTGCGCGGCGAATCCGACAGCGGCCTGGCGTGGCAGGTCGGCGCCCGCCTGTCGGCGGTGCACCGGCTTTCGGCGCAGGCGGTCGAACTGCGCGATCGCTTCGGCAACGACGCCCTCTTCGAGGCCTTGCGCCTGGATCCTTATCTGCGCACGACGGCGCGGCGCCACCCGGCGCTGGCCGGGACGTTGAATGCATTGGCCGACCGCACCCGCGACACGCACCTGGCCCTGGTGCACGGCGACGTCAGCCCGAAGAACATCCTGGCCGGCCCCGAGGGCCCGGTCCTGCTCGACGCGGAATGCGCCTGGTTCGGCGATCCGGCCTTCGACCTGGCCTTCTGTCTGAATCACCTGCTGCTCAAGGGTGCACGCAGCGGGCAATCGCGAGCGCATTACGCGCCGGCCTGTCGCGCGCTGACCCACGCCTATCTGGCCGGGGTCGACTGGGAGGCGCCGGCCGCACTCGAAGGCCGCGCTGCGGCGCTGCTGCCGGCACTGCTGCTGGCGCGCATCGACGGCAAGTCGCCGGTCGAGTACCTGGTCAGCGACCATGAACACGACGCGGTGCGCGCCTTTGCCGTGCCGCGGATCGTGACGGCGCCCACCCAGCTCGAGCCGGTGATCGACGACTGGACGGCAGGCGACACTCGCGCATGACCCTCCCCCCTCAACCCGACACCGACGACGCCACGATTGCCGCGCTTCAGGCGCGTCGCATCTGGGATTCGCGCGGCCGGCCGACAGTCGAATGTGAGGTGGTGCTCGCCAGTGGTGTCATCGGCCGCGGCATCGCGCCGGCCGGCGCCTCGATGGGCAGCCGCGAAGCCGTCGAACGACGCGACGGCGGACCACGCCTGGGCGGCAAGGATGTCCAGGGCGCGCTGACGAGCCTGCGCGACGAGATCGCACCGCTGCTGATCGGCCGCTCGGCGCTGGCGCAGGCCGAGATCGACGCCGCCCTGATCGGCCTGGACGGGACGCCGGGCAAGTCGCGCCTGGGCGGGAATGCGATCACGGCGGTTTCGCTGGCCGTGCTCAACGCCGCCGCCGCCAGCCGCGGCATGCCGCTGTGGCAATACCTGGCCGGCGACGCCGGCGTGCGCATGCCCTTGCCCGAGATCCAGATCTTCGGCGGTGGCGCCCATGCCGGGCGGCGCGTCGACATCCAGGATTTCATGGTCATGGCCCCGAAGGCGGAGAGTTTTGCGCACGCCCTCGAGATCACGGCCGAGGTCTACCTGGCGGCCGGCCGCCTGATGGCCGAACGCGGTGCGCTGCAGGGCGTGGCCGACGAAGGCGGCTACTGGCCGGTCTTCGCGAGCAACGAAGAAGCGCTCGACACCCTGCTGCGCGCGATCGAACGGGCCGGCTTCACCCCCGGCGACGAAGTCCACTTGTCGCTCGACATCGCGGCCTCGGAATTCGGCCGCGATGGCCGCTACCGGCTCGGTCTGGAGGGCCGCATCCTTGGCCGCGACGAATGGCTGGCACAGCTGCTCGACTGGTGTGCGCGCTACCCCATCCTCTCGATCGAGGATCCGTTTGGCGAAGACGATGCCCAGGGCATGCGCGCCATCACCGCCGAGGTCGGCGGGCGCGTCCAGGTGATCGGCGACGACTTCCTGGTGACCGATGCCGCACTCGTGAAACAGGCGGCGCGCGACAAAGCCTGCAACGCCGTGCTGATCAAGGTCAACCAGGCCGGAACCGTCAGCGAGGCGCGGGCCGCGCTCGCCGCGGGGCAGGCTGCGGGTTTCGGCACCATCGTCTCGGCGCGTTCGGGCGAGACCGAGGACACGAGCATCGTCGACCTGGCGGTCGGCTGGAACGCCGGGCAACTCAAGGTCGGCTCGTTTTCGCGCTCCGAGCGCATGGCCAAGTGGAACACAGCGCTGCGCATCGAGGAGCGGCTGCTGGCAGGGGACGTGGCGCGCTACGGTGGATTCGCCGGCAGCCCGCTGCGCTTGACCCCGGGGCGCTGAGTCCCGGCGCCGGGGGTGGTCCGGAAAACAAGAAGCCACCCGCTGGGGTGGCTTCGAATGTGCTCTGAATCGCTGATTCAGAGGCGCCTGTTCTGGTTGCGGGGGCAGGATTTGAACCTGCGACCTTTGGGTTATGAGCCCAACGAGCTACCAGACTGCTCCACCCCGCGACTGAGCCTTACATTCTAGCACCTACTCGGCCGCCGTGTCGTCTGTTTCGGTGGCCTCGACGGGAGCCGGCCGATCGACCAGTTCGACGAAGGCCATCGGCGCGTTGTCGCCGACGCGGAAGCCCATCTTCAGGATGCGCGTGTAGCCGCCCGGGCGCGCCTTGTAGCGCGGGCCCAGTTCATTGAACAGCTTGCTGACGACGTCGCGGTCGCGCGTGCGGTCGAAGGCCAGGCGGCGGTTGGCCAGCGTCGGCTCCTTGCCCAGCGTGATCAGCGGCTCGACGGCGCGGCGCAGTTCCTTGGCCTTGGGCAGCGTGGTCCTGATCGCCTCGTGCTGGATCAGCGAGTTGCACATGTTGCGCAGCATCGCCAGGCGATGGCTGCTGGTACGGTTGAGCTTGCGAAGCCCGTGACGGTGGCGCATGGTGCTTTCCTTTCGTTATCGAACCCCGGCCGTGTCAGGTACCGGGGCGTGCACGTCGAACGTGTCAGTATGGAGGCGGGCCGCGAGGCCTTCGCCGCCTATCGCTTGTCCAGGCCCTGGGGCGGCCAGTTCTCCAGCCGCGCGCCGAGCGTCAGGCCGCGCGAGGCCAGCACTTCCTTGATTTCGTTGAGCGACTTGCGGCCCAGGTTGGGGGTCTTCAGCAGCTCGGTCTCGGTGCGCTGGATCAGGTCGCCGATGTAGTAGATGTTCTCGGCCTTCAGGCAGTTGGCCGAACGCACCGTCAGCTCGAGCTCGTCGACCGGACGCAGCAGGATCGGGTCGAAATTGGTCTTGCTCGCCGCCGAGGGTTCGGGCATGAAGATGCCGTCGCCGGTGATGTCGGACGGCAGCTGCGCAAACACCACCAGCTGTTCGACGAGGATCTTGGCCGAGGCGCGGATCGCCTCTTCGGGGCTGATCGCACCATTCGTCTCGATCTCCATCACCAGCTTGTCGAGGTCGGTACGCTGCTCGACGCGGGCGTTCTCGACGGCATAGCTGACACGCCGGACCGGCGAGAAGGATGCGTCGAGCACGATGCGACCGATCGACTTGGTCGGCTCGTCACCGAAGCGGCGCAGATTGCCCGGCACATAGCCGCGGCCCTTTTCGACCTTGACCTGCATGTCGAGCTTGCCGCCTTGCGCCAGGTGGGCCACAACGTGCTCGGGGTTGATGATCTCGACGTCATGCGGGGTCTGGATGTCGGCGGCCGTGACCGGGCCTTCACCTTCCTTGCGCAGGACCAGGGTGACCTCGTCGCGGTTGTGCAGCTTGAACACCACGCCCTTGAGGTTGAGCATGATGTGGACCACGTCCTCCTGCACGCCGTCGATGGCCGAGTACTCGTGCAGCACGCCGGCGATCGTGACTTCGGTCGGCGCGTAGCCCACCATGGACGACAGCAGCACGCGGCGCAGGGCGTTGCCCAGCGTATGACCATAGCCACGTTCGAACGGTTCGAGCGTCGCCTTGGCGCGAAAACCGCCCAGCGGTTCGACGTGAATGGCCTTCGGCTTGAGGAGATTGGTTTGCATTGAGTGAGTGTTCCTGTCAATACCCTCGGCTCGTTACTCCGATAAGGCTGATGGACCGTGCCGGGCGGATCGAAGAACCCCGCGCCCGGCAGACGAGGCCCATCCCTGGAGGCTGCCGGCGCTGGCCGGCAGCCGCAATGTCTGTTCGCTCAGCGCGAATAGAGTTCGACGATCAGCGCTTCCTTGATCTCGGCGCCGAACTCGTCGCGGTCGGGCGCCTTCTTGAAGATGCCCTCCATCTTGCTGCTGTCCACCGACACCCAGGCCGCAAGGCCGACGGATTCGGCCAGCTTCAGGGCGTCGACCACGCGCAGCTGCTTCTTCGCGTTTTCGCGCACCGCGATCGCGTCGCCGACCTTGACCATGTACGACGGGATGTTGACCACCCGGCCGTTGACGGTGATGCCCTTGTGCGACACCAGCTGGCGCGCTTCGGCGCGCGTCGAACCGAAGCCCATGCGGAAGACGACGTTGTCCAGGCGCGACTCGAGCAGCGTCAGCAGGGTGGCGCCGGTGTTGCCCTTGCGGCGCTCGGCCTCGGCGAAGTAGCGGCGGAACTGGCGCTCCAGGATGCCGTACATGCGCTTGACCTTCTGCTTCTCGCGCAGCTGCAGGCCATAGTCCGAGGTGCGCGAGCCGCTGGTGCGGCCATGCTGCCCGGGCTTGCTGTCGAACTTCGCCTTGTCGCTGATGGCGCGGCGCGCGCTCTTCAGGTAGAGGTCGGTGCCTTCACGGCGGGAAAGTTTGGCCTTGGGGCCGAGGTAACGTGCCACGTTGGATCCTTCGTCTCAGCTGACGCGGCCGGAGCGTCCCGCCTGGGATGCTCGCCGCGCAAGTCCGGCGCCTGTTCTGGGCAGGGCGCGGACGGTGGGCTTGTGAGGCGGCCGGGCCGGAGAGACCGGCGGCCGTAGCGCCTCAGGAAAATTGCCGGCGGGCGTGACAAACGCCCACCGGCAGCGGGGAACTCTCTATTGTAGTGCGAACCGGCAGTGCCTGCCGGCAGCGCTCAGATGCGGCGGCGCTTCTGCGGCCGGCAGCCGTTGTGCGGGATCGGCGTCACGTCGCTGATCGAGTTGATGCGGATGCCCAACGAGGCCAGCGCACGCACGCTCGACTCACGACCCGGGCCGGGGCCCTTGATCCTGACGTCCAGGTTCTTGATGCCCTGCTCCTGCGCCGCGCGGCCGGCGACCTCGGCCGCGACCTGGGCCGCGAACGGGGTCGATTTGCGCGAACCCTTGAAACCCTGGCCGCCACTGGACGCCCAGGCGAGCGCGCTGCCCTGGCGGTCGGTGATCGTGATGATCGTGTTGTTGAACGACGCGTGCACATGGGCGATGCCGTCCGCAACGTTCTTGCGGACCTTCTTGCTGACGCGACGCGCGGCGGTATTGACGGGAGACTTGGCCATCGGTTGTTCTCTTCGTTCGCTTCAGGGCTTACTTCTTGTTCGCGACCGCGCCCTTGCGCGGGCCCTTGCGGGTGCGAGCATTGGTGCGGGTGCGCTGACCGCGCACGGGCAGGCCGCGGCGATGACGGAAGCCCCGATAGCAGCCCAGATCCATGAGCCGCTTGATGTTGATCGACAGCTCGCGACGCAGGTCACCCTCGATCGTGAGCTTGGTGATCTCGTCGCGAATGCGCTCGAGATCGCTGTCGTTCAGGTCCTTGATCTTCTTCGAGTAGGCGATCCCCACCGCGACGCAGATCTTCTGCGCCGTCGTCCGGCCGATGCCGTAGATCGACGTCAAGCCGATCTCGGCGTGCTTGTGCGGGGGAATGTTGATGCCTGCAATGCGTGCCATGTTCTTTCCTTACGAATCAGCCTTGGCGCTGCTTGTGGCGCGGGTCGGTGCAGATCACGCGCACCACACCGTGGCGACGGATGATCTTGCAGTGACGGCACATCTTCTTGACCGATGCGGCGACTTTCATGGTCCTCTCCTTGACCTGGATTCTCGAAAACTCACTTGGCGCGGAACACGATGCGTGCCCGCGTCAGGTCGTACGGCGTCAGCTCGACGGTGACTTTGTCCCCCGGCAGGATGCGGATGTAATGCATCCTCATCTTGCCGGAGATGTGTCCCAGAACCACGTGTCCGTTGTCGAGCTTGACGCGGAACGTGGCGTTGGGGAGGTTTTCCACGATCTCCCCCGATATCTGGATGACATCGTCCTTGGACATCTCATCATGTCAGCTGGTCTTGAAATTTGCCTTCTTCAGAAGCGACTCGTACTGCTGGCTCATCACGTAACTCTGGACCTGGGCCCAGAAGTCCATCGTGACGACGACGATGATCAGCAGCGACGTTCCGCCGAAATAGAAGGGCACGTTGTACTTCAGCACCAGGAATTCCGGCAGCAGACAGACCAGGGTGATGTAGATCGCTCCGGCCAGCGTGAGCCGGCCCAGGATGCGGTCGATGTGCTTGGCGGTCTGTTCACCCGGGCGGATGCCGGGGATGAAGGCACCACTCTTCTTCAGGTTGTCCGCGGTCTCGCGGCTGTTGAACACCAGCGCCGTGTAGAAGAAGCAGAAGAACACGATCATCGCCGCATACAGCAGCACGTAGATCGGCTGCCCCGGCGACAAGGCCGAAGACAGGTCACGCAGCCAGCGCACGCTTTCGCCGGTGGCGAACCAGCCGACGATCGTGGCCGGCAGCAAGATGATGCTGCTGGCGAAGATCGGCGGGATCACGCCCGACATGTTCAACTTCAGCGGCAGGTGCGACGACTGACCGCCATAGACCTTGTTGCCGACCTGGCGCTTGGCGTAATTGACCAGGATCTTGCGCTGGCCACGTTCGACAAAGACCACCGCGAAGGTCACGAAGCCGACGAGCAGGATGATGAACAGGCTGGCCAGGATGCTCATCGATCCCGTGCGCACCAGTTCGAACAGGCCGCCGATCGCGCTCGGCAGGCCGGCGGCGATGCCGGAGAAGATCAGGATCGAGATGCCGTTGCCCAGACCGCGCTCGGTGATCTGCTCGCCCAGCCACATCAGGAACATCGTGCCCGCGACCAGGCCGACGACGGCCGTCAGCCGGAATCCGAAGCCCGGGTTCAGGACCAGGCCCTGCGTGCCCTCCAGCGCTAGCGCGATGCCCAGGCTCTGGAACAGCGCCAGAAACAGCGTGCCGTAGCGTGTGTACTGGGTGATCTTGCGCCGGCCGGACTCGCCTTCCTTCTTGATCGCCTCCAGCGTCGGCACCACATGCGACATCAGCTGCATGATGATGCTCGCGCTGATGTAGGGCATGATGCCCAGCGCGAAGACGCTGAAGCGCTCCAGCGCGCCGCCGCTGAACATGTTGAACAGGTTCAGGATGCCGCCGGATTGCTGGTTGAACAGCTGCGTCATCTGCTGCGGGTCGATCCCCGGCACCGGGATGTGGGTGCCGAGACGGTAGACCACGAGCGCGCCGAGCAGGAAGAAGATGCGGCGACGGAGGTCGCCGAACTTCCCGCTCTTGGCCAGCTGCGTCGCGGAGGTCGCCACGGTTGCTTGTTCCTTCCCTGCGCTCAGGCGACCGAGCCGCCGGCGGCTTCGATCGCGGCCTTGGCACCTGCCGTGGCGCCGATGCCCCTGAGCGCCACCTTGCGGTTGAGCTCGCCGGTCTTGATGACCTTGACCACCTTGATCAGTTCACCGACCAGGCCGGCGGCCTTCAGCGCGACGAGGTCGACCTCGTCGGCGCCCAGGCGCTCGAGGTCGGACAGCGTGATCTCGCTGCGGAACTTCAGCGTCGTGGACTTGAAGCCGCGCTTGGGAAGGCGGCGCTGCAGCGGCATCTGGCCGCCTTCGAAACCCACCTTGTGGTAACCACCGGCACGGCTCTTCTGACCCTTGTGGCCGCGGCCCGCGGTCTTGCCCAGGCCCGAGCCGATGCCCCGGCCGACGCGGCGGCGCGCGCTCTTGCTGCCGGCGGACGGCTTGATCGTGTTGAGTTGCATTGCGGCCCCCTTCAGAGCACCTGCACGAGGTACGCGACCTTCGTGATCATGCCGCGCACGGCAGGCGTGTCCTCGAGCGTGCGCGTGCTGTTGAGCTTGCGCAGGCCGAGGCCACGGATGGTGGCGCGATGGTCTTCGCGCGTACCCGCCACGCTGCGCACGAGCTTGACGGTCACGGTTTTTTTGTCGGACATGATTTCAGTTCTCCGCCCGGCGCATCAGTTGAAGAGGTCTTCGACCGACTTGCCGCGCTTGGCGGCCACCTCGGCCGGCGTGGTCGAGCGCTTCAGCGCATCGAGGGTGGCGCGCACCATGTTGTACGGGTTCGACGAGCCCAGGCTCTTGGCGACGATGTCGGTCACGCCCATGACTTCGAACACCGCGCGCATCGGACCGCCGGCGATGATGCCGTCGCCGGGTTTGGCCGGCGCCATCAGCACCTTGGCCGCACCATGCTCGCCGCGCACATTGTGCTGGATCGTGCCGTTGCGCAACTGGACCTTGACCATGTTGCGGCGCGCCGATTCCATGGCCTTCTGCACCGCAACCGGCACTTCCTTGGCCTTGCCCTTGCCCATGCCGATGCGGCCATCGCCGTCGCCGACCACCGTCAGCGCCGCGAAGCTGAGCGTGCGACCGCCCTTCACGACCTTGGTGACGCGGTTGACCGCGATCATCTTTTCCTTCAGGCCGTCGTCGTTCGCTTCGGTCTGCGCGCGGGGAGTGAACTTTGCCATTTCGCTTGTCTTCCTGTCGTGGCGCTCAGAACTGCAGGCCGGCTTCGCGCGCGGCCTCGGCGAGCGCCTTCACGCGGCCGTGGTAGGCGAAGCCCGAACGGTCGAAGGCCACCTTGTCGATGCCGGCGGCCTTGGCCCGCTCGGCGATGCGCTTGCCGATCAGCGCGGCAGCGGCGGCGTTGCCACCCTTGCCTTCGCCGCCCAGCGCGGTACGGACTTCCTTTTCGGCGGTCGAGGCCGAGGCCAGGACCTGGTCGCCGGCGCCGGAAACGACGCTGGCGTAGATGTGCAGGTTCGAACGGAATACCGTCAGGCGCGCCACGCCTTGCAACGCGATGCGCGCGCGGGTCTGGCGGGAGCGACGAAGGCGTTGTTCCTTCTTGGTCAGCATGATCTCGCTCCTTTATTTCTTCTTGGTTTCCTTGAGGACCACACGCTCGTTGGCGTAGCGGATCCCCTTGCCCTTGTACGGCTCGGGCGGGCGGATCGCCCGCACCTCGGCCGCGACCTGGCCGACGGCCTGGCGGTCGGCACCCTTGATCACGATCTCGGTCTGCGTCGGGCACTCGACCTTGACGCCGAGCGGCATGGCCTTGACCACCGGGTGCGAGAAGCCGACCTGGAGGTTCAGCCTGTCGCCCTGGGCCTGGGCGCGAAAGCCCACGCCGACCAGGTTGAGCTTCTTCTCGAAGCCCTTGCCGGCGCCGTTGACCATATTGCTGAGCAACGCACGCATCGTGCCGCTCATCGCGTTCGCCTCGGTGCTGTCGTCGGCCGGCGCGACCTGGATCGCGGCGCCGTCGCGGCTGACCTTGACCAGGCGGTGGGCGGCGCGCTCGAGCGTGCCGTTGGCACCCTTGATGGTGATGCGCTCATCGGTGATCGCCACGTCCACACCCTGGGGCACGGCGATCGGCATTTTTGCTACGCGGGACATCTCGAATCTCTCCTCAGGCCACGTAGCACAGGACCTCGCCGCCGACACCGCTTGCGCGGGCCTTGCGGTCGGTCATCACGCCTTTGGGCGTCGTGACGATGGCCACGCCCAGGCCGTTCATCACCTGCGGGATGGCGTCGCGACCCTTGTAGATGCGCAGGCCGGGGCGGCTGACACGCTCGATGCGCTCGATCACCGGGCGACCGGCGTAGTACTTCAGCGTCACGTCGAGTTCGGACTTCGCGCCTTCGCTGCGGACCGCGAAGCCATCGATGTAGCCCTCGTCCTTCAGCACCTGCGCGATTGCGACCTTGAGCTTCGACGACGGCATCGTGACCACGGCCTTCTCCACGCTCTGGGCGTTGCGAATGCGGGTCAGCATGTCGGCGATGGGATCACTCATGCTCATGAAAAATCTCCTGTGCAGCTCGCGCCGATGTCACCAGCTGGCCTTGACCACGCCCGGGATGTCGCCCTTGAAGGCGAGCTCACGGATCTTGTTGCGCCCGAGACCGAACATGCGGAACGTGCCGCGCGGACGCCCCGTCAGCGCGCAGCGGTTGCGCAGCCGGCTCGGGTTGGCATTGCGCGGCAGCTTCTGCAGCTCCAGGCGCGCCAGGTAGCGCTCCTCGTCGGACTTCTGCGCATCGTCGGTGATGGCCTTCAGCGCGGCGTACTTCGTCGCGTACTTGGCAACCAGCTTCTCGCGCTTGAGTTCGCGCTGCTTGATGGACTTCTTCGCCATGGTGCTCTCAGTTCTTGAACGGGAAGCGGAACGCGGCGAGCAGCGCCTTGGCTTCCTCGTCGGTCTTCGCGCTGGTCGTGATGCTGATGTTCAGCCCGCGGATCGCATCGATCTTGTCGTAGTCGACCTCCGGGAAGATGATCTGCTCCTTGACCCCGATGTTGTAGTTGCCGCGGCCGTCGAAGGCCCGGCCGGAGATGCCGCGGAAGTCGCGCACGCGCGGCAGGGCCACGGTGACGAAGCGGTCGAGGAACTCGAACATGCGCACGCCACGCAGCGTGACCATGCAGCCGATGGGCACGTTCTCGCGGATCTTGAAGCCGGCGATGGCCTTCTTCGACTTGGTGACCACGGGCTTCTGGCCGGCGATCTTGGTCAGGTCGCCGACGGCGTTGTCCATGACCTTCTTGTCGGCCACGGCCTCGCTGACACCCATGTTCAGCGTGATCTTCTCGAAGCGCGGCACCTGCATCACCGAGCTGTAGCCGAACTTGGCCATCAGCTCAGGGACGATCTTGTCGCGGTACTGCTGCTGCAGGCGCGCGGAGAGGGCGGGTTGTTGTTGAGCCATACTGGTTCGCCTCAGGCCTTGATCTCGTCGCCGCTGGACTTGTAGACGCGGACCGCGTTGTCCTTGGTCTTGCGGGCGGCTTGCTCTTCGGCGGACAGCAACTTGAAGCCGACACGGTCAGCCTTGCCGGTTGCCGGGTTGAAAATCGCCACGTTGGACTGGTGGATCGACATCGTCTTGTCGACCACGCCACCGGTGGTGCCCTTCATCGGGTTCGGCTTGACGTGCTTCTTCACGATGTTGACGCCGTCGACGACGATGCGGTCGGCGTCAACCCGCTGCGCGATGGTGCCGCGCTTGCCCTTGTCGCGGCCGGCCAGCACGACGACCTGGTCGCCCTTCTTGAGCTTGTTCATTTCAGAGCACCTCCGGAGCCAGCGAGACGATCTTCATGAAGCGCTCCGAACGCAGCTCGCGCGTCACCGGGCCGAAGATGCGGGTGCCGATCGGCTCGAGCTTGGCATTCAGCAGGACGGCGGCATTGCCGTCGAACTTGACGAGCGAGCCATCCTGGCGGCGCACGCCCTTGGCGGTGCGCACGACGACGGCGTTGTAGACCTCGCCCTTCTTCACGCGGCCGCGGGGCGCCGCTTCCTTGACGCTGACCTTGATGACATCACCGATGCCCGCATAGCGCCGCCTGGAGCCGCCGAGCACCTTGATACACATGACGGATTTCGCGCCCGTGTTGTCGGCCACGCTGAGCCGCGATTGCATTTGGATCATTTGTCGTCCCCAACTTGTCCCTTCGGCGCCGCCCTGGCTTTCTAGGGCAACGCCGCCGGTCAGTCTTGGGCCCCGGGTTTGGAGCAGATCCGAGACACGCGCATTCCATGACAGGAAGCACGCCTTCTCGGCGAAGCCTTGCATTATGCAGGGAAATCCCGGGGCGCGTCAAGCGCCCCGGGGCTGTCGATCAGGCGGCCCTGACCTGGGCCAGCATGGTGTCGGCGTCGCTGACCTCGAACTTGCCCGGGCCCTCGACGTTGAGCGTCTTCACGACGCCGTCCTTGACCAGCATCGAGTAGCGGTTGCTGCGCAGGCCCATGCCGCGTGCGGTGAGGTCGAGCGTCAGGCCGGTGGCCCGGGTGAAGGCGGCGCTGCCGTCGGCCATCATGCGCAGCTTGCCGGTGCTGCCCTGGTCGCGGCCCCAGGCGCCCATCACGAAGGCGTCGTTGACCGAAAGGCACCAGATCTCGTCGACGCCGGCGGCCTTCAGTTCGGCGGCCCTGGCCACATAGCCGGGCACATGCTGGGCCGAACAGGTGGGCGTGTAGGCGCCCGGCAGGCCGAAGATCACGATCGTCTTGCCGGCGCAAGCCTGATGCACGTCGAAGCTGTTGGGGCCGATGGAGCAGCCCTCACCCTCGACTTCGATGAATTCCTGCAGCGTGCCTGCGGGCAGCTTGTCGCCGATCTTGATCATCCGTGTCTTCTCCTGTTGATTGCGCCGCATGCGCGGCAAAGAGGTGGGAGCCGCCAGAAAAGAGCGGCCGGGGCTGGATCGTCCAGCCTCCGGCCGCGGCCTGTCGGCGTGCGGTCTTAGACCAGCTTGGCCTTCTCGATCAGGCGGGTCACGACCCAGGACTTGGTCTTGCTGATCGGGCGCCCTTCGCTGATCTCGACCATGTCGCCCATCTTGTACGCGCCGCTTTCGTCGTGCGCGTGGTACTTGCGCGAACGGGCGACGATCTTGCCGTACAACTCGTGCGCGGTGCGCCGCTCGACGAGCACGGTCACGGTCTTCGCGCGCTTGTCGCTGACGATGCGGCCGATCAGGGTCCGGGTGTTCTTCCCCGGGGCGGTGGCAGTCTGGACGTCGCTCATTGCGCGGCTTCCTTCTTCTTCTGCGCAAGGATGGTCTTCGCACGCGCGATGTCGCGCTTGACGTTGCCCAGTTGCGAGGTGTTGCTCAACTGCTGCGTGGCCTTCTGCATGCGAAGACCGAAATGTGCCTTCAGCAGGTCGGTGATTTCCTTCTCGAGCGCCGCGATGTCCTTGGCGCGCAGTTCGGAGGTATTCATCAGTGATCTCCTCTTCAGGCGCCGACCTGGCGGGTGACGAAGGTGCAGCGCAGCGGCAGCTTCGCAGCGGCCAGCGTGAAGGCCTCGCGGGCCAGTTCTTCGGGCACACCGTTGATCTCGTACAGCACCTTGCCCGGCTGGATCTCGGCGACCCAGAACTCCGGGTTGCCCTTGCCGTTGCCCATGCGGACTTCGGCCGGCTTCTGGCTGATCGGCTTGTCCGGAAAGATGCGGATGAAGATGCGGCCACCGCGCTTGATGTGCCGGCTGATGGCACGGCGCGCGGCCTCGATCTGGCGCGCCGTGATGCGGCCGCGCTCGGTGGCCTTCAGGCCGAAGTCGCCGAACGACACCGCGGCGCCACGCGTCGCGATGCCGGTGTTGCGGCCCTTGTGCTCCTTGCGGAACTTGCGGCGATTGGGTTGCAGCATTGTTTATTCTCCTTGGGGCGTGCCGCCGGTGCCGCCGCTCGGCGGGGCACGGCGCACGCGCTTGACGGCCGGGGTGCGCGGGGCGTCACCCGTCGGCGCAGCAGCACGTTCGCCGGGCCGGCCGCGGCCGGCACCCGGGCGGTCGCCACCAGGACGCGGGCCGCGGCGGTTGCGGCGATCGTCGCCTTCGTTCTCGGTCTTCGGCAGGGTCGGCGCCTCGCCATTGGCCAGGCGGTCACCACGGTAGACCCAGACCTTGACGCCGATGACGCCGTAGGTGGTCTTGGCTTCCGAGAAGCCGTAGTCGATGTCGGCCTTCAGCGTGTGCAGCGGCACGCGGCCCTCGCGGTACCACTCGCAGCGCGCGATCTCGATGCCGTTCAGGCGACCCGAGGACATGATCTTGATGCCCAGCGCACCGAGGCGCATCGCGTTCTGCATCGCACGCTTCATCGCGCGGCGGAACATGATGCGTTTCTCGAGCTGCTGGGTGATCGAGTCGGCGATCAGCTGGGCATCGACCTCGGGCTTGCGCACCTCCTCGATGTTCACCGCCACGGGCACGCCCAGGCGACGGCCCAGTTCGGCCTTCAGGTTCTCGATGTCCTCGCCCTTCTTGCCGATCACGACCCCCGGACGCGCCGAGAAGATCGTGATGCGCGCATTCTTGGCCGGGCGCTCGATCAGGATGCGCGAGACGGCCGCACTCTTCAGCCTGGCCTTCAGGAATTCGCGGACCTTCAGGTCCTCGGCCAGCATGTCGGCGAAGTTGCGCTTGTTCGCGAACCAGCGCGAAGACCAGGCCCGCGTGACGGCGAGACGGAAGCCGGTCGGATGGATTTTCTGTCCCATGCTCTTCCTCAGTTGCCCACGGTCACGAAGATGTGGCAGGTGGGCTTGCTGATGCGGTTGCCGCGGCCCTTGGCACGCGCGGAGAACCGCTTCAGCGTGGCGCCTTGTTCGACGAAGATGCTCGTGATCTTCAACTCGTCGATGTCGGCGCCGTCGTTGTGTTCGGCATTCGCCACCGCGGACTCGACCACCTTCTTGACGATCAGGGCGGCCTTCTTCGGTGTGAAGGTCAGGATCTGGATCGCCTGATCGACCTTCTTGCCACGCACCAGGTCGGCCACCAGCCGACCCTTGTCGACCGACAGGCGCACGCCACGGACACTTGCTTTGGTTTCCATGGGTGCTCCTTAGCGCTTGGCCTTCTTGTCCGCGGGGTGACCCTTGAACAGTCGGGTCAGTGCGAACTCGCCCAGCTTGTGACCGACCATCTGGTCGGTCACGTAGACCGGGACATGTTGCTTGCCGTTGTGCACCGCCACCGTCAGTCCGATGAACTCGGGCAGGATGGTGCTGCGGCGCGACCAGGTCTTGATCGGCTTCTTGTCCTTGTTGGCGGAGGCCTTCTCGACCTTGGCCAGCAGGTGGTGGTCCACGAAGGGACCCTTCTTGAGTGAACGTGCCATGGTCTACGGCCTCACTTCCTCTTGCGACGCGAGACGATCATCGTCTGCGTGCGCTTGTTGTTGCGGGTACGGAAGCCCTTGGTGAGCGTGTTCCACGGCGACACCTGGGGCATGCCCTCGCCGGTGCGGCCTTCGCCGCCGCCGTGCGGGTGATCCACAGGGTTCATGGCCACGCCGCGGACGGTCGGGCGGATGCCCCTCCAGCGGATCGCACCGGCCTTGCCGTACTGGCGCAGGTTGTGCTCCTCGTTGGAGACCTCGCCGATCGTGGCCCGGCATTCGATGTGGATC
The DNA here is from genome assembly GCA_964637205.1 of uncultured Rubrivivax sp. Taxonomy (GTDB): domain Bacteria; phylum Pseudomonadota; class Gammaproteobacteria; order Burkholderiales; family Burkholderiaceae_C; genus Rubrivivax. The sequence goes on from CAZWUR010000022.1 coordinate 57,512, forward strand.
TTGCGCACTTCGCCCGAGCGCAGGCGGACCTGCGCGTAGCTGCTTTCGCGCGCCATCAGCGTCACCGAGGTGCCGGCCGAGCGCGCGATCTGCGCGCCCTTGCCGGGCAGCATCTCGACGCAATGGATCGTCGAGCCCACCGGGATGTTGCGGATCGGCAGCGTATTGCCGGCCTTGATCGGTGCCTCGGAACCCGACATCAGCGTGGCGCCGGCCTCGACACCGCGCGGCGCGATGATGTAGCGGCGCTCGCCGTCGGCGTAGCACACCAGGGCGATGTGGGCGCTGCGGTTCGGGTCGTACTCGATGCGTTCGACCTTGGCCGGGATGCCGTCCTTGTTGCGCTTGAAATCGACGACGCGGTAGTGGTGCTTGTGGCCCCCACCCTTGTGGCGCATCGTGATGACGCCGCGGTTGTTGCGCCCGGCGTTCTGCTTCTGCGGCTCGAGCAGCGATGCTTCGGGCGCACCCTTGTGCAGATGTTTGTGCACCACCTTGACCACGGCGCGGCGGCCGGGTGAAGTGGGCTTGACCTTGATGACAGCCATTACGCGGCCTCCCCGGAGAAGTTGAGCTCCTGGCCCGGCTTGAGCGCGACGAACGCCTTCTTGACGTGATCGCGACGGCCGATGCGGCCACCGAAGCGCTTGACCTTGCCCTTCTGGACGGCGGTCTGGACCGAGGCGACCTCGACCTTGAACATCAGTTCGACCGCGGCCTTGATCTGCGGCTTGGACGCGCTGCGCAGGACCTTGAACATGACCTGGTTCTGACGCTCGCCGATGCGCGTGGCCTTCTCCGAAATGATCGGGGCGACGAGCACGGTGGCCAGATAACCTTCATCGAATTTCTTCAGAGCGCTCATGCGAACATCTCCTTGAGCTGCTCGATCGCGCCCTTGGTCACCAGGACCTTCTTGAAGAAGACCAGGGACAGCGGATCGGCGTAGCGCGGCTCGACCACCAGCACGTTGGCCAGGTTGCGCGAGGCCAGCGCCAGGTTTTCGTCGACCTCGTCGACGATCACGAGCACCGAGTCCAGACCCATGGCCTTGAACTTGGCGGCCAGCAGCTTGGTCTTCGGTGCCTCGATGCCGATCGAGTCGATCACCGCCAGGCGGCCGTCGCGGGCCAGCTGCGACAGGATCGACGCCATGCCGGCGCGGTACATCTTCTTGTTGACCTTGTGCGAGAAGTTCTCGTCGGGCAGGTTCGGGAAGATGCGACCGCCCCCACGCCACAGCGGCGACGAGGTCATGCCGGCGCGTGCGCGGCCGGTGCCCTTCTGGCGGAACGGCTTCTTCGTCGAGTGGTGGACCTCGGCGCGCGTCAATTGCGCACGCGTGCCCTGGCGGGCGTTGGCCTGGTAGGCGACGACGACCTGGTGCACCAGGGCCTCGTTGTAGTCGCGCGCGAACACGGTGTCCGGCGCATCGACCTTGGCCGTGGCCTGGCCTTGTTCGTTCAGGAGCTCGAGTTGCATCACTGGGCTCCCTTCTTGGCGTCGGCGGCGCGCGCCTTGACGGCCGGGCGCACGACCACATGGCCGTTCTTCGAGCCCGGCACGGCGCCGCGCACGAGCAGCAGCGAGCGCACTTCGTCGACGCGGACGATGTCGAGGTTCTGCGTGGTGACGGTTTCGTCGCCCATGTGGCCGGACATCTTCTTGCCGGGGAACACCCGGCCCGGATCCTGTGCCATGCCGATCGAACCCGGCACGTTGTGCGAACGGCTGTTGCCGTGCGACGCGCGCTGCGAGCGGAAGTTGTGGCGCTTGATCGTGCCGGTGAAGCCCTTGCCGATCGAGGTGCCCTGCACGTCGACCTTCTCGCCCGCCGCAAACAGCGTCGCGGGAATCGTGGCGCCGGGCGGGTACTGACCCGCCACGTCGGCGTCGACGCGGAATTCCTTCAGGATCTCGGCGCCTTCGACGCCGGCCTTGGCCAGGTGGCCCGACTCGGGCTTGGTCAGCCTCGAGGCCTTGCGGGTGCCGAAGGCGACCTGCAGGGCCGTGTAGCCGTCCGTGGCTTCGGTCTTGACCTGGGCGACGCGGTTGTTGGACACGTCAAGCACGGTCACCGGGATGGCGTCGCCATCCTCGGTGAACAGGCGCGTCATGCCCACCTTGCGGCCCAGCAATCCGAGACGATTGCTCAGACTCATGGTTTTTCTCCAATGCCTCGCAACGATTGGCGAGGCTGACGTTACAAGAGCAGGCACCCGAAGTGCCCGCCTCGCGGTAAGCCCGCCAGTTTACTGCAACTTGATCTCGACGTCCACGCCGGCCGGCAGGTCGAGCTTCATCAGCGCGTCTACGGTCTTGTCGGTCGGGTCGATGATGTCCATCAGTCGCTGGTGGGTGCGGATCTCGAGCTGGTCGCGGCTGGTCTTGTTGACGTGCGGCGAACGCAGGATGTCGAAGCGCT
>CAZWUR010000023.1:0-59871 GCA_964637205.1 uncultured Rubrivivax sp.
ACGTCTTCGGCGGCTTCCTGGTCACGCGGCGCATGCTGGAGATGTTCAAGAAGAAAGAAAAGAAGGCCCCGGCGGCGAAGAAGGAAGGGCACTGAGATGTCGATGAACCTCGTCACGCTGCTGTACCTCGTCGCCAGCATCTGCTTCATCCAGGCCCTGAAGGGCCTCAGCCACCCCACGACCTCGATCCGCGGCAACCTGTTCGGCATGGTCGGCATGGCGATCGCCATCCTGACCACCGGCGCACTGATCGTCGAACTCGCCGGGCAGATGGGGCAGGCGCGCGCCGAAGGCATGGTCTGGGTGCTCGTCGGCCTGCTCGTCGGCGGCAGCATCGGCGCCCTGATGGCCAAGCGCGTCGAAATGACCAAGATGCCCGAGCTGGTGGCCTTCTTCCACAGCATGATCGGCCTCGCTGCGGTGTTCATCGCCGTGGCTGCGGTGGCCGAGCCCTGGGCCTTTGCCATCACCGCCAAGGGCGGCCTGATTCCGGGCGGCAACCGCGTCGAGCTGGCCTTGGGTGCCTTCATCGGCGCCGTCACCTTCACCGGTTCCGTCATCGCCTTCGGCAAGCTCAGCGGCAAGTACAAATTCCGCCTGTTTCAGGGCGCGCCGGTCACCTTCGTCGGCCAGCACAAGCTGAACCTGGCGCTCGGGCTGGTGGCGGTGTTCTTCTGCTTCGGCTTCTGGCACAGCCAGAGCCCGATGGACTTCGGCCTGGTGATCCTGCTCGGCTTCGTGCTCGGCGTGACGCTGATCATCCCGATCGGCGGCGCCGACATGCCGGTGGTGGTGTCGATGCTCAACAGCTACTCCGGCTGGGCGGCGGCGGGCATCGGCTTCAGCCTCAACAACAGCATGCTGATCATCGCCGGCTCGCTGGTGGGCAGCTCGGGCGCGATCCTGAGCTACATCATGTGCAAGGCGATGAACCGCTCGTTCTTCAACGTCATCCTGGGCGGCTTCGGCGGCGAAGCGACCACCGCCGCGGCCGCTGGCGGCGGCGCGCAGCGCAACGTCAAGAGCGGCAGCGCCGACGACGCCGCCTTCATCCTCGGCAATGCCGAGACGGTGGTCATCGTGCCGGGTTACGGCCTGGCGGTGGCCCGCGCCCAGCACGCGGTCAAGGAGCTGGCCGAAAAACTCATCGAGAAGGGCGTGACGGTGAAGTACGCCATCCACCCGGTGGCCGGGCGCATGCCGGGGCACATGAACGTTCTGCTCGCCGAAGCCGAGGTGCCCTACGACCAGGTCTTCGAGATGGAGGACATCAATGGCGAGTTCGGCCAGGTCGACGTGGCCATCGTGCTCGGCGCCAACGACGTGGTGAACCCGGCCGCGATGACCAAGGGCAGCCCGATCTACGGCATGCCCATCCTCGAGGCCTACAAGGCCAAGACCGTGATCGTCAACAAGCGTTCGATGGCCAGCGGCTATGCCGGGCTGGACAACGAGCTGTTCTACATGGACAAGACGATGATGGTCTTCGGCGACGCGAAGAAGGTGGTCGAGGAGATGGTCAGGGCGGTCGAGTAGCGCCGCCGCCCGCAGCCCCTGTGAAGCCGGCCGCGTGCCGGCTTTTTCATGACTTGGCACGGGCCCTGCACCTTCCAATGCGCAGGGCCCCGTGCTGCCGGCCCCCCAAGCAGGGGGTCCGCCGAAGCCGTCAAACAGACGATCGCGGAACGGTAGCGTCCGATCCTGTCGGCATCATCACTCGCAGGAGACGGCAATGACCGGACATCGCACACCCACCCCGCGGACCTCGCTCCGCCCGCGTCCGCTGGCGCTCGCCGCCGCGGCCGCCTTGTGCCTGGCGGCTGCCGGCGCCAGCGCCGACGTGCGCTACGAAGGCGGCGGCGACTTCGGCGGCGTGCCGATGTACCGCGCCCTCAACTACGGCTACATCTTCAACGGCGACAGCGGCGACTTCCAGATGGAAGGCCTGGACTACGTCAGCAATGTGGCACCGCGGGTCAATTCGACCGAACATGGCCGCATCGACCTGGACGGCGCCACCGCCTGGACTACCGGCTCGGCACAGTACTCCGGCTTCTACGCGGCGCGCACCTATGCGTCGATGACGATAGAGAACGCGCAGGCCGACCACACCTACTACTGGGTCGCCGGCCAGGGCACCTCGACCTCGATCACCTTCTTCGACGCCAGCGCCGCGGCCGCGCGCGCGGAGTTCCGCTGGCACGTCAGCGGTGCCAGCAGCAGCAGCAGCGGCACCGGCGAGGCCAATGGCCGCGTGGACTTCTTCGCGACCACCGACGCCGGCCGCAGCTGGCTGGAGCTGTTCGACGGCAGCTTCGAGGCCGAAGGTTCGCTGACCGGATTCGGCCCGGGCGACTACACCTACAGGCTGCCGGTGGAGGAACTGGGCACGCCGATCAACCTGTACTTCTGGACGAGTGCCTATGTGTGGCTGAAGCCGGGTGATCTGGGGGCCGGCGACGGCGCGACGATCACGGCCGACTATTCGCGCACCATCGTGCTCGAAGGCGTGGATCTGTACGACGCCGACGACAACCTGCTCAACGACTGGTCGATGGTCGACACCGATTCCGGCACCACCCTGTTCACCGAGGCCGGCCGCCAGGTGCCGGTGCTGCCGCCGGCGCCGATCCCCGAGCCGGGCACCTGGGCGATGATGCTCGGCGGCCTGGCCTCGATGGGCTGGATGCGCCGCCGCCGCAACGCCCTGCGCCAGGAAAGCTGATCCGGGATGTGAGGGCGGCGTCGGCGCCGCCCTCGACCGCGCCGCGGCTTCAGCGTGCGCGCTGCATCTTCTGCCCCTCGATGCCCAGGTCGCGCCCCGGATCGAAGGCCGGGCTGTCGGTGAGCAGATAGCTGCCGTCCTTGAGCTTCCAGGCATGTGGATACTGGTTGGGCAGTTCGACGACCTTGCCGTCGGCGGCGCGCCAATGTTCGATGCCGCGGATGGCCTTGATCGTCTCGGTCTGCTGGCGGTCCTGGCTGGCCATGCGGTTTTCGAAGCCCTGCTGCTGCATGCCGGCGATCTCGGCGCGTGTCTGCGCCGCCATCTGGCCGCGGCGCCCCATCTCGGCGATCGCCTGGCGGCCGGTCTCGGCATGGATCTGCGAAATCTGCGCCTGGGTGCGGGCATTGTCCTGCGCCATCTGGTTCATGCCCTGCTGGATGCGCGCGGCCCAGGCCGGGTCGCTGCGCAGGGTGGACCAGATGGCGTCGAAGTGTTTCGGGTCAAGCCGGCCTTCGGGGGCGCGCCAGGTGAGCACCCCCAGCGATTCGCCGGACAGTGTCTGCATCGGCGCTTGACCCGGCAGGCCGGGCATCGAGGTGGCCGCGAAATGGGTCACCACGGCCATGATCTCCTGCACCGGCCGGCCTTCGTGCGTGTAGGCGATGGTCGCGCGGCCGGCCTCGTGCCAGCGCCGCATGCCGGCACCGCCGCCCATGTCCATGGTCGACGGCGGCAACACCAGATCGGGCCGCGGCTGCCAGCCGATCCAGCGCGCGCCGGGGCGCTGGCGCTGCACCCAGTGGCGCAGATAGCCCTCGGCGCTGGCGATATCGGCCATCGGGCAGCCGGGGGCGAGTGCACCGAAGCTCGACCGCCCCCAGCCTTCGCCCGGCAGCAGGGTGATGGCCTGCTGGCCGTCGGCCGTCTGCGCCTGCAACTGCGGCTGGTAGGGGCGCTGACAGCCGCCGGCGGCCGTGCTCCAGGCCACCTGGCCTGCATGGCGGAACCCGACCGGCAGCATCACCGTGACGGCGCGCATCGGGCGCTCGAAACCCTGGCGGTCCATGATCTCGGCCGGCTGCACGCGCAGGGGCGCGGCGTCCGAGGCCGCCCAGGACGGCAGGGCAGCCAGGGTCAATGCGGCAGCAACCGCGACAGAGGTGACTTGCATGACGCTTCTCCGTTGAAACCCGAGGCGCGGATCTTCACGGCCCATCGTTCCGGGATCGTCTGCGCTGCCGGCGGTCGGTCAGCGATCAGGCCGCCGGCGCCTCCAGCACCCGGCGCACGGCCTCGGCCAGCGGTCGCTCGGCACCAAGGCGCCAGGCCGCCGCTGCGGCGTCCGGCCCGAGCAGCAGGCGCACCCAGCGGCGCAGGCGTTTCAGGTCGCGCCGGTCGCCGACGTCGAGCACGCCACCGAAGCGGGTCTGCCACAGGGTCTCAGCGCTGCCCATCGTCTCGGCCGCGAGTTCAGCCTGGCCCAGTCGCGCCAGCGCCGGCGCCAGGTTCCACAGTGCGTAGACCAGGGCCATCGTCTCCATGCCGTCCCAGGCCAGGCGCACGCTCTCGCGCAGGTCGGCAGCCGCCTCGGCCCAGCGGCGCAGGCCCTGCAGGGCGTTGCCGCGACCCTCCAGCGCGCCGGCCGCCAGGTCCCAGTCCTGCAGCGCCCGGCCTTCCTGGGCCAGCGCCGCAAATTCGTCGAGCACCTCGGCGAAGCGCCCGGACTTCATCCGGTTGGTCGCGAGGTTGAAGCGCCCGGCATTGATCAGGTGCTGGTTGCCCGAGCGCAACCACAGCGCCAGCGCCTGCGCCGACAGCTCGGTGGCGCGCTGCGGGTCGTGGTCGACCATCGTGCACAGATGCGCCTCCAGGCTGAGCAGCGAGGCTTCGCTGTTCGGGCGCCGGGCGCTGCGTGCGACCGGCAACGCCGTCGCGAGCAGGGCCCGCGCGCGCACCGCGTCGCGGTCGAGCCGCCAGCACAGGCGGGCGGCGCGGCCGAGCACCATCACCTGCACCGCCGGCTCCGGCGTCGCGCAGGCGGCCAGCCGCTGCAGCGCACGTTCGCGGTGCCGCCGTGCATCGTCGGGGCGGCCGGCCTCCTGGTGGCGTGTGGCGGCCAGGGCGTGGCAGCCGGCCGCCAGACCCTCGTCCAGTCCGTCGCTGTCGAGCAGGGCGTCGAGCGCCGCCAGCACGCCGCCGGGCAGCGCGATCTCGCCCCAGGACGACTGCAGCAGCAGGACCAGGCGCGCCGCATCGTCGGCGCGGCCGTCGGGTCCGGCCTGGGCCAGCACCTGGGTCAGCGTCGGCAGCGCCTCGCGCACGGCGGGCAGGGGCGGCGTTTCGGGCAAGCTGCGCGCCCAGTCCAGCAGCGCCACCAGCAATCGCCCGCGCAGGGCCTGCCGGGTGGCCGGGTCGGCCTGCGCCAGTGCGTACTCGCGCACCGGCTCGTAGGGTGCAAAGCGCGCCTGGCCATCGGCGCCGGTCTGCACGTGCAGCACCGACTGCGCCACCAGGGCGTGCAGCAGCGACTGTGCACGCGCCGGCGACAGACGTCTGGGGCCACCGATCGCGGCGGCCAGCGCTGCGCTGGCGCCCGCCGGCAGCGAGCTCAATGCCACCAGCATCGCCCGCTGCGCAGCGTCCAGCAGCTGCCAGCTGCCTTGCACCACGGCGCGCATCGACGCATGCCGCGGGTCGGTGCCGCCGCGCCGGCCGCGCCGCGCCAGCAGGTCGAGCGCGCCGCCGTCGGCCGCTGCGCGCGCCTGCTCCAGCAGGGCCAGCAGGGCCTCGGGCCCGAGCGTGCGCAACTGCGTCGCGGCCAGTTCCAGCGCCAGCGGCAGGCCGCCGAGCCAGCGCACCAGGCCCACCAGCGCGGCCCGCCTTGCGGCGCTGACGTGGAAGTCGGCATGGTGCGCACGCACGCGGTCGACGAGCAGCACGACCGCCGGGTTCATCGCCACTTCGACGAGTGCGGCCTGCGGGTCGGGCAGCGGCAGCGCGTCGAGCATGAAGCTGTGCTCGCCGTCGATCTCCAGCGCGCGCCGCGAGGTGACCAGCCAATGGCTTGCCGGCAGCGATTCGGCCAGGGCGGCGAGGGCGGCCGCGGCGCCGTCGTCGAGTTGCTCGGCGTTGTCCAGCACCAGCAGCATCCGGCGGCCGGCCAGCGCCTGCACGATCTGATCCTGCGGCGGGCCGCCGCCGCCCAGGCGCAGGGCCTGCAGCAGACGGTCGTACAGCGCCGTGCGGTCGACGGCGTCGACCAGGGACACGAAGGCGGCGCCGTCGAAGCGCAGGGGCTTGTTGCCGACCGGCATGACCGCCAGATGCGCCACCTCCACCGCCAGGCGCGTCTTGCCCGTCCCGCCCGGACCGGTCACGCTGACCAGGCGATGTGCACTCACCAGGGCCAGCAGCCGGGCGCCCGCCTGGTCGGCCCCGATCAGGCGCGTCAGGTAATGCGGCAGCCGCGGCGCGACGCCCGGACCGGGCCCGGGCGGCAGGGCCACCGCCGCGGGGGCGGCCGGCTTCGGTGCGGGCATCGAACTCGATGCCCCCAGCCGGTCGTGCAGGGCGGCCAGGCGCAGCCGCTCGTCGCTGATCCATTCGTCGTAGAAGCCGGGCAGCAGTTCGCCCCGCCACAGGGTGCGCGCGAGATCGGCATGTCCCTGGCGCAGCGCGGCCTCGTAGACCACGGCGTCGCACCACAGCGCGCCCGGGGCGGCGCGCAGCACGCGCCGATCGGCCAGCAGCACCGGTGGCGAACCCGGCGGCTCGAGCACGGCACGCAGCAGCGACAGGGTCTGGCGCAGCCGGCTGCGCCCGGTCGCGGCATCGGCCTGCGGCCACAGCAGGGCGGCCAGTTCCTCGCGTGCGTGGTCACGCTGCGGCGCCAGCGCGATGCGCGCCAGCAGGGCCATCGCGGCCCGGCTGCGCAGCCGGGTCAGCCGGTGGCAGCCGTCGTCGAGCTCGAAGCCGCCGAGCAGCCGCAGCTGCCAGCGCGCTACATCGGCCTCGACACCGACGGCAGGGGCCGCGGGGCGATGGGTGACGGGGGGCAGCGAGGTTTCCATGTGCGGATCAAAGTCCAGTCTAGCCCGCCCCGTGCCCGGTCCCCGCAGAGTGGCCCGCCCGGTCGGGGGGGCGCCCCGTGAAGGACGTCGCGCTCGCGGCGGACCTCGATCGCCCGGGCGCTGCCGCCTGCCCGCGGCATGGCATCGGCGCACAGGCAGCGGACATCGCTCGATGGCAGGAAACACTCGATATCGAATCCCCTGATGGCGCACTGTCAGCCAGGCGTCAGAATCGGCGCCGAGGAGATCCTGTGCAGACGATGGAGAAACCCTGGCTGAAGCATTACCCGGCGGGCGTGCCCGCGGCGCTGGACACGCAGGGCCTGCGGTCGCTGTCGGCGATGTTCGATGACAGCTTCGCGCGCCACGCGCCGCGCGCGGCCATGCACTTCATGGGTCGCGACATCAGCTATGCGCAGCTCGATGCCGATTCGCGCGCGCTCGCCGCCTGGCTGCTGGCGCAGGGCCTGGAGCACGGCGACCGGGTCGCGATCATGATGCCGAATGTGCCGCAGGTCCCGGTGGCCGTGGTGGCCGTGCTGCGTGCGGGCCTGGTGGTGGTCAACGTCGACCCGCTGTACACGGCGCAGGAACTCGAACATCGGCTCAGGGACGCCGGCGCGAAGGCGATCGTGATCCTGGAGGATTTCGCCACCACGCTGGAGCAGGTGCTGCCGCGTGTGCCGACGAAGACCGTGCTGCTGGCAAGCCTGGGCGACATGCTGAGTTCGGTGAAGGGTGCCCTGGTCAACCAGCTGCAGCGCCGCGTCAGGCACCGGGTGCCGGCTTTCCGGCTGCCCGACGCAACGCGCTTCAACCAGGCGCTGGCGGACGGCCGGCGCAGCCGCGTCCAGCCGCCGACACCGGGGCCCGACGACATCGCCGTGCTGCAGTACACCGGCGGCACCACCGGCGCGAGCAAGGGCGCCGTGCTGCTGCATCGCAACCTCGTGGCCAACGTGCTGCAGACCGAGCTCTGGCACCGGCCGGTGCTCGCTGAACTGGCGCCCGACGACACCTTCGTCAGCGTGTGCGCGCTGCCGCTGCACCATATCTTCGCTTTCACGACCTGCATGCTGCTGAGCATCCGCATCGGCGGCTGCATGCTCCTGATCCCGGATGCCGATGACCTCGACGCGCTGCTGAAAACCCTGGCCGCGCAGCGCTTCCACGCCTTCCCGGGGACGGACAGGCTGTTCCAGGCCCTGGTCGAGCACCCGCATTTCGGCAAGCTGGACTTCAGCGCGCTGAAGGTCTGCATCGGCGGCGGCATGGCGGTGCGCAGCGCCAGCGCACGGCTGTGGCTCGGGAAGACCGGCCGCCCCGTCATCGAAGCCTACGGCCTGACGGAGACCAGCGCCCTGGCCACCTGCAACCCGGTCGCCGACACCCGCTTCACGGGCAGCATCGGCCTGCCGCTGCCGGGCACCGCCGTGGTCCTGCTCGACGACGACGGCGCCGCCGTGGCGTCGGGCATGCCCGGCGAGATCGCGATCCAGGGCCCGCAGGTGATGGCCGGCTACTGGCAGCGTCCCGACGAAACGGCCAAGGTGATGACGAGCGACGGCTTCTTTCGTACCGGCGACATCGGCACGGTCGACAGCCGCGGCTATTTCCGCATCGTCGACCGCAAGAAGGACATGATTTTCGTCAGCGGCTTCAACGTCTTCCCGAACGAGGTCGAGGACGTGATCGCGCAGATGCCCGGCGTGCTCGAATGCGCCGCCTTCGGCATGCCCGATGCCAAGGCCGGCGAGGCGGTGAAGGTGGTGGTCGTGAAGCGCGACCCGGTCGTCACCGAGCAGGACATCCGGGCCTTCTGCGAAACCAACCTGGCCGGCTACAAGCGGCCGAAAGTGGTCGAGTTCCGCGCCGAACTGCCCAAGTCCACGCTGGGCAAGACCCTGCGCCGGGAACTGCGCGACTTCGCATGAGCCTGCGTCTGCATGTGAATTCGGCGCTCGCCGCCGGCCTCGAGCTCGAACTGCCGAGCGGGCCGGCGCGCCATGTGCAGGTGCGCCGCCTGCAGCCCGGCGATGCGCTGACCCTGTTCGACGGCCGCGGCGGCGAATGGGCGGCCGAGGTCCTGCAGATGGGCCGCCAGCAGGTGCGCGTGCGGGTGGGCGAACACGACCCGGTGACGCGCGAGTCCGCGCTCGCGGTGACCCTGGCCCTGGGCATGCCGGCCAACGAACGCATGGACTGGCTGGTCGAGAAAGCGACCGAACTCGGCGTCACGGCGATCCGGCCGCTCGTCACCGAACGTTCGGTGCTGCGCCTGGGCGGCGAGCGGGCCGAACGCAAACGCGCACATTGGCAGGCGATCGCGGCAGCGGCGGCCGAACAGAGCGGGCGCACAAGGGTGCCGCGGCTGCACCCGGTGCGCGCCCTGGCCGACGCCGACGCCCTGCCTGCGCCGGCGCAGGGCTGGGTGCTGAGCCTTGCCGGCGGCGCCGCCGGCCCGGCGGCGCTGGCAGGCGCGCGCGCTGCGGCCGCTGAACTGCTGCTGCTCAGCGGCCCCGAAGGTGGCCTCACCGCGGCCGAGGAGGCGCGCGCACGGGCACTCGGTCTGCTGCCGCTGTCACTGGGCCCGCGGGTGCTGCGCGCCGAGACCGCGCCACTGGTCGCGCTGGCCTGGCTGGGCGCGGCCTAACATCACCCGCATCGTTCACGAACAGAGGAGTTGAGATGGGTTTGCTCGACACATTGGCAGGGTCCATCGGCGCTGGTGGCGGTGGCCAGCCGGACCTGATGAAGATCGTGATGTCGCTGGTGCAGCAGGCCGGCGGCATCGAGGGCCTGATGGCCAGGCTGCAGCAGGGCGGTCTGGCCGACGCGGCCGCGTCCTGGGTCTCGACCGGGCCCAACCAGGCGGTGTCGCCGGCGCAGCTCGAAGGGGCCCTGGGGAGCGACCTGCTGGGCACGCTGGCACGGCAATTCGGCATGGGCCAGGGTGACCTCGTCGGCCAGCTGTCGCAACTGCTGCCGCAGGCCGTCGACAAGCTGTCGCCGGGCGGACAACTGCCCCAGCCCGGCAGTGGCGCTCAGGACTTCGGCGCCCTGCTCGGATCGCTGCTGCGCTGAACGTTCAGCGCAAGGAACCCGCCACGAGCTCGAAGCGGAACAGCCGGCACTCGATCGGCCCGTTCCACATCGGCACGCGGCGGCTTTCCTTCAGCCGCATCAGCCCGGGCAGCTTCATCTCCGGGCTCAGCAGCCAGGCGGTCCACCCGGGATAGTGGTGCTTCCAGTTCGCCGCCAACGCGGCGAAGAACTGATCCGCGCTCGCGCCGTCGCCGAAGGCCTCCCGCGCCCCTTGCCCGGACCCCTGACCCTTGGGTGTGATGCGCTCGCCATAGGGCGGGTTCATCACGATCGTCCCGGTGGCGGCCGGTGGTGGCCGCTGCAGCGCGTCCATGGTCTTGAACTGAATCGCTGCCCGCACGCCGGCGCGCTCGGCATTGCGGGTCGCGAAGTCGGTCATGCGAAAGCTCACGTCGCCGGCGAAGATGGGCACCGGGCTCGGCCGCACACGCGCCTGCGCGGCGCGCTTCATTTCGCGCCAGGCCGCCAGATGGTCGGCAAAGGGCAGCATCGTCTCGAAGGCGAAACGCCGTTGCAGGCCGGGCGCAATGCCGCAGGCGATCTGCGCCGCCTCGATGGCGATGGTGCCGGCGCCGCAGCAGGGGTCGAGCAGCGGACCGTCCTCGGCGCGGCCCTGCCAGCCGGCCGCGGCCAGCATCGCCGCGGCCAGGGTTTCCTTCAGCGGCGCTTCGCCCTTCACGCCGCCGCTGCGTTCGTCGCGCCAACCGCGCTTGAACAGCGCCTGGCCCGAGGTGTCGACGTAGAGCGTGAAACGTTCGGGGCCGACGAACAATGACAGCGGCAGGTCGGGCTGGCGCGTGTCCACGCTCGGGCGTGCGCCGGTGGCATCGCGCAGCGCATCGCAGACCGCGTCCTTGATGCGCAGTGCGGCGAAGTTCAGGCTCCGCAGCGGGCTGCGCTGGGCCGCCACATCGACGCGCAAAGTCTGCGCCGGCGTGATCCAGGCCGGCCAGTCGACGCCGCGCGCGCTGCGGTACAGGTCGTGTTCGTCGCGGTAGGGGCCTTCGGCCAGCGGCCACAGCACACGCTGCGCCAGGCGCGACGCCAGGTTCAGCGCCATCGCGGTGCGAGCGTCGCCCTCGACCCAGACGCCGCCGCGGCCGGCCTCGCCGGGCTTGCCGGTGATGCGCGCGACCTCATCGACGAGCAAGGGCTCGACGCCGCCCGCGCAGGGCAGGAAGAGGGCCACCGGGTCGGCGTTCACAGCGCCTTGCGCAGCGAAGTAGGCGCGATCTTCAGCGCCTCGCGGTACTTGGCCACGGTGCGCCGCGCGACCTGGATGCCCTGCTCCACGAGCATGCTGCTGAGCTGGCTGTCCGACAGCGGCTTGACCGGGTCCTCGGCGTCGACCAGCTGCTGGATCAGCGCGCGCACCGCGGTGCTGCTGGCGTTGCCGCCGGCCTCGGTGTTCAGGCTGCTGCCGAAGAAGTACTTCAGCTCGAAGGTGCCATGCGGCGTGGCCATGTACTTGGCCGTGGTCACGCGCGAGATCGTGCTTTCGTGCAGGCCGAGTTCGTCGGCGATCTCGCGCAGCACCAGGGGCTTCATCGCGATCGCGCCGTGGCTGAAAAAATTGCGCTGGCGCTCGACGATGGCCTTGCTGACGCGCAGGATGGTGTCAAAGCGCTGCTGGATGTTCTTCATGAACCAGCGCGCCTCCTGCAGCCGGCCGCTCATGCCGCTGCCGCTGCGCTGGCCACGCAGCGCCTGCGCGTAGAGGTCGTTGATGCGCAGCTTGGGCATCACGTCGGGGTTCAGCACCACCTTCAGGCCGCGCCCGGCACGGCTGACGATCACGTCGGGCACGATGATGTTGGACTCGGCGTCGGCGAAGGGCCGGCCCGGCTTGGGCTCGCAGCCGCGGATCAGGGCCTGCGCGTCGCGGATCAGGTCCTCGTCGGCGCCGGTGGCGGCCACCAGGCGCTTGATGTCCTTGCGCGCCAGCAGTTCCAGATGCTCCTCGGCGATCGCCATCGCCACGTCGCGCGCCGGACCGGGCTCGCGCCTGCGCAGCTGCAGCAGCACACATTCCGACAGCGAGCGCGCGCCGACCCCGGTGGGCTCCAGGCTCTGCAGCCAGTGCAAGGCGCAACGCAGGCGGTCGTCGAGTTCTTCGCGGGCTTCGGCGCCGCTGATGTCCAGCATCTGTGCCAGCCGTTCGGCGATCTCGTCCAGCTCGTCGGCCAGATAGCCGTCGCCGTCGAGCGAGTCGATGAGCACGTCGAGCGCCGCCGCGTCCTCGGGCGACAACCGCATGCCCAGCGTCTGCCCGCGCAGATGGTCGGCCAGGTTGCCGGCGGCTGCGCCACGCTCGCGGCCTTCACCCTCGTCGTCCTCGCCCTGGCCGCCGGAAGCCGACGGGGTCTCCGAGATGCCGTCGAAGTCGTCGCGCTCGGTGCCGTTTTCCCAGTCCTCGCGCTCGGTGGTGCCGAACTCGCCGGCGCTGACCTCGTCGACGGGCGCCTCGCCGTCACCGCCCGCGGTTTCCGCGCTTTCTTCGCGCTCGGTGGCCTTGGAGCGTTCGACCGGCGGACCGTCGAAGGCCGTGCCCGCTTCGTCCTCGGTCTCGAGGAAGGGGTTCTGCTCGAGCATCTGGTCGACTTCCTGGTGCAGCTCCAGGGTCGACAGCTGCAGCAGGCGGATCGACTGCTGCAGCTGCGGCGTCAGCGCCAGATGCTGGCTGAGGCGGACCTGCAAGGACGGTTTCACGTCGTCCTCACATGCGGAAATGTTCGCCCAGGTACACCTTGCGGACCTGCGCGTTGTCGACGATTTCGGCCGGCGTGCCTTCGGCGAGCACGCTGCCTTCGCTGATGATGTAGGCGCGGTCGCAGATGCCCAGGGTCTCGCGCACGTTGTGGTCCGTGATCAGCACCCCGATGTCGCGCGCGCGCAGGTAGGCGATGATGCGCTGGATCTCCAGCACCGCGATCGGGTCGACGCCGGCGAAGGGTTCGTCGAGCAGGATGAAACGCGGCTGCGTGGCCAGGGCGCGCGCGATCTCCACCCGCCGCCGTTCGCCACCCGACAGCGCGGGCGCCGGCGAGGCTCGCAGCTTGGTGATCGACAGCTCGTCGAGCAGCGCGTCGAGCAGCTGGTCGATGCGCGCCTTGGGCAGTGGCCGGCCGTCGGGGCCGATCTGCAGCTCGAGCACGGCGCGGATGTTTTCCTCCACCGTCAGCTTGCGGAAGATCGACGCTTCCTGCGGCAGATAGCTCAGGCCCAGACGCGCACGGCGGTGGATCGGCAGGTCCTGCGCCTCGCGGCCGTCGATGTGCAGGGTGCCCGCGTCGCAGCGCACGAGGCCGACGATCATGTAGAAGATGGTGGTCTTGCCCGCGCCGTTGGGGCCGAGCAGGCCGATCACCTCGCCGGCCCCGACCGACAGGTGCACATCCTTGACCACGGTGCGCGCGCCATAGCGCTTGTGCAGGCCGTCGGCTTCGAGCCGGCTCGCCGTGGCGGCTGAGGCGGATACGGCGGTCGAGGCCGACGCGGCGGCCCGTTCGCTCATCGTCCTGCCGCTCCGGACGCCGGCGCGGCGGTCGCGTCGGGTGTCTGCGGGCGCGGCGTCAGCACCGCGCGCACGCGCCCGCCGCTGGCCGCGTCGCCGCCGATGACGCTGAACTGCTCGACGCTGTCGTTCCAGCGGATCTCGGCGCCGGTGATCTGATCGGCGACCTCGCCGTCGCGCAGGCGGCGCACCTCGCCGTGGCCGACGAAGCGCAGCGTGCCGGCGCGGGCGTCGTACTCGATGCGGTCGGCCGAGCCTTCGACGACCTCATCCACACCGTCGCGCTTCTGGCGATAGGTGGCCGGCTGCCCGGGCACCCCGGTGGCCACCGCGGCGCGATAGCCGCCGGCCTGCTCGCGCACCTCGATGCGCTCGGCGCGGATGATCATCGTGCCCTGCACGATCTGCACATTGCCGTTGAAGACGATGACCTGGTTCTGCAGGTCCAGCGTGCCCGGCTTGTCGGCCTCGACGACGATGGGCTTGCTGCGGTCGGCCTTCTCGGCCAGCGCCGGCATCCCCACGCAGGCGGCCGCCAAGGCCAGCGCCACGGCGGGTCGGCTCAGCAGCGGGGGGCGGAAAGGGCGCATCGTGTCGGCATGAATCTTGCAGACATTCTAGCCCCAAGATGGGGCCTTGCGACGCTGTTGCGGCGTGAACGGTGCCACGGACCGGCCAGCATGCCGGCCCGCTTCGCCAGGCGAGACCCGGTCCGCAGGGACCGGCTCTCGTCCGGATGCTCCCCCGGCCCGGCAAACATGCCGGCCCGCTTCGCCAGGCGAGACCCGGTCCGCAGGGACCGGCTCTCGTCCGGGCTCAGTCCTTGCGGGACTGATTGATCAGGTAGTCGGCGACCGCCAGGGCGCGCGCATGCCCGCCGGCGAGCGACGCCGAGGTGTAATACCGGCCCTGGATGCCGATCGCCGGCACACCGTCGATCTTGTACGCCTCGGCGAGCTGGCGTGCACGGTTGGCCTTGGTATTGACGGAAAAACCGCGAAAAGCCTCACTGAACCTGGCCGCGTCGCCGCCGTTGGCGGCCACGAAGTCGGCGTAGGCCTTTTCGGTGAGCATGCGCCGGCCCTGCACGTGGATGGCCGCGAACACGCGGTTGTGCAGGGCTTCGAGCTGACCGGTCTCCTCCAGCGCGTAGTAGGCCTTCTGTGCAACCTGGTGACGCGCCGTGAAGCCCACCGGCACGCGGCGGAAGGCGACGTCATCGGCCAGCTTCGCCACCCAGGCGTCGAGCACGGGCTCGAAGTCGTTGCAATGCGGGCACTCATACCAGAAGAACTCGACGACTTCGACCTTCTTGCCGGCCGGCAGCGACACCGGCGCGGGCTGCGCCAGACGGATGTACTGGGTACCGGCGACCGGCGCCGACTGGGCCCGCGCCAGACCCCCCGCACTCAGCCCCAGGCCGCCGACCGCCAGGGACATCGAGAACTCACGCCGCTTCATCGTCTTCCTTTCAGGGTTTTTGCACACGCACCAACTGGCCATCGACGCCTGCGCCTTGCAGCTTGAGCTGCAGGGCATCGGCCTCGGCCTTGCTGTCGAAGGGGCCCAGCCGCACCCGGTAGACCGTGCGCCCGGCCTGGTCACGCTCGTGCACCTTGGCCGTGAATCCCTGCATGGCCAGTCTGGCACGCTGGGTTTCGGCGTCCTCGGCCCGCGTATAGGCGCCAGTCTGGACCAGATAACTGAACGCGGCAGGGGCCTGCGGCGTGGACAGCACCGGCGCACCGGACAGGATCGCCGCCGGGTCGCGCCCGGCAGGCGGCGTGGCCGGCACAGGCGCAGGCACGATTCCCGGCGCGGGCCCCGAAGCCGGCACGGGGGGGCGCTGCGCGGTCGGCGCCAGGGCCTTGTTCGGGTCCCAGTTGCGGTTGCGTTCAGCCTCCGCCTGGTCCTGTTCGTCGGTGCGCTGCGGCAGCTTGTCGACGAAGGGCACCGGCACCTTGGTGATGTACAGCGCCACGCCCAGCGCCAGGGCCAGCCCGATCAGCAGACCGGCCACGAGGCCGATCGCAAATCCGCCGCGACTGCCGGCGCGCCCCGACTTGCCCGCCTGCCCGGCCTTCTTCGGCCCGGATGCCTTGGCCATCAGATCACCTCCTGTTCACGCGCCATGGACGCCGGCGCGCCGACGCCGAGCAGCCCGAGGCCGCAGGCCAGCACCTGGCGGGTGGCACTCAGCAGCGCCATGCGCGCCGCCGCAAGTACCGCATCGTCGACCAGGAAACGTTCGGCCGCATACCAGCTGTGCAAGGCCGCGGCGAGGTCGCGCAGCCAGAACGCCACGTCGTGCGGCGCATGCTCGGCCGCGGCGCGGCCCAGCATCTCGGGGTATTCGGCGATCTTGAGCATCAGCGCGGCTTCGCTCGGCGCCGTCAACCGGTGCAGTTCGGCCTGCGCCAGGGTGCCCGGGTCGCCGGCCCACTGGGCGAGCACCGAACAGATGCGCGCATGCGCGTACTGCACATAGAAGACCGGGTTCTCGTCGCTGGCCTTCAGCGCCAGGTCGACGTCGAAGACAAATTCGGTGTCGGCCTTGCGGCTGCACAGGAAGTAGCGCACCGCGTCGCGGCTGGTCCAGTCGATCAGGTCGCGCAGGGTCACGTAGCCACCGGCGCGCTTGGAGATCTTGACCTCCTGGCCACCCTTCATCACGGTGACCATCTTGTGCAGCAGGTAGTCGGGCCAGCCGGGCGGGATGCCGACGCCGGCGGCCTGCAGCCCGGCGCGCACGCGGGCGATGGTGCCGTGGTGGTCACCGCCCTGGATGTTGATGACCTTGGCAAAGCCACGTTCCCACTTGTGGATGTGGTAGGCGACGTCGGGCACGAAATAGGTGTAGCCGCCGTCGGACTTGCGCATCACGCGGTCCTTGTCGTCACCGTATTCGGTGCTGCGCAGCCACAGGGCGCCGCCGTCCTCGAAGGTCTTGCCCGAATCCACCAGACGCTGCACCGTCTGCTCGACGCGCCCGCTGCCGTACAGGCTGGACTCAAGGTAATAGTGGTCGAAGTGCACGCCGAAGGCGCGCAGGTCCAGGTCCTGTTCGTGGCGCAAGTAGGCGACGGCAAACTCGCGGATCGCGTCCAGATCGTCGGGGTTGCCGGTGGCGGTGGTGCCGCGGTCGTCGGCGGTCACGCTGGCGCGCGCGGCGTAGTCGCGCGCGATGTCGGCAATGTATTCGCCGTTGTAGGCCGCGTCGGGCCAGTCGGCGTCGCCGGGCTGCAGGCCTTTCAGCCGCGCCTGCACCGAGATCGCCAGGTTGCCGATCTGCACGCCGGCATCGTTGTAATAGAACTCGCGGTGCACCTGCCAGCCCTGGGTCTCGAAGAGCCGGCACAGGCTGTCGCCCAGGGCCGCCTGGCGGCCATGGCCCAGATGCAGCGGGCCGGTCGGGTTGGCGGAGACGAACTCCACCATCAGCCGCCGGCCATGCGCCGGCTGGCGGCCGAAGTCCTCGCCCGCGGCGAGCACCTCGCGCACCACGGCCTGGCGGGCGGCGGGCTGCAGGCGCAGGTTGACGAAACCCGGGCCGGCGATCTCCAGCGCCTGCACCCAGCGCTGCACCGCCGGCTGCGCCTGCAGCAGGGCCACGAGTTCGCTGCCGAGTTCGCGCGGATTGCGCTTCAGGGCCTTGGCCAGGCCCATCGCGGCGGTGACCGCCAGGTCGCCATGGGCGGCCTGCCTGGGGCTCTCGAAAGCGGCCTGCGGGGCCGCGCCGGGCGCCAGCGTGTCGAGCGCCGCCTGCAGCGCCTGCAGCAGCTCTTGCTTGGCTTGAATCATTGCGGCGATTCTACGGGCGCGGTCCGGCGGCACTGGGGGCGCCGGTGAAGCCCCCGAAGGCCTGCCAATTCGGGCGACCGGGTTGGCGCGACGCAGCGCATCATCGGCCCTCAGCCATGTCTGCCGCCCTGCCCCCCGACGCCCTGACCCAGCCGCTGCCCGATCGCATCGGCCAGTACCCGGTGCGCGGCAAGCTCGGCGAAGGGGCCACCAGCGAGGTCTTCCTGGCCCGCGACGTGTTCCGCGACCGCGACGTGGCGATCAAGCGTGTACGCACCGGCTTCGCCGCCGATTCGCGCGACGGCCATTTCCAGGCGCGCTTCTTCGCCGCCGAGGCGGCCCTGGTCGGCCGCCTGCAGCACCCGAACGTGGTGCAGATCTTCGACGCCGTGCCCGACGTCGACGCGCCCTACCTGGTGATGGAATACGTGAAGGGCCAGACCCTGCGCCGCTTCTGCCGGGCCGACGCGCTGCTGCCGCTCGAGCAGATCGCGCAGATCGGCTTCAAATGCGCCATGGCCCTGGGTTATGTCTTCCGCCAGGGCCTGATCCACCGCGACGTGAAACCGGCCAACATCCTGGCGGTGACCGACGGCGAGACCATCACCGACGTCAAGATCAGCGACTTCGGCAGCGTCTTTGCCCTGGACTCCGACCGCACCCAGGTCTACCGCGTCGGCTCGCTGGCCTATATGTCGCCCGAGCAGCTTGACGGCGACAGCCTGGACTGCCGGGCCGACATGTATTCGCTGTCGGCGGTGCTCTACCACCTGATCGCCGGCCGGCCGCCCTTCGACGCCACCCAGCAGGCGGCGATCATGCATCAGATCTGCAACGCCGAACCGCCAGCGCTGAAGAGCCTGCGCGAGGGCGTCAGCGACGGCCTGCATGCGCTCATCCACCGCGGCCTGGCCAAGGACCGCGAACAACGTTACCCGACCTGGGACGCCTATGCCCAGGCGCTGTCGGACCTGGTGGCCAACCAGGGCGTGCCGCGCGCGCAGCTGCAGGAGGTGCTGGACTCCGAGCGCTTCAACCTGCTGCGCACGCTGGACTTCTTCAAGGGTTTCGGCGACGTCGAACTCTGGGAGGTCGTGCACCGCGCCAAGTGGCAGCGCCTGGGTTTCGGCCACGCGATCTTCAGGAAGGGCGACGAGGGCAGCAGCTTCCACATCCTGGCCCAGGGCCAGATCGAGGTCTACCGCGACGGCCAGCGCGTGGCCCAGCTTGGGGTGGGCACCTCGGTCGGCGAGATGGCCTACCTGGCGCCGAACCCGGCCCTGCGCATGCACAGCACCGACATCCTCGTCACCGAGCCGGCGACGACGATCAGCTTCACGCCCGAGGCGATGGAGCACCTGGGGCCGAACACCCGTCACTTGTTCGACGGCGCCTTCATCCATGTGCTGGTGCGGCGGCTGCACGCGGCGCACGAACAACTCGCGCATCCGCGCAAGATCCTCTAGCGGGCTTGTCGGCCGGCGCGCCAGTAGCCGGCGTCGCCGTAGTGGTGCTTGAGGAAGTCGATCCACAGGCGCACACGCAGCGGCAGATGGCGCGCATGCGGGAACACCGCGTAGATGCCGTTCGCCGGCGCGGCATAGTCCGCCAGCAGCACCTGCAGACTGCCGTCGGCGACCTCGCGCTCGACCTCCCAGGTGCTGCGCCAGGCGATGCCCAGGCCCTGCAGGCACCAGTCGTGCAGCACCTGCCCGTCGCTGCAGTCCAGGCGGCCGCCGGGGCGCAGATGGGTCAGCTTGGCGTCGACCACGAAGGCCCAGCCGCGGGTCTGGCTGGCGTCGGACGACAGGGCCAGGCAGGTGTGGCGCATCAGCTCGGGCGGCGTCTTCGGCACACCGGCACGCTCGAGGTAGGCCGGTGCCGCCACGCACAGCCGCCGGTTGTCGGCCAGGCGCACGCTGATCAGGCTGGAATCGGGCAGGTCACCGACGCGCACCGCGCAGTCGAAACCTTCGTTGACCATGTCGACCACGCGGTCCGACAGGTTCAGCGACAGGCTCACGTCCGGGTGCTCGGCCAGGAAGCGCGGCACCAGGGGCGCCACATGGCGACGCCCGAAACCGCCCGGCGCCGTCACACGCAGGTGGCCACTCGCTTTCACGCCGCCCGCACTGACGCTGGCTTCGGCGCTGGCCAGGTCGGCCAGCAGGCGCTGGCAGTTTTCGAGGAAGGCGCTGCCTTCGTGGGTCAGGGTGATGCGCCGGGTGGTGCGCACCAGGAGCTTGACGCCGAGCCGCGCCTCCAGCGCGTCGATGCGCCGACCGATCACCGCCGGTGCCACGCCCTCGGCACGCGCCGCTGCCGTCAGACTGCCCTTGGCCGCCACGGCGACGAAGGACTCGATCTGCTTGAGCCTGGCCATCCGCGGATTATGCTCAACCAGCGCAAAGATCAAAGCCCATTCGCGCGTTTAATGGTTGCGCCGAGAGGGAATACAGTGCGCACATGGATACTGTCCGGAGTTCCGCCGTGCCGCGGGCCGTGCTCTTCGACGCCTATGGCACCCTGTTCGATGTCTACAGCGTCGGCCTGCTGGCCGAACAGCTCTTTCCCGGCCGCGGCGACGCGCTGGCCCAGCTCTGGCGCGACAAGCAGATCGAGTACACGCGCCTGGTCTCGATGAGCGGCGATGCGGCCGGGCAGGTCGGCCGCCACTACCGGCCCTTCTGGGACATCACCCGCGCCGGCCTGCGCTTTGCCGCGGCACGCTTGAAGCTGACACTCGACGACGCGGCCGAGGCGCAGCTGATGAACCAGTACCGGCATCTGTCGGCCTTCCCTGAAAACCGCGAGGTGCTGGTCGAACTGCAGCGGCGCGGCATCCGTGCCGGCGTGCTGTCCAACGGCGACCCGGAGATGCTGGCCGTGGGCGTGAAGAGCGCCGGCTTCGCCGACCTGCTCGACCCGCTGCTCAGCGTGCACGCCACGCGCCGCTACAAGACCGACCCGGCCACCTATGCGCTCGGGCCGCAGGCCCTGGGTCTGGCGGCACGCGACATCCTCTTCGTCTCCAGTAACGGCTGGGACGCCATCGGCGCCACCTGGTACGGCTACAGCACGCTGTGGGTCAACCGCGGCGGCGGGCCGCTGGAGGCGCTGGACACCGAACCCACACGCACCGGCAGCAGCCTGCGCGACGTGCTTTCCTTCTTCCCTTCCTGAGTGAGTTGCCCGATGACTGATCGCACCCCCCTCCACGGCCTGCAGGTCGCCACCATCCTCAAGGACTTCATCGACCAGCAGGTCCTGCCCGGCAGCGGCGTGCAGGCCGACGCCTTCTGGGCCGGTTTCGACAGGATCGTGGCCGACCTGGCACCGAAGAACGCCGCCCTGCTCGCCGAGCGCGAACGCCTGCAGACCGCGCTCGACGCCTGGCACCGCGCCAACCCGGGCCCGGTGAAGAAAGCCCGCGCCTACCGCAAGTTCCTGCACAGGATCGGCTACCTGGTGCCCGACCCGGGCGCGGTGAAGGTGACGACGAAGAACGTCGACGCCGAACTCGCGCTGCAGGCCGGCCCGCAGCTGGTGGTGCCGATCACCAATGCGCGCTATGCGCTGAACGCCGCCAACGCACGCTGGGGCAGCCTGTACGACGCGCTCTACGGCACCGACGTGCTGCCCGAGACCGACGGCGCCGAGAAGGGCCGCAGCTACAACCCGGTGCGCGGCGCCCGGGTCATCAACTACGCGCGCCATGTGCTCGACCGTGTCGCGCCCCTCAAGAAGGGCAGTCACGTCGACAGCAGCGCCTACGCCGTCAAGGGCGGGGCCCTGCAGGTGACGCTGAAGAACGGCAGCGTGCAGGCGCTGAAGAACCCGAAGCAACTGGTGGGCTTCGAGGGCAAGGCCGACGCGCCGGCCGGCGTGCTGCTGGTGCACCACGGCCTGCATCTGGACATCCGCATCGACCGCAGCACCCCCATCGGCCGCGACGACCCGGCCGGCGTCTGCGACCTGGTCATCGAGTCAGCGCTGTCGACCATCCTCGACCTCGAGGATTCGGTGGCCGTGGTCGATGCCGCCGACAAGGTGCAGGCCTACGGCAACTGGCTGGGCATCCTCGACGGCACGCTGACCGAAGAAGTCAGCAAGGGCGGCAGCAGCTTCACGCGCCGCCTGAATCCCGACCGGGTCTACACCGGGCCCAAGGGCGGCACCGTGACGCTGCACGGCCGCAGCCTGCTCTTCGTGCGCAACGTCGGCCATCTGATGACGAACCCGGCGATCCTCTGGGGCGCCGAGGGCCGCGAGATCCCGGAAGGCATCCTCGACGCCGTCGTCACCACCACGATCGCGATGCGCGACCTGAAGAGCCGGCGCAACAGCCGCGCCGGCAGCATCTACATCGTCAAGCCCAAGATGCACGGCCCGGCCGAGGTGGCCTTTGCCGACGAACTCTTCGGCCGCGTCGAGAAGCTGCTCGGCCTGCCGAAGAACACCGTCAAGCTCGGCATCATGGACGAGGAGCGCCGGACCAGCGTCAACCTGAAGGCCTGCATCGCCGCGGCCAAGGCGCGCGTGGCCTTCATCAACACCGGCTTCCTGGACCGCACCGGCGACGAGATGCACAGCGCCATGCAGGCCGGGCCGATGCTGCGCAAGGGCGACATGAAGAGCAGCGCCTGGATCCAGGCCTACGAGCGCAGCAATGTGCTCATCGGCCTGCAGTGCGGCCTGGGCGGGCGGGCACAGATCGGCAAGGGCATGTGGGCCATGCCCGACCTGATGGCCGCGATGCTGCAGCAGAAGATCGGCCACCCGAAAACCGGCGCCAACACCGCCTGGGTGCCCAGCCCCACCGCCGCCACCCTGCACGCGCTGCACTACCACCAGGTGGACGTGTTCAAGGTGCAGAAGGCGCTGAAAAAGGAAAACGGCGACGCCGACGCCCTGCTCGCGGGCCTGCTGACGGTGCCGGTGGCCAGGGCTGCGAACTGGTCCGACGCAGAAAAGCGCCAGGAACTGGACAACAACGCCCAGGGCATCCTGGGTTATGTGGTGCGCTGGGTCGACCAGGGCGTGGGCTGCTCCAAGGTGCCCGACATCCACGACGTGGGCCTGATGGAAGACCGTGCCACGCTGCGCATCAGCAGCCAGCACATGGCCAACTGGCTGCTGCACGGCGTCGTCACCAAGGCCCAGGTGCGCGCCACGCTCAAGCGCATGGCCAAGGTCGTCGACCGGCAGAACGCCGGTGACGCCGCCTACAAGCCGATGGCCCCTGGCTTTGACGGCGCCGCGTTCCAGGCGGCGAGCGACCTGGTGTTCAAGGGCGTGGCCCAGCCCAGCGGCTATACCGAGCCGCTGTTGCATGCGTGGCGCTTGCGGGTGAAGGCGGCGGCCTGAGCCGGACAGCGCGGGCCGCCGAACCCCGGCTCGCGCTTTTCGCTTCGATGGCCTGATCGATCGGAATCGGCCATGAAGAGTCGTTCGCCATGGGCGGCTTGGCGGACGCCTACACGGCCGCCGCGATGCGAAAGTTTCTCGCTGCGATCGAACCGTCGATCGCAGTGCGCCAGCGACTACTCCCAAGACGTATCGGGGTCCAAGTGCCGCGCCAACTCCATGGCGTCGTGCAGCACCCGACCGACCACGATTAGGGCAGGCTCGGAGCGGTAGACAAGAAAGTGGCGCGGTCGGCGGACGACCCCCAAACCGGGTTCTACGTGGTCCCGGCTCAGTCGCAGGTGCCAAGATCGAACACCTGCGCCGAGTTCGGGCCGCGCGAGACTGCCGGGTCTGTCGGACTGGCTTGCCACGTCGCGGAGCGCGGCGACGATCAGGCTTTCATAGCGCAGTCGGGCGGCCTCGCCAAATTGCTCATGTGTCCAGGCGAGGATGCTGAGGGCATCGCCCTGTGCTGCGTCCGACAGCCGATAACGAAGCATCAACTCGCCGTCTTGGCAGGCTGCGCAGCGCGGCGACCCAGCTGTCCGACGAAGTCTTCGAGCTGATCATCGGCAACATCCGCGTAGCGCCCAGCGGACACATCTGCCCAGCCCTGGCGCGCCGCTTGCTTCAGGGCCTTGAGCTTGGCGCCTTCGAGACGCTCCCGCTCGTCGATGAGGCGCAGCCCTTCTCGCAGTACCTCGCTGGCGTTTTGGTAGCGACCGGACTGCACCAGGGTCTCCACCAGCTGCTGTTGACGTTCACTCAGCACGACGTTCCGGGTGGGCATGATGTGGACTCCCAAGATTGCGAGCAGCAAGCCCGCCTGGCCAGTATTGGCAGATTATGCCAGTGACTGCCGGATCGCCAAAACGGTGAACTCCCAATGGCAGGTTGTGGGCGATCAGATCAACCGATCGTGGGTCTGCAACGGGTCGAAACCGGCCCGTCCAGCGTGCGTCGGCCGGCAGTCGGCCCCTCCGGCGCCTGCCGAGACACCTGGCGCGAGCGGAACAGCACTGTGTCCTGCCAGCCGCTGATCGGCGGGTAGAAATGTTCGCGCAGCGCGACGCGGATCGGTTTGGCCTCGGCGCCGCGCGAGTCACCGTGGCGCCACAGCCAGACGTCGTCGCGCAGCACGGCCGCGCCGCGCGCCGGCGCATGGGTGCCGGACTCCAGCGCGACGAAGGCGATGTCCGCATGCGCCAGGGCGCGCCCGCAACCGTACTCTGTGAGGCCGCACTTGGGCTGGATGCCGGATGTCCCGAGCCGGGGCTCGGTCACGCTGCGCGCCATCCACTCGGCCGCGTCGCCCTGCCGTTGCCGGTACGCCTCGGTGGTGGCTTCGGCGGCACCGCTCAGGACGCAGTTCCTTGGCCGCAATACCGGCGGCAAAACACGGTCTGCGCCCGTAGCCATCAAGTCGGCGTCGGCGTGCCCGCCATGCGGTCGTATTTCAGGAAATACTGGCGCGCAAAGGCCACGCGCCGGGCCGGCGTGGGCTGGTCCACGGTCTCGTAGCCGACCAGCTGGGGCACCAGCGCCGGCCGGTGCTTCTCGACGTCGTGGCGAAAGTCGGCCTGCGCCGTTTTCGCGCCGACAACGGGGCTCTCCCGGACGCCGGCCAGCGCGTCGCAGGCCTCGCCGAAACATTCATGCCGGGTGTGCACGGTGCTGTGCTGCCGGTGCGCGTGGTGGCTGTGCGCCTTGATCTTCTGCGCCTGCACATGTCCCGCGTCGAACTGCTGGACCTCGGCGGGCGGGTGGTTGCTGCGCACTCGCGCGCGAAAGCGTCGTCAGTCGACTTTGGTTCGGGTTCAACGCGGATTGATTTCGCGCTTGCTGGCGCAGGGCACGCAGCGCTCGGCCCAGGGTTCGACCTTCAGGCGTTCGAAGGGGATGTCGCAGCCGCAGTCGGCGCACACGCCATAGGCCTCCTTGGCCAGGCGGCCGAGCGCGGCCGAGACGGCGTTCAGCTCGCGCTGTTCGCGCGCGGTCAGCGCCGCGGCCATCGCCAGCTCAGGCGCGCGCTGCGGCGCATCGTCGCCGTCCTGCGCCAGACGGTCGACGGCGCGCTCAACACGCGTCAGGCCGTGCAGATGTTCGGCCAGCTGGCCGCTGAGCGCACGCCGGCGCTGCTCCAGTTCGGCCGCCAGCAGGGCACGCTGGCCGGCAGTGAGGGGGTTGCTCATGGCTCGCTCCTTGGTCTTGAAAACATCCTGCGCCGGCACCCCGCAGCGCTCCTTGACTGCGATCAAGGGCAGGGTACCCGCTTCTAGAATCATTGCGCGATGGCCCTCCCGACCCGCCCCTTGCCCGCATCCTGTGACGTGCTCGTGATCGGCGCCGGCCCGGCCGGCAGCGCCTGCGCGCAGGCCTTGGCACGCGCCGGGCATGACGTGCTGCTGGCCGACCGGCAGGCCTTTCCGCGCGACAAGGTCTGCGGCGACGGACTGATCCCCGACGCCCACGCGGCCCTGCAGCGCCTGGGGGTGCACGACGAGGTCATGGCGCAGGCGCAGGCGCTGACGCATGTCAGCTGCATCGGCCCGCGCGGCGGGCGCATCGACGTGCCGGGTCGGCTGGCGGTGCTGCCACGCCGCGAGCTCGACCACATCCTGCTGCGCGCCGCCGTTGCCGCCGGCGCCACCCTGCTGCCGCCGGCGCGCTTCGAGACCCCGCTGGACGACGCCGGCCGCGTGGTCGGCGCACGGCTGCGCATCGGCGACCAGCTGCACACGCTGAGTGCACGCTGGCTGGTGCTGGCCACCGGCGCCGCGGCCGGCCCGCTGGAAGCGGCCGGCCTGTGCACGCGGCGCAGCGCCAACGGCGTGGCCCTGCGCGGCTACATCCGCCACGAAGGCCTGCGCGAGCGCATCCGCACGCTGCAGATCGTCTGGCACCGACGTCTGGCGGGTGGCTACGGCTGGATCTTTCCGGCACCCAACGGCGTCTTCAATATCGGTGCCGGGCTGAGCGGCGACTACACGGCGCAGAACCTGCGGGCGGTCTTCGACACGTTCTGCGCCGTGCACCCGGACGCGCGTGAGCTGGTGGCGGGCGGCACCTGGCTCGGCGAACCGAAAGGCGCAGCGCTGCGCTGCTCGCTGAGCGGCGCACGCTGGACGCGCCCGGGCCTGCTGGCCGTCGGCGAGGCCATCGGCAGCACCTATGCCTTCACCGGCGAGGGCATCGGCAAGGCCATGGAAACCGGCCTGCTGGCGGCCGAGGCGATTGCCGGCGGCACACCGGCATGCGACGAAGCGGCCGTGCGCGCCGGCTACGAAGCCGCGCTGCGCGCGCTGAAACCACGTTTTGACCTCTACGCACGCGCCGAACACGTCAACCGCCATCCCTGGCTCACCGATCTCGTGATCTGGCGTGCGCAGCGCAGTCCCCGTATCCTGCAGCGCATGAGCGGTGTGCTCGACGAGACGCAGAATCCCGGCCGGCTGCTGAGCTGGCGCGGTCTGGGCAAGCTGCTGCTGCAATGAGAACTGCCCCTGGAGTCCGCTGATGACTTTGCACCCGCCGCGTCTGTTGCCGTGGTTCCTGTTGCCCGCCCTGCTGGCCGCCTGTGGCGGCGGTGGTGGCGGCAACCCCATCATCACCAGCCTGTCGATCCGCATGCTGGCCGACGCGGCGGCGCCGCTGCGCTATCGCGGCACGGCCCTGGTCACCGCCGGCGGCAGCGGCCTGGCCGGCGCGGCGCTGGACTTCAACGGCAGCGCCTGCAGCTGGGGCGATACGCCGGCCGGCGTCGTCAACTCCGACACGGCCGTGCATGCGCAATGCATCATCGCCGCCGTCGGCGCGCAGCAGGTCACGGTGGGGCCGCGCGGCGGCGCCGTGGCGCAGACCGCGACCTTCGACGTGCCGCTGCCGCAGGTGACCCTGGACATCGGCGGCGGCGCCCAGGGCAGCCTCGTGCTGACCCTGGACCCGGCCAAGGTGCCGCTCACGGTGGACAACTTTCTGCGCTACGTCAGCGAAGCTTTCTACGACGGCACCGCCTTTCATCGCCACAAACTGGGCGTTGCACTTTACGGCGGTGGCTACGCCGCACCGCTGAGCACCGCCGGCCTGCCGCCGCCTAAGGCGACGCATGACCCGATCGCGCTCGAGGTCGGCCGTGGCCTGAGCAATCTGCGCTACACGGTGGCCATGTGGCACAGCTCCGCGGCGCCCGATTCGGCGACCTCGCAGTTCTTCGTCAACCTGGCCGACAACAACGGTCTGGACACGGAAGACGGTGGCTACGCGGTCTTCGGCACCATCACCAGCGGCACCGCGGTGGTCGAGGCGATGCGCGCGGCAGCCTGCATCGAGACCCTGTTCCTGTTTGCCGGCGAATGCCTGCCGGCGCCGAACCTGGTGGTCACGATGGCGCGGCAGACGCGCTGAGGCCGGCGCCGGAGGCCGCCATGTGCCAGCTGCTGGGCATGAATGCCAACACGCCGACCGACGTGATGTTCAGCTTCGCCGGTCTGGCCACGCGTGCCGACGAACACAAGGACGGCTTCGGCATCGCCTTCTTCGAGGGCCGCGGTCTGCGCCTGTTCATCGACCCCGAAAGTGCGCGCACCTCGCCGGTGGCGCAGATGGTCAAGGCCTATCCGATCCGCAGCCGCAACGTGATCGCGCATGTGCGCAAGGCCACGGTGGGCGATGTGGTGCTGGAGAACTGCCACCCCTTCGTGCGCGAGCTCTGGGGTCGCTACTGGGTGTTCGCCCACAACGGCGACCTGAAGAACCTCGACCTGCCGCTGCACGGCCAGTTCCGCCCGGTGGGCGACACCGACAGCGAACATGCCTTCTGCTGGCTGATGCAGGAGCTGGCCAAGGCGCATGCCGGCGTGCCGACGGTGCCCGAGCTGACGCACACCCTGCGCGAGCTGCTGCCGCGCGCCGCCGGCTGCGGCAGCTTCAACCTGCTGCTCAGCAACGGGCAGGCGCTGTGGGCGCATGCGTCGACAAAACTGCACTGGCTGGTGCGCCAGCACCCCTTCGGCGCCGCCGCGCTCGCCGACGAGGACCTCAGCGTGGACTTCGGCGCCCTGACGACGCCGGCCGACCGGGTGGCCGTGATCGCCACCGAACCGCTGACCAGCGGCGAAACCTGGACCGCAATGGCGCCGGGTGAGCTGCAGGTCTTCGTCGACGGTGCGCCGCTCGCCGTCCGGTCCTGCGCAGGCGTTGCCTAGAACGGCAGCCCGACGTAGTTTTCCGCCAGCGAGCGCATCGCGGCCTCGGACGACAGCAGATAGTCGAGGTCGGTCTGCTGCAGCTTCTGGTCGTAGGCGATGTTGTCGGGGAAGGTGTGCAGCAGGGTCGTCATCCACCACGAGAAACGCTGCGCCTTCCAGACCCGCGCCAGGGCCTTGGCCGAATAGCCGTCGAGGCCGGAATCGTCGCCGCGCTGGTAATGCGCCACCAGCGCGTGGTAGAGGTAGTAGATGTCCGAGGCGGCGCTGTTCAGTCCGCGTGCCCCGGTGGGCGGCACGATGTGCGCGGCGTCGCCGGCGAGGAACAGATTGCCGTAGCGCATCGGCTCGGCGACGAAGCTGCGCAGCGGTGCGATCGACTTCTCGATCGACGGCCCGGTGATCAGGCGCCCGGACACCTCGGCCGGCAGCCGGCGCTTGAGTTCGGCCCAGAAGGCCTCGTCGGTCCACTGCTCGACGCTGTCGGTCAGCGGCACCTGGATGTAGTAGCGCGACAGCACCTGCGAGCGCAGCGAACACAGCGCAAATCCGCGCGCGTGTTTGGCATAGACCAGCTCCGGCGACACCGGCGGGGTGCGCGAGAGCACGCCCAGCCAGCCGAAGGGGTAGACCCGCTCGTATTCGCGCAGCACGTCCTTCGGGATCGACCGGCGGCTGACGCCGTGGAAGCCGTCGGCGCCGATCACGAGGTCGCAGTCGATGCGCACGACCTCGTCGCCCCGACGGTAGGTGACCCAGGGCGGCGTGTCGGCCTTCAGGTTGTGCGGCGTCACGTCCTCGGCGTTGTGGATCACGATGCCCTGCAGGCGGTCGCGCGCTTCGTAGAGGTCGCGCGTGAGCTCGGTCTGGCCGTAGACGATCACCGAATTGCCGCCGCTGTGCCGGTGCAGGTCGACGCGGTCGAGGCGGTCATCGTGGGCGATGAAGAAGCCGTGGTGGATCTCGCCTTCACGGTCCATGCGTTCGCCGCATTGCGCCTCGCGCATCAGCTCGGCGAAGCCGTGCTCAAGCACACCGGCGCGGATGCGGCCGAGCACGTATTCGCGACTCTGCCGTTCGAGCACGACGTTCTGGATGCCCTTCAGGTGCAGCAGTTGCGAGAGCATCAGCCCCGACGGGCCGCCGCCGATGATGCAGACCTGGGTCTTCATGAATGTCTCCTTGGGCGGCCGATGCAAGGATGGTTCCGGCCAGGACGCCACTGTAGGCCGCAGCAGTGTCGCGCGGAATGGCTTGACGCAGCGCAAACTTGTACGATTCGAACATGCCCTCCCCTGTCCCGGCGCAACGCGCGGCCGAGCGCTCGATCCTGTCGTTCAACCTGTTCGGCGAATCGGCCGAACTGCCCGACGTGCTGCATGTCGAGACGATCGCCGCCCGCTCCTCGCTGCACGGCTGGGAGCTGCAGCCGCACAGGCATGCGCGGCTGCACCAGCTGCTGCTGCTCACGCGCGGCGGCGGCGAGGCGCAGCTCGAGGGGCGCGCCATGCCGCTGGGCGCGCGTGCCCTGGTGAATGTCCCGGTCGGCTGCGTGCACGCCTTTCGCTTCGTGCCCGGTGCGCAGGGCTGGGTGCTCACGCTGGCCGCCGAAATGTTCGACGAGGCGCTGGCCCAGGCCGGCGACCTGCGGCGCACGCTGGTGCTGCCCAGGGTGGGCCGCGGCGATCCGCGCATCGCCGCCCTGCTCGCGCGTCTGGCCGAAGAACACGACGGCCGCGCCTGGGGCCGTGCCCAGGTGCTGCGCGGTCTGACCGCGGCCCTGCTCGGCCTGGTCGCGCGCCAGGTCGCCGCGGGCGCAGCGGCGCATGCGCCGGCGGCCGACAGCCGGCTGCTCGACCACTTCGAGGCCCTGGTCGAGACCCACTACCTGGCGCATTGGCGGGTCGCCGACTATGCCCGCGCCCTGGCCATCACGCCGACCCATTTGAGCCGGGTCACGCGCCAGGCCACCGGTCGCAACGCCTCGGCGCTGATCGACGAGCGGCTGATCCGCGAGGCGCGGCGCCAGCTCGTCTATACCCATCTGCAGGTGGCGACGATCGGCTACGCCCTCGGCTTCGCCGACCCGGCCCATTTCAGCCGCGTGTTCACGCGCGCCACCGGCGTCTCGCCGCGCCGCTTCCGCGACCGGCTGGGCGCCTGAGGCGGCGATTCAAGCGCCGCATTGCGCCGTTCGCCCGCGGCCGCACATCGGCCGCCGCGGGCTGCCTACACTGCGCCCCGATGGAACTGCGCCCGCTCTCCGAAGGCAACTGGCTGCAACGCCGCTATCACACCTGGGCGGCGCCGCACTACGCCCGCATGCCGCCGGCGATGGCGGCCGAGGTGGAGCGCCTGGACCGCTGGCTGTACGGCCGGCATGGCCTGTGGTTGTGGGCCGGGCTGCTGGCCGCGCTGCTGGCCACGGTCACCGGCCTGGTCATCGACGCCCACCTGCCGCTCCCATTGGCGCTGGGCAGCGCCCTGATCCTGTGGATAGGCCTGCCGCTGGTGGCACTGGGAGCCTGGCTGCAGCCGCACAAGTTCACCACGCGCCGTCTGCTGCGCAACGCCCTGAGCATCGGGGCGCTGGCCTACGGCGGCGCCAGCGTGAGCTTTCTGGTGGACCGCATCGTCCGCTTCGGCGGCCTGCAGACCGAGACCCTGGGCGACGCCTTGTGGCGCTCGGCCGTGGCCACCTTGCCGGTGCTGCTGATCGGGGTGGCCGGCATGGCGGCTCTGCTCTGGGGCGTGGCCCAGGTGCGGGGGGCACAGGACCGGCAGGCCCTGGCGCGCTTGAGCCTGGAGCGCGAGCGCGACGCTGCCGCGCGCCGGGCCGCCGAGGCGCGGCTGCAACTGCTGCAGGCGCAGATCCAGCCGCATTTCATCTTCAACACCCTGGCCGCCCTGCAGCACTGGGTGGACGCTGGCGACCCGCGTGCGCCAGAGCTGCTGCGCACCCTGACCGCCTTCCTGCGCGGCTCCACCGAACTGCTGGGCCGCGACCAGACGACGCTGGGCGAGGAGTTCGAGGCCGTCACGCAGTACCTGCGCATCATGCAGGCACGGCTGGGTGAGCGCCTGCACACCGAACTGCAGCTCGACCCGGCCTGCGCCAGCCGTCCGCTGCCGCCGGGGCTGCTGCTCACCCTGGTCGAAAACGCGGTGGAACATGGTATCTCGCCGTCGCTGTCGGGTGGCACGGTGCAGGTGGCCGTGCTCGGCGACGCCACCGGCAGCAGCACGGTGACCGTGCGCGACGACGGCGTCGGCCTGGCAGCCCAGTGGCAGGACGGCACCGGCCTGGCCAACTGCCGCGAACGCCTGCGCCACCACGGCGACGGCCGCGGAACCTTGACCTTGCGAGCGCTGCAACCCGGCGCCGAAGCCGTGCTGAGACTGCCGGGAGCTGCCGCATGAAAGCCGAACGCATGGACTGGAGCCAGCTCTGGTACCCCGGGCCGAGGCGGATCTTCAGCCGCGACGAGATGGCCCGCGCCGGTGGCGACCGGCCCAGCCGCACGCTGATGACCGTGTTGATGATGAACTACGCGCTCGGCGGCTTCGTACTGATGCAGCTGGCGCCGCCCTCGGCCACCGCCGCGCTGAACCTGCTGCTGGTGATGGCCGGCGTCGTGGCCTGGGCGGGCCTGCGCTGGCTCTGGATGCGTCCGGACCGACGCTCGCTGGCCATCGCCTCGGTCGTTGGCGCCGTGGCGCTGTTGCTGGGCCTGTTGGGCACCATCGAGCTGAAGCACCTGGACCGCGGCCACCCGGCGCGCGATTGGGTGCACGGTGCCGGCATGGTCCTGGCCATGGCGGTGTCGGTGGCCTACTGGTTTGCCGCCGTCTTCCGATCTCACCAGATCGAGGCCCGGCTGCGCGAGCTGGCCGAGCAGCAGCGCGCGCTGGACATGGCGCGTCAGTTGGCCGCGGCGCAGATCCAGCCGCACTTCCTGTACAACGCGCTGGCGTCGCTGCAGCACTGGGTGCAGGCCAAGGACGACCGCGCCGCGCCGATGCTGGCCGCGCTGACCGCCTTCCTGCGCGCCACCCTGCCGCTGTTCAACCGCGAGCGCCTGGCCCTGGGCGACGAAGCCGAAGCGGCGCGCCAGTACCTGGCGGTGATGCAGCTGCGCCTGGGCGAGCGGCTGCGCGCTTCGGTCAACATCGACCCGGCCGCCGCCGCCAGCGCCATGCCGCCCGGGCTGCTGCTGACCCTGGTGGAGAACGCCGTCGAACATGGCGTGATGCCGGCGCTGGACGGCGCCGAGGTCCGCGTGCAGGCCCGGGTGGCCGACGGCCGCACCACCTTGACCGTGCACGACAGCGGCCCCGGGCTGCCGGCGGACGCGGCCGAAGGTGTCGGCCTGGCCAACAGCCGCGCGCGCCTGGCCCAGGCCTTCGGCGCGCGGGCCCTGCTCAGCCTGGACAATGCGCCCGGCGGTGGCTGCATCGCCACCCTGGATCTGCCCTACGAACCGATGACGCCGCCATGAACCCTGCCCCCCACACCACGGCCCTCATCGCCGACGACGAAGAAGCCCCGCGTGAACAGCTGCGCGCCGCCCTGCTCCAGGCCTGGCCCGAACTGGACATCGTGGCCGAATGCCGCAACGGCGTCGACGCCTGGGACGCCTGGCTCGAACATGAGCCGGCGCTGTGTTTCCTCGACATCCGCATGCCGGGCATGACCGGCATCGAGGTCGCGCGCCGCATCGACGGCCGCACCCCGGTGGTCTTCGTCACCGCCTACGGCGACCATGCGCTGGCCGCCTTCGAGGCCGGCGCGGTGGACTATGTGATGAAACCGGTGGACCCGGAGCGTCTGGCGCAGGCCCTGGCGCGCCTGAAGGCGCGGCTGGACAACCCGGCGCCGGCACCGGACAGCCTGCAGGCCCTGCTCGCGCAGCTGGCCGCCCAGCAGCGCCGCCCGGCGCCTCTGGACATCATCCAGGCCGGCGTCGGCAAGGAGGTGCGGCAGATCCGGGTCGCCGACGTGATCTTCTTCGAGGCCGATGCGCGTTACACACGGGTGGTCTACACGCATGAGGGCGCCGACGCCGAGGCCCTGATCCGCACGCCGCTGAAGGAACTGCTGGCGCAGCTCGACGAACGCGAATTCCTGCAGGTGCACCGCTCGGTCATCGTCGCCCGGCGCCATGTGGCCGCGGCGGTGCGCATCGACGAAGGCCATATGCACCTGACCCTGCGCGGCCGGCCGCAGACCCTGGCGGTCTCGCGGCCCTTCCAGGGCCTGTTCAAGGGCCAGTGAGCCGCGGCGGCGCGGCCCGCGGGCAGGGCGCGCGACAATCGCCGCATGCCCGCGATCCCCGTCCCCCGCTTCGACCAGTTCTACCGCCACCCGGAGCTGACGCGCCTGCTGCAGGACTACGCCGCCGCCGCGCCGCAGCTGGTCGAGCTGCAGAGCATCGGCCGCAGCTACGAGGGCCGCGACATCTGGCTGGTGATCGTCACCAACCGGAGCACCGGCGAACATGCCGAAAAGCCGGCGATCTGGGTCGACGGCAACATCCACGCCGCCGAGCTGACCGCCGGCACGGCCTGCCTGTACTGGCTACACCAGCTTGTCGCCGGGCATGGCCGCGAGCGCGAGATCAGCGAGCTGCTGGACACACGCACGGTCTACCTCTGCCCGCGCCTGAACCCCGACGGCGCCGAGCTCGCGCTGGCCGACCGCCCGCGCCATATCCGCAGCAGCACCCGGCCCTATCCCTGGGACGAAGAGGTGGTGGACGGCCTCACGGTGGAGGACATCGACGGCGACGGGCGCATCCTGAGCATGCGCATCCCCGACCCGCACGGACCCTTCAAGCAGCACCCCGACGAGCCGCGCATGATGGTGGCGCGCGAACCCGGCGAATTCGGCGGCGAGTATTTCCGCCTCGTGCCCGAGGGCCTGCTGACGAACTACGACGGCCTGACGATCAGCGTCAACAAGGACCGCGAAGGCCTGGACCTGAACCGCAACTTCCCGGCCTACTGGCGCCAGGAATTCGAGCAGCTCGGCGCCGGCCCCTACCCGACCAGCGAGCCCGAGGTGCGCGCGATGGTGGACTTCATCGTCCGGCACCCCAACATCGGCGCGGCGGTGAGCTTCCACACCCACAGCGGCGTGATCCTGCGGCCGATGGGCACGCAGAGCGACGACGACATGACGCCCGAGGACCTGTGGCTGTACCAGCGCCTGTCGGATCTCGGCGCCAGGCTCACCGGCTACCCGGCGATCAGCCTCTGGCATGACTTCAAGTACCACCCCAAGGACGTCATCACCGGCACCCAGGACTGGATCTACGAACACCTGGGCGCGCTGTTCTGGACGGTCGAGATCTGGGCCCCGAACAAGGAAGCCGGCATCACCGACTACAAGTGGATCGACTGGTACCGCGAACACCCTGTCGACGACGACCTGAAGCTGCTCAAGTGGAGCGACGAGCAATGCGCCGGCCTGGCCTATGTCGACTGGAAACCCTTCCGCCATCCGCAGCTGGGCATGGTCGAGATCGGCGGCTGGGACAAGATGAACTACTGGCGCAACCCGCCGCCGGCCCTGCGTGAACGCGAAGCGGCACGCTTCCCGGCCTGGCTGAACACACTCGGCCTGAGCCTGCCCAAGCTGGAGGTGCTGCGCACCGAAGTGCGTGCGCTCGGCCCCGACACCTGGCGCGTGCGTTTTGCCGTGGCCAATGCCGGCTACCTGCCGAGCTACGTCAGCAAGCGCGCGCTTGAACGCAAGATGGCGCGCGGCACGGTGTTCACGATCCACCTGCCGGCCGGCAGCAGCCTGGTCAGCGGCAAGCCGCGCGAACTGGCCGGCCATCTGCAGGGCCATGCACCGACGAGCTCGCAGCAGGCCTTTCTGCCCACGCGCGAGCTGACCGGCGATCGCGCCGTGGCCGAATGGGTGGTCAAGGCCCCGGTGGGCACCCGGCTGGCGCTGAGCGCGAGCGCCGACCGCGCCGGCTCGGTGCACACCGAGGTGACGCTGGACTGATGCGCCTGGACGTCAACGGCGAACTGCGCGAGCTCGACGACGCGCTGGCCGACCCGGCCATGCCTCTGCTGTGGGCGCTGCGCGACGGCCTGGGCCTGACCGGCACCAAGTACGGCTGCGGCATCGGGGCCTGCGGCGCCTGCACCGTGCACGTCGACGGCCAGGCGCTGCGCAGCTGCGTCACGCCGCTGGCGGCGGTGGCGGGCCGGCGCGTGCGCACCATCGAGGGCCTGGGCGCGCCGGGGCGGCCGCACCCCTTGCAGGCCGCCTGGCTGCAGCACCAGGTGCCGCAGTGCGGCTACTGCCAGAGCGGCGTGCTGATGGCCGCCGCGGCCCTGCTGGCCGAGCGGCCGAACCCGAGCGACGCCGAGATCGACGCGGCCCTGGGCAACCTCTGCCGCTGTGGCAGCACGCCGCGCTGGCGGGCGGCCATCCGCGATGCCGCCCGCCTGATGCCGCGCCGCGCCCCGCGCGCATTGGGATGAGCTCGGGATGAACCCAGGATGAAGCGGCGCACCCTGCTGCTCGCCGGCGCCGGCAGCCTCGGCGCGCTGATCGTCGGTTTTGCCGCCCTGCCGCCGCGCAGCCGGCTCGGCGACCCGGCCCTGCTCGACGCACCTGACGGCGTGGCGCTGAACGGCTGGATCCGCATCGGCCTGGACGGCCAGGTGCAGCTGGCGATGGCGCGCGCCGAAATGGGCCAGGGGGTGCACACCGCGCTCACGATGCTGGTGGCCGAGGAGCTCGACCTGGCGGTCGAGGCGGTGCAGCGAGTACCGGCCGGCTTCGACGCGATCTATGGCAATGTGGCGATGCTGCTCGCCGGCCTGCCGCTGCACCCGCGCGAGCGTGAACCCGGCCGGCAGAGCACCACCGCCGTGGCCGCCGAGTGGCTGGTGCACAAGCTCGCGCGTGAACTCGGGATCAACGCCACCGGCGGCTCGACCAGCGTGGCCGACCTGTGGGGGCCGCTGCGCCTGGCGGCGGCCACCGCTCGCGCCAAGCTGCTCGG
The DNA here is from genome assembly GCA_964637205.1 of uncultured Rubrivivax sp. GTDB lineage: Bacteria > Pseudomonadota > Gammaproteobacteria > Burkholderiales > Burkholderiaceae_C > Rubrivivax. The sequence continues at coordinate 35,859 of CAZWUR010000023.1, forward strand.
GGCCGCCTCGCTCGAGTGGCGGCTGCCGGTGGCCGAGATGCACTGCCGCGACGGCGTGGTCAGCCACCCGTCCGGCCCCAATGCACGCTTCGATGAGCTGGCTGCGCGCGCTGCGCTGACCCCGGTCAGCGGCGTCGAGCCCAAGCCGCGCGGCGCCTGGCGGGTGCTGGGCCGCAGCGTGCCGCGCGTGGATGCGCCGGCCAAGGTGGACGGCAGCGCGCGCTTCGGCCTCGACGTGCGCCCGCCGGGCCTGCTCTTCGCGGTGATCCGCCATGCGCCGGCCCTGGGCGGGAGCCCGGGCGCGGTGGACGTGGCGCCGGCCCTGGCCCTGCCCGGCGTGAAGCGGGTCGTGCGCCTGCCGCCCTATGGCCCGCTCGGCGGCGCGGATGCGGCGATGGCGGTGGTCGGGCGCAGCACCTGGCATGCGCTGCAGGGGGCGCGCGCGCTGCGCGTCGAAGCCCGCGGGCGGCCGGCCGGGGCGCTGGACAGCGCCGCCATCGCACACACGCTGGCCGCCACGGCGCGTGCCGGCGGTGGTCACGCCTTCTACACCCGTGGCGACGTGGATGCGGCCCTGGCCGGCGCCGCGCGCCGTGTCGAGGCCCTCTACGAAGCCCCCTATCTGGCCCATGCGACGATGGAGCCGCCCAACTGCACGGCGCAGGTCGCCGACGGCCGCGTCACGCTGTGGCTGCCGACCCAGGTGCCGGGGCTGGCGCGCAGTTTGGCCGCACGCGTCGCGGGGGTGGACGAGGACGCGGTGACGGTGCATTCGACCTACCTCGGCGGCGGTTTCGGCCGCCGGCTGGAGGTCGACGTGGTGGCGCAGGCGGTGCGCATCGCGATCGAGTGTGGCGGCCGGCCGCTGATGCTGGTCTGGCCGCGCGAGGATGACATCGGCCACGACTTCTACCGCCCGGCCGCCGCCGCCTGGCAACGCGCCGGGCTCGACGCCGACGGCCGCCTGCTGGCCCTGGACCTGCATGGCGCTGGCGACGCCATCGTGCCGCGCTGGCTGGAGCGCGTGCTGCCCGCGCTGGCCAGCCCGCTGGACCTGCCCGACAAGACCACCGCCGAAGGTCTGTACGACCTGCCCTATGCGGTGCCGCACCAGCGCATCGGCCACCACGCCACGCACAGCGGCGTGCCGGTGGGCTACTGGCGTGCGGTCGGACATTCGCACAACGCCTTCTTCAGCGAAGGTTTCATCGACGAACTGGCAGATGCGGCCGGCGCCGACCCGCTGGCCTTCCGGCGCGCGCTGCTGGCCGAGGCGCCGCGCCACCTTGCCGTGCTCGACCTGGCGGCCGAACGGGCCGGCTGGGGCACGCCGCTGCCGGCCGGGCGGGCGCGCGGCGTGGCGCTGCATCAAAGTTTCGGCAGCGTGGTCGCGATGGTGGTCGAGCTGAGTGCCCGCGACGACCGGCCACATGTCGAGCGCGTGGTCGGCGCGGTCGACTGCGGCACCGTGGTCAACCCCGACGGCGTCGCGCAGCAGCTCGAATCGGCCGTGCTCTTCGGCCTTGCCGCTGCACTGCATGGGCGCATCGACATCAAAGGCGGCGTGGTCCAGCAGCGCAACCTGCCGGACCTCGGCATCGTCACGCTGGCCGACACGCCGCAGATCGAGACCCATATCGTGCCCAGCCAGCGCGCCCCCAGCGGCATGGGCGAACCCGGCCTGCCGCCGGTGGCGCCGGCGGTGGCGAACGCCTGGTTTGCGCTCAGCGGGCAGCGGCTGCGGCGCCTGCCGCTGGTGGCGGGCTAGGGTCTGTTCCCGTAGTGTGAACAGGCCCTGATCAGCGCCGCGCCCAGCGCGCCACCATCTCGCGCAGCTGCTCGGCGGGGGTCGGCTTGGGCAGGAAGTCGTTCATGCCGGCGGCGAGTGCCGCCTCGCGTTCGCTGAGCATCGCCGCGGCGCTGTGCGCGATGATCGGCAGCTGCTCGGCGGAATGTTCTCGGCGCAGCTCGGCGGTGACCTCGTAGCCGCTCAGCCCGGGCATCTGCAGGTCCATCACCACCAGCTGATAGGGGTCGCCGGCGGCACGCGCGGTGGCCACCGCGTCCAGGGCCTGGCGGCCGTCGACCGCCTGCCCGACGCGCACCCCGGCCTGTTCGAGCTGGGCCGCGGCCACCATCATGTTGACCAGGTTGTCGTCGACGAGCAGCACATGCGCGCCCTGGGTCGCGGCCGGGTCCGGCGGCGGCGGCGGCGCGGCGGGTGCGGCGGCCGTCTCGGGCAGCGGCAGTTCGGCCCAGAAGCAGCTGCCGTCGCCGGGCCGGCTGATGACGCCGACCTCGCCGCCCATCAGGCCGGCCAGCTCGCGGCAGATCGACAGGCCCAGGCCGGTGCCGCCGTAGCGCCGCGTCGTCGACTGGTCGGCCTGGGTGAAGGGTTTGAACAGCCGCGCCTGGGTGGCGGCATCGAGGCCGGGCCCGGTGTCGAGCACCTCGAAGCGCACCCGCAGCGCGTCGACCCGGCGGGCACGCAGCTGCACGTCGCCGCGCTCGGTGAACTTCAGCGCATTGCCCAGGAAGTTGGTGAGCACCTGGCGCACCCGCAGGGCGTCGCCGAGCACATGGCCGATGCCGGCGTCGGCCTGCAGCCGCAGGCGCAGGCCGCGTCCCGAGGCCAGCGCCGCATAGCCGCGTTCGAGCGCGTGCAGCAGGGCAGCCAGGTCGAAGGCCGTCGATTCGATCGACAGCCGGCCGGCTTCGATCTTCGACAGATCCAGGATGTCGGAGACGATCTCGGCCAGCGTGCGCGCGCTGTCGACGATCTGCTCAAGGTAGGTCGTGCGCCGTGCTTCGTCCAGCCCTGGCGTGCGCGCCAGCTGGGCCAGGCCGAGCAGGCCGTTCAGCGGCGTGCGCAGCTCGTGGCTGGTATTGGCCAGGAAGGCGCTCTTGGCGAGGTTGGCCGCTTCGGCAGCGTCGCGGGCACGCGCCAGGGCTTCGTCCAGGCGGCGCTTCTCGGTGATGTCCTCGATCACCCAGATCGTGCCGCCGCGGCTCGGGTGCGAGGGGTCGACGGCGCGGGCCAGGATCCGGCACAGGAAGGTGCTGCCGTCGCGCCGCTGGATCTCGGACTCGACTTCGATCTGTTCGCCACGCTCCAGCGCCGGGCGGATTTGTGCGCCCATCTTGAGGTAGCCCGCTTCGTCCGGCCAGACCACCGAGATCGACTGGCCGACGATGCTGCCGTCGGGCCAGCCGAGCATCGCCTCGAAGGCCGGATTGACCATCTGGAAGGCCAGGTCGCGGGTCAGGGCGATGCCCAGCGAGGCGTTCTCGAGGATCGCCTCGGTCTCCAGGCGATGCTGTTCGATATCGGTCATGTCGCGCGCATTGATCACCAGGTAGTCGCTGCGGTCGGCGGTGAAGCGTGCGCCCGACACCAGCATCGGCACCGGCGAGCCGTCGCGCCGTCGGAAACGCACCGGCATGTCCTGCACCCGGCCCACGGCCCGGACCTGGTGCACGAAACGTCGACGGGTCTCGGCAGCGTCCCAGATGCCGATCTCGGCCGAGGTGCGGCCGATGACCTCGTCGGCGGACCAGCCGGTGAGGCCTTCGAAGCGGCGGTTGACCATCGCGTAGCGGCCGCTGTCGAGCTCAGTGAGCGTGATCACGTCCGGGCTGCTGGCCACCAGATGCGAGAGCAGGGCCTCGGAGCGGCGCACCGCTTCTTCGGCGGCATGGCGCTCGGTGTCGTTGACGTAGATCGACAGCACGGCGGGGCCGCGCTCGGTCTCGACGGCGACGCCGGTGGCGCGCACGATGGCCAGACGGCCGCCCGGGCGCAGCAGGCGGAACTCGCTCACCGGCAGCGCCTCGCCGGGCGGCATGGCCTGCAGCTGCTGGGCGCGCCGGCGCGCCAGCTCACGCGACTCCCCCGGCTCGTAGACGTCGAGCAGCTTGCTGCCCTGCATGCCCTGCAGGTCGTCGAAACCGAACAGGTCCACCGCGGCCGGATTGGCGTCGATGATCCGTCCGTCGCGGTGCAGCACCAGGGCGTTCGGGATGCTGACGAAGAGGTCGTGATAGCGCGCCTCGGTGCGCAGCAGCGCGTCCTGCGCCCGCAGGGTTTCGCTCACGTCGCGCGCCACGCCCCAGTAGCCGAGGAAGACGCCGCCACGGCCCAGGCGCGGCTCGCCGCTGATCAGGAAATGTTTCAGTCCGCCGCGCCCCTGCCAGGCGATCGGCACGTCGCGGAAGGCCTGGCGCGCGCCGAGCTCGGCCTGCAGGCCGTCAAGCACCTCCGGGTCGCAGGCGAAGGCCGGCAGTTCCCAGGGCACCGCGCCCAGGGCTTCGCCGCCCGACTGCGCCGGGCGGCCGCTGCGCTCGGTGGTCACCGCGCTCAGGCGCAGGGTGGCGTCGAGCTCCCAGTAGGCGTCGGCCGAAATGCGCAGCAGGCCGCGGAAGCGCTGCTCGCGCTCGTCGGCGGCGCGCGTGGCGCCGACGACCAGGCGCGCCGCCAGCCAGCCGCCGGCCGCGGCGAGCACAACGAGCAGCGATTGCACGAGCACGACCAGCGCCAGCGGCGTGTCGGGGCCGCTGGCGGCGAACCAGCCGCGCTGCTGGCCGAGCGCCAGCAGCCACACCAGCAGCAGCGCCGATCCGGCCACGACGGAGCCGCCGCGCAGGCCGGCCAGGGCCATCGCCAGCGCCGCGTGCAGGGCGGCCAGACCGATCGCCGGGGCCGCCGCCCCCATGCCCAGGCTGCTCGCGGTGACCGCGATGCCCGGCAGGGCCAGCAGGCTGCCGGCGACCACCATCGGCTGCGGCCAGCGCGGCGCCAGCGCAGCGGCCAGGGCTTCGCCGAGAACCACCGCAGCACACACCCCCGCGGCTGTCGCGGCCGACGGCGGCGGGGCCGGCATCCAGACCAGCAGGGCGGTGAAGAGGCCGAAGACGGCGGCCGTGGCCCAGAGGCAGACGCTGGCCAGTCGCACGACGACGGCGTCCAGCCTGACCATCCCGTCACCGCGCCGGGCCGGGCCCGCCGCTGGCATCAGCAGCGACGGCAGTTCGTCGCGCTCGTCGGCGTCGACGTCGACGCCGGCGGAGCTCACGCGCCCACCGCGCCGAGCTGCCCGCGCGTGGCCTGCGCCACACGCCGCGCCGCGGCGGCCCAGTCGTCGCCGGCGCTGGCGTAGAGCACGGCGCGCGACGAGTTGACGATGATCGGCCCGCCCCCGGGCCCTGGCCGCCAGCCGGCGCGCACGGTGGCTTCGGCGTCGCCGCCCTGCGCGCCGACCCCGGGGATCAGCAGCGGCAGGGTCGGTGCCAGTTCGCGCACGCGTGCGATCTGCGCCGGGTAGGTGGCGCCGACGACGAGGCCGAGCTGGCCGCCGCGGTTCCAGTCGCCCGCCGCCAGGCGTGCGATGCGTTCGTAGACCTGGTCACCATCGGCCAGGGTCTGCGCCTGCAGATCGTCGCCGCCCGGGTTGCTGGTGCGGCAGAGCAGGATCGCGCCCTTGCCGTCCCAGCGCAGATAGGGCTCGATCGAATCGAAGCCCATGAAGGGCGACAGGGTCACCGCGTCGGCCTGGTAGCGCTCGAAGGCCTCGCGCGCATACATCTCGGCGGTGGCGCCGATGTCGCCGCGCTTGGCGTCCAGGATCACCGGCACGCCGGGCGCGACACGCCGGATATGCGCCATCAGGCGTTCGAGCTGGTCCTCGGCGCGGTGCGCGTGGAAGTAGGCGATCTGCGGCTTGAAGGCGCAGACCAGGTCCTTGGTCGCGTCGACGATGCCGGCGCAGAAGTCGAAGATGTGCGCGGCGTCGCCCTGCCAGGGCCGCGGAAAGCGCGCCGGCTCCGGGTCGAGCCCGACGCACAGCAGCGAATGATGGCGGCGGGTGGCCGCGGCCAGCGCGTCGGTGAATCTCAAGCCGCTGTCTCCCTGATGGTCATCAGATGCGGCGCGCCAGGTCGGCGGCGCGCCCGATGTAGTTGCCCGGCGTCATCGCTTTCAGGCGTTCTCTTTCGTGCATCGGCAGGGCCAGGCCGTCGATGAAGGCCGCCATCGAGGCGCGCGTGACATCCTTCCCACGGGTCAGCGCCTTGAGCTGCTCGTAGGGGTTGGGCAGGCCGTGGCGGCGCATCACGGTCTGCACCGCCTCGGCCAGCACCTCCCAGGCGCCGTCGAGGTCGGCGGCCAGCGTCGCCTCGTCGAGTTGCAGCTTCTCGAGGCCGCGCGCCAGGCTGTCGTGCGCGAGCACGGTGTAGCCCAGGGCCACGCCCATATTGCGCAGCACGGTGGAGTCGGTCAGGTCGCGCTGCCAGCGGCTGATCGGCAACTTCTGGCTCAGGTGGGTGAGCAGCGCGCTGGCCAGGCCGAGGTTGCCTTCGGCGTTCTCGAAATCGATCGGGTTGACCTTGTGCGGCATCGTGCTGCTGCCGATCTCGCCGTCCTTCAGGCGCTGGCGGAAATAGCCCAGCGCCACATAACCCCAGACGTCGCGCGCGAAGTCGATCAGGATGGTGTTGCTGCGCACCACGGCGTCGAACAGTTCGGCCATCGCATCGTGCGGCTCGATCTGGATGGTGTAGGCGTTGAAGTCCAGGCCCAGGCGCTGCTCGACGACCTGCCTGGCGAAGGCCTCCCAGTCGAAATCGGGCCAGGCCGCCAGGTGGGCGTTGTAGTTGCCCACCGCGCCATTCATCTTGGCCAGCAGCTTGACGTCGGCGATGCGCGAGCGGGCCGTGACGAGGCGCGCGACGACATTGGCGATCTCCTTGCCCACCGTCGTCGGACTCGCGGTCTGGCCATGCGTGCGGCTGAGCATCGGCACCGCGGCAAAGGCATGCGCCATGGTGGTCAGCTTGTCGACGATGCGGTCCAGCGCCGGCAGCAGAACCTGTTCACGCGCGGCCTGCAGCATCAGCGCGTGGCTGGTGTTGTTGATGTCCTCGCTGGTGCAGGCGAAGTGGATGAACTCGCTGGCCGCAGCCAGTTCCGGCAGGGCCTCGCAGCGCTGCTTGAGCCAGTACTCCACCGCCTTCACATCGTGGTTGGTGGTCTTCTCGATGTCCTTGATGGCCTGCGCGTCGGCCTCGGAGAAACGCAGCACCAGGCCGCGCAGCAGGCCGCGCGCCGCTTCCGACAAGGGCTTGAACTCGTCGAAGCCGGCGTCGGACAGGGCGACGAACCACTCGACCTCGACCTGCACGCGGCGGTGCATGAGGCCGAACTCCGAGAGCAGCGGGCGCAGCGCGGCGACCTTGGCGGCATAGCGGCCGTCCAGCGGCGACAGCGCGCTGATCGAGGAGAAGGTGGGGGTCGGGGTCATGGTCGGCGCACGGCGGTACAGGCCGGCGGATGCGGCAGACCGGCGATTTTAGGCGGCGCCGGGGCGGTCAAGGTGCCCGTCGGACCGACGCATTTCGGTGCCGGTGCCGGTGCCGCGAATCGGCTGACCCCGGATTTGCCGCGCGCCCGATAGACGATGTGGCGCGTTTCCCATCAGGAATTCTGATGCCGGCAGAAAATAGTCTGATATCAGGTCAGGCCGAAGACCACTATATTGATCTGGTCAAAGATTCAGCATGGCCGAGCCCGTCGATTGCTTGTTTCGCGCGGCTGTGCAATTTCCGCAGTCACCGGGAGGAAACATGCAAGCCAGCCGCGCCATCTTCAAGTTCATTCCCCTGCTCGCCGCCCTCGCCATGGCGCCCGCATTCGCCGACGAGGCGAAGCTGCTCGACGAAGCGCGCGGCGTTGCTTCGGCCATCCCGCCCAAGCTGCTGAGCGTGCTCGACGAGGAAATCAAGAAGGGGGGTCCCGAGGGTGCGATCGGCGTCTGTCGCGAAAAAGCGCCGGCCATGGCCAAGGCCGCATCGGAACAGTCAGGCTGGGCGATACGCCGCGTCAGCCTGAAGAACCGCAATCCGAAGGCCGTGCCCGATGCCTGGGAGGCGGCTGTGCTGAAGGACTTCGACAAGCGTGCCGCCGCCGGCGAAAACCCCGCCGCGCTGGAAAAGGGCGCTGTCGTGACCGTGGACGGCAAGCCGATGTACCGCTACATGAAGGCGCTGCCGACGCAGGCCCTGTGCCTGAACTGCCATGGCACGCCCGATCGCATCAGCCCGGCCGCGCAAGCCAGGTTGCATGAGCTCTACCCGGCCGACAAGGCGATCGGCTATCAGGCTGCCGAAATCCGCGGCGCCATGACTATCAAGAAGCCGCTTTGATGACCGGGCCACGCAGATTCGCCGGCACGGCTTCTGCGGCGGCGGATAGAGGACTCCGGGTTCCGGGCCCTCAGGCGTGCACCATGCCGAAGATCATGTAGTACAGCAGCGCCGCCATCAGCGCCGTGACCGGCACCGTGATCAGCCACGCGGCCGCGATCTTCAGCACCTCCGAGCGCTTGACCAGCTGCTCCTTGTAGACCCGGCGCAGCTGCTTGCGCTCGAACTTGCTCAGCACCGCCGGCGCGGCGTGGCGCTTGAGCTGCTCGAGCATCTCGCGCTTGACCTCCAGCGAGGCCGCCTGGAACTGGTCGACGAAACATTCGACGACCACCTTGTCCTCGCCCGCATGGTGCAGCTTGATGAACTCCATCGCACCGGCGTGGCGGCGCTTGAGGTACTCGCGCAGGAAACCGACGCCGAACACGCCGCCGACCGCGATGTGCGTTGAGCTCACCGGCAGGCCCAGCTGCGAAGCGACGATCACCGTCACCGCGGCCGACATCGAGATGCAGAAGGCGCGGATCTGGTCGAGCTCGGTGATCCCGTTGCCGACCTTGCGGATCAGGCGCGGGCCGTAGAGCAGCAGGCCGAGCGCGATGCCCACCGCGCCGACGAACATCACCCACAGCGGAATCGGTGCCTCGCCGCCCACCGCCCCGCTGCGCACCACCTCGGCGATCGCCGCCAGCGGCCCGACCGCGTTGGCCACATCGTTGGCGCCGTGGGCGAAGCTCAGCAGCGCGGCCGAGAAGATCAGCGGCAGGGTGAACAAGGCGTTGATGCTGTCCTTGGTGTTGAACATCGACGGCACCTGGCGTTCGACCCAGGCCCGCGCGCCCGCCCAGGCCAGGAGGCCGAGCACGGCGCCGATGCCCAGCGCCGGGCCGATGCCGAGCGGGAGGATCCGGTTCAGGCCCTTGAGCACCAGATAGGTCGAGAAGGCGAACACCATCAGACCGAACAGCTTGGGCACCAGGCGCCGCGCCGCGCCGATCATGTCGGTTCGCCAGGTGATGCCGCGCTTGATCCAGTACAGGAAGGCCGCGGCGATGCCGCCGCCGAGCAGGGGCGAGATCACCCAGCTGGCCGCGATCTCGCCCAGCCGGTTCCAGTTGGCGGCGTCCACGCCGCCGGCGGCCAGGCCGGCACCGAGCACGGCGCCGATGATCGAATGCGTGGTCGACACCGGTGCCCCGGAGGCGGTGGCGATGTTCAGCCACAGCGCGCCGGCGAGCAGCGCGGCCGTCATCATCCAGACAAAGTGTTCGGGGTCGGCCACCATGTCGCCGCGCACGATGCCCTTCTGGATCGTCGAGACCACATCGCCGCCGGCGATCAGCGCGCCGGCCATCTCGCAGACTGCGGCCAGCGCGATGGCGCCGACCATCGAGATCGCGCGCGAGCCGACCGCCGGGCCGACGTTGTTGGCCACGTCGTTGGCGCCGATGTTCATCGCCATATAGCCGCCGATCACGGCCGCGGCCACCAGCAGCACGCCCTGCGGCCCGACCACGCCCTGCGTCAGCGCGGTGTAAAGCATGATCGACACTGCAAAAAGCAGGCCGATGCCCAGCCGCATCGATTCGCCGCGGCCGCGCTTGCCCGCTTTCTCGAACTTCTTCAGGCTGCTGAGTTCCATCGCCTCTCCATTTGACGGGGCGAATTGTGACAGCGGGTGATGCGCGCTCAGGCGGGCCGCAGGATCTCACGCACCAGGGTCTGCGCCGGCGGCGCGGCGTCGGCCACCGGCATCGCCGTGACCACGGCGCTTGCAGCGGCCTCGGCGGCGGCGGCGTCGGCCGCGTGCACCCAGGCCAGCGCTTCGCCGGGGGCCACCGCCTCACCCGGCAGACGCAGCGCATCCAGGCCGACCCGCGGGTCAACAATGTCGCCGGCCCGGCGGCGGCCGCCGCCAAGCTCGACCACGGCCAGGCCGAGGGCGCGCACGTCGACGCGGCCGACCCAGCCGCCGCGCGGCGCCGGCACCGGCCGGCGCAAGGGTGCCAGCGGCAGTTCGGCGGCCCGCAGCACGTCGCGCGGGCCACCGAGTGCGGCCACCATGCGCGCAAAACGTTCGGCGGCCTGCCCGTCGTCCAGGCGCGCCGCCGCCAGCGCCATGGCCGAGGGCAGATCGGCGGCCAGACCGCCGAGCCGCAGCGCCTCGGCGGCCAGCGCCAGGCAGAGCTGGCGCAGGCGCTGCAGGCCAGGGTCGTCGCGGCGCTCGCCGCGCAGCAGAGCCAGGGCTTCGGCCACCTCGACGGCATTGCCGGCGGCGCGGCCGAGCACGGCGTCCATGTCGCTCACCAGGGCGACGGTCGGCAGCCCGGCGCCGCCGGCCACCTCGACCAGGGCCCGCGCCAGCGTGCGCGCGGCCAGCGGCGTCGTGCAGAAGGCACCGTTGCCGCACTTGACGTCCATCACCAGCGCCTGCAGGCCGGCCGCGCGCTTCTTGCTCAGGATGCTGGCCACGATCAGCGGCACCGACTCGACGGTGGCGGTGAGGTCGCGGATCGCATACAGGCGGCGGTCGGCGGGGGCCAGGCTGGCACTCGCGCCGACGATGGCGCAGCCGGCGTTGTGCAGCACCGCGGCCAGGCGCCCGCGCGACGGCTCGACGGCGTAGCCCGGCAGCGCCTCAAGCTTGTCCAGCGTGCCCCCCGTGTGGCCCAGGCCGCGGCCGCTGAGCATCGGCACCACGGCGCCGCAGGCGGCCAGCAGCGGCGCCAGCACCAGGCTGACCTTGTCGCCGACGCCGCCGGTCGAATGTTTGTCGAGCACCGGCCCGGCAAAACCTTCTTGCGACCAGTCCAGCACCTCGCCGGAGCGCGTCATCGCATCGGTCAGCGCCACCGTCTCGGCGGCGTCCATGCCGCGCAGCACGATGGCCATCGCCAGCGCGCCGACCTGTGCGTCTGACCAGCTTCCGTCGACGAGGCCGCGCACGAAGTCCCGGATCTGCCGGGCCGACAGTGCGCCGCCGTCGCGTTTGTGCCGGATCAGTTCACTGGGCAGCATTCAGGGTCGCGCCGCAGCGGTTCGGGCGCCGCACTCCGCGGGGCGCCCGCCTTGCGCCGATTCCAGCAAAAACCCCGCCGTGGCGGGGTTGTCGGGGGGGCGCGAGCCGGCGATATCAGGCCTTGCGGCGGCGTGCGGCCAAGCCCACCACCCCCAGGCCGGCGAGCAGCAGCGCCGTGGTGGCGGGCTCGGGAATCGGCGGCGACGCAGTGCCGACATACTGCAACTGGCCGCGGATGGCACCCGCCGCGTAGGTGGCGTTGTGCAGGTTGACGTAGAAATCGGCCGCATTCGCGGGGTTGATCAGGGCCAGATCGGCATCGAAAAGGTCGGCGCCGGTCAACATGCCGCTGAAGTTGACGATCACGCCACCGCTCGTGCCGGCCGTCCCGGTGTGGATATGGGCGCCGGTCAGGGGCATGTCGATGTTGAGCGCCAGCATCGACCAGGACACCGTGCTGGCAACGTTGTCGACGATCAGGGTCGCGACCCCGAAGCCGTCGGCGTCCCCGGGGCCGGGCACTTCGTTGGCGCCGTTGAGGAAGGCCACATAGGTGTCGATGGCCGCCATTGCCGGCGCCGCCGCGAAGGCCGCGGCCGCAGCCAGAATGAGAAGCGATTTGCGCATGGGGCCTCCTTGAACAGACTTGTGCCCGACCTTAGCGAGAAGTCCGTCACGGAGCAAGCCACCCGCCCCTAGAACGAGGGTTCCCGGCCGAGCTGGAATGTTGTTGTCCGAAGGCGGTTCAGGCGCCACCGGCCAGGGCCGGCGCAGGCCCGCCGCCGAGCACGGTCTCGATGTCGTCGAGCAGCGCGCTGGCCCCGAGGCGAAAGCGCTGCGGCATCAAGGCCGGCGCGCCCAGGATCTCGCGCACCAGGCCGGCATAGAGCGCCGCATCGGCCACCGTGCGCACCCCGCCCGAGGCCTTGAAGCCGGCCCGGGACCCCGGTGTGGCGGCGATGGTCTCGAGCATCACGCGCGCCGCCGCCGGCGTGGCGCCGACCGTCACCCGGCCGGTGCTCGTCTTCAGGAAGTCGGCGCCTTCGGCCAGCGCCAGCAAGGCGGCCTGCCGGATCAGGCGCGCGTCGGCCAGGGCCCCGGTTTCCAGGATGACCTTCAGCACCTGTGTGCTGCAGGCGCGACGCACGGCGCGCAGCACGCCGACGGCCGCGGCCATGTCGCCAGCGGCCAGGGCGCGCCAGGGCAGCACGAGGTCGACCTCCTGGGCGCCGGCGTCGACGACGGTGGCGCTGTCACGCAGCGCGGCGTCGACGTCGCTGCCGCCGTGCGGAAAGTTGGCCACCGCGGCGACTGCGACGCCGACCGGCGCCTCGCGGCGTGCAAACGCCGCCAGCCGCGGCCACACGCACAGCGCCGCCGGCGCGCCGCAGCGGCCATGGGCGCGCACCGCCAGCGCGGCGACCTCGGCTTCGGTGTCGGCATCGTTCAGGCTGGTCAGGTCCAGGCAGGCCAGGGCCAGCCGGGCCGTATCGTCCTGCGTCATGGGCGGGCCTCCAGGGCCGGCAGCAGCGCGGCAATCAGGCGCCCGGCATCCGCCGCCGCGCGCTCGGCGCCGGCCAGGGTGTGTGCGTGGCTCAGCGCCTGGTCCGACAGCCCGCAGCCCATGTTCGTGATGATCGACAGCGCCAGCACCTCGAGTCCGGCATGCCGCGCCAGGATGGTCTCGGGCACCGTGCTCATGCCCACCGCCGTCGCGCCCAGGCGCTGCAGCATGCGGATTTCGGCCGGGGTCTCGAACTGCGGGCCCAGCACCCAGGCGTAGACCCCTTCGTGCAGCACCAGCCCGGCGGCGGCGGCAGCCCGGCGTGCGCCGGCGGCCAGGGCCGGGCTGTAGGCGTCGGCCATGTCGACGAAGCGCCGGTCGTCGCGCTCGCCGACCAGCGGGCTGCGCTGCGGCAGGTTCAGGTGGTCGGTGATCAGCATCAGCGAACCGGGCGGCATGGCCGGGTCCAGGCTGCCGGCGGCATTGCCCTGCAGCAAGGTGCTCACCCCGGCCGCGGCCAGGGTGCGGATGGCGCCGGCCATCGCCGCCGGGTCGCCGTCCTCAAAGGCATGTTTGCGCCCGCACAGCAGCAGCAGTTCGACGCCGGCCAGGCTGCCGACGCGCAGGCGCCCGGCATGACCGCCCACCGCGAGTGCCGGAAAGGCGGGCAGTTCGGCGTAGTCGAGTTCGGCGCGCGGCCGCATGGCTTCGCCCAGCCCGGCCCAGCCGGAACCGAGCAGCAGGGCCAGGCGCGGCACCTGCCCGCCGCAGGCCAGGCGCAGTCGCGCGGCGCTGGCGGCGATCATGCCGGGCCCGCCAGCGACGCCGCACCGAAGGCCTGCGGCAGCAGGTCGGCCAGGGTGGTCTCGAAACCTTCGCCCGCGAGGTTCATGCCGTGCACCGGCACCGGGCCGGCGGCAAACTCGGCCAGTTTCTGCCGGCAGCCGCCGCAGGGTGTCAGCGGCCGCCCGCCGCCGGCCACCAGGGCCACCGCGGTGACCGCCTTGCCGCCCGCGGCGACCAGGGCGCCCAGGGCCACCGCCTCGGCGCACAGGCCCTGCGGGTAGGCGGCGTTTTCGACATTGCAGCCGACGTGCACGCGGCCCCACTCGTCGGCCAGCGCGGCGCCGACGGCAAAACCGCTGTACGGCGCGTGGGCATGGGCGCGCACGGCCAGTGCGGCAGCACTCAGGCGGGTGCGAAGTTCGGCGTCCATGGACCCGGCATTGTGCGGTGCGCCGGCGGCCGGCCCGGGCCCGACCTTGTTTCCTGCATGCCCCGGGTTCATGTTCTATTGACAGGACAATGGAACCTGGCGCACGCTCGGCCGCCCATGGCGACCGGCATGCCCCTGCCCAAGTACCACCAGCTCTATCTGGTGCTGCGCGAGCAGTTGGTCGACGGCCGGCACGACGCGGGCCTGCCGGGCGAGCTGGCGCTGGCCGGGCAGTTCGGCGTGGCGCGCGTCACGGTGCGCAAGGCCCTGGAACGGCTGGCGGCCGAGGGCCTGATCCAGCGCATGCCGGGGCGCGGCACGGTCCCGCTGCGGCGGCCGGCGGCGCCGGTGGCGCCCGAAGGTGCGCCGATCACGGGCTTGCTCGAGAACATCGTCAGCATGGGCCTGCGCACCTCGGTCAAGGTGCTGGCCTGCGACGTGGTGCCGGCCCCCGAGGCGGTCGCGCGGCCGCTCGCGCTGCCGGTCGGCGCGCCGGTGCAGAAGGCGCTGCGCCTGCGCTCCACGCGCGAAGGCCCGCTGTCGCACATCAGCACCTGGGTGCCCGAGGCCCTGGCGCGCGGTTTCGGCCGGCGCGAACTCGCCAGGCAGCCGATCCTGCTCCTGATCGAAGCCCAGGGCGTGCGCATCGGCCGCGCCGAGCAGGCGATCAGCGCACGCCTGGCCGACGCCGAGGTGGCGCACGCGCTCGACGTCGCCGTCGGCTCGGCCCTGCTCGCCGTGCAGCGCCTGATCTTCGACGTCGACGACCGACCGGTACAGTGGCTGCAGGGCCTGTACCGGCCCGACCGCTACCAGTACCAGATGCAGCTGTCCCGCGTCGGCGGCATCGACGCCAAGCTGTGGGTCAGCCAGGCGCTGACCGCACAATTCCACTGACCCACCCAGGAGACACACCATGCGCAATCGCCGCAGCTTCATCCAGCAGTCCGCCGCCGCCGCATCGGCGCTGTCATTCCCGCTGATCGCCGGCGCGCAGCCCAAGCCGGTCAAGGTCGGCATCCTGCATCCGGTGACGGGCGCGCTGGCCTATTCCGGCAGCCAGTGCCGCGCCGGTGCGCTGATGGCGATCGAGGACATCAACAAGGCCGGCATCCGCGCGCTCGGCGGCGCCAGGCTGGACGTGGTGCTGGGCGACGCGCAGAGCTCGCCGCAGGCCGGCACGGCCGAGGTCGAGAAGATGAACGAAGCCGGCTGCTCGGCCATCGTCGGCGCCTACGCCTCGGCGATCTGCCTGGCCACCACGCAGGCCGCGGCCAAGTACGAGCTGCCGCATGTGGTCGACGTCGGCGTGGCCGACCAGATCGTGCAGCGCGGGCTGAAGAACACCTTCCGCTTCGGACCCGGCTACGCCACCTGCGCGCAGGTGGCGATGAACAACCTGCATGTGCTGAACACCGTGGCCGGCCGGCCGGCGAAGACGGTGATGATCATCCACGAAGAAAGCCTGTTCGGCACCGGCACGGCCAACCTGCTGGCGCGCGAACTGCCGGGCTTCGGCTTCGAGGTCAAGGAGATCGTCAAGCACGCCAACCCGACGCGCGACTTCAACAACATCGTGCTGCGCATGAAGTCGATCAACCCCGACATCGTGATCCCGGCCAACTACTACAACGAGTACGCCCTGCTGGTGCGCACGATGCAGCAGCAGAAGGTGGTGCCCAAGGCGATCTATTCGGTGCTCGGCGGCGCCGCCTCGAGCTACAAGTTCGTCAAGGAGTATCCCGACGCGGCCGACGGCATCATCGACTGCAACCACTGGTTCAACCCGAACGACAAACGTGCCTTCGCGCTGAAGAAGCGCACCGAGGCCAAGGGCCTGTTCTTCACCTACGAGGTCTTCAACACCTACACCGCGGTGATGCTGCTGGCCGACGCGGTCGAGCGCGCGAAGAGCGCCGACCGCGGCGCGATCACCGCCGCGCTGGCGTCGAGCAGCTTCAAGGACCACTTCCTGCCTTATGGCGACACCAGGTTCGTCGACGGGCAGAACACCGGCGCGATGCCGCTGATGACGCAGGTGGTGCAGGGCGACATCAAGGTCATCGTGCCGCGTGAATACCGGCAGGTGGAACCCGTCTTCCCGCGCAAGTCCTGAACGACCGGGGCCCGTTCGGCACACGCCGTGCTCGATTTCGACATCCTGTTCCCGTCGGTCCTCAACGGGCTGACCACCGGCGCCGTCTACGCGCTGGTGGCGCTCGGGCTGACCCTGATCTACGGCGTGCTGCACATCATCAACTTCGCCCATGGCGCGTTGCTGATGGTGGCCCTGTATGCCGTCTACGGGCTCAAGCAGGGCCTGGGGCTGGACCCCTACCTGGCGCTGCCGCTGGTGGTGCCGGGCATGTTCGCGCTCGGCTACGCGCTGCAGCGCATCGTCATCAACCGTTCCAGCCACGGCCGTGACGAGAACATCCTGCTCGTCACGCTGGGGCTGTCGATCGTTCTCGAGAACCTGGCCCTGCTGTTCTTTCGCTCCGACACGCGCGCGATCGAGACCGCCTATACCCTGAGAACGGTGCAGATCGGCCCGGCCTTCATCGCGGTGCCCAAGCTGGTGGCCCTGGCCGGCGCGCTGGTCTGCGCCGCGCTGCTGATGCTGCTGATCACGCGCACCGACCTCGGCCGCGCGATCCGCGCCGTGGCCAAGGAAAAGCAGGGTGCAAGGCTGATGGGCATCGATGTCGAACATGTCTACGCGATGAGCTTCGGCATCGGCCTGGCCTGCCTGGGCGCCGCCGCCTGCTTCCTGCTGCCCGCCTACTACGTCAACCCGCAGGTCGGCGCGGGTTTTGTGCTCGTGGCCTTCACCATCGTCGTGCTCGGCGGCATGGGCAGTTTTGCCGGCGCCCTGCTCGGCGGGTTGCTGATCGGCGTCGTCGAGTCGATCGGCGGGCTGATGCTCGGCGAGAGCCTGGGACAGATCGGCATCTTCGTGATCTTCATCGCCGTGCTGATGTTCCGGCCGCAAGGGCTGTTCGGGGCGAAGGCATGAGCCGGGACCTTCTGGGCATCGCGCTCTTCGCCGCCCTGCTCGTCGGCATCTCGGTCTTCATTGATTCCGGCGTCTGGCTCACCTTCGTGATGCTCGCGCTGTACGCCGCGCTGCTGGCCCAGGCCTGGAACATCCTGGGCGGCTTCGGCGGCCAGTTCAGCTTTGGCCATGCGGTGTTCTTCGGCACCGGCGCCTATGTGCAGTCGATCGCGCAGTTGCAAGGCGGGCTCAACGCCTGGCTCGCGCTCGCGCTGGCGATGGCGGCGGCCGGCGGCGTCGGCGCCTTCGTCGGCGCCCTGACCTTCCGCTACGGGCTCAAGGGTTCGTACTTCGCGCTCGTGACCCTGGCCTTCGCCGAGGTCTTCCGCATCGTCGCACTGAGCGTGGACTTCACCGGCGGCGGCGTCGGCCTGATGCTGCCGCTGCGCGCCTCGGCGGCGAACCTGCAGTTCGAATCGCGCCGCGGCTATGTGCTCGTGCTCGGCGGGCTGCTCGTGGCCGCGATGGTCGTCACCGCCTGGCTGCGCCATTCGCGCTTCGGCGCACGGCTGCAGGCGGTGCGCGACAACGAAGACGCGGCGCGTGCCGTCGGCGTCGACCCGCTGCGCATCAAGCTCGGCGCCATCGTGCTCTCGGGCGTCTTCACCGGCGCCGCCGGTGCGGTCTACGTGCAGGTCTTCCAGTACATCGACCCGGGCATCGCCTTCGGCCCGCATGTCAGCGTCGAGGCCCTGGTGGGTGCCATCGTCGGCGGCCTGGGCAGCTTGTGGGGGCCGGTGCTGGGCGCGCTGGCGCTGCACACCCTGGCCGACCTGACGCGCAATCTGTTCGGCGAACTGCCCGGCCTGAACCTCGTGGTCTACGGGTCGATCCTGGTCCTCATCGTGATGTTCATGCCCCGCGGACTGGCGGGGCTGTGGCGGCAATGGCAGCAAAAACGCCGATCCTGAGCCTGCGCAGCGTGGGCATCGCCTTCGGCGGCCTGCAGGCCGTGCGCGAGGTGAGCCTGGACCTGCCCGCCGGCACCCTGGGCGCCCTGATCGGCCCCAACGGCGCCGGCAAGACGACGCTGTTCGCCCTCATCTCCGGCTTCCTGCGCCCGGGTCACGGCTCGGTGCACTTCGACGCTGTCGACGTCACCGGCCGCGCGCCGCACCTGAACGCGCGTGCCGGCATGGCACGCACCTTCCAGATCGTGCAGCCGTTTGCGGCGCAGACGGTGCGCGAGAACATCGCCGTCGGCGCGCATCTGCACCTGCCGGGGCGCGCTGCGGCACTCGCCGCGGCCGAGACCGTGGCGGCCCAGGTCGGCCTGGCGGCGCAGCTCGACAAGCCGGCCGCCGACCTCACCGTGGCCGGGCGCAAGCGTCTGGAGCTGGCGCGTGCGCTGGCCACGCGCCCGAAGCTGCTTCTGCTCGACGAGGTGCTGGCCGGCCTGAACCCGCAGGAGATCCAGGAGATGATCCCGGTGGTGCGCCAGGTCGCCGACGGCGGCATCACGGTGCTGATGATCGAGCATGTGATGCAGGCCGTGATGAACCTGGCCGAACAGGTCTGGGTGCTGGCGCAGGGCGAGCTGATTGCCCAGGGTGCACCGGGCGAGGTGACGCGCAACGAGCGCGTGATCGAAGCCTATCTGGGCCACGGCACGGCGCGCCGGCTGGCGGGGATGGCGACATGAATCGCCTTGCGCCACCCCACATGCGGGCCGAGCGCCGGGCCGCTCCCAAGCCGGCACGCATCCCCCCGGGGGATCGTCGAACGTATCCGTTCGACGAGGGGCAGACATGACCCCGCTGCTCGACATCGTCGACCTGGCCAGCGGTTATGGCCGCACCGAAGTGTTGCGCGGCGTCAGCCTGCAGGTCGGCGCCCACGAAATCGTCGCTCTGCTGGGCAGCAACGGCGCCGGCAAGTCGACCCTGAACAACACCGTCTGCGGCCTGGTGCCGGCCTGGCGCGGGCAGGTGCACTTCGACGGCACGGAACTGACGCATGCGAGCGCGCGCCAGGTGGTGCAGGCGGGGCTGATCCAGGTGCCCGAAGGCCGGCGCGTCTTCCCGAACCTGTCGGTGCTGGAAAACCTCGAGCTCGGCGCCTACGCACGCGCCCGCGCACGCCGCGCGCCCAACCTCGACCGCGTGTTCGGCATCTTTCCGCGCCTGGCCGAGCGCCGCGCGCAGAAGGCCGGCACGATGAGCGGCGGCGAGCAGCAGATGCTGGCCATCGGTCGCGCCCTGATGGCCGAGCCCCGGCTGCTGATCCTGGACGAACCGTCGCTGGGCCTGTCGCCGCTGCTCGTCGAGGAGATGTTCACCCTCATCGGCCGCCTGCACGCGGACGGCCTCGCGGTCCTGCTGGTGGAGCAGAACGTGGCCCAGTCGCTGGACATCGCGCAGCGCGCCTATGTGCTGGAGAACGGCGCGCTGCGCTTCAGTGGCGCGCCCGCCGAGCTGCTGGCGAGTGCCGACCTGAAAGCCGCCTACCTGGGCCTGTGAGGTGAAGGCCGCGACACTCGCCCAGAAGCTGATCGCGCGTGCCGCGGGGCGCGCTTCGGTGGAGGTCGGCGAGATCGTCAGCTGCCGCGTCGACCTGGCGATGTTCCACGATTCCTCGGGGCCGCGGCGCCTGAAGCCGATGCTCGACACCTTGGGCGCGCCCATCTGGGACAGGGACAAGGTCGTGCTCGTGATCGACCATTACGTGCCCGAGGCCGACGAGGAGTCGCGCCGCATCGTGCGCATCGCGCGCGACTGGGCGCGCGAACAGGGCCTGCCGCATGTCTACGACACGCAGGGCATCTGCCATGTGGTGCTGCCGCAGCATGGCCATCTGCGCCCGGGCATGTTCGCCGTCGGCGGCGACTCGCATTCGACCACCGGCGGCGCCTTCGGAGCCTATATGTTCGGCATCGGCGCCACCGGGATGCTCGGCGTGCTGGTCACCGGCGAGGTCTGGCTGCAGGTGCCGCAGACGATCTTCATGCGCTGGAGCGGGCGCCTGGCGCGCGGCGTTTCGGCCAAGGACATGATGCTGTCGATGATCGGCCGCTTCGGCATGAACGGCGCCGCCTACCAGGCCGTTGAATACAACGGCCTGGCGGTGCAGGCCCTGTCGATGGACGAACGCATGACCCTGTGCAACATGAGCGCGGAGCTCGGTGCCCAGGTCGGCCTGGTGGCGCCCGACGCGTGCACGCGCCAGTGGCTGGACCGGCACGGCGCACACGAGGTGGACATCGCCCCCTGGCACAGCGACGAGGACGCGCCCGGCATCCGGCACAACTTCGACGCTTCGACCCTGGCGCCGCAGGTGGCGCTGCCGCACAGCCCGGCGCATGTGCGTGCCGTGGATGGCCTGGAGCCCACGCGCATCGACATCGCCTACATCGGCGCCTGCACTGGCGCCAAGCTCGACGACCTGCGCGCCGCGGCCCAGGTGCTGGCCGGCTTCCGCATCGCGCCGCACGTCAGGCTGCTGGTGGCGCCGGCCAGTGTGAAGGACCGCGAGCGCGCCGAAAGTGAAGGCATCCTGAACCGCCTGCGCGACGCCGGCGCCACCTTGCTGCCGACCAGCTGCGGCGCCTGCGCCGGTTATGGCGCGGCGATCGCCGAAGGCAGCACCGTGATCAGCTCCACCGCCCGCAATTTCAAGGGCCGCATGGGGGCGGCCACGGCCCAGGTCTACCTGGGTTCGCCGTATACCGTGGCGGCGTCGGCGCTCGCCGGGCGCATCGCCGACGCGCGGGAGTTCATGGCTTGAGGATCTGGCGCCTCCCCGCCGACGTCGACACCGACCAGCTCGCGCCGGGTCATGCGATGAAATACGGCCTGGATGTGATGGCACGCCATTGCCTGGAAACGGTGCGGCCGGATTTCGCCGCGGGCGTGCGGCGCGGCGACGTGATCGTTGCCGGGCCCAACTTCGGCATCGGCTCGGCGCGCGAACAGGCCGCCAGCGTGCTCGTGCACCTGGGCGTGGCGGCGGTGGTGGCGCCTTCGTTCGCCGGCCTGTATTTCCGCAACGCCTTCAACGTCGGCCTGCTGCTGCTGGGCTGCCCACGTGCGGCCGGGATCCCCGACGCCTCGGCGATCGGCTTCGATGCCCGCGCCGGTCGCATCACGCTGGCCGATGGCCGCATCCTGCCCACCGACCCCATCCCCGGTTTCCTGCTCGAGCTCGTCGACGACGGCGGCCTGTTCAATCAGCTGAAAAGGAGGCACCAGCGTGATCCCTACTCCTGAGCACGACCTGCTGATCCGCAATCTGCGCATGGTGCAGGCGCCGGGCCATGAGGTGCGGCCGGCCGACATCGCGAACAGGCACGAGCGCCTCCAAGCCGAGTGCGCGGAGCGCGCCGAACGGGTATGACGGCAGATATCGATGTCGCCATCATCGGCGCCGGTGCCTGCGGCTTGACGGCCGCCACGGCGCTGCGCGAGGCCGGCGTCGAATGTCTGCTGCTCGAACGTGATGCCCTGCCCGCGGGCAGCACGGCGCTGTCCAGCGGCTTCATCCCCGCCGCCGGCACCCGCTGGCAGCGCGACGCCGGTGTCGACGACAGCCCGGCCGTCTTCGCCGCCGACATCCAGGCCAAGGCCAGGGGTCGTGCCGCGGCGCATCTGGTGCAGGCCTATGCCGAGGCCAGCGCGCCGGCCCTGGACCTGCTGGCCCGCCATGGCGTTGCGTTCGAGCTGCTCGACGGTTTTCTCTACCCCGGGCACCATGCCCGCCGCATGCATGCCCTGCGCGAGCGCAGCGGGGCGGCGCTGATGGCCGCGCTGCAGCGTGCGGCGCAGGCCGACATCCTGACCGAAGCCCGGGTCACCGACCTGCAGCCCGAAGGCGAAGGCTGGACGCTGACGGCGGCCCGCCCCGACGGCGCCGAAGAGGCGCTGACCGCGCGCAGCGTGCTGCTGGCCTGCAACGGCTTCGGCGGCAACCCGGCGATGGTGAGCGTGTTCCTGCCCGAGATGCGCGACGCGCTCTTCGCCGGCCACGTCGGCAACGATGGCAGCGCGATCCGGCTCGGCCAGGCACTCGGCGCCGCCGTCGCCGACCTCGGCGGCTACCAGGGCCACGGCTCCTGGGTGGTGCCCCAGGGTGCGCTGATGAGCTGGGCGGTGATGATGCAAGGCGGCGTGCAGCTCAACGCCCAGGGCCGGCGCTTCCACGACGAGACGGCGGGCTACAGCGAAGCCGCCGTGCAGGTGCTGGCCCAGCCCGGCGGCGTCGCGTGGAACGTGTTCGGCCCCACGCAACTGGCGCTGGCGCGCGAGTTCCCCGACTTCCGTGACGCCGAGGCCGCGGGCGCGCTGCGCGAAGCGGCCGATCTGCCGGCCCTGGCGCGCCTCATCGGCTGCGCGCAGATCGAACTCGGCGGCGCCGCGCTCACGCCTCCTTTCTACGCCGTCAAGGTCACCGGCGCGCTGTTCCACACCCAGGGCGGCCTGGACATCGACGCGCACTGCCGCGTGCGCCGGCCCGACGGCAGCGTCTTCGCCCGCCTGCTCGCCGCCGGCGGCGCGGCGCGCGGGGTCAGCGGCGACGCGGTCTGGGGCTACCTCTCCGGCAACGGTCTGCTGAGCGCGGTGGCCGGCGGATTCATCGCCGCCCGCACGATCACCCAGGGGCTGGCATGAAAGCCCGGCTGCAGCTCGCGCGGTCGCATGCTGGACTCCGACGGCCTGAATGCGCTGATCGGCACGCCACCACGGCTGGCCAGCGGCCGACGCGACGACTCAACCGGGCCTGCCGCTATGCTCGGTGCCCATGGCTTGGGCCGAACCCTCGTTCAGTGTGACCGGCGCCGGCGCGGCAAGGCCGGCGCTGGTGCTCGCAGGTGCCTGGCGCCTGGCGCAGCTGGCACCCATCGAGGCGCAGCTGGCCGGCGCAGCGCTGCCTTGCGTCACCGTCATTGATGCACACGCGCTGACGCAGATCGACAGCGCCTCGGCGCTGCTCCTGCTGCGCGCCGTGCAGCAGGCCGGCGCCACGCTCGCGAGCCTGACCTGGCAGGGCCTGCAGCCGGCCGACGCGCGCATCGTCACGCGGGTGCAGGCCTATCTCGACAGCGCGGCGGACCCGGCCGCGCCGCCGCGTGCGCGCTGGCTGGCCCGCCTGGGGCGGGCCAGCGCCGACGGCATGCACCTCCTGCGCGGCCATCTGGCCGCCTTCGGCGAGACCCTGGTCGGTCTTGGCGAGCTGCTGCGCCACCCGAAGCGCCTGCGCGGGCGCGAACTGGTCGTGCAACTCGACCAGGCCGGCCTGTCGGCACTGCCGGTGGTGGCCCTGGTGACGGCGCTGATCGGCGTCGTCATCGCCTACCTGCTGGGCCTGCAGGCGGAAAAGTACGGCGCCAACATCTTCGTCGTCGACGGCGTGGCCATCGGTGCCACGCGCGAATTTGCGCCGATCATCGTCGCCGTCATCGTCGCCGGCCGTTCGGGCGCGGCCTTCACGGCCCAGCTCGGCTCGATGCGCCTGACCGAAGAGACCGACGCCATCCGCACGCTCGGCCTGTCGCCGCGTCAGGTGCTGGTGCTGCCGCGTGTGCTGGCCCTGGTGCTGGCGCTGCCGCTGCTCGTCTTCGTCGGTGACGTCGCCAGCCTGCTCGGCGCGATGGCGATCGCCGAGCCGATGCTCGGCATCACGCCGACGGCCTTCGCGGCCCGCCTGCACGAGGCGCTGCCGCTGCGCCATGTGGCCGTCGGCCTGGTCAAGGCGCCGGTGTTTGCGCTCGTGATCGCGGTGATCGGGGTGCGCATGGGCATGACGGTGGCACGCGACACCGGTGCGCTGGGCCGCGCCACCACCTCCACCGTCGTGCAGTGCATCGTCGCGGTGATCCTGCTCGACGCCGTGTTTGCCGTCGTGCTGCAGGCGCTGGGCTGGTGACGATGCACGACGGCGCCGCCCTGCTCGAAGTCCGGGACATCGTCACCCGCTTCGGCGCGCAGACGGTGCACCGCGGGGTGTCCTTCAGCGCCGGCCGCGGCGAACTGATCGCGCTGATCGGCGGCAGCGGCAGCGGCAAGTCGGTGCTGCTGCGCGAGATCATCG
>CAZWUR010000024.1:0-59667 GCA_964637205.1 uncultured Rubrivivax sp.
GCGCTGCTGCTGACCGAGGTCTACGCCGCCGGCGAGCCGCCGATCGTCGCCGCCGACGGCCGCGCATTGGCGCGCGCGATGCGCGTCGCCGGGCCCTTCGAGCCGGTTTTTGTCGACGACGTGGCGGCCCTGCCCGCGGCCATCGCCGACTTCGTGCGCGACGCCGACGTCGTCATCGTGATGGGCGCGGGCACGGTCGGCGCGGTGGCGCAGCAGACCGTCGACCTGCTGGGAGCTGCGCCATGAAGCTCGGCAAGGTGGCGGTGTTGATGGGGGGCGACAGCGCCGAGCGCGAAGTCTCGCTGATGTCGGGCAGCGGGGTGCTGCTGGCCCTGCAGTCGGTGGGTGTCGACGCGCAGGCCTTCGACCCGGCCGAGCGGGGCCTGCACGAACTGAAGACCGAAGGTTTCGAGCGCGCCTTCATCGCCCTGCACGGCCGCCACGGTGAAGACGGCACGGTGCAGGGCGCGCTGGAACTGCTGGGCATTCCGTACACCGGCTCGGGCGTGATGGCCAGCGCGATCTGCATGGACAAGGTCATGACCAAACGCGTGTGGCTGGCCGAGGGCCTGCCGACGCCGCGCTGGGTGCGCCTGGGGGCCGGCGAACTGCAGCGCGAGCGCGTCGTCGCCGTGCCCGATGACCTGGGCCTGCCGCTGATCGTGAAGCCGCCGCGCGAAGGGTCGTCGATCGGCATCACCAAGGTCCAGGGTTATTCGCAGATGCAGGACGCCGTGAAGCTGGCCTCGCAGTACGACCACGACGTGCTTTGCGAAGAATTCGTCGACGGCATCGAACTCACCTGCCCGGTGATCGGCAGCGGCGACGACGCGCAGGCCCTGCCGGTGATCCGCATCGCCGCGCCCGGCGGCAACTACGACTACCAGCACAAGTACTTCAGCGACGACACCGGCTACCACTGCCCGAGCGGCCTGCCGGCCATCGAGGAGGCCGAGGTGCAGCGCCTGACCCTGGCCGCCTACCGCGTGCTCGGCTGCCGCGGCTGGGGGCGCGCCGACCTGATGCTGCGCGCTGCGGACCGCAAGCCCTTCCTCATCGAGATGAACACCAGCCCGGGCATGACCGGACATTCGCTGGTGCCGATGTCGGCCAAGGCGGCCGGCATCGACTACCCGCAACTCTGCGTGCGCCTGCTGCAGGCTGCGATGCTGGACCGGGACGCGACATGAAGACCGCGGCCCTGGCGCCCCCGATGCCGCTCGACGTGCGCCTGATGAACGGCGTCGCCGGCGGCGTCTTCGTGCTCGCCGCGCTGGTGCTGCTGATCGCCGGTGTGCTGTGGCTGACGCGTGCACCCTTCTTCGCGATCCGCGCCATCCAGGTCGACGGCGAGCTCACGCGCAACAACGTGCCGACGATCCGCGCCAACGCCATGCCCCGGCTGAAGGGCCAGTTCTTCAGCATCGACCTGGCGCGCACGCGCTCGGCCTTCGAAAGTGTGCCCTGGGTGCGCCGCGCCGTGGTGCACCGCGTCTGGCCCGACCGCCTGGCGGTGCAACTCGAAGAACATCGCCCGGTGGCCCTGTGGCAGCAGGACGGCGAACGCAACCCGCTGCTCGTGAACAGCTTCGGCGAGGTCTTCGAGGCGAATGTCGGCGACGTCGAGGACGACCGCCTGCCGGTGCTCGACGGCCCGGCGCAAAGCGCGGCCGCGATGTGGTCGCTGCTGCACCGGCTGCAGCCGGTGCTGGCGCCGTCGGACCTGGCGCTGCGCCGGCTGACGCTGAGCGAGCGCGGCTCCTGGCGCGGCGAAACCGACGAGGGCCAGGTCATCGAGTTCGGGCGCGGCAGCGAAGATCAGATCGTCGCGCGCAGCGAGCGCTTCGCGCAAACGTTGAACCAGGTCACAGGCCGCTACCGCAAGCCGCTGCTCAGCGCCGACCTGCGGCATGCGGACGGCTATGCATTGAAGTTGCAGGGCGTCACCACGGTGGCGCCACAGGCATCGGGAACCCACTGAACATGGCCAAGGAATTCAAGGATCTGATCGTCGGCCTGGACATCGGCACCGCCAAGGTGATGGCCGTGGTCGCCGAAGTCCTGCCCGGCGGCGAGCTGCGCGTCGCCGGGCTCGGCGTCGCGTCGACCCACGGCCTCAAGCGTGGCGTGGTGGTCAACATCGACGCCACGGTGCAGAGCATCCAGCAGGCGCTGAAGGAGGCCGAGATGATGGCCGCCTGCAAGATCGGCAGCGTCTGGACCGGCATCACCGGCAGCCACATCCGGGGCCAGAACAGCACCGGCATGGTCATCGTGCGCGACAACCGCGAGGTCACGCCGGTCGACGTGGCGCGGGTCGTCGAGACCGCCAAGGCGATCAACATCCCGAATGACCAGCGCGTGCTGCTCGTCGAGCCGCAGGAGTTCGTCATCGACGGCCACGAGGTCAAGGAGCCGATCGGCATGAGCGGCAGCCGGCTCGAGGTCAAGGTGCACATCGTGACCGGCGCGCAGAGCGCCGCCGAGAACATCCTCAAGTGCGTGCGCCGCTGCGGGCTGGAGGTGGAGCGCCTGGTGCTCAATCCCAGCGCCAGCGCCGCCTCGGTGCTGACCGACGACGAGAAGCAGCTCGGCGTGGCCGTGGTCGACATCGGCGCCGGCACCACCGACGTGCAGATCTACACCGACGGCAGCGTGCGCCACACCGCGGTGATCCCGATCGCCGGCGACCTGATCACCAGCGACATCGCGATGGCGCTGCGCACCCCGACCAAGGACGCCGAGGAGATCAAGGTCGACCACGGCGTGGCCAAGCAGATGCTGGCCGACCCGGGCGAGCAGCTCGAGGTGCCGGGACTCGGCGACCGCGCGCCGCGGATCCTGTCGCGCCAGGCCCTGGCCGGCGTCATCGAGCCGCGCGTCGAGGAAATCTTCTCGCTGGTGCACCAGGTCATCCGCGACAGCGGCTACGAGGAACTGCTGTCCAGCGGCATCGTGCTCACCGGCGGCTCGGCGGTGATGCCGGGCATGGTCGAGCTCGGCGAGGACATCTTCCTCAAGCCGGTGCGCAAGGGCGTGCCGACCTACCGCGGGCCGCTGTTCGACATGGTCGCCAGCCCGCGTACGGCGACCGTGATGGGCCTGCTCGAGGAGGCGCGTGTGGCGCGCGCGCGCGGGCACAAGGCGGCGGCGCAGGCGGGGTCCGTCAAGACCCTGGTCGGCCGCGCGAAAGACTGGTTTCTGGGCAATTTCTGAAGGGGCGGACCGATGCACAAGACTCCGTTCGACGACGCCGCGGCGGCGGCAATCTCATCCACTGGCAACTGCAAGACTGAAGGCAAGGAGGTCCACATGGCCATCGAAATGATCGAAGCATTTGACGAAGGCACCAAGATCAAGGTGATCGGGGTCGGCGGCGGCGGCGGCAACGCCGTCGAACACATGATCGCGCAGGGCGTGCAGGGCGTGGAGTTCCTGTGCGCCAACACCGACGCGCAGGCGCTCAACCGCAGCAAGGCGCACCAGCTCGTGCAGCTCGGCGCCAACGGCCTGGGCGCCGGCGGCAAACCGGACAAGGGCAAAGCCGCCGCGCAGGAGGCCGAAGCGCAGATCCGCGAGGCGATCGAAGGCGCGCACATGGTCTTCATCACCGCCGGCATGGGCGGCGGCACCGGCACCGGCGCGGCCCCTATCGTGGCCCGCGTGGCCAAGGAGATGGGCGTGCTCACCGTCGGCGTCGTGACCAAGCCCTTCGAGTTCGAGGGCAACCGCCGCATGAAGCAGGCCGACGCCGGCACCTCCGAGCTCGAAGCCAATGTCGACAGCCTGATCGTGGTGCTCAACGAGAAGCTGCTCGAAGTGCTGGGCGACGACGTGACGCAGGAGCAGGCCTTTGCGCACGCCAACGACGTGCTGAAGAACGCCGTCGGCGGCATCAGCGACATCATCCACATCCCCGGCCTCGTCAACGTCGACTTCGAGGACGTGAAGACGGTGATGAGCGAGCCGGGCAAGGCGATGATGGGCACCGCCACCGCCACCGGCCCGGACCGCTCGACCAAGGCTGCCGAATCCGCCGTGGCCTGCCCCCTGCTCGAAGGCATCGACCTGAGCGGCGCGCGCGGTGTGCTGGTCCTGATCGCGGCCAGCAAGTCCACCTTCAAGCTCAAGGAAAGCCAGGCGGCGATGAACTGCATCCGGCGCTACGCCAGCGACGACGCGCACATCATCTACGGCGCGGCGATGGACGAGGCCCTGGGCGACCAGTTGCGCGTCACCGTGATCGCCACCGGACTGAGCCCGCAGGGCAGGCGCCAGAGTGCGCCGCTGTCGGTGGTGCACACGCCGGCGCTGCGCACCGGGACCGACAACCTGCCGGTGCTGAACACGCCGCTGGCCGGCGCCGCGCCGATGGGCACCACGGCTGCGCCGGCGACGCCGCAGCACAGCTACGAAGGACTGAACACGCCCAGCGTCTGGCGCAGCGGGCGCACCGCGGCGGCCAAGGTGGACGCGCTGGCGAGCAACGGCATGGACGAGATCGAGATCCCGGCCTTCCTGCGCAAGCAGGCTGACTGAAGCCCTCGCGGGCCCGACGGCGGGGCGCTTCGGCGCCCCTTTCCTTTGGGGTCGGCATGCGCGAGGCCTTGGTCGAAGACAGCAGGCGGTCGCCCACGCCCGAACCGCCGAACGGGGCTGCGCGGCCGGTGCGGACATCCAGCCGCGGCAGCATGCGGGCTGAATTGGCCAGGAGCGGCCAACAACGGGCAGCGGCGCTCAAGCTGGCTGTTGGCTCAGCCGGAGCCAGGGGCTCGGCGGCCCTTCAATGGAAGTCCTCCTCGCGTTGGCGGCGCGCACCAATGACGAGGACCAACTCCGGGGTGCGTATGTCGAAGCGAAGGACGTACCCGGTCGAGCCGAAAGGAACGATGAGTTCACGCAGTGTTGGACGTTGACCGACCTTGCGGTAGCTGTAGGGCGTGGTCGGGAGATGACTGTCGGCGACGGTGCGAACGGCTTCGACCGCCTCGAAGGCGCGCATGGCGTCTTCGACCGCCTGGGCACGCTCCAGCAGGAAGTCGAACAGACGACTCAGATCTGCTTCCGCCTCAGGGGTGAACTCGACCTTGAACGTCATTTGCGCAGCTGTTTCACCCGCGCTGCGACCTTTGCTTCCAGTTTCGACAAGACAACGTCCGACGGGATGGAAGTCCCGGTGCGCTCGTACGCTGCCAGCGAGGCGTCGCAACGCGCGGCGAAGTCCGTTTGCACGCGGCGGAATTCGACTGCGCGACGTACCGACGTCTCGACAAACTCGGTGAGCGTCTCGCCGGGCAGGAGCACAGAGTCAAGGTCAGCGCGCAACTTTGGCTCGACACGGACTTGGGGAATGACGGCGGTCTTCATCATGTAGTTGTAGTGCATGCGCACTACACCCTCAAACGTTGCGCTTCACGTCAGGCAGGCTCGACGGCGCGTCAGCGCGACCGCCAGGAATCTGGACAGCCTCCTACGACAACTGTGGCTGCGCTTTGCGCCTTGATCGCCACCCGCTGGAACGCCCGCTGGAACGCCCGCTCGAACGCCCGCTCGAACGCGCCGGATTCATTCACAGGCTCTGACCCGCAGGGCCGGCGCCAGAGCGCGCCGCTGTCGGTGGTGCACAGCCCGGCGCTGCGCGTCGGCACCGACAACCTGCCGGTGCCGAACACGCCGCTGGCCGGCGCCGCAGCGACGGGGAGCACGGCCGCGCCGGCGCTGCCGCTGCACAGTGACGAGGGGCTGAACCGGCCCCGCGCCTTCTCAGGCGTTGACGCGCCGCTTCAACCAGCGCATCAGCGCACCGAGCAGCGGCAGCTTCTCGTAGAGTTCCTCGGCAGCGTCCCAATAGTCACGGTGCACGCGGATGCGCCCGTCGGGGGCCAGCAGCAGATGCGAGGCGCCGCGCACGCGCAGTTCGTCGCGTCGGCCACGCTTGAGCCGGAAGGTGAATCGCCAGTTCAGGAAACACTGGTCGTCCTGCACCAGCACATCGCCGACGACGAAGCGTGGCTGATCGAGCGAGCGGAACATGTGCGCGAACACCTGTTCGATGGCCGCCACGCCGCGCACTTCGTTGAACGGATCCTTGAACGCGGCGTCGGCCGTGTACAGATCGCCCAGCCGCTGCAGATCCTGCGCGTGCAACTGCTCGAAGAAGTCGATGATGCGCTGCACTGCGGCATCGTCGCTGTGTGCGCTCATGACGCGACACCGCGGCGGATCAGCATGAAGTACAGGCTGTCGTTCATGCAGCGCAGCGCCTTCATCCACCAGGTGAAGCGCTTCGGGAAGTGGATCTCGAAGTGCCCCCTCTCCCAGCCCCGCAGCAGCGCCGCGGCAGCTTCGCGCGGCGACAGCAGCGCCGGCATGTGGAACTGGTTCTGCTCGGTCAGCGGCGTGCGCACGAAACCCGGGTTGACCAGCGACACGCCCAGCGCGCGTGGCGCCAGGTCGAGGTACAGGTTCTCGGCCAGGTTGATCAGCGCCGCCTTGGTCGGCCCATAGGCCAGCGACTGCGGCAGCCCGCGATAGCCGGCCACGCTGGCCAC
Source organism: uncultured Rubrivivax sp. (assembly GCA_964637205.1). Classification (GTDB taxonomy): domain Bacteria; phylum Pseudomonadota; class Gammaproteobacteria; order Burkholderiales; family Burkholderiaceae_C; genus Rubrivivax. The sequence goes on from CAZWUR010000024.1 coordinate 6,552, forward strand.
CAGGCACAGATGCCCGCCGACACCGCTGGTCGCCTGTGCCAACAATTGCGGCAGCACCGCATCCAGCGTGTACAGCGCGCCGACGTAGTTCACCTGCTGGTGCTGCAGCGCCCTGTCCAGGTCGAATTCGGTGGCCCGCATGGCGGTGTAGGTGCCGGCGCAGTAGACCACCTGGTCGATGCGGCCGTGCCGCTGGGCGATGCGCTGCGCCGACGCGCGCAAGGCCTGCAGGTCGGTGGTGTCCAGCGCGATGGCTTCACTGCCCGGACACTGCGCGACGAAGGACTGCAGCGCATCGGCGTTGCGCGCCGAGACGATGACTTTGGCGCCCTTGTCGTGCAGCAGTTCGGCGGTGGCCCGGCCGATGCCGGTGGACGCGCCGAGCAACCACACGACGCGCCCGTGCCAGGACTTGACCTTGGGATTGAGCGACATGCGCTTCACTTTCGATGGAAGGCCAAGGTGACCTCGCCCAGGCGGATGCCGAACTTGCTCATCACCGCCTTGTTCAGCATGACACGCTCGTCGATGAGGAACATCCAGTCGTCGAATGTCACCTCGTACACCGTGCCGTCGACCGGCAGCTTCAGCGTGTAGCGCCACTGCAGCGCGTTGCCAGCGGCTCGGCCCTCGGCCACGCCGACCACGTCGTCGGCGGTACCGCTGTAGCGGCCATCGGCATGGCGCGTCAGTCGCCAGACGCGGCGTTCCCTGGCGCCGTCGCTGTACACGAAGTCCTCTTCGAGCACGCCCTGGTCACCCTGCCAGCGGCCCTTCATGCTGACCGCGAAGCGGCGCAGCACCTTGCCGCTGCGGTCGCTGAACATGCCGTGCGCCGTCAGCTCGCCGTTGAAATACTCGCGCAAGTCCAGCAGCGGCGTGTTCTGGGCATAGTCGGCCGGCGTGGGCGCGGCACAGCCGGCCAGCAGCAAGGCCGTGGCCAGCCCGGCCAGCAGGCTTCGCGCTCGGCCGCGTGGCGAAATTGCAGGCATCTTCATTCGTCCAGACCTTTCGTGCCGCCGCGGCGGCTTCGGTACAACAGCGCCGCAGCCAGCAGCTTCAGGCCGCAGGGCAGCAGGCAATAGATGGCCGTCAACGCTGCCAGCGCGTCGGGCTCGCGGCTGCCCGGCGCATAACCCAGCAGCCCGAGCAAGGGCAGGGCGATGCCCGCGGCCAAGGCCAGGTTGAGCTTGGTGGCCAGGTTCCACCAGCCGAAGTACAGGCCTTCGGAATGGCCGTCGTGCCCGGCGCGACGGATCACGCCGGCCAGCAGCGCGCCGGGCAGGCTCAGGTCGGCGCCGAGTGCGATGCCGCTGAACATGCACACGGCCGTGAAGGCCGCCACGTCGCCGGCGCCGAGCACGCCGGCCCAGGCGAAGGCGGCCACCGCCAACAACATGCCGCCGAGCCAGCTGCGCCGCAGCCCGACGTGGCGCACCGCTCGCATCCACAGCGGCAGCGACAGGGCGGCGGCGGCAAAGTAGGTCGCCAGCATCAGCGGCTCGTAGGCACTGGCCTGCAAACGGTCGGCGATGAAGAACAACACCAGCGTCGCGGGGATCGCGCTGGCGATGCCGTTGAGCAGGTAGATCCACAACAGGCGGCGGAACACCGGATTGGCCAGTGCCAGCCGCATGTTCGAGCCAGCGGGGCGCAGCGCACCGCGCGCGGATCGCGGCGCACGCCACAACAGCGCCAGCCCCAGTGCCAGCGCTGCGCTGAGCACGGCACTGGTCGGCCCCATGCCGGCCAGCGACGGCAGCACGCTGGCCAGCAGCACGCCGACCAGCGCCGAGCCCTCGCGCCAGGCGACGATCTGTGCGCGCTGGCTGGCGTCGCCGCCCAGACGCGCCCCCCACGACTGGTGCGCGATGCTCAGCAGGCTGTAGCTCAGATAGGTGAACACAAGCATCAGGCCGCTCCACGTCAGCAGCGCGCCCGGCGCGCGCAACGGCGGAAAGAACAAGCCGTGAAAGCCCAGGGCCAGGATCAGCGCGGCCGGCAGGGCCACGCGCAGCAGCCTGCGCGTGCACTGGGCATGCAGGCGGTCGCACCAGCGGCCGATCCAGGGGTCGGCCAGCGCGTCGAGCAAACGTGTGGCCAGCAGCAGGCCGCCCAGCCAGGCCAAGGGTATGCCGAAGTTCGCCGCGTAGTAGTTGGGCAGCACGACATACAGCGGCAGCGCGACGAACGCCAGCGGCAGGCCCAAGGCGCCATAGCGCAAGCCGTGGCGCCAGCCGCCGCGCCAGGCGGCGGCGGGCTCGGCGCGGGTGGGCCGGGCTGCCATTGCGGCACTGCGGCTCATGCGGGTGTGGCCGCTGGCGCTGCCGCGCGGTGGTGCGGGCACTTCATGAGCCGGCGGTCCTGCGGCCGAGCAGCGCGGCGCGCAGTTCGGGCTGCGAGCTGCGGGGCGACAGCCAGATGCCGAAGAACAGACGCACAAAATCGGCGTCTCGCACCTCGCCGCGCAGTGCGCCGTTGGCGAAGAAGCGCGCCGCCTGCCCGGGATGCTGCACGCCGGTGAGGCGATCGCCGTTGTCGACGTCGGGGAACAGCCGCTGCATCTGGACCAGCCAGCGCGCCGCATGGGCGTCGTCGACCGGTTCCAGCGCCTGCATCTCCTGCAGCGAGCGCTCGGCGATGCGCTGTCCACTGAGGGCGCGTGCGTATTGCAGTTCCAGCGCCAGCGTGGCAACTGCCGGGTCGGCGAGCAGCGCCGGATCCTTGCCCCACAGCCGGATCTCGTAGATGGGCAAGCCGAAGAAGCTCAGCCGGCCGTCGCCGAGCAGGCGCGCCTGCGGGATTTCGCCACGCAGCTCCGGCGGAAAGGTGGCGGGCGGCTTGGCGTGTGCGGTCAGCGGCAAGGTGGTCAGTGCCAGCAAGGCCGTGCGGCGGTTGACCATGGCTCGACGGTCGGCCGCGCGGGCCCATCGGGCCGCTCGCTGCGCGTCACGCGCAAGGCGCAGCGATGCCGCTTCAGGGGTGGGTCTCATCGTGGCCCCAGTCCCGTTGCAAGGTGAATTGCACGACGTCGGTGTTGCCGGCGTCGAACGCGGCCTCGCAATAGGCCAGGTAGAACTCCCAGATGCGCATGAAACGCGTGTCGAAGTTCAGCTGCCGCACCTGCGTTTCGCGGGCCAGGAACGCTTCGCGCCAGCGGCGCAGCGTCTGGGCATAGTCGGCGCCGAAGTGCAGCTCGTTGCACACCCGCAGGCCGGCCGCGGCGGCGTGCTCGCGAAACGCCGCCACGCTGGGCAGCAGCCCGCCGGGGAAGATGTACTGCTGGATGAAGTCGGTGGAATTCACGTAGCGCGCAAACAGGTCGTCGCGGATCGTGATGCTCTGGATGCAGGCCTTGGCGCCCGGCTTGAGTTGCGCGCGCAGCGTGCGGAAGAAGCCCGGCCAGTACGCGCGGCCCACCGCCTCGAACATCTCGATCGAGACGACGGCGTCGTAAGGGCCATCGTCCAGGTCACGGTAGTCCTGCAGCCGCAGGTCGGCCTGGTGCTGCAGCCCCTGCCTGCGCAGCCGCTGCTGCGCGTAGGCCAGCTGTTCACGCGACAGCGTCACGCCGGTGACGTGGGCGTCGCGGTGGCGCGCGGCGTACTCGGCCACGCCGCCCCAGCCGCAGCCGATTTCCAGCACGCGGCTGCCCGGCCGTACCTCACATTCGTCGAGCGCTCGCCGTACCTTGGCCCATTGCGCATCGGCCAATGGCCGTGATCGGTCGCCCTCGAACCAGGCCGACGAATAGCTCATCGTCGGGTCCAGCCACAAGCCGTAGAAGGCATTGCCCAGGTCGTAGTGCGCGTGGATGTTCTTGCGGCTGCCGCGGCGCGAATTGCGGTTCAGCAGATGCCTGGCGCGATGCAGCAGCGAGCCCCACCAACTGCCGTAGACGATCGACTCGATGGCCTCGCGGTTGGCCACGAGCAGCGCCAGCAGGGCCGCCAGGTCGGGCGAATGCCAGTCGCCGGCGACGTAGCTTTCGGCAAAGCCGATGTCGCCGCTGCGCAGCGCTGCGGAGAAGACCCGCCAGCTGTGCAGTCGCATCGCGGCACGCGGCTCGTCAGCCCGGCCGCTGCCCAAGCGCGCCTGCGTGCCGTCGGGCAGCTGCAGGTCGAGCGTGCCGACCTGCAGCCGCCGCAGGACGGCGAGGGCGGCGCGCGCCGCGGCCGGTGCACCGGCGGGCAGGGTCAGCGGGCGTGGGGAAGTGATGCTGCTCATGGGGCGTGGACCTTCGTTGGCGGTTTATCGGGAAACAAGACCGTCGGGCGGCGACGGCTTGCCGACGTAGGGCACACGCTTGATCCAGATGCGCAGTGCCTGCCAGTGGATGCGCGCGATGACGCCGAAGGTCATCAGCGGCATGCTGAAAAACGCGGACCGTGCGCTGCGTGCGCTCAGCGGCTTGAGCCGACCGGACAGGCTGGTCTGCAGCAGCGCGCCGGCGTCGTCGTGGTGGTCGACGCGTGCGACGCAGCGCGCGGGCGCGGTGGCCGTGGCGGCGCTGCGCATGAAGCGAAAGCGGTAGCCGCCGTCGACCTTGAAGAAGGGCGAGACGTGAAACACCTTGGTGGCCGACGTTTCGCGCCCGTAGGCCAGCGTGGCGCCGGCCAGCAAGTAGCAGTGCCGTTCGCCGAAGGTGTTGTTGACCTCGACGACCACCGCGGCCAGCGAGCCGTCGCGGCGCTCGCAAAACCAGAAGCTGACGGGCTTGAAGGCATAGCCGAGCACGCGCGGATAACACTGCAACCAGACCTCGCCGTCGGCGTCGGCGATGTCTTCGGCCGCGAGCAGGGCCTCCAGCCAGGCCAGCGCATCGTCGCCGCCGTCGCCATGGTCGCGGTCATGGAAGGACAGGGCGCCGAAGCGGTTTCGATTCAGCGCCGCGCAGGGCACGCGCTGCAGGCTGCGCATCGGCAGCATCAGGAAGTAGCTGGGGTATTCGAAGGCGTGTTCGACCGGCCGCAGCCGGCGGTGGCGCACGATGCCGATGCCGATCTGGGCCAGCGCGGGTTCGCCGGTGCTTGCTGCCCGAGGCGAGGGCCGCTCCTGGCGCGGCGCCGGCCCGTTCATGCGGCCCACCGCTGGGTGTCGGCGGGCTGCTGCCAGTGCTCGCGCAGCGCAGCGCTGACGGCCAGGCCCGACATCAGCCCGTCTTCATGAAAGCCATAGCGTGTCCAGGCACCGCAGAACCAGATGCCCGAGCGGCCCTGGATCGTCGGCAGGCGGTGCTGCGCGGCGATGGCGGCGGCGTCGAACACCGGGTGGCTGTAGGCGTATTCGCCGATCACCTTGTGCGCGGCGGGCGCGCGCGCGGGATTCAGCGACACCAGGACGGGGGTCTTCCATGGCAGCGGTTGCAGCCGATTGATCAGGTAGTGCAGGCACACCTGCGACTGCTCCTGCGCGGCGGCGGCAGATCGCTCGTAGTTCCAGGCCGCCCAGGCCCGCGGGCGGCGTGGCAGCAGGGCCGTGTCGGTGTGCAGCACGGCGCGGTTGGGTTGGTAGCGAATGGCGCCGAGCACGGCGCGCTCTTCGTCGGTGGCGTCGGCCAGCAGGCGCAGCGACTGGTCGCTGTGACAGGCCAGCACCACGTCGTCGAATCGTTCCTGGCCATGGTCGGTGGCGACGATCACACCCTGGGGCGTGCGCCGGACCGCGCGCACGGCACAGTGCCGGCGCGCGTCGTCCAGGCCGCCCAGCATCTTCGACACATAGTTGCGCGAGCCGCCGACGACGGTGTGCCATTGCGGCCGGTCGGCGATCTGGAGCAGCCCGTGGTTGTGGCAGAAGCGGATCATCGTGCCGACCGGAAAACGCAGCATCTGATCGGTCGGACACGACCAGATGCAGCCCAGCATCGGCAGCAGGTACCCCTCGCGAAAGGCCTCGCCAAAGCGGTGGCGCGCCAGGAAGTCGTCGATCGACTCGGCCAGCAGCGCGTCCTCACCGGCCACCGCCATCCGGCCGGCCAGCTGGTTGAAGCGCAGGATCTGCCGCAGCATGCCCAGGAAGCGCGGACGCAGCAGGTTGCGGCGCTGCGCGAACACGGTGTTCAGGTTGTTGCCGCTCCACTCGATGCCCTGCTGCGGCAACTGCACCGAAAAGGACATCTCCGACGCTGCCGTGAGCACGTTCAGCGAGTCGAACAGCTCGACCAGCCTTGGATAGGTGCGGTGGTTGAAGACCAGAAAGCCGGTATCGACCCCATGGCGAATGCCTTCGAGGCGCACGTCGGCGGTGTGGCTGTGCCCGCCGAAATGCGACTGCGCTTCGAACAGCGTCAAGCGCGCCGAGCCCGACAAGGTGTGCGCGACCGACAAGCCGCTGATGCCCGAGCCGATGACGGCCAGACGACGCTGGCGCTGGGCGGGCGGTGGTGCCCGATGCGGCCCGTTCGGATGCAGTACAGGATGAATGAACAAGGGTTAATGTCCTAGACAAACAAGATTGTTGGAGGCGATCATAGCGGTATCATTGGTGGCATGCAAGACTCTGTCATGGACAATAAAGAAGAAGCCGCAGGATTGAAGATTGCCGCGGTGGAGCGCGAAACGGGCCTCGGCAAGGACACGCTGCGCGTCTGGGAACGGCGTTACGGCTTTCCGGCACCGGTGCGCGACGCGCTCGGCGAGCGCTGCTACTCGAGTGCCGAAGTCGACAAGCTGCGGGTCGTGAAGCGGCTGCTCGATGCCGGCCATCGGCCGGGCGCCCTGATGCCTTTGTCGGTCCAGGAACTGCAGCAACTCGGCCAGCGCAGTTCGGAGGCGACGCTTTCGCTTGACGACGCAGCCGCCAACGAAGAGCTGTCGGCCTTGCTGGTCTTGCTGCGTACCCACGATCTGGCGGGGCTGCGCCGCCGCCTGAGCCAGGCGCAGGTGCGACTGGGTCTGATCGCCTTCGTCAGTGAAGTCATTGCCCCGCTGAACAAGCTCGTCGGTCAGGCCTGGGCGCGTGGCGATCTGAACGTCTACCAGGAGCACAGCTACACCGAAACGGTGCAGCGGGTGCTGCGCACGGCGATCCAGGGTCTGAACGTCGCCGGCGACGAATTGAGCCCACGCGTGCTGCTCAGCACCCTGCCCGGCGAGCCGCACGGGCTGGGGCTGCTGATGGCCGAGGCCCTGTTCGCGGCCGAAGGCGCGCACTGCCACTCACTGGGGGTGCAAACGCCACCTTCGGACCTGCGCCTGGCCGTTGCCGCCTACCGTGCCGACGTTCTCGCGCTCAGCTTCACGGCCTGCATGGGCACCCACCAGGTGCTCGACGCGCTGGCCGAACTGCGCCGGATGCTGCCCGACAGCGTGCAGCTGTGGGCCGGCGGATCGGCGCCGGCATTGCGCCGCTGCGAGCTCGACGGTGTGCTCGCGATGCGCGGCCTTGACGAGATTGCCGGCGCGTTGCGCCAATGGCGCTCGCAGCCTCCACGAGCGCCGGAATAGCCTCGCCCGGCGCCCTTGCCGCGGTCAACGAGCGGATCAGCGTGCCGCCAGGCCGTCGAAACAGGTCTTGAGCACAAGCTCCACCACCTGCTCGTCGCTGTAGTTGCCGGTGCTTTTCAGCACCGCCAGCACCGGGTCGCAGGCGCGGGCGTACAGCGTGTACAGCACCAATTCCGGCGGCAGGCCGGCGTCGATCTGGCCGCTCGCCTGGGCTGCGGTGATCCATTCGCCCAGCCGCTCGCTCAGCGCCATCACCCGGTCCACATAGGCCTTGTTGGCAAGCAAGGCCGCGCGCAGCGCCGAGTTCTGCGCCGGCAAGGCCGGCATCTCGCCGGCCAGCTGCTCGTGCATGGCCCAGCGCGCGACGTTCTTCAACTGTTCGTCGGGGCGCGCTGCCTGGTCGCGACGCAAGCGCGCGACTTCGGCCAGTGCCTTGTCAAGCACACGCTGCATCGCCGCTCCCGCCAAAGCCTCCTTCGACGCGAAGTGCTTGTACAGGCTGGCCTTGGCGATGCCTACATCCGCGGCGACGCCGTCGACGGTCATCTGGTCGAAGCCCTTTTCGGCCAGCAGCCTGTTGACCGACGAGACGATGGCGTCCTCGCGCACGCGCAGGACTTGATCGCGAAAGGAGGTTCTGCTCATGCCCGCATTGTAAGCAATTCATACCGATCGGGCTGTTAATAAACCAGTGGGTCACTATAAAGACCATACAGTACAGCTGGGATACCAAGTAGTTCACACTTGCCTCCAGCGAGTACCGAACACGGCTCCGGCACTGAACGACTCAACCCGAAGGAGATGGCAATGAAGCAATGGACAAAGTGGCTTTCGGCTCTGGGCGCGGCAACGCTGCTTGCGGCCTGTGGCGGCGGCGACGACCCTGCGCCCGGCACCCTGGCGACCGAAGCGACGAATCGGGGCTTCACCTCACTCGTCGCGGCTGCCGACAAGGCCGGCCTGGTACCCGCGCTGAACGACAGCGCTTCGAGCCTGACGGTATTCGCACCGACCGATGCGGCGTTCGACACGCTGGCGACGACGCTCGGCTTCGCCGACGCTGGGGCCATGGTCGCGGCACTGGACAGCGCCACGTTGGCCAAGATCCTGCAGTACCACGTGCTGCCGGCGAAAAAGCCGGCCGCAGACCTGATCGCCGGCGGGGCGACACCGGCCACGCTGTACCCGTTCGAAGGCGCTGCCACGGCCCTGGCACTGGACACGAGCAACGGCTTGAAGATCACCGATGCGGTGCTGACCCAGGCCAGCGTCACCACGGCTGACATCGCCGCCAGCAATGGCGTCATCCACGTCATCGACAAGGTACTGGTGCCGCCAGGCGTTCTGAACATCGTGCAGATGGCTCAGCTGAACCCGGCCTTTTCGGTCCTGGTCGAAGCCGTGGTCACTGCCGATCTGGCAGGCACGCTCAGCTCACCCGGCCCGTTCACCGTGTTTGCCCCGACCGACACGGCCTTCGCGGCCGCGCTGACCGAGCTTTCGGTCTCCAAGGCCGCCCTCTTGGCCAACCCGAACCTGGGCTCGGTCCTGCTGTATCACGTGGTGCCGGGCGACTTGCGGGCGGCCGACGTCATCGCCTTGCCGAAGCCGGCCGTCGTGGCCACGGCGCTGGCCGGGGCGAGCTTCACGGTGGACATGAACCTCGCCATCACCGACGCGCTGTCGCGCATGGCCATGCTCGCCGCCACCGACGTCGTGGCCAGCAACGGCGTGATTCACGTGATCGACAAGGTTCTCCTGCCGGTGGCTCCGTAAGGTGCCTTCGGATTTTCCTCAACCCCGTTCAACTACCCACCATTGGAGTCATTCATGAAAAAGCTGATCGCCGTTACCGCCCTGTCCTTCGCTGCCATTGCAGCCCAAGCCAAGGACATCGTCGACACGGCCGTCGCCGCCGGCGACTTCAAGACCCTGGTCACCGCCGTGCAGGCGGCGGGCCTGGTCGACACGCTGAAGGGCCCCGGCCCGTTCACGGTGTTCGCACCGACCGACGCAGCTTTCGCCAAGATCCCGAAGGCCGATCTCGACGCGCTGCTGAAGGACAAGGCCAGGCTCACGGCCGTGCTCACCTACCACGTACTGCCCGGCAAGCTGATGTCCAAGGACGTCAAGGCCGGCAGGGCCAAGACCGTGCAGGGCTCGGATCTGACGGTATCGACGATGAACGGCGTGATGGTTGACCAGGCCAAGGTGACCTCGGTCGACATCGTGGCCGACAACGGCGTGATCCACGTGATCGACACCGTCGTGCTGCCGAAGTAAAGACCTGCCGTGGCACCGCGCGCCGGGTGGCAACGCCCGGCGCGCCTCTTTTGCCGCTGGGCAGCGGCCGGTCAAACGGGGCTGCTGCGCAAGCAGGCCATGGCCGCCGATGCTGACCAAGCCCGCACTGCCGGCTATGCAACGCAGACTGCGCGGTCAGCTGGAGCCGCCGGCTTGCCCCTGGATTCCTTGCACGTCTGCGCATCCCCGTGGGGCGAAGGTGGCAGGACCTGGGCTGCGGGACAGGTGCCGTGCGCGGCGATCATCGACAACTGCGCAGGTCATCGGTCGTCGGCATTGAGCCGTCGCAGGGATTTCTCAGGACGGCCACCAAAAACCTCGCAGGCTGCGCCGACCTTCGTTCAGGCAGTGCCACCAACATTCCGCTCGACGACAAGGCCGTTGACGATGTGGTCTCGGGTTTGGTGTTGAACTTCGTCGAGGCCGTGCCAGCGGCGCTGGCGGAGATGGCCAGAGTCACCGTCACGGGAGGCACCATCGGAGCCTATGTCTGGGACCACGCAGGGAAGATGGAACTCATGCGCTACTTCTGGGATGCCGCGGTCGACCGCCGAAGGCCTGCGCCTGAAACTGCGCGGTGGCCGGATCTCGATGCGCGACGGCCCGTTCAGCGAGACCAGGGAAGTCATCGGCGGCTACGCCATGCTCGACGCCGCCATGCATGCCGACGACCGGGATTTCGAATGCACACTGCGGCGTCTCGATGGGCCGGGGTTCGGCCGCCAGCCTTGATGGGCGTGAACGAAAGGAGAGCGAAGATGACCGCCAAGAACACGATCTGCATCTGGTACGACGGCACGGCCCTGCAGGCCGCGCAGTTCTATGCCGCGACCTTCCCCGACAGTTCGGTGGATGCGGTGCACCACGCGCCGGGCGACTACCCCTCGGGCAAGGCGGGCGATGTCCTGACGGTGGAGTTCACCGTGATGGGCATCCCGTGCCTCGGCTTGAACGGCGGGCCGGCCTTCCAGCACAGCGAGGCCTTCTCGTTCCAGGTGGCGACCGACGACCAGGCGGAAACCGACCGCCTGTGGCATGCGATCGTCGGCAACGGCGGGCAGGAGAGCGCCTGCGGTTGGTGCAAGGACAGGTGGGGCCTGTCGTGGCAGATCACGCCGCGCGCCCTGATGGCCGCAATCGTCGACCCCGATCGCCACGCCGCCAAGCGTGCGTTCGAAGCGATGATGCAGATGGGCAAGATCGACATCGCGACGATCGAGAAGGCGCGGCGGGGCTGATCGGGCGACCCCTGAAAGCTGTCGGCGTCCGGCCTGGGATGGCATGCCGAGCGATCATCGGCGAACCGACGGCGCAGCGATGGCCCGCATGCCGGTCGCATGCTGCGGCGTGGGGGCCTTTCAGCATGGAGCAAGGCGATGTCGATCGAACTGAACCACACCATCGTTCACGCCCGCGACCCACTCGCGTCCGCCACCTTCCTCGCCGAAATGCTCGGCCGTCCGGCCCCGGTCAGGTTCGGGCCGTTCTGGGATGTCGAACTCGACAACCATGTCACGCTGGCCTACATCCTCGCCGACGAGCACCTCACGATCGAGCACTACGCCTTCCTCGTCAGCGAAGAAGAGTTCGACCGCATCTTCGAGCGCATCCAGGCGCGGGGGCTGCCGTACTGGGCGGACCCGGCGCACCAGCAGCCGGGCCGCATCAACCACCACGATGGCGGGCGCGGCGTCTACTGGAACGACCCCAACGGCCACTTTCTGGAGATCATCACGCGGCCCTACGGCAGCGGCAGTTGACAGCGAGCGCTCCGTTTCCCGGACAACCGACAGCCACGGGATCATGAATGCGGGCCTTCGCGGCGACTTCGGCGTCGGCGATCGGTGGGCACCGACCGTGCGTTCATCGCCCGGTCGTTCGCAAGGGCCGCTGCATAGGCACTCGTCTCTCGGTCGCCGTGGTCGCCGATGGCGAGCACGGCCGCGCCGGCGCTGCGGCAGCACAGCGACGAGGGGCTGAACACGCCCGGCGTCTGGCACAGCGGGCGCACCGCCAGCCCATGGTTGCGGCGCTGGCGGGCGCCGCGATCCTTGACTGCTCGCAGCGGCCTACAGACCGAGCCTGATGCCCTGCTCGCGCGCATAGGCGTGCAAGCGGGCCAGGCACCGGTGGTCGTTCGCAAGCCGTTCGCGGTCAGGCTGGCGCAGCGCCGCCTGCGCGCGCTCGGGGTGACAGACAAAGCGAAGCAGCAGCGGCATGTTCGCGGTCGACCACCACCGGCGCCCGTCCGGATAGGCCATCAGGGCCTGGAGGCTGCCCAGGTGCGCCAACCCCGGCGGCAGCACCTGGCGCACCGCATCGGACAGTTCGGCGTCCCAGCCCAGCCGCAACGCCATGCGCACCCAACGCCGGTTCTGCGCGCGGGCCGTTTCGTCGTCCGACGCCGGCACCGGGGACTCCAGCGCCTCGGCACCGAGCCGCCACGCCGTTCGGCACCCCGCCAGCACGATGCGTTCGCCGAGGCCCTGGTCGTGCAGCTTCGGCACGAGGTTCGGGCAGCGGAGCGTGACCGTGCGCACGCCGCGGCGCGGCAGGTCGAGTTCAACGTCGACCACGTGTGGATCGGCGAGGCGCGCCGAGCGCACACGGATGCGCAGGCGGTTGCCGTCACGCTCACAGTGCAGCTCGGCGTCGCCCGGCGCGCCCACCAGCCCCATCAGGTCGCGCGGATACAGCGGATGGGCCCACGCCGTGTTGGCGACGTCGTAGCGCACGCTCGACGGATCGAACCACGCACGAGACGACCTGTCCCAGCAGCGCTGCGGCCACGGCAGCAGCAGGGCGTACGGGATGCGCCTGCGCCAGGCCGCCCAGACGATCCAGCCGAAGGTCAGCAAGAGGTTCAGCCCGGCAAGACGGAACTTCCACAGGCTTGCCGTGGCCACCACGCCGAGCCCCGCGGCCGCGTCGTCGAGCGGCTGGCCGATGCGCGCGAGCAGCCAGAAGTTCTCGCCGAGGTCGAGGGCGGCCGCGGCCAGGCAGCTCGCGATCGACAACACGAAGGCCAGGTGGCGCAGGCGTGGCACAGACCTGCCGGGCGGGCGCAGCCGCTCGTAGGCCGCAGCGATGCTGGCCACGAAGAACAGCGTGTACAGCGCGACGAACAGGTTGTCGGCCCAGACGAACAGGCGCGGATGGCCCGGCTCCTCGAAGGCGCACAGGCGCGCGGTGTTGCGGCCGCCGGGCGCGCAGGTGAGCGCATCGCCCGGTGGCGCGGCGGCGACCAGGCGGCGCAACTGCGGTGCACATGCCGGGTCGTCTGCGACCGCCGCGACGCCGAAGGCCGCACGCACGCAGCGCTCGCCCGGTTCGCCGCCGCGCGCGAGCTCCTCGCTCCATTGCGAGAGGACCGCGAAGGCGAGTGCGGCGGCCAGCCCGACCAGCCACAGCCAGCGTTCGGCCGCAGCTTCGAAAGCCCTTGCGATGACGCGCCGCAGCGTCGTCGCCAGCGTCTGCCACAGGCCCGGCGGCGGCGCGTGGCGGCCGTGGCGTCGGGCGACCGCCGGCTCAGCCATGCCCGGCTCCCGGCTGCGGCGCCCGCCACGCGATGGCCGGCGGGCAGGCGTCGTTCTTCAGGCAGTCCTCGGCGATGCCCTCGCCGAGTGCGCGATAGCTCTCGAACTGGCTCTCGTCGAAGAACTGGTCGGCAGTCGCTTGCTGCGGGAAACTCGCGTGCCGCCTGCCGTACGAAAACACGTCGACCGTGAGCTGCTTCAGCGCCAGCCGCGTCGGCTTGATCACCACCAGCGCCGCCGGCGCCGAACCGTCGTGGTAGTCGACCTGGCCGAAAGCGAAGCCGCTGCCGTCGCTGCCGGCCTGCGCACCCGACTGGAAGCCCTCGAGCGGCAGATGGATGTCGGCGCCGAAGTCGACGCGGCACTTGCGCACGAGGTTGGCCAGGTCGTCGAGCCGGCGATCGGGGTCAGCCGCCGCGTCGACCAGAACGATGGTGCGGCAGCGGCGTCGCACGAGTTCATACACGCCGGTGTTGTCGAAGTGACCGCCATCGGACAGGTGCACGAAGCTGCGCGCCTCGTTGGAGTAGCCGAACAGCTCGAGCAGCAGACAAACCGGCGCGAAGCGTGGCCCCGAGTCGCGCCAGCGCCTGGCGCGCGGGTTCGGCGACCAGCGCCCGAGGCGCACGTTGAAGACCGTGCTCAGGAAGGCCAGCGCGGCGGTCGTGCCGCGCCCGCGGTTCGAACTCAGCGCGGCACCCGAGGTCGCCATCGCCATGCCGAGCGAGAAGCGCCGGTTGACGCCGTCCCGCGCGGCCCATTCGGACGTCGGCCGGTAACCCTCGCCTGGCGGCGCGTCGTCGCGGATCGCTCGCGAGTGGCGCGCGTCACCCGTGCCCGGGCCGAGCGTGTAGCCGCAGTAGTACGGCGACATCGTGAACGACGCCGCCTTGCGCTCTTGCCATGCAAGGTTGTCGCCCTGCGTCAGGTTCAGCGCCGCGTTGAGCAGGTGCACCGGGCGCACCGGCACTGGCCGCGTCGGGGGCCGCGTCTGGCCGCGCCGCGCCTGGCGCAAACCCGAGCCCTGCAGCTTGTCGAGCGCGAGGTCGTCGTCCTCGTCGAAGCCGGTGAACGGATGGGCGCGGCGGAATTCCTGCCGGGTCGCGCCGAGGTAGCAGCGGATCAGGCGGTTCTTGTAGAGGTCGTGCAGCGAGAACTTGTTGACGTCGACGCGCCAGCCGAACACGCCGAACAGCAGCAGGCCGCCGATCGTCATTGCGAGCGTCGTGTCGAGCGCCAGGCCGCGGCCGATCGTCACGCTGCTGTGCACGACGGCGGTCTGGTCGACAAAGCTCGCGGCGACGAAGTCCACGAGCGGCGCCGGACTGCCGCCCGATCCGGCGTAGGCGAGCCGGGTCTGCCGCGCGTCGACCTTGACGCTCAGTTCGAGCGCCGCGTGGTGCGCCGCCGATCGCGGCGCGGCGGGCTTCACGTCGGCCAGCGCCGCGAGCGAGAACCAGACCCCGGCCGCGACCGCAACAAAGAACCCGGCCACCGCGATCGTGGCCATCAGGTCCAGCCCCTTGACGGCCCAGCGGCTCCAGGCCGAGGCCTTGGCATCGGGCTTGGGCGCGAGCAGCGCCGTCAGCAGCGTGCCAAGCCAGCCGGCACCGGCCAGCCCGGCGGCCCAGTTGCCGCTGTTCGCCTGGGCCCAGCGCAACACCGGCGCTACGTAGAAGCTCAACAGGAACAGTGCCAGCCAGGTCAGCCCGAGCGTCACGAACCAGGCGTTCATGCGGCCCCACCATTCGCGCGTGCGCTCCTCGTAAGCGCGCCCGACCAGCCCCACGATCACCGAGCCGCTGACGCCGAAGGTGATCAGCAGCGCCGGCGGCCCGAAGGTCAGCAGGTTCGCCGCACGTTCGACCTCACCCTCTGCGGTCGGGACCACGACCTGCGTGAAAAACCGCAGCAGGGCGAGCCCCGCCGCCAGCGCGCCGGCGTAGGCGAGCGCAAAGATGCCGGCCTCGCGCAGCACCGGGCCGACCCGCCCGCGGGCATGCCACAGGCTCCACGGCACCCACAGCGCGCCCGCCAGCGCCAGCAGCAGCGACGCGCCGGCGGCCAGGCCCGGCACGTCATAGGCGCCGTCGGGGCCGGCGTCGAAGATCGCGACGCTGCTCAGCACCGTCGTCACCATGCCCGGGATCAGCACGGCAGCGAACACGCCGCCGGTGGTGTTCATCCAGTTCGGCGTCGGGTCGCGACCGCCGCGCATGCTGCGCATCAGGTTGAACGAGATCGCGAGCGGGAACAGGAAGAACACGAACCACAACGCCGCATAGCCCACCTCGGCACGCCGGTGCACGATGGCAAACATCGCCGGCTCGATCAGCAGGCGCGGCAGCAGCACCAGCAGCGCGATCAAGGAGACGACGACCACCAGGTTCAGCAGCACATTGCGCATCCAGGTGGCGACCAGGGTCATCGAGTCGGCCGACAGCAGGCCCAGTTTCGGTGCGAGGTAGTTGCTGTAGCGGCGCAGCCAGGTGATCTCGGGCGCCTCGACGAATACGCCCGGCCGCGCCGGGCGCGAGAGCGTGTTCTGCACACGGTCGAGCCCCTTGCGGTAGACCCACGCGCTGAGCCAGCCGCCGATGTAGCCGCCACCGGAGACGCTGGAGAGGTAGTCGACCGCGGCCAGCTTCTTCGCACGGGCGAACGCCTGGATCACGCCGAGACAGAAGGTCGCCGAGCGGATGCCGCCGCCGGACAAGGCGAGCCCGACCAACCCGGCCTCGTCAGGCAAGGACAGCGCGTCGCGACCCTGTCGGATGGCGTCACGCTCCTCGGCCCGCACATGCGCGAAGGTGCGCGGCGGGGTCCTGTCGTCGGTCATGCCACCCCCGTTCGCTCCCGCCCCGCGACGGCGTGCGGGTGCTTGAAGCTTCCGTGCATTGTGATCACGCTCGGCACGACACGCCTGCGGACGTTGCGCCGCTTGGTGATGCGATCGTTCTGCACGGCCCACAGAAAGGTGCGGCCAAGCTGCAGCGCCACAAACGCCATCAGCAGCCCGACCTGCAACCCCGTCTGCAAGCCCTGATGCGCGAGCAGGGCCTGCGACAGCGGCGTGATGGCGAGTCGCTTCAGCGTAAGCCGCCACCCGATCAAACCGGCCACCACGGTCGGCACGGCGAAGCGGGCCAGGACGATGGGGAACGCCTCGCCCCATGCGTATCCATGCTGAACGCCCAGGTACATATTGACGAAGGCGCCAGGCAAGCACGGTGGAATGAAGAACCTGGCACCTGTCACCAGGCCGCGCATGCCGCTGATCCAGGCATGTCCCAGGAGCAGGCAGCAAATCAATGCAGCCAACCCGCCGCCGAGAACGATGACCCCGTGCATGGGGCGCCTGCCTCTTTCGGCTGCAGATGGTGAACGGCTGCCGTGTGCCTGCTGCGTCCGTAGCGCAGGCGCCCGCGGGTGATCAATCCATTCCCGACGGCAAAGCGGAAGACGTTGTCCGATCGTCGACTTCGGCGCTCGCACTCACGGTCTCGGCCACGTCGCGGTCAGCGAGGCGCCGAAGCGGGGCAGGCGATTCGAATCGGTCCGCAAGGTGCTGCGGGCCTTCACAGGGCGGCGGCCCTGGTCCTGCGCCTCCGGCGGATCGAATGCCCGCTACGCCGTCCCGCGAAACAGTGCATCGACGTTCGGCAGCCGCTCGAACCGGGAGAACGTCCCGGTGTCCGCGATCTCCCTCGCGGCCAGCAGGAACCCGGCCCACGCCGTACGCGCCAGGGTGCCGCCGACGCTGATTCGGCGCACGCCCAGAGCCGCCGCGTCGGCGACCGTCATGAACGGCGAGTTGATCAGCAGGTTCACCGGTTTGGGCGACACCGCCGCGATGATGGCGGTGATGTGCTCGACCTTGTCGATCCGCGGCGCGTACAGGCAGTCGGCGCCGGCTTGCGAATACGCGCGCAGTCTCCGGATCGTCTCGTCGATGTCCGGGCGTCCGCACACGAAGCCCTCGGAGCGGCCGGTGAGTACGACGCCGGTGCCGGTCTCGTCGATCGCCCGCCGCGCGGCCCGCACGCGCGCCACCGCCAGATCGAAGTCATGGAGCGGATGGGCCGGGTCACCGCTGGAGTCCTCGATCGAGAGTCCGGAAATGCCTGTGGCCGCCGCGAGCTTCACGTTTGCGGCGACGGCCTGGGGGTCCATCGCGAAGCCGCCCTCGAAGTCTGCATTCACCGGTACCGTCACGGCGGCCACGATGAGCCGGAGATGCTCCAGCATCTGCTCGAGCGTGACCTGATTGTCAGCGCGGCCCATCGACCAGGCGAAGCCGGCGCTGGTCGTGGCCAGGGCCTTGAATCCCATCTGCTCCAGAGCCCGCGCACTCCCGACATCCCACGGGTTCGGCATCACGAAACAACCGCTGGTGTGCAGGCGGCGGAACCTGGTGCACCGATCATCATCTGCTTGCATGGCATGACTCCGGGAACGACAAGGAAGGCCGATCTTGCTCCCTGACCTGGGGTGGGGGCTTCGTGCTGCACGTGCTGCCCGGTGGCTCCCATCGCATCCGCCACGACGGGCGGCTGGCCAAGGGCCGCCGGTCGGCATTGCGGCCGAGCACGGCCCATCGTGCCGACCGTCTCCGGTAGCCGTTCGACAGGTGCGCCGCCGCAGGATCCAGCGCCAGGCAACGCTGTTGTGACCGCCCGCGCGGCGCGCCGCGCGGCATGCTTCAGCAGCATCGTGTCAAGGCCAGATCAGGGCGGCCAGCGCAGCGAAGTCGGGCGCAGCCTGCCAGCCGGGCAAGCTGATCTGCGCTTTCAGGTTGCTGTATCGGTGCAGCAGGGTCAGCCGCAGCAAGGCTTCGCGCCGACCGCGATCGAAGGGGCGGCCGTGGTAGCCGTCGAACAGCGCGTCGATGCGCGCGGCATCGCCCGCGGCCAGGAAACACAGCGGGCCCAGCCAGTCGTACTCGCGCGGGCCAACGAGGCCGTCGCCGAAGTCGAACATCGCCGACAGCCCGCTGCCTTGGTGCAGCAGGTTGAAGGGCGTGTACTCGCCGGTCAGGATCACGTCCGGGCCCTCGGGCACGGGCCCCTCAAGAAAGGATTCCAGCTGCGCCAGCAGGTGCGCAGGCAGGCCGGTGCGCTGCTGGCGACCAGGGCAGCGTTCGCGCTGGCCTTGCAGGAAATCGACCCAGCGCGGCGCCAGCGCCGGCATCGGGCCCAGCGGCAGCACATGCACCTCGGCCGCCAGGCGGCCGATCGTGCGCAGCACGGCGCAGCGTTCGTGCTGCCGCAGTCTGGGCCAGACCCGATCGAGCGGCGTGCCGGGCAGCTGCGTCATCACCAGATAGGGCCAGCCGGCGTGCTCGGCGCTGTGCATCAGGCGCGGCGTGGGCAGCGAAAGCCGGGCCTGCAGGTGCACCAGCATCGCACGCTCGAACTCGAAGTGGTCACGCAGGAAGGGTGGGTAGAGCTTGAGCACCAACTCGCGGCCGAGCAGCGCCACCAGCACCGTGCCCTCGCCGGCCGGAACCGCCGGCGCGCTGGAGTAGCGCGCGCCGAGCGCGGCGACCACGCCGATCCAGCGCGCAGGGTCTTCCTGCAGCGCGTCGAAGTCGGCGACGCCGGGGTCGGCGGGCAACGCAGGTGATGCGGCCATGGATCCGCCTGGGCGGTGGTGCGGCATCGCCGATCGTGATGCCCGCGCGACCTTCGCGCAAGGCCGACACGTGAATCCGCTGTCCAGTGCGTTCCGGCCTGCGTTCGATCCGGCGAGCCCGTCCGCCGCCGACGCTGTTCCCCGTCTGACCCTGGCCAGCGCAAACCTGATGCGCTGACCCCTAGCCCTAGGGGGCGCCGCGCCGGCATGGCCGGAAATGCCGCGCCGGCCCGTCTTCACTGGATACGGAAGTTGAATCGGCGGCGCCTGGGTGCCGCCAGCCGCGCACTGGGTGTGTGCCAGCACCTGGCTCGACCTCGCGCAACCCGACTCGTGGCGCCCCCGCTGACGCCGCTTCGACAAGGACATCGTCATGAGCACGTCGATTGTGGAAAGCCTGAACTTCGAGGTCTTCGACCAGGACCGGCCGCTGACAGGCTGCGCAAGTGAAACCACGCGGCAAGGCCGGCGGGCCGCGCCCGCAACACGAGCAAGGAACGACATGAACATCGAAGACCTGGCCGACATGCCGATGCAGATGCCGACGCAGCGCGCGATGTGCATCCATTTGTCTTCCGGAACCGGCGTCGGCCCGACGCCGCTGGCCGCGTTCGACGCCGCGCTGATCGACGCTGGCGTGGCCAACTACAACCTGCTCTGCCTGTCGTCGGTGATTCCGCCGAACGCGAGAATCGTGCGTGCGAAACACCGCGTGCGACCCGACGACCACGGCCGTCGGCTCTACGTCGTGATGTCGCAGATGCGCCAGAGTCGACCGGGGCAGCCGGCGCACGCCGGCATCGGCTGGGTGCAGCAGGGCGAGGATGGTCCGGGGCTTTTTGTCGAGCTTCACGATGGCCATCGCGAGCGCCTCGAGCGCGACCTGCATGCGACGCTCGGCGCCATGTGCCGCGGTCGGGGCGTGGACTACGGCCCGGTGCACACGGCGATCGCGAGCCGCGTCTGCGAAACGCAGCCGGTATGCGCTCTCGTGGTCGCCGTCTACACCTGCGAACCATGGTAGTCACCGCAGCGCGGACCGACATGGCGCCGCCGCTCGCGATGCGCAGCCGGCGCGAGCGGCTCATCCAGACGCTGTGGTTCGAGGCCCTCGGCCTGGCGATCGTGAGCCCGCTGCTGGCCCTGTTCACGGGCGCGACGACGGGTGCATCGCTGGCGGTGCTGGCGGTGCTGTCGGCGGCGGTGATGGGCTGGTCGGCGCTCTACAACACCGCCTTCGACGGGGTCGAACTTCGGCTTGCCGGTCGCATAGCCAGCAATCGCCCGCACCGGCTGCGCGTGCTGCACGCCGTGTTCCTCGAAGTGACCGCCGCGCTGGTGACCTGGCCGTTGATCGTCGCACTGACAGGCCTGGTGTGGTGGGAGGCATTGGCCGCGGACATCGGCCTGTCGCTGATCTACGCCGTCTATGGCTACGCCTTCCACCTCGGCTTCGACCGCTTGCGCCCGGTGCGCGGCGTTGGCGACGGTGCGGCGCCTTGCGGGGCGGCACGATGACGCCGCAGGCATGGGATGTCGCGCCGGCTCGCCGCCACGACGTCTTTGCGCAGACCGGCCGCGGAAGCAGCCGACCTGCACCGGCCATTCGGCCGCGAAGGGCCTGCGGCAAGTCCCGGTCCACGCCGAGCGCCCAGTCGGACGCGGTTCAGGTCGACAACTTCGCGCCCGCCAGACGGCCCGAGTCGCCGGCACCCGGCCTCACGCCGCGGGATCGGCCGACGGGCGCCGCAGCGAAACATGCTCCCACGCGGCGGTCAGCAACAGGACGCAGGCCGTTGCCGCGGCCAGCGCAAGCGCCGACAGCAGGTGCATGTACGCAGGCACGGCCATCAGCGCCAGCAGCAACAGGCCCACCAGATGCGACAGCGGCGGCATGCGTTGAGCGCGGCTCGCCCACTTGAACGCGCCGACGCCGGCCAGGTACAGCGCCGGGCCCGCGAGCATGGCCGCGATGGCCGCGTCGTCCGCATGGCCAGGGTGAGCAAGCACCAGTTCGTCAGCGACGGCACTGACGATGATGCCGGCAACGATCGGCAGATGCAGATAGGTGTAGGCCAGTCGCGCCTGCTGCCCCGGGTCCACGGCGTGCACGATGCGGTGGTGGCCGGCGGCCAGACCGCGGTCGAAGTACAGCCACCACATCGAGACGCTGCCGACGAAGGTGCAGGCGAAGGCCGTCACGACCGCTGCATCCCAGCCGGCCTGCGCGAAGGTCGTGCCGCTGACCAGCAGCGACTCCCCGAGTGCGATGATGACGAAGAGCGCGCAGCGCTCGGCCATGTGGCCGCCGTCCACGTCCCAGTCCGATACGCTCGAGCGGCCGAGGCCCGGGACCCGGAAGTACAGCGCGGGCGAGATGATTTCGATGGCAAGGGCCAGCGCCCAGAGCGCCAGGCGGGCCTGACCCTCGGCCAGGCCACCGGCGACCCAGAACACGCCCGCCAGCGACAGCCAGACGGCGATGCGCTGGAAGTTGCGCCGCATGGTGATGCGCTCGTTTCGCACCGCCCACAGAAAGAACAGGGTGCGGCCAAGCTGCAGCGCCACAAACGCCATCGCGAAGACGAGACCACGCTCGCCGAAGGCCTGCGGGATGGCGGCGGACATCACCAGACCCGCGAGCATCATCACGAACAAGGCGACGCGCACCGGCACGCGCACGGGGTCCAGCCAGTTGGTGACCCAGGTGGTGTAGATCCAGACCCACCAGATGGCCGCCATCAGCAGCCCGACCTGCAACGCCGTCTGCACGCCCAGGTGCGCGAGCAGGGTGTGCGACAGCTGCGTGATGGCGAAGACGAACACCAGGTCGAAGAACAGCTCGACCATGTCGACCTTGCCGCCGTCGGTGCGACGGTCGCGCAGCAGGCCGTGCCGGGCGCCGGTCTGCGGCGTCGAAGGCGCTGCGCCGCTCACGAGCGGCCGCCGAGGTTCGGGGTGGCGCGTCGCTTCAGCCAAGCCGCCACCATGCAATGAAGACCTTTGGCGCCCGTCACCAGGCCGGGCATGCCGCTGCGCCAGGCCTGGCCCGGGGGCCGGCAGCCAGTCAATGCGGCGAACCCGCCGCCGGGAACGATGACCATGTGCATGGGGCTCCTTGCCATCTTCGGTTGGACAGGGTGAACTGCTGCCCTGTGCTTGCCGCGTCAGCAGCGCATGCGCCAGCGGGCGATCAAGCCATTCTCGACGGAAACGAGGAAATCGGCCTGGCCGGTGCAGCCTCTGCTGGCGGTGGCGCTGCCTGCAGGGCGAGCCGCCGCGCGGCGCCGGCCTTCAGCCTCAGCCCACGCTCACCGGCACCAGGGTCATCGTGTCGTTGCCGAAGATGTCGATCACCTTCACCGCCACCGTGTAGCGGCCGGGCTTGTCGTAGGCGTGTTCGGCGGTGACCAGCTCGAGCTCGCGCGAGCGGCGGGTGCGAAAGCTCTGCCACTCGTTTTCGAAGATGTAGCCGCCGGTCCAGCGGTCCTCGAACACCTGCAGCTCGCCCTGCACCGGCTCGACGCCCGGCAACTGGCCTTCGACGCCCATGCCGCGCGCAACCTTGATGATCTCCTTGCGGCTGCCGTAGTCGAAGTCCACCGCCCAGTAGTCCACCCAGTCGGTCCACCGCTTGGTCAGCCGCTCGCGGGAGACGACGCCGTCCTTGCTCTTGCTGAGCTAGTAGAGCTGGCCGGCGTGGCAGACGACGGCGCTCTTGCCGTCCTTCAAGGCCGCTTCGGCCGCCTCGGCCGCGCCCTGCGTGTAGTGCACCGAGAAGTCGGTCAGGGCGATGGCAAGCGTCAGCCTGTCTTTCGCCGTGCGGCCTTTCGCGTACTGTGGCTGCGCCTCGACATACGCGATGTCGAAGAACTGCACCTGCCCCTTGTCCACCGCGCGCTTGTCGAAGACCTCGGGCGGGATCGTCTTCGGCGCCAGGTCGATGCCCTTGCCGCGCGCCTCTTCCAGCGCCGCCGGAAACAGCCCCATCTCGAACTCGAAGGCCAGCACGTCGGCGCGCGACGCACCGCGCTTGCGGCATTCGGTGATCACCTCTTCGACAAACAGGCGCCCGACCGGCAGGTTGATCGGCCCGACGACGACGAGCCGCCCGCCTGTCTTGCCGTGGAAGAAGGTCTCGCCTTCGAGCGCCTGCGCCTTGTAGGCACGCAGGATCAGTGCGCGGAACTCCGCCTCCTTCGCGGCGAGCGCCTGCGCCTTCTTCGACGCCGAGAGCCGGCCGCCGACGTTGACGCCTGTTCCCAGATACGACGCCGGCGGCGTGGCGCCGGCAGCAGGCGGTCTGAGATCGCCGGCGCGGGCGGCAGGCGTCGACTTCGCGCCGGGCGGGGCCGTGCGCGGAGATGCGCTGCGACCGCGGATTGCGGGATGGCTCGAAGCACAAGGCAGCCCGGGGCTCGGCAGCGGTCGATTCCGGCCGGTCGTATGCGCAATCTTCCGCCAGGCCGCCCCATGGATACAGACCCCGCGGCCCTTGCGAATGGCCGGCGCCCTGCCCCGGCCGTGGCAAAGCGCGTGGCACGCCACGGCAAACCCGTCAATGCGACCGCAGCTTCAGTGCGACGCGCCGCGCTTGTCACGGTACCTGTTGGCGTCGGCGCGCGCCAGCACGCGCAACAGCGGCTCCCCCGGTTCCGAGGTGCCGATGCCGATGGACAGCCCGATCGGGTTGCCGGGGTGGGTGGCTTTGGGTTGTTGCCGGACCTCGCGCAGGCGCTGTTCCTGACCCTGGCGACAGCCCGATCCGCGGCAACCCCGGTCTTCAGTCCCGTGCTGGGCGCAGTCGCAGGGGCGTCGCCGCAAGCCGGCCCGCCGCCGATGCGCATCCAGCGGCTGGCTGCCCGCGCGGCCTTTCGATGCAGGCAGCCTCAGGGCAGCAACTGGTCGATGTTCGTGCGCACGAAGGTCTGCACCGCCGACGGCGCAGCCGACAGGCCGCCAACCGTGCCGCGCTTGGGCTTGTGCTTGGCCGTCGGCTTGGTGTCTTTCAGCTCGCCACCATCGATGATGAAGAAGTAGTGCTGGGTGCGGTCCTGGCTGGTGAGGTGGTACTGCTCGAACCCGTCCTTCTTCGAGCCGAGCCGCCAGTTGATGTGCCAGCCTTCCCAATTGGTGTAGCCGCCGTCGGTGTCAACGTCGACACCTGCGACGACGCGCTTGTCCCGCTGCACGACGCCGGCAGGCGTCAGCTGCGCGGGCGCCGGTGCTTCCAGTGGCGCCGGCGCAGCGGCCAACGTGGCTGGCTGCGCCGTCGCAGCGCCGACCCAACCGGCGATGTGCCCGCGCTGCGAAGTGGCACGCGGGCTGCGGTCGATGGCGTCGAGCAGATGGCGCTGGGCGACGGCTCCGGGGCGGCGGTCGTCCAAGGCCGGGGGGGATGCACGCGGGGCGACCCGCTCGGCGGCCGGTGCACGCACCGGCAGGGGGGATGCGGACTTCTCTGCTTGCGCCATGGCTGCACCTTCATGTCTCCAAGGGCAGAGCGGCCGTGGAAGAGGACCCTCCGGCCCGCCGTGCCCGCCTGAGGCGAATCCTGCCGCCGGCCGCGGCGCGACGTCATCGGTGCGATGCTGAATTCGCGCCTCCGATATGCCGAACCGAGGCAAACGCAGGGCCAACTGAGCGAGCCGGTCCGGATGCGCGGGGACACGACTGGCTTGCCCGGGCCCAGGGCCGAACGCCGGCAAGCCTGCGGTTCCTGCCGCGGGTGAGGCGCGGCTTTGGCAGGCCGAAGGATCCTGAATTCGCCACCGCTGCCATTGGCAGGGCGGCCGCGACTGCCGAGAATGGCACGATGAACACCAGGGCGCCCTGCCTGCTCGTTGTCGGTGCCACGGGCACTCTGGGCCGGCCCGTGGTGCAGCTGTTGCGCACCCACGGTCTGGCGGTGCGTGCCTTGTGCCGCCACCCCGAGCGTGCGGCCGACCTGGCGGCGCTGGGCGCCGAGGTCGTGGCCGGCGATCTCACCGACGCGGCATCGCTGCAGCGTGCCTGCCGCGGCGTGACACGGGTGCTGGCGGCAGCGCATGGAATGCTGGGCCGTGGCCGCTGGCGCTCCGAGGCCGTCGACGATGCAGGGCACCGGGCGCTGATTGCCGCGGCGCGCGACGCCGGCGCCGAGCGATTCGTCTACACCTCGGTGATGGGCGCCGCCGCCGCCCACCCGGTCGACTTCTTCCGCACCAAACACAGGATCGAACAGCTGCTGTGTGCCAGCGGCCTGCCCTGGGTGGTGCTGCGCCCCAGCGCCTTCATGGAGCAGCATGTGCACCTGTTCAACGGCCAGCCCCTGCTCGGCAAGGGGCGGGCGCGGCTGATCGGCAGCGGCACGAAACCCCGCAACTTCGTGGCCGCCACCGACGTGGCCCGGCTGGCCGTGCGGGCACTGGTCGAGGATCCGGCGCCGTTCACGACGCTGGAGATCGGTGGCCCCGGCAGCTACAGCAACAACGAGGTCACGGCGCTGTATGCGCGGCTTTCGGGCAGGCCGCTGCGCGTGTCACGGCTGCCGGCGGCGGCGGCGCGCACGATCGCGTTGCTGGCGCGGCCGCTGCACCCCGGTCTGGCGCGGCTGTTGCGGCTGCTGAGCCTGCCCGACGACGCCTTCGACGAAGGCTGGGACGGCTGCGAGCGGCTCGAGCGTGAACAGGGCGTGACGATGACGCGGCTGGAGGACTTCGTGCGTGCGCGTGTCGCCGAAGCCAGCATCGCACCGCCAGGCTGAGGCGGCGAACGATCGCCACGGCGCGTTGCTTGCCAGGCAATGCGCCGACGCCGGCGCAGTGCAATCACCGCCAGGCTGCCACCCGCGTCGGCGCCGGCAGAGCAAGCGCCGCGGCAGGCACGTCCTCTCCCCTATAGTGCGGCGATGGACCAAGACCCGGGCCAAGCGCAGCATGTGCTCGTGATCGCGGGGGGTCCGCTGCTGCACGGCGGGCCAGCGACGCCGCCTGCGGCCAGGTCGGCCATGGCCGCTGTGGACGCGCGGCGTGGGCCAGAACCATGCCGGCACCCGGTCGGCCCGACCCGTCGCGCGCCAGCCTGGTGGCTGCGGGTCGCAGCGGTGCTGCCGCTGGCGGCGTGCGGACCGCCGCCGGTGGCCGACATGCCGGCGGCGCGCCCGGCGCAGACACAGGCTTCTGCCCATCAGCTTGCGATGACGATGCTCACCCTCGAAGGCAAAGTCCTGGCCAATCTGCACGACTGCGTGCGCGACGGCGTCTGCGCGCTCCAGCTGGATGTCGGCGGCGTCAGCTGGCGCGTGATCTACCAGGCCGGTGACGTGGAGGCGACGATGGTCCGACCCGATCTCGTCCGCCTGGCCTGGGGCATCCAGCCCGGCGAACAGGTGCGTGTGCGCGCACGGCCGGCGGGCGCCGCGGCCAGCGTCGTGCTTGACGGCCCGCAGGCCGCGCTGGAGCGGCTGGGCAGCGGCCGCTGAAGATCAGCCGCGGGCGACGCTGCGCCAGCGCAGCACGATGCCGCCCAGGCCCAGCAGGAGCAGCCAGGCCGCGGCCGGCTCCGGGATCGGCGCGCTGACGCTTGCCGAGAAGTCGGCGAGCAGGGTCGGCGCCAGGCCGGTGAACTGGCCGCCGTCGAACGGATCGCCGTCCCACCATTGCGCGGTGAACTCGAAACTGCCGAAGTTGACGAAGCCGACCGGCGCGTCGTCGGCCCAGCGCATCGCGAACAGGCCCGCGTCAGGCGGCAGATAGGCTACCGACACGGTCTGCCCGGGGGCGACGGCCGGGAAGTCGAAGGGCGTGGCGACATCGGCGACGAACTCGAGCGCGTCGACACTCAGACCGTCGAGCAGCAGCCAGTTCGTCGGGTCGTCATTGCTGATGCTGTAGCCCCATCCGAGCCAGTCACCCGCAGGGGCCTCGATGTTGCCGGCGTTCGGCGTGGCCTCGACGCTCCACTGGGCCTGCGCCGCCGACAGCCCGGCGCCGGCCACCCACAGGCCGACGGCGATGGCCAAGGTGCGGATCGGTTTCATTGGATTTGCTCCTGGTGGGTTCAGCGCGGGATCACCGACTGCGCGGTGGAAAAGCTCAGCGGCCGGCCGAAGCGGTCGCGCAAGCGGCCGGACTCGGTGATGCTGAAGCGCTTGACGCTGGCGGGCACGTTCAGGTGGATGCGCAGGGTCGTCGTCTGCCCGACGAGCAGGTTGGGCAAGGCGATCGGCAGGGGCGGCGTGCGCGTCGCGTCGATGCTCACCTGACCGCTGCCCGAGAGCGTGCGCAGGGCGAGCGACTCGATCGCGATCTGCTGCGCCTCACCGCGGCCACCATTGGTAAAAGTGATGTCGACGTACTGCACGCCGGGAGCCACCACATCCTGGGCGAAGACCGTGCCGGCGATCTTGGGCGCACCGGCCTGGACACAGGGCGAGTCGACGATGAAGCGGGCATCCGCCGCGGCCGACTGGCCCGCCTGGTCGTAGGCGCGCGCCACCAGGTGCACATAGCCGCTGCCGGGCACGATGAGCTTGAACGGCACGCGGTTCAGCGGCACCGTGGTCCAGGCCAGGCCACCGTCCAGGCTGTATTCGACGCGCTGCAGGCCGACGCTGCCGGGTTCGATGCGCGGGTCGATCGTCGCCTCCACGCAGGTCGTCGGATACTGGTCGAGTCCGGTGGTCGTGAGGTCCATCGTCGGCGCGCCGCCGGCCACCTTCACCGTCAGCAGTGCGGCGGCCGACTGCCCGTCGCGGTCGGTGGCCGTCATCGTCAGCCGGTGCGTGCCCTTGCCGAGCTTGTCGGTGCGCAGCACGGCGCCGGTGCCGAGCAGCCCGGCCCGGTCGCTGCGCCAGACCACCGAGGCGCCGTCGAGCAGGCCGTCGTCGACGTCGTAGGCCATGCCTTCGAGCGTGACCGGCTCGAGCGGCAGCAAGGCGGTGCCGGGTTGCGGCGACAGGATGCGCACCGTCGACGGTGCCGAGCGCGGGACGCTGAAGGGCAGCGAGCTCGCCGACGCCGAATTGACGCCGTCGGACGCGCTGACCATCACCCGCGCCGTGCCGTCCGCACCGGGCAGGGTCGCGAAGTCCACCAGCAGGCTGTTGCCGCTGTCCAGGCGGCCGATCTGCGACCAGGTGGCGCCGTTGTCGGGCGAGTAGTACACGCGGCTGGCATGCTCGGCGCTGTCGGTGTCGGCCACGTTCCACTGCACGAGCTGCGGGCCGGACACGCTGCCACCGGCCGGCGACAGCAGTGAAACCGTTGGCGCGGCGCCACCGAAGGTGATCTGGCCGACAAGCTGCTCGCCGGGGGCGATCATCACGATGCGCGTGGCCGTCGGCGAGGTCGGCAGGATCTCGAAGAACGACGCCGGGCCATGGATCTCGGGGCCGTCGGTCTCCGAACTGGCCGAAGTGGGCGTGAAACGGCGCAGCGCCAGCACGTTGTCGGCGGCGTCGCGCACCTCGAGTCGGTGGCTGCCGCTGCCGCTGTCGGCGGGGCCCTGTGCCGCGTCGTCGAACAGCGGGTCGAAGCTGACCGCGCCGCTGCTGCCGTCGATGCTGCCCGAGACGGTCCAGAAGCCGCCCGCCGCCGCCACGGCCGGGCCCATGCGCCGAGCCTTGGGCTTGCGCACAGGTCTGGCGATGCGGGCCGCGGCGCCGCCGTCGAGCGCCGTGATCATCGAGCGATAGCGCTGCGGCGAGATCCAGCGCGGCACGCAGTAGCTCATGATCTCGAAGGTGCTCTCCGGCGCCAGGGCCTTCTTGGTCGCCACGTCGAAACCGACTTCCAGGCGCGCCGCGCTCTGGATCCGGTTGTCGGCAAAAGCCCAGTCGGTGGCGCCGTCGACCGCCAGGTTGTAGCAGCCCGGGGGGCTGGCACCGGCGGCCGGCAGGCCGTTGTTCGTATGGCGCAGGCCCAGGGTGTGCCCGGTTTCGTGGGCCACGACTTCAGCCACCGTCTCGACGCCGAGCCGGGTGACGCTCGAGCGGCTGCCGGCGCCGCGCGAGGGCAGGTCGTGGGCCATGCCGCCGGTGCCACCCGGCAGCGCGGGGCGGATCATGCCGTAGTAGACGCGGTGGCTGCCGAACAGGTCGACCGCCGAGTCGAACAGCCCGTACAGGTCGTTCACGTCCTTGATCGCGACCGGCCACCAGTTGTCGACACTGGCGTAGACGGCGACGTCGCGGCGCACGACACTGTTCGTCGTCGCCACCGTCACCGAGGCCGTCGGTGCGATCTTGCGCAATGCGCCGACCGCGCCGGCCAGGCCGGCCGCAGGCTCGCACAGCCAGTTGCCGGCGGCGTCCTTGGCATCGCAGACCGACACCGCACGCAGCGCCAGCGTGTCGGTCTTGCGGCTCTTCAGCGGCAGGTCATGGGTGTCCAGCACCTCGTCCGACGGATCCAGCACCTCGAGCTTGAGGTCCCAGTTGCCCTCGGGCGGCGTGAAGTAGAAGTCGATGGACTGGCAGCCGTTGCGTTGCCGGCGCTGGTCCTCGGCGCTGCATTGCGGCTGCAGGGCCAGGGCGCGGGTCTCGTTGATCGCGCCGCTCAGGCGCACACGCACGGTGGTGACGTTGTCCACCTTCTGGAAGTAGACGCGCACCGCGGCGGGCTTGCCGGCGACCAGCGGCACCGGTGGTTCGCGGGTCGCCGCCAGGCTGGCCTTCAGGTCGTCGAGCGACTGGTATTCCTGGATCGCCTGCGTGAGCTCGACCGCGTCGACGGTGATGCTGGTGCAGACCTTCAGGTTGTCGATGCCGGTCTGGTCGGTGTTGCCGGTGACGCGGACCGTCTTGATCTTGTTGCCCGGCGCCTCGACCTTCAGCGGGTCCCAGCGGTTGAAGTCGCCGGTCGGGTCGCCGACACCCTGGTTCCAGTTCGGGAAGCCGAAAGTCGAGTCCAGCACGGCGCCGCTGGCGTCGTAGGCCGTCACCTGCACGCCGACGAAGGAGGCGTAGAAGAACTCCACCTTCGACGCCGGGTTGTCGAACACGATGTCGCGCTGGGCCGGGTTGCCGCCGAGCCAGAAGGCGATCGTCTGCGGCGAAGGCTCCTGCGCGAAGTTGCCCGAACCGCCGACGTCGTAGTCGACGATGCCCAGCCACTCCGGGGTGTGGATGCCCGCGATCGTCGGCACCGCCGTCAGGTCACCCACGCCCTCGAAGTCGATCGTCGTGCAGACGCGGCCGTTTTCGATGGTCGCGGCCCGGGGCCGGACCGCACGCCGCTTCGACGCCGATCGCGGCAGTTGCTGCGGCTCGGCGCCGCGGGGCTGGTACAGACCGGGTGCCGCGGCGGCGGCGGACGTCGGTGCCATGCCGGCCCCCAGACCGGCCGACAGCACGATTCCCAGAGCGAGCGTACGCAGCGCGGTGGTCATGACTTCCTCCCGGTGACCGACTGTGCCGGGTTGTCCGGCACGCGGTGGGGTGCTGTCAATGCGGCGTCGCGTTCAACGTAGGGGGTCGGGGTCGTCGGCGGTTCGCGCGCCGCCTGCGGATCGATCCTTCGGGCAGGGGCGGCCTTCGAGATTCGCGGCGCTCAGGCGAGCAGCGTCGCCAGCAGCCCCGCCACCCCCAGCCCGAGCGCGGCCAGCGCATCACCCGCGATCAGGCCGCCGCCGATCAGCGAACTGGTGCTCATGTCCGCCGGCAGGCCTTCGTCCTCGGGCCGCCGGCCACGCCGCTCGTTGACGCTGGCCGCGGCGCTCGAGATCACGCCACCGGCGGCGAACCAGGCCGACGTCGCCAGGCCGAGGAAGGTGCCGAAGGAATAGGCGTAGGGCGAGGGCAGGATCACCGCATCGAGCACGAAGTCCGTCGCCCGCCTGCGCCCGCTGCGTTCGCGCCAGCGCTGGTAGGCGGGCCGACGCAACAGCGCCAGCCGAAGCGCCTGTACCAGCAGGCCGATCGCCACGCCGACCCAGATCGCGGTGCGCTGGTAGGGCTTGTCGTCGGTCAAGCTGCGCAGGGCGCCGACGAATTTGTACGTCATCGCCGAGGCCCATTGCGCCGGCTGCTGGTCGGCCGGCAGCGTGGTCTGGTCCAGGGCCAGCACCGGGTAGGCGCCGATGAACAGGCGCGCAAAGGCCACCGTCATCACCGCGCCGACCACCAGGCCCAGCACCTGGAAGCGAAACTGGATCGTGCGCGGCGTGCCCAGGCGCCAGCCGGTCGAGCGGTCCTGCTGCATGTCGCCGGCGACGCTGGTGGCCACCAGCAGGATCGCGCCCGCCATCAGGCCGACGGTCGGGTCCTTCAGGCCGAGTGCGGCCATCAGCACCACCGAGACGACGAAAGCCGAGGAGATCGGGTTCGAGTCGCTGATGCCCAGCGAGATGCCGTTGACCATCGTGAACACGAAGACCAGGGCCACCGCGAAGGCCATGAAGAACACCGGCTGGTGCAGCAGTTCGGCGCCGAGCCAGACCACCGCCACGGCCCAGAACAGGGTCCAGGCGAGCAGGCGGCCGGTGTGGGTGCGCTTCCAGGCTTCTTCTGGCGCGGCCTGTTCGGCCGGGGCGCGGCTGCGCCAGCGTGTCGCGGCCTGCAGCAGGATGCCGCCGATGTCGAGCAGCGCCGCGCCCATGATCATGCCCAGGCCGAGCAGGAAGGTGATCTTGCGGTAGGGCTCGCCGGCGGCCAGCCAGCCGATGGACACGAACCAGGGGATGAGTGCGGTGCCGGTGAGCGACGCCACCAGGGCCGGGATACCGATGCGCGCGCCGACCAGCATGCCCGCACCCAGGGTGGAGGTGCTGAGTTCGATCGTCCCCAGCCAGGCCAGCTTGGCGCCGCCGATGCCGCCGGCCACGCCCAGGCCGATGCCGCTGCCCAGCCGCGCCACCGAGCGCTTCAGCAGCACCGGGTCGGTGAGCGCGCGCAGGATGTTGGCCACCGCCAGGCCGGACGGAAAGGTCAGTTGCAGCCGGTCGACCAGGATCGGCGTGTAGAGCATGCCGACGCCGGCGCCGAACATGCCGATCGCACCCATGTAGAGCACCAGCTGCCACAGCGGCGGCTCGGGCAGGCCCATCCACAGCATCGCCTGCAGCAGCACCCCCATGCCGGCCATGCCGGCCACCGAGGCGGCTGCGGTCTGCATGTAGTTGGCGCCATGTTTGCCCTCCGGCCCGTAGCCGAAGGTCACGGTCGAGCCGAGGATGCCGGCCAGCACCTGCCCGCCGACGAAGAAGCCGATCGAGAAGTTCATGTACGAGGCGGTGATGCCGCCCAGCGGGCCGAGCACCAGGCTGCCGAGCAGCCCCAGCAACAGGTAGTAGCGCCAGCTGCCGATCGGCGGCAGCCAGGCCCAGCGCTGGCCGGTGGGGGCGGACGACGGTGTCGACGAGGACATGGCGACGGCGTGATTCGGGCGAAGGCGCGGATTGTCCGCGTTCTGCGCCTTGGCTCGAATCACATCGCCCGGCCAGCGCGCTCAGCGGATCTTCGCCGCCTCGGCCTCCATGCGCGTGACCAGCTCGTCAAGCTGGTCCACCACCGCCTGCACCGTGGCGCGCCGGGTCAGGTCGACGCCGGCGGTCTTCAGCTGCACCATCGGCTGGGCATTGCCGCCCGAGGACAGCAGGGTCAGGTAGCGCTGGCGCGCCGCTTCGCGGGCCTTGCCGTCGCCGCTGTTCATCTGCCGGAAGAGTTCGGCCGACGAAGCGAAGCAGGTGGCGTACTGAAAGACGTAGTAGGGCGAGTTGTAGAAGTGCGGGATGCGCGCCCAGGTCCAGGCGTAGAACTCGTCGACCGTCACCGCGTCGCCGTAGTAGGTCTTCAGCAGGCCCTTGTAGATGCCGTTCAGGACCTCGGGGGTGACCGGCTGGCCCTGCTCGACGAGCTTGTGCGCCTGCAGCTCGTAGTCGGCGAACATGACCTGGGTGTAGAAGGTGCCGACGATCTGGTCGACGGCGTGCTGCAGCAGCAGGAAACGCTCCTTCGGGTCGGTGGTCCGGGCCAGCAGGTACTCCATCAGCAGCCGCTCGTTCATCGTCGAGGCGACCTCGGCGACGAAGATCGTGTAGCTGCTGGTCACGAAGGGCTGGTGCGCGTTGGACAGCACGCTGTGCATCGCATGCCCCGCCTCGTGGGCGAAGGTGAACATCGAGTCCAGGGTGTCGTTGTAGTTGAGCAGCAGGTAGGGGCCGACGCCGTAGACATTGGCGCTGTAGGCGCCGCTGCGCTTGCCTTCGTTCTCGTAGACGTCGATGCGTCCGCCGCCGACGAAGCGCTCGTAGCGCTCGACGTAGTCGGCACCGAGCGCGGCCACCGAGGCCAGGGCATTCGCCTTGGCGGTCGCGTAGGGGTAGGTCTTGTCGACGCGGAAGATCGGCACGAAGCCGTCATACAGATGGTAGCTGTCCAGGCCGAGCAGCTGCTTGCGCAGCTTCGCGTAGCGCTGCAGCGGTGCGGTGCCGGCGCGCGTGGTGGCCACCAGGGTCTCGACCACGCTGCGCGGCACGGCGTCGTCGTCCAGCGCCGCATCGAGCGTGGTCTCGAAGTGGCGCGCCTGGGTCAGGAACCAGTCGCGCTGCAGCACGCCGTTGTAGATCGCGGCATAGGTGTTGGCGTTGGCGCCGTAGGTGCCCACATGCGCCGCGGCGGCCTTGGCGCGGTCGGCCTGGACCGGTGCACTTTCCAGCAGTGCGGCGTAGTTGCCCGGGCTGAGCTTCACGCTCTTGCCGTCGCTGGTGGTGATGGTCGGCCACTGGATGTCGGAGGTCGACAGCTCCGTGTACACGCCGCGCGGCGACTGGCTCAGCTGGCTCGCCAGGGCCAGCAGGCGCTCGCCCTTCTCGTCGAGCACATGCGCTTGCTTGCGGTAGAGCTCGAGGATCGGGAAGCGGTAGGGCGCCAGCGCCGGCGTCGTGTGAAGCCAGCCGCGCATCGTCGTCTCGGGGATGCGCAGCAGCTCGGGCGTGAACCAGGCGGTGGCGGCATCGAACCTGGCGAACATCGCGCCGACACGCTGGAAGCGGCCGGACACCGCCTGCTCGCGGGTGTCGACGTCACGCTGCAGCTGCGGGTAGCGGTAGGTCAGGTACTGCAGCTTGCCGATCTCGTCGTAGGCCTGGTAGGCCTCGAGCACGGCCGTCGCGCCCGAGGCCAGGCTGCCCTTGCGCGCGGCAAAGCTGTCCATCTTCGCCTCCATCGTCTTCAGGCCCTGCTCCCAGGCCGCCCAGTCGGGGTAGATCGCGATGAAGTCCCAGCGGAATTCGGCTGGAATCTGGGTTCGATCGCGGGTCTCGGGGCGTTGGGCGTGCGCGGGCGTGCTCATGGCGGTGGCGGACAGCAGCAGGGTCAAGGAAGTGCGGATCATCGGCGGGTCTCGATCGGGCGAATCCCGAAGTATGTCGGCCAGGTCGTTGCGGCATCCGACGCGCTGCGACGAATCGCCCTTTCCGGGTCATGGGCGACGGCGTGCTTCAGCGCTGGATGGCGATCGGCGCGAGCATGTCCTCAAGGAAGAAGGCCGCCAGCGCGGCGCGGCCGGTCAGCCCCGCCTTGGTGTAGACGGCGCTGGCATGTTCACGCGCCGTGCGCTCGCTGCCGCCGCGCACGGCGGCGATCTCCTTCGTGCTCAGGCCCTTGAGCAGCAGCAGGGCCACTTCGCGTTCGGCATCGGTCAGACTCCACTGGCCGAACTGGCGGTCGATGGCCTCGCCGAGTCCTGCGAGCAGGGCCCGCGATTCGTTGCGCCAGCGCTGGCCCTGCAGGCGCGCGATCTCGAGGTCGCGCAGCACCGCGAGATGTTCCTCGCGCTGATGCCGCGCGACGCGAAAGAGCAGGGCGACGCCGACGCTGGTGACCACGATCGGCGCCGACTTCAGCCATTCCAGAAACAGGTCGAGCGCCGTCGCCTCGGGCTCGTCGACCCACTCGACCAGGACCAGGGCCACGCCGCCGAGCAGCACGGCCGCCAGCGCCCACAGGCGAGTGCGATGGTCAAGCAGGTCGTTCATGGCATGGCGGTTCAGCGCTGCACCAGCCCGACACAACGTGGATCGAAGTTGCAGTTCACGAGTTGCAGCTTGACCCCCTCGGCCGGGTCGATCTCGAGAAAGGTCCCGATGCCGCGGGCATGGTACTTGAGTTCCTCGACGCCGGGCTCGAGCGAGACATGGCGCGTGACGACGCAGTCCTGCTTGCACATGCGCTGCGCCAGGGCCAGCGGGACGAAGCGGTCGAGCTGCGGGTCCTGGCCTGGCGACCAGGCGCTGGCGAGTACCTCGCCGACGTCCTCGGCGTCGCCCAGATAGAACTCCTCGCGGTAGGCCATGCCCGGTGCCGGCAGGGCCGGCATGATGACGCCGGCCTTGGCGCCGTCGCGGCCATGCTTGAAGCTGCCCTCGTTCGACACGAGCTCGGCGCGCGGCGGCTGGTCGCCGTCGTTCCAGACATAGTCCTTGGACTCCTCGCCGCAGTACCAGGTGCTGCCGTCCAGGCCGGCCGCGAACCAGTCGTCGGTGCCTTCGTGCAGCCGGCCGTCTTCGTAGACCAGGTCGCGCACGACGATGCAGCTGACGCCTTCGATCAGCCGAGTCTCCGGCAGCACCTCGATCACCGTGGTCTCGTCGCCACCGGCGTACTCCCAGCGGTGGCCGATGGTCAGCGGGCGATAGGGGTTGGGCCGCGACAGGCCGCCGAAGTTCGGGTCGAAGGACGCCGGATCGAAGGGCGGGTCGTAGCGCGCCTCGCCGAGCCGGGCACAGGCCTGGCCGCGCCAGTCGCGCACCGCGCTACATTCGCGCAGGGCGGCGGGCAGGGCGAGCTGGGCGGCCGCCTCGCAGCGCGCTGCGGCCTGGGTGTCGACCAGATTGGCGCAGGCCGCCAGCATGCTCAGCCGGTCGTCGCGCGCTTCGGCGCGACAGGCCTGGAGCATCAGGTCGGCGGTCGCGCTGCAATGGCGCTCGTCACCGGCCTGGGCCGCGCCGGCCAGGCTCAGCAGCAGCAGGCCGGCGAGTCGGCGGTTGCACGCGCTTGAGCTTGAAGTAGAGAGGGGCAGGGTCATGATCGGTCTCCTTTGGAGGTGGATCTGCAGGGCGGATGCCGGAGTTCCCGGCCGCACCACTCTCGGCGGTGGCGACCGATGGCGCCACCGGCCATGTGTCCTAGACCGAGGCCGCGTGGGGCGGTCCTGGCGCTTTGACGTACTGGCCGGACTGCTCGCGGCCTGGGGTGTCGCCGGCGCCGCGCCGGTCGGCGTCGAGCCGCCCGAACCCGGTGACTGCGAAGTGGAGATCGCCCGGGCCTGGCTGCGCGACGCCGACGGCATCACCGGGCATGCCATCGCTGCCGAAGTCCTGTGCGGCGTCAGCGAGGGCCTGGAGTGGCAGGGTGAATTTGCGCGCGAGCGCAGCGGGCCGGCACGCAGCGACATGCTGGCGCTGGGCATCGAATGGCAGCTGGCCAGGTCGCCGTAGCTCGCGGCGCGGGAATGGGTTCTCAGCCTGGGCCTGAACCAGGAACTGGCTGCCGAGGATGGGCGGGCCTGGCGCCGCCAGGACCTGACCGTGCAGGCCACCGGCGCCTTCGCGCTGTGGCCCGGCACCTGGTTCGAGGCCGGGTTCGGCCTGCGCCGCGAGCGCGACGCGGGCCGCTGGCGCAGCCCCTGGTCGCTGGCGCTCGAACAGGACCTGCCCGAACTCGGAACCTGGCGCATCGAGTTCGCACGCGTCGGCGGCGAGCCGGTGCTGGCCGCCTTGGCCTGGAGCGGGGCATTGGCCGAAGATCTGGAGCTCGTGCTGTTTGCCGCCCGCGCGGCCGGCCGGTCGCGCGAGCGCGAGTTCGGCATGGCCCTGAAGTTCGAGTTCTGATGCGCCAGCGGCGACAATGCGCGGCATGTTGCGCCAGCGCACCCTGAAGTCGATCACGCGCGCCGTCGGCGTGGGCGTGCACAGCGGGCACAAGGTCGAGCTCACACTGCGCCCGGCGCCGCCGGACAGCGGTGTGATCTTCCGCCGCACCGACCTGCCGATCCCGGTGGACATCCCGGTCAACGCCTGGGCCGTGAGCGACACGCGCATGGCCAGCACGATCAGCGCCGGCGGCGACCCGGGTGCGCCCAAGGTGCAGACCATCGAACACCTGATGTCGGCCTGCGCCGGCCTCGGCCTGGACAATCTGTACGTCGACATCACCGGCGAGGAGGTGCCCATCCTCGACGGCTCGGCGGCCAGTTTCGTCTTCCTGCTGCAAAGCGCCGGCATCGCGCTGCAGGACGCCCCCAAGCGTTTCCTGCGCGTGAAGAAGGTGGTGGAGGTGCGCGAAGGCGAGGGCAAGACGCTGAAGTGGGCGCGCCTCGAACCCTTCCACGGCTACACCCTGAGCTTCGAGATCGAGTTCGACCACCCGGCCGTCAACGCCACCGGCCAGCGCGTCGAGTTCGACATGGGCTCGGGCCGCTACAAGCAGGAGATCGCCCGCGCGCGCACCTTCGGCTTCACCAAGGACGTCGAGATGATGCGCGCGCGCGGCCTGGGCCGCGGCGGCAGCCTGGACAACGTGATCGTGATCGACGACTACCGTGTGCTCAATGCCGACGGCCTGCGCTACGGCGACGAGTTCGCCAAGCACAAGATCCTGGACGCCATCGGCGACCTGCACATCGCCGGCAAGCCGCTGCTGGCGCGCTATGTCGCGTTCAAGAGTGGTCACGCGCTGAACAACCAGTTGCTGCGCGCGCTGCTCGCTGACCAGACGGCCTACGACGTGGTCAGCTTCGACGACGAACGCCAGGCGCCGCGCGGCCTGGCCGAACTGGCCCCGGCCTGGTAGGACGGTGCTCGCTTTTCGCCTGGTCTTTGGCGGCCTGCTGGTGGCGGGGCTGCTGTGCTTCGCGATGTACATCGGCACCGGCCAGGTGGTCTGGCGCCGGCGCGGCCTGGTGATCGTCAAGTGGACGGTGGTGGCCGGGCTGGGTTTCTTCGCGGTGCTGGTCCTGGAGCGGCTGGCGCTGATGCTGTAGCGCTGCAGCGCTGCAGCGCCGTCAATGCTTCAGGCGTGCGTGGATGCGCCGCGTCAACTGCCACACCCCCCACAGCACGAGCGGGATCGACAGCCCGGCCGTCATTTCCGGGTGGATCGGCAACCCGGCCGCCTTGGCCGCCTTGGCGGCGTACAGGACCAGGCTGACCACGTAGTAGGAGATGGCAGCGATCGACAGGCCCTCGACCGTGCTCTGCAGTTTCAATTGCAGCGCCTGTCCGCGCGTCAGCCTGGCCAGCAGCTCGCGGTTCTGCGCCTCGGTGGCGATGTCCACACGGGTGCGCAGCAGGGCGCCGGCACGTTCGATGCGCTGCGCCAGCGACTGCAGCCGGCGCTCGGTGGCGGCCACCGTGGCGATCGCCGGCGACAGGCGCCGACGCATGAATTCGCCGATCGTCTGCGTGCCCGGGATCGGCCGCTCGTGCAGCTCGCTGATGCGCTGCTCGACGATGTCGGCATAGGCCTGGGT
This sequence comes from uncultured Rubrivivax sp., assembly GCA_964637205.1. Taxonomy (GTDB): domain Bacteria; phylum Pseudomonadota; class Gammaproteobacteria; order Burkholderiales; family Burkholderiaceae_C; genus Rubrivivax. The sequence goes on from CAZWUR010000024.1 coordinate 44,925, forward strand.
GGCCGCGAAGCGGTACTGGCTCTCGGCGGTGGCGCGTTCGACGCGGGCGGCCAGCGACACCAGGGTGGCGAGCAGGGCCTGGTCGTCGGCGCTGTCGGGCCCGGCCTGCATGCGCGCGATGATGTCGGCCAGGTCGGCCTCGGCGCGGCCCAGCAGCGGCGCCATCGCCTTGGCCACCGGCAGGCCGCGCAGGGCCATCAGGCGGTAGGTCTCGAGGTCGAGCAGGCGCGCCGCCACGCGGCCGGCACGGGTCGGCGTCGTGTCCGCGGGGGCCAGCAGCATGAATTGTTCGCAGCCGCTGTCACCGAGCACGAAGTCGGTGGCGGCCAGGGTGTGCCCACGGCCGGTCAGCGAGGCGACCAGGGGGCGCTCGCCGAACCAGGGGCGGATCCGGTCCAGCGCGGCCCGGGGGTCGGCCAGGTCCTGGCTCAGCAGCAGCAGGGTGACGGCGGCCACCGTGCGGCCGGGAATGCCGCGCAGCCAGGCCGGGTCCAGCGCCGGCGAGGCCAGCAGCGCCGATGCCGGGTCGGGCGCGGGGGCCGGGTCGAGCGCCTGCACCAGGGTGTAGCGCGTGAACTCGCCGTGGCGCTCCCACTTCAGCGTCGCCCCGTCGAGCGCCAGGTTCAGGAAGTTCGAGGCCAGATCGGCCGTCGCCAGCCCGTCGTGGCCGGGCAGACGGCGCAGATGTGCCGTTTCGTCGTCCCGGCTGACGCCGTGATTGAGCACCGCAATGAAGAGCACCCGCGCCGGCATCCGGATCGGCGCGGTCGGCCGCGCATGCACCTCCTCGTGAAGTTCCTGGCGCTGCGGGTCGTCCGGGGGGAGGGAGCCGTGCATGCGGTGATTCTGCCGCCTGCCTGCCCCGCGGCGAACGCGAACGATTGCGCTTTCGAGTGCGGTGGCGCGGGTTTGCGCTCGTCCCGTCCATCCGCAGCCGATCGCGTCGCAGAATGGCCGATTTCCCTGATTGCCGGAGGTCGACCATGAAAGGTGATGCCCAGGTTCTTGCCCACCTGAACGGGCAGCTCAAGCTTGAGCTGACCGCCATCAACCAGTACTTCCTGCACTACCGCATGCTGAAGAACTGGGGCTTCGCCCGGCTGGCGAAACACGAGCACGACGAGTCGATCGAGGAGATGAAACACGCCGACCGCCTGATGGACCGCATCCTGATGCTCGACGGGCTGCCCAATCTGCAGGACCTGGGCAAGCTGCTGGTGGGCGAGTCGGCGGTCGAGGTGCTGCACTGCGATCTGAAGGTCGAGCTCGCTGGCCAGGCGAACCTGAAGGAAGCGATCGCTCACTGCGAGAGCGTGCGCGACTACGTCTCGCGTGATCTTTTCGCCGACATCCTGGACGACACCGAGGAGCATATCGACCACCTGGAAACCCAGATCGGCCTGGTGGCCCTGGTCGGCGAGGCGAACTGGCTGCAGTCGCAGATGGGCGACGGATCGTGAAATATTGATATTGAGAGCGATTCGTATTCGTCGTAAACTGCGGCTCACGTCCCCGATGGACGGCGAGCCGCCCGATGATCGTCTGCCTCTGCCACCGAATCTCCGACCGAGACATCCAGCGTGAAGTGCGCGCCGGCACGACATGTTTCGAGCGGCTGCAGGACGAGACCCGCGTGGCCTCGTCCTGTGCCTGCTGCATGGACAGCGCGCGCGAGGTCTTCGACGCGGCGCTGAGCGAGGCCACCTGCTGCCGTGCCCCGGCCGCCGAGATCGCCGACCTGGCGCTCACGGCCGGCCGATGAGCGGCGGCGAAGACCCCGAACCTGCCGGCGAACTGCGACAGCTCGGCCTGCGTGCGACGCCGCCGCGCCTGAAGGTGCTGCAGCGCCTGCGGTCCGGTCCTGGGCGCCACTGGACCGCGGATGCCCTGCACCGCGAATTGCTGGCCGGCGGCGACGACATCGGCCTGGCCACCGTCTACCGCGCGCTCGGCCAGCTGGCCCAGGCCGGCGTGGTGCGGCGCAGTGTGTTCGATGGCCAGACCGCCGTCTTCGAGATCGACGACCGCCCGCACCACGACCATCTGGTCTGCGTGCGCTGCGGTCAGGTCGCCGAGTTTGTCGACCCGGCCATCGAAGAGCAGCAGCATGCGGTCGCCCGGGCGCGCGGTTTTGAGCTCGTCGAACACCGGCTCGCACTGTTTGGCCTGTGCCGTGAATGCGCCTGAGCCTTGTTTGCGCCAGGTCAACCCGGCGTCGGGTTGGCGGCATGACAATGCAAATGAATCGTATTCATGAATGCAAGATGAAAGCTCCCCTGCGCCGTTCCCTGGACACCCTGCCGCTGGACCAGCCCCAGCTGATCGTCGCCGTGCATGCCCCGGCAGCGGCGCCGGAGTGGTCGCGCTGGCTGGCCGAGATCGGCTTCCTGCCGGGTGAACCGGTGGCGGTGGTGGCGCGCGCCCGGCCCGGCGGTGACCCGCTGGTGGTGCGCATCGGCCCGTCGACCTTCGCGCTGCGCCGCGCCGAAGCCGCCTGCGTCGAAGTGATGCCGGCGGCCTGAAGGCCGACGCTGCGAAGTTCCTGACCCTGGCGTCGAAAGCATCATGACCTCGGCTGTCGTGCACGTGCACCGTGGCGGACCCCTGGTCGCCCTGGTCGGCAATCCGAACTGTGGCAAGACCGCGCTCTTCAACCGCCTCACCGGCAGCCGGCAGAAGGTGGCCAACTACGCCGGCGTCACCGTCGAACGCAAGGAAGGTCGGCTGCCGCTGGCCTCGGGCCGCGAACTCCGGGTGCTCGACCTGCCCGGCGCCTACAGCCTGCATCCACGTTCACCCGACGAGCGGGTGACGCACGACGTGCTGTTCGGCAGCGCGGTCGGCGAGAAGCGCCCCGACCTGGCGGTCTGCGTGCTCGACGCCACCAACCTGCGCCGCGGCCTGCGCCTGGTGCTGGCCGTGCAGCGCCTGGGCCTGCCCTGCGTCGTCGCACTCAACATGACCGACCTGGCCGACAAGCGCGGCCTGACGGTCGACGCCGACGCCCTGGCGCGCGAACTCGGCCTGCCGGTGGTGCCGACGGTGGCCGTGCGTGCCGGCGGCGACGCGGCCCTGCTGGCCCTGCTGGCCGAGCGCAGCCGCTGGCAGGGCACGGCGGCCATGCCGGGCACCGCCGAACACAGCATCGTCAGCGACCATGAGCGCGTGCGCGCGATCCTGCAGCGCCTGGGCCTGGACGCGGCTTTGCCGCCAGACGCCAGCGAGCGCATCGACCGCATCGTGCTGCACCCAGTGCTCGGCCCGATCCTGTTGCTGGCGCTGCTGTTCGCGATGTTCCAGGCCGTGTTCAGCTGGGCCGAGGCACCGATGGGCTGGATCGAGACCGCGGCCGCGGCCCTTGGCGACGCCATCGGCGCCCTGCTGCCCGAGGGCCTGCTGCGCAGCCTGCTGGTCGACGGCATCGTCGCCGGGGTCGGCGGCGTGTTCGTGTTCCTGCCGCAGATCCTGATCCTGTTTGCCTTCATCCTGGTGCTCGAGGAGACGGGCTACCTGCCGCGTGCGGCCTTCCTGCTCGACCGGCTGATGGGCGGTGTGGGACTGTCAGGCCGCTCCTTCATCCCGCTGCTGTCGAGTTTTGCCTGCGCCATCCCCGGCATCATGGCCACGCGCACCATCGCCGACCCGCGCGACCGTCTGGTGACGATCCTGATCGCGCCGCTGATGACGTGTTCGGCGCGGCTGCCGGTGTACGCGCTGCTCATCGCCGCCTTCATCCCGGCGCGCAGCGTCGGCCCGGGCATCGCGCTGCAGGGCCTGGTGCTGTTGGCGCTCTACGCCGCCGGCATCGTCGGTGCACTCGGGGTGGCCTGGGTGCTCAAGCGCTTCACCCGCGCCGGGCGCCAGATCCGCCCGCTGATGATGGAACTGCCGAGCTACCACTGGCCGTCGCCGCGCGGCGTGGCCATCGGCCTGTGGCAGCGGGTGACGATCTTCCTGCGCCGGGTCGGCGGCATCATCCTGGTGCTGACGGTGCTGCTGTGGGCGCTGTCGAGCTTCCCGGCGCCGCCGCCCGGCTTCAGCGGCGCGCCCATCGAGTACAGCATCGCCGGCCGTCTGGGCGCGGCGCTGTCGGTGCTCTTCGCGCCGATCGGCTTCAACTGGCAGATCAGCATCGCCCTGGTGCCGGGGCTGGCGGCGCGCGAAGTCGCGGTCAGCGCGCTGGGCACGGTGTACGCCTTGTCGGCCACCGGCGACGTGACGGCCACCCTGCTGGCGCCGCTGATCGCCCAGCAATGGAGCCTGGCCACGGCGCTGTCCCTGCTCGCGTGGTTCGTCTTCGCGCCGCAATGCCTGGCCACGCTGGCCGCCGCGAAGCGCGAAACCGGCGGCTGGACGGTGCCGCTGGCCATGGCCGGCTATCTGTTTGCCCTGGCCTACCTGGCGTCCTTCATCACCTACCGCGTCGCGCTGGCGCTGGGCGGCGGCTGAGGTCCGCAGCAGGCGGGCGGCCGACGCCGGCGTGCGTGCCGCCGACATGGCCGGCCTGCCCGGCCGGGGCCCGGGCTGCGTCGCCGGCAGCGCCCGACAGACCGCTCAGGATGCCGCAGTGCGCGGCGGTGGTGATCTCGCCACAGCGCCGACGCAGCGCCTTGAGCTGCCTTTCGAGCTGACGCAGTTCATGGACGCGGGCTGCCACATGGCCGATATGCCCGTCGAGCAGCGCGTTCACGTCGGCGCAGTCGTCGCCCGGTGCGTCCTTGAAGCGCAGCAGCACGCGGATCTCGTCCAGGGTCATGTCCAGCGAGCGGCAATGGCGGATGAAGCCCAGCCGCTCGAGTTGCGCGTCGCCGTAGAGGCGGTAGTTGCCTGCGCTGCGCGGCGCTTCGGGCAGCAGGCCCTCGCGCTCGTAGTAGCGGATGGTCGCCACCGGGGTCGCGCCACGGACGGCCAGTTCACCGATCTTCATGGCTCCATGATGCACGCCGCTTGACCCTGAAGTGCTTGCAGGGTTTTCAATGCGGGCATGCACCGTTTCACGCCAGGGACAAATCCATGAGCCATGCCTGCGGCAGCCACGCCTGCGCCGCCGCGCCCGCCAGCCGCAGTCCGCGCTACCGGCATGTGCTGTGGGCGGCCCTGGTCATCAACGCAGCCATGTTCGGCGTCGAGATCGCCGGCGGCCTGCGCGCCGATTCGGTCTCGCTGCTGGCCGACGCGCTGGACTTCTTCGGCGACGCCGCCAACTATGGCATCTCGCTGCTGGTGCTCGGCCTGGCCTTGCAATGGCGCGCAAGGGCGGCCTTGTTGAAGGGCCTGAGCATGGGGATCTTCGGCGTGTTCGTGCTCGGCCGGGCGCTCTGGAGCGCGGCCGGCGGCGCGGCCCCCGAGCCGGTGACCATGGGCGCGATCGGCACCCTGGCGCTGCTGGCCAACGTGGCCGTGGCCGCGATGCTGTACGCCTGGCGCGACGGTGACGCCAACATGCGCTCGGTGTGGCTGTGCAGCCGCAACGACGCGATCGGCAACCTCGCGGTGATGACGGCGGCAATCGGCGTCTTCGGCACCGGCAGCGCCTGGCCCGACCTGGCCGTCGCCGTGGTGATGGCCGCCCTTGCGTTGAGCGCCGCCCTGACCGTCGTGCGCCAGGCGCGCAGCGAACTGCGGCTCGGCGTCGCCCCGGCCTGACTGCGGCCGCCGGCCGTGGCCGGTCAGAACAGGCGCTCGGCGAGGAAGCTCAGGCTGCGCCCGAGCGCCAGCGCCGACGCCGCCGGCTGGTAGCTGGCACGTTCCCAGCAGTTGAAGCCGTGCATCGTGCCGGGGTAGACATGGCAGGCATTGCCCGGCCGGGCGGGTGTGCAGGTGGCGGCCCGCACGCGCGCGACGGCGTCCGGCGGGATGTGGCCGTCGTTTTCGGCGTAATGCAAGAGCAGGTCGCCGCGGATGCCGCCGGCCAGCGCCAGATGGTCCTGGATGCCGCCACCGTAGTAGCAGACCGCGGCGTCCACGTCGGCCCAGGCGGCGCCGAAATAGGCCAGCCGGCCGCCGAAGCAGTAGCCCAGGGCACCGATGCGTGAACCGCTGGCTTCCGGCCGCGCGCGCAGGGCCTGTGCAGCGGCCAGCACATCGGCGCGCAGCGCATCGGGCGTGATCGCGGTCATCAGCGCCCGGCCGCGCGCAATGCCGTCGTCGGCGTAGCCGAGTTCCACCCGGCGTTCGCTGCGCCAGAAGACGTCGGGTGCCAGCACCGTGTAGCCGGCCAGCGCGTACTGCTCGGCGACGCGCCGGATGTGCGCGTTGACGCCGAAGATCTCCTGCCACAGCAGCAGGCCCGGCCCGCGGCCGGACGGCGGCAGCGCCAGGAACCCTTCGGATTGTTCAGTGCCCTGCGGGCCCAGGGGCACCCACCGGCTGTGGATCGATGTTTGCATGCATGCATGCTAGCGTGAGGCCCTCGATGCCGGTCCGGCATCGAACCCGGACGCAGCGAATGAACCCCGATCTGGACCCTGGACTGCAGCCGCCGCATGCCGACAAGACCTGCGCCGTGCCGGCGACAACGGGGCTGGCGTCCGACGGGCGCCGCCGGCTCTTGCTGGCCCTCGGCACGCCACTGCTCTTCGCCTGCGCCGCCCGCGGTTCCCCGGGACTGGTGCTCAAGGGCCCGGGCGTGCTGCTCGGCGAGGTGCACGACAACGCCGCCGGACATGCCCTGCGCCTGGCGGCCTTCGATGCCTGGCTGAGCGCCGGTGCGCGCCCGGCCCTGGCGATGGAGATGTTTGACCGCGGCGACCAGTCCGCCATCGATCATCTGCGGGCCGATGGGCAGGGCGGGCGTGGGCCGGATGCGCCCGGCTTCGTCAAGGCCGTGCTCGCGGCGCGGCCGGCGGGCGCCCGCCGCGGTGGCTGGGGCTGGCGCTTCTACACACCCTTCATCGAACGTGCGCTGCAGCATGACCTGCCCCTGGTGGCCGCCAATGTCGGGCGCGCCGAGGCGCGCGCGGTGATGCACGACGGGCTGGCGGCGCATGGTTTTGATGCCGACCTGCCGGCGGATCTGCTGGACGGGCATGCGCGCAGCATCCAGGCCAGCCACTGCGGACAGGTGGATGCGGCGCTGGCAGGACGCATGGCCCTGGCCCAGGTGGCCCGCGACCAGCAGATGGCGCGCGCGGTCGAGGCCCATATCGCACGCGGCGTGCTGCTGCTGGCCGGCAACGGACATGTGCGTACCGACCTGGGCGCGCCGCGCTGGTTGACGGCCGACACGCGTGCACGCTGCGAGTGCGTGGGCGTGCTCGAGGAAGGCGACACCACGGGCGCTTTCGACCGCGTGGTGCATGTTGCGGCGCAGCCGAGCCACGATCCCTGTGCGGGGATGCGGCCGCCCCACAAGGTGGGCTGAGACCAAGGGCAGGTCAGGCCTTGGGCGGGGCATGCCCCCTACACTCGCGGCCCCGGTCTCACCGTCACCGCCTGCCCGCATGCTCTTCAAGAACACCCTGGTCTACCGCATCACCCACTGGACCGTGCCCGGCCTGGCCCAGATCGAGGCCCGGCTGCAGGCCGCCCCCTTCGTCGAGGGCGGGCCGACGCAGATCGACAGCGCCGGCTGGGTGCCGCCGCGTGGCGACGACCATGGCCCGATGGCCGAGGCCGTGGCCGGCCAGATGCTGCTGCGCCAGCGGCGCGAGACGCGGGCCGTGCCGGGCGGCGTGGTGCGCCAGGAACTCGACGCGCGGCTGGACCAGCTCGAGCAGCAGACCGGCCGCCGCCCCAAGGGCCGCGCCAAGCGCGAGCTGAAGGAGGAACTGGTGCACAGCCTGCTGCCGCGCGCATTCCCCAAACGCAGCGACATCGCCGTCTGGGTCGATCCGCTGGCCGGTTTCATCTGGGTCGGCACCGGCAGCGCCAAGCGCGCCGACGCCGTGGTGACGCCCCTGCTCGAGGCCCTGGGCGGCGACATCACCCTGGCGCCGCTGGACACGGCGCTGTCCCCGGCCACCGCGATGGCGGGCTGGCTGGTCGAGCACGAAGCCCCGCCCGGTTTCAGCGTCGACCGCGACTGCGAGCTCAAGCAGCCCGAGGGCGAGAAGGCCACGGTGCGCTTTGCGCGCCACGCGCTGGACACCGACGAGGTCGCGGCGCATGTCCGCGAAGGCAAGCGCCCGACCCAGCTGGCGCTGACCTGGGCCGGCCGCGTCTCCTTCGTGCTCACCGAGGGCCTGACACTCAAGCGCCTGCAGTTCGTCGACGGCCTGGAGACCGACGCCGGGGGCGACGAGGGTTTCGACGCCGACGTGGCCCTGTTCACCGGCGAGCTGCGCCGCCTGCTGCCCGACCTGATCGACGCGCTGGGCGGCGTCAGTACACCCGACCCTTGCGGTACTGCGCGTGCTGACGCCGCGCCAGCGGCGTAGCGGCGGCCAGCGCGGCCAGCGACGCGCCGGCATGGGCATGCGTGATGGCCAGGCCCAGGGCGTCGGCCGCATCGCGGCCCGGCGGGCCGGGCAGGGCCAGCAGGCGCTGCACCATCGCCTGCACCTGGTTCTTGTGCGCCAGGCCCTGGCCGACGACGGCCTTCTTCATCTGCAGCGCGGTGTATTCGGCCACCGGCAGATCGCCGTCGACCAGGGCGGCGAGCGCGGCGCCGCGCGCCTGGCCGAGCAGCAGGGTGCTCTGCGGGTTGACGTTGACGAACACGATCTCCACCGAGGCGCAGTGCGGCGCATAGGCCTGCAGCACCTCGCGCACACCGGCGAAGATCAGCTTCAGCCGCCCGGGCAGGTCGCCGCGCGGCGCCTCCAGGGTGCTGATGGTGCCGCTGGCCACATAGCGCAGGCGCGGGCCGTCGGCTTCGATGACGCCGAATCCGGTGCGCTGCAGACCCGGGTCGATGCCGAGGATGCGGATCGGGGCGGGGCGGGACTCAGACACTGAAGTACCAGCGCACGGAATGGAAAAATACCGGCGCCGCGAAGCACAGCGGCGCCAGGCGGTCGAGCAGGCCCACCGCACCGGTCAGCGATTCGCGGTTGCCCCATTGGCGCACGCCGGCGTCGCGCTTGAGCGCGCGCATCACCAGATCGCCCAGGGTGCCGGCGCCGCCGGCGATGAAACCCAGGGCCAGCGCCTGCGGCGGCTTGAAGGGCGTGATCCAGTACAGCAGCGCACCCGTCAGGCCGGCGGCCAGCGCGCCCAGCATCCAGGCGCGATAGGAAAACGAGCGGTCGATATGGCGCGCCACCGGCCGCCGGCGCAGCCAGTGGCTGGCCGCCTCCTGCACCAGCTGCGCCGCGGCGGCCACCATGACGAGAAAGAAGACCAGGAAGGCGCCGCGCCCGGGCAGGCGCGGAAAGTCCAGCAGCAGCAGGGCCGGCGCGTGGCTCAGGCCGTAGACGCAGACCATGATGCCCCACTGGATCTTGGCGTTGCGCTCGAGGAAACGCTGCGGGTCGCCGGCCAGCGCCGAGACGACCGGAATCGCAAGGAAGGCATAGACCGGGATCATCACCGTGAACAGGTCGAAACGCTGCAGGCCGACCAGCAGGTACTGCAGCGGCAGGATCACGAAGAAGGCCAGGATCAGGCTGCGGTGGTCGCCGCGCCGCGTGTGCACCAGGGTGATCAGCTCGCGCAGGGCCAGGAAACTGAGCACGCCGAACAGCACGGTGGCGCCCAGCGGCCCGGAAATCCACGCACCCCAGAAGATGCAGGTGCCGGCCCACAGGGCACGCAGGTCGCGCCGCAGCCGGCCGGCCGCCGGATGATCCTCGCGGCGCAGGCTCCACAGCAGCAGCGCCGCACTGGCCAGGACGAGCAGGCCGAACAGGGCCACGAAGAGCAGCGCCACCTGCTGGTCGACCCCCAGCTCGCGCAGCCGGCTCACTGGACTACCCTTGCACTTCGTTCCAGGGATTCGCCCTTCGGGCGGCCGGGCGGGCTCATGCCAGGGCCTCCTGGCTGGCCGGGCGCAGGGCCAGCACTGCGGCGCGGGCGCGGTCGAGAAAGGCGTGTCTGTCTTCGCCGGGCGCCAGATGCAGCGCGGCGCCGAAGGTGGCGGTGCACAGGATGGGCACCGGCACGACTTCACCCTTGGGCATCACGCGCTGCACGTTGTGGATCCAGCAGGGCACCAGGGGCAGGGCCGGGAACTGCGCGGCCAGGTGGTACAGGCCGCTCTTGAAGGGCATCGGCTCGCCCTTGCTGCTGCGGGTGCCCTCGGGGAAGATGACCAGCGAGTCACCGTTGTTCAGCGCCTCGATCAGGGGCTCCAGCGGGTCCTGGTCGTCGCTGCGTTGTCTCGAGACATAGACGGCATTGAAGACCTCGCGTGTGATCCAGTGCTTGAAGCGGCCCGAAGTCCAGTAGTCCTTCGCGGCGATCGGCCGCGTGCTGGCGCGCAGTTCACGCGGCAGCGCGGCCCAGATCAGCACCCAGTCGAGGTGGCTCTGGTGGTTGGCGAAGTAGATGCGCTGCTCGGCTTTCGGCGGCACCCCCTGCCAATGGCCTTGCGCGCCGGTGATCAGGCGGGCGATCCCGGACAGCAGCAGGCCCATCAGGTCGGCGCGGGTCATGACCGGCATGCTAGCGGTAAGCTCGACCCGTCACTTCCGACCCAGTGCCCATGATGAACACCCGTCGCCTGACTTCCTTCGTCGCCGTCGGCGTTTTGGCCGTCGCCCTGCTCGGCGGCTGCTCGGCCCTCGTCGCGCAGAACCCGTCGGGCACCCTGTCGCCGGTGAACGCCGTCAAGCTCGACGACGAGGCCCGTGTGATGCTGGCCGGTGCCGACGTCGTGGCCTACTTCACCGATGGCCGCTACCGGCCCGGCGAGCCACGATTCACGAGCCACTACCAGGACGTGGCCTTTCGATTCGCCAGCGCCGAGCACCAGGCCTTGTTCGACGCCGAGCCGGCGAAATACCTGCCGCAGTTCGGCGGCTACTGCGCCAACGGCATCGCCTACGCCATCCCCTGGGGCGGCGACGCCAACACCTGGCGCATGATCGACGGCAAGCTCTACATCTTCGGCGGCCAGGGCTCCAAGGACGCCTTCGAGCTCGACGTTGCGGGCAACCTGGCGCTGGCGCAGCGCTACTGGCGCGACGAGGTGGCCGGCAGCAACAGCTTCTGGCAGCGCGGCAAGCGCCTGCTGCTGCGCGTGCCGCACTACAAGAGCGGCGAAGAACTGGCCACGATGGTGGCCGCAGCGAAAGCGAAGCGGCCATGAGCGCGCAACGCGAGGTCGATGTCGCGATCATCGGCGCCGGCACCGCCGGCATGACGGCCTACCGTTCGGCGCTCGCGCACACCGCATCGGTCCTGGTGATCGAGGACGGGCCCTACGGCACGACCTGCGCGCGTGTCGGCTGCATGCCGAGCAAGCTGCTGATCGCCGCCGCCGAGGCGGCGCACACCATCGTCCATGCCGGCCGCTTCGGCGTGCACGGCGGGCCGCTGCGCGTCGACGGTGCGGCGGTGATGGCGCGTGTGCGTGCCGAGCGCGACCGCTTCGTCGGCTTCGTCACCGACGCCGTCGACGCCTGGCCGGCCGAACACCGCTTGCGCGGGCGCGCACGTTTTGTCGACATGCACACGTTGGACGTCACCGGGCCGGGCGGCGTCGAGCGCGTGCAGGCCGGCCGCATCGTCATCGCCACCGGCTCGCGCCCCGCGCTGCCGGCACGCTGGCGCGACCTGGGTGATCGCCTCGTGGTCAATGACGATGTCTTCGACTGGACGACCCTGCCGGCGTCGGTGGCGGTGGTCGGCGCCGGCGTCATCGGCCTCGAACTGGCGCAGGCCCTGCACCGCCTGGGCGTGCGCGTGCGCCTGTTCGGACGCGAACGGGTCGGCCCGCTGACCGACCCGGTGCTGCAGGCGCTGGCGCGCGAGATTTTTGCCGCCGAGCTGCCGCTGACGATGGATGCGCAGCACCTGGCACCGCGGCGCGAAGGTGAGGCGGTGATCATGCAATGCACCGACGCCGCGGGCCGCGCGCATGAAGAGCCGTTCGATCTCCTGCTCGCCGCCACCGGCCGCCGCCCGAACGTCGACCAACTGGGCCTGGAGACCAGCGGGCTGGCGCTGGATGCCGGCGGCGTGCCGGTCTACGACCGGCGCACCGGGCAGATCGGCGACAGCCCGGTTTTCATCGCCGGCGACGCCGCCGAGGACCGCCCGCTGCTGCACGAGGCGGCCGACGACGGCCGCATCGCCGGCGACAACGCCGGGCGCTGGCCCGATGTGCGCGTGCGTCCGCGGCGTGCGTCGCTGGCGGTGGTCTTCAGCGAACCGCAGATCATGCTCGCCGGGGCCAGCCACGCCGAACTGAGCGCCGCGGGCAGCGCCTTCGCCACCGGCGCCGTCTCCTTCGAGGACCAGGGCCGCAGCCGCGTGACGGGCCGCAACCAGGGTGCGCTGCGCGTCTACGGCGATCCCGACAGCGGACGTTTCCTGGGTGCCGAGATGCTCGGCCCTGCGGCCGAGCACATCGGCCACCTGCTGGCCTGGAGCGTGCAGCGCGGCGACACGGTGCAGCAGATGCTCGACAGCCCTTTCTACCACCCGGTGATCGAAGAAGGCCTGCGCAGCGCGCTGCGCGAACTGCAGCGTGCGCTGCGCATGGGGCCGCCGCCGGTGGAACGCTGTCTGGATTGCGGGCCGGGCGCGTAAGTTGCACACCCGCCCGCCGACACAGGCCTCCATGCAGACCCTCAACCGCCGCCACCTGATGGCCCTCGGTGCCGCGCTCGCCTGGCCGGCCGCGGGCCGCGCCCAGGCCTTCGATGCCAGCCATGCCGCCTGGACGGCTTTGCTGCAGCGCCATGTGCTGCTGCTGCGCGGCGGGCAGGCGTCGCAGGTGCGCTACGCGGGTTTCGCCGCCGATCGCGCCACGCTGAAGGCCTACCTCGACGGTCTGTCGGCGCTGCCGAAGGCCAGCTTCGACGGCTGGCCCAGGACCACGCAGATGGCCTTCCTGATCAACGCCTACAACGCCTTCACGGTCGAGCTGATCCTGACGAAGTACCCGGCGCTGAAGTCCATCAAGGACCTGGGTTCACTGTTCAGCAGCCCCTGGAAGCCGAAGTGGATATCGCTGTTCGGCGACAAGGTTTCACTCGACGACATCGAACACGGCATGCTGCGTGCGCGTGGCCGCTATGACGACCCGCGCATTCATTTCGCCGTCAACTGCGCCAGCGTCGGCTGCCCGATGCTGCGCGAAGAAGCCTATGCCGGCGAACGGCTCGAGGCCCAGCTCGACGAGCAGACGCAGCGTTTCCTGTCCGACCGCACACGCAACCGCTGGAATGTGCAGCGTGGCCGGCTCGAGCTGTCGAAGATCTTCGACTGGTACGGCGAGGACTTCCGCCTCGGCCACCGCGGCATCCGTTCGCTGCCGGCCTTCGTGGCCGGCCATGCCGAGCGCCTGGCCGACGACGAGGCAGCCCGTGCGCGCCTGCGCAGCGGCCAGGCCGAGATCGACTTCCTCGACTACGACTGGTCGCTCAACGACGCAGGCTGAGGCCGCGGCGCGTGGTGCTGCGGCGCGCGATCAATGCCGGAAGTGGCGCGTGCCGGTGAACAGCATGGCGATGCCGCGTTCGTCGGCGGCCGCGATGACCTCGGCGTCGCGCATCGAACCGCCGGGCTGGATGACGCAGCTCGCCCCGGCGTCAATGACCACGTCCAGGCCGTCGCGGAAGGGGAAGAAGGCGTCGCTGGCGACCGCGGTGCCGGCCATCGACAGGCCGGCGTTGGCGGCCTTGATGCTGGCGATGCGGGCGCTGTCGATGCGGCTCATCTGGCCGGCGCCGACGCCGACCGTCATGCCGCCGGCGCAGAAGACGATGGCATTGCTCTTGACGAACTTGGCCACCTTCCAGGCGAACATCAGGTCGAGCATCTGGGCGGCGGTCGGGGCGGCCCGGGTCACGACGCGCAGTTCCGATTCAGCCACGTTCTTCGCATCCTGGCTCTGCAGCAGCAGGCCGCCGCCGACGCGTTTCATGTCCCAGCCGTTCATCTCGGTCGACAGCGGCACTTCGAGCAGGCGCACATTCGCCTTGGCCGCGAACACGGCGCGCGCCTCGGGCGTGATGGCCGGGGCGATCAGCAGTTCGACGAACTGCCTGGCCACGGCCTCGGCCGCCGCACCGTCGAGCGGCCGGTTGAAGGCGATGATGCCGCCGAAGGCCGAGGTCGGGTCGGTCTGGAAGGCCTTCGAATAGGCCTGCAGCGGGTCGGCGCCGAGCGCCACGCCGCAGGGGTTGGCATGCTTGACGATGACGCAGGCCGGCGCGTCGAAGCTCTTCACGCATTCCCAGGCCGCGTCGGCATCGGCGATGTTGTTGTAGCTCAGGGCCTTGCCCTGCAACTGCGTCCACATCGCCAGCGTGCCGGCGGCCGGCCTGGCGTCGCGGTAGAAGGCCGCCGCCTGGTGCGGGTTCTCACCGTAGCGCATGTCCTGCGTCTTGGCGAGCTGCAGGTTCCAGACCGCGGGGAAGGGCTCGCGCGCCGGCACCGCGGCCGGCGCGAACTCCGCCTCGGGCTTGAGTGCCGTCAGGTAGTTGGTGATCATGCCGTCGTAGGCGGCGGTGTGGGCAAACACCTTCTTGGCGAGCATGAAGCGCGTGCCGCGCTCGACGCCGCCGGTCTTCAGCTCGGCCAGCACACGCGCGTAGTCGGCCGGGTCGATCAGCACCGTCACGTCGGTCCAGTTCTTGGCCGCGGCGCGCAGCATCGCCGGGCCGCCGATGTCGATGTTCTCGATCGCGTC
>CAZWUR010000025.1:0-58481 GCA_964637205.1 uncultured Rubrivivax sp.
GCTGCTGCGTCATGCTGACCGCGGAAATCATCAGGCCGATGCCGACCACCGACAGAATGAACAGCACCAGGCTGGCGAGCAGAAGTGCAAACGAGCCGGTAAACGGAATACCGAACAGGATTACGCCTGCGCCGATCATGAACAGGCCGAGCAGGGTGCCAATCGCCAATGCGGGCAGCGACTTCGAAATGATGATCTCCGGCGTCGAGGAGGGCGAAACCAGCAACTGGTCGAACGTGCCGAGTTCACGTTCGCGGGCAATCGACAGTGACGTGATCAGGAGCGCGCTGAACAGCGCCAGGATGCCGGTGAGGCCAGGCACGATGAACCAGCGGTAGACCAGGTTCGGGTTGAACCAGTGGCGCACGACGACGGGCGTGGGTGCTTGCGCGTCGGGCACAAGCTCGGCGCCGACTTCGGCCGCGATCGTAGATAGATAGGCAACCGTGATCTGCCCCGAGTTGCTGCGTCGGCCATCGACCAGCAACTGCGCGCGACCGCTGCCCCCGGCGGCAATCGTGCGCGAGAAATCCACCGGAATCGCGAGCGCTGCGATCACCTCGCCCCGGTCGATCAGCGCGTGCAGTTGCCGTTGACTGTCCACATGTCGCACGCGGGTGATGAATTCGGCGCTGTCCAGGCGCTGCACCAGTTCATGCGACCAGCGCCCGGCATCCTGGTCGTAGACGGCGATATCGACGTTGCGCACCTCGAGCGTCGCAGAAAAGGCAAAGACCAGAAGCTGCAGGATGGGCGGTATCAATACCACCATGCGGCTGCGCGGGTCGCGCAGGACACTGAGCACTTCCTTGATGAACTGGGCGCGCAGGCGGGTGAAGGAGAATGTGGCGGTCAAGATGGCCTCACTCCAGGTTCTTGCGCGTGGCGCGCTTGGCGATCATGAAGAACAAAGCCCCGATCGCCGCCATTGCCGCCAGGTTGGGAAGGAATACTGCCCAGATGTCGCCGGCCAGGAACACCGTCTTCAGCGAGTCGACGAAGTAGCGCGCCGGAACCACCCAGGTGATGGCCCGGATCGGTGCGGGCATGGCGTCGATCTCGTACAGAAAGCCCGACAACATGAATGCCGGCAGGAACCCCGTGAACAGCGCAATCTGCGCGGCCAGAAACTGATTGCGTGCGAGTGAAGAAATCAGCAGGCCCTGACCCAGCGCCGGCACCATGAACACCGCCGACAAGAGCAGCAGGGCCCCCAAGGAGCCACGCATCGGGACGCCGAACACGAACACGGCCAGCCCGGCTGCGCCCAGCGTGGACAGCATGCCGAGCACGAAGTACGGCAGCAGCTTGCCGATCAGGATTTCGGCCACCGACGCGGGCGTGGACAGCACCGCTTCCATGGTGCCGCGCTCCCATTCGCGCGCCACCACCAGCGCGGTCAGCATGGTGCCGATGATGGTCATGACGATGGCAATGGCCCCGGGAATCAGCGCGCGACGGCTTTCCAGCTCGGGGTTGAACCAGTAGCGTGGCTCCAGCACGACGGATTGCGCGGGTGCCGCGACATCCAGCCCGGCACGCCAGGTCTGCACCACGCCGCGGGCGTAGTTCTCGACGTAGTTGGCGGTGTTGGGATAGGAGCCATCGGTGATGATTTGCACCAGCGGTTCTGCTCCGCGCTGGGCCAGGCACTGCTCGAAATCCTGCGGAATGACGACGTAGCCGCGCAGCGCACCGGAGACGAGCTGGTCTGCCACCTCGCGCCGGTCGTGGGCGAATTGCGTCTTCAAGAAGCGGGTGCCCGAGAAGGCAGCGGCCAGCGACTGCGCCGATGCACCGGGCGACTCCAGCACGACGCCGACGTGGACCTCCTTGGCATCCAGCGACACCGCATAGGCGAACAGCAGCAGCAACACCACCGGCAGCACGAAGGCGATCAAGAGCGTCGAGGGGTCGCGCAGCGCCTGATAGCTTTCCTTGGTGACCAGGGCCATCAGCCGCCGCAGGTCAAAGCGGCGCAAATCGCTCGGCTCCAAAGCAGCCCCTTCCTTGCGTTGTGCTACAGCGTTCATGCGGCGGCCTCCATCTCGCGGTCGGCAGATTCCACCAGGTGAATGAAGGCGTCCTCCATGGTCGGGTCGGGGTGTTCGACATTGGCTGCGGCGCGCTTGAGCGCATCGGGCGTGTCCAACGCGATCAGGCGTGCGCGCGAGAGCATGGCGACGCGGTCGCAGTATTCGGCCTCGTCCATGAAGTGGGTGGTGACCATGATGGTCACGCCCTTGCGGGCCAGTCCGTTGATGTGGGTCCAGAATTCGCGCCGGGTGATCGGGTCCACGCCCGAAGTGGGCTCATCCAGGAACAGCACGGGCGGCCGGTGCATCAGCGAACAGGCCAAGGCTAGGCGCTGCTTATGTCCCAGCGGCAGGGAATCGGGCGTGGCGGACAGCCAGTCGCCCAGATCGAAGGTTTCGATCATCTCGGCGATGCGCTCGCGCCGGGTGTTGCCTTCCAATCCGTAGACGCCGGCCGAGAATTCCAGGTTCTGCTGCACCGAGAGGAGGCCGTAGAGCGAAAACTTCTGCGCCATGTAGCCGAGCCGGCTCTTGGCTGCGCCGGTGGCGCGGCGCAGATCATGGCCCACCACATGCGCTTCGCCAGCAGTGGGTTTCAACAGGCCGCACAACATCTTGAAGGTGGTGGACTTGCCGGCGCCGTTGGGGCCCAGCAGGCCGAAGATTTCGCCCTTTTGCACCTCGAAGCTGACGTTGTCGGTGGCGGTGAACTCGCCGAAGCGCTTGGTGAGGTTTCGACACGACACGGCAATGTCGGAACCCAGCTCAACCGGCGGCAGACGCTCGGCCAGCGTCGAAGTGCCGCCGGGGCCGCCACCGAGCAGATCGATGAAGGCGTCTTCGAAGCGCGCAGGCACCTGCGCCAGCCGCACCTGCGCCTGATCGGACAGGGCCTGGAGCTGCTCCGCTTGAGCGCCCTCGCGCAACACCACGCGCACGCCGGCGCCCTGGATCACGCCATCGCTGACGCTGGGCAAATTGAGGGCTTGGGTCAGGACCGCTCGGCGCTCGACACCGACGTCTTCCAGACGGAAACTGCGGCCTTCGAGCTGCGCGGTCAGCTCCTGCGGCGGGCCATCGAACAGGAGCTGCCCTTGGTTCAGCAGCAGCACGCTCTCACAGCGCTCGGCTTCGTCGAGATAGGCGGTGGACCAGACCACTGCCATGCCTTCATCGGTCAGCGCCTGCACCATGCGCCACAAGTCCTGGCGGCTGACCGGGTCGACACCCACGCCCGGCTCGTCCAGCAGCAGCACCTTCGGCCGCGCCATGAGCGCACAGGCAAGACCCAGCTTCTGCTTCATGCCGCCGGAGAGCTTGCCGGCCAGGCGTTTGGTGAAGGGTCCGAGCCGCGTGAAGTCCAGCAGCTCGGCAAACAGATCGGCGTTGCGGTCCGCATCCATGCCGCGCAACTGCGCATACAGGCGCATGTTCTCCATCACCGACAGGTCTTCGTACAGGCCAAAGCGTTGCGGCATGTAGCCGCTGGCGACATGAATGGCGTCGTTGTCCTTGACCACGTCATAGCCTGCCAAGGTGACGTGGCCGGCGTTCGGCACCAGGAGGCCGGTCAGAATCCGCATCAGCGTCGTCTTGCCAGCGCCGTCGGGGCCGACCAGACCCGTCAGCCGCCCATAGTGGATGCGCGCGCTCAAGCCCCGCAAGGCCTGCACGCTTGCGAAACGTTTGGCCACGCCTTCGATGACGACGGCGGCGTCTTCCTCTGCACCAGCAGACACGGCGGCGATGGCAGGGCTTGCCTGCATTTCAACCCTCCCCCGCCGGGGTGCGGGTGCCGGCTTGCGCATCGACCTCGATCGTCACCGGCATGCCCTGGCGCAAGGCGGCGTCGCTGTCGGCTTCGTCGATGACGATGCGCAGGCGGTAGACCAGATCGGTGCGCAACTCCGTCGTCTGCACCGTCTTGGGGGTGAATTCGGCGCGCGGCGAAATGAAGCCGATCTGGCCGCGATAGACCTTTTCCGCCGAATCGCTTTTGACGCGCACTGCGGTGCCGGGTGCAATGCGCCCCAGGTCCGGCTCACCCACGTAGGCGCGCACGTACACCGGCCTGTCCAGACTCAGGCTGTAGACCGTGCTCTGGCTTGCGACCATGCTGCCGGGTTCACGCACTCGCGCGACGACGGTTCCGTCGCTGGGCGCCATCAATTCGGTGTCCGCCAGGGCCGTCGTGGCTTGCGCCGCGGCTGCCTGCGCCGCCGCAAGGCGCGCCTGTGCCGCGGCGATGTCTTCCTTGCGAAAACCTTCGGCGGCCTGCGACAGAGCGGCCTTGGCGGCTTCGACGCCAGCGGCTGTCTGGTCGCGCGCCGCGCGGGCGGCGTCGACCGTGCGCTGGCTGCTGGCACCCGATGTCAGCAGGCCGCTCTGGCGCTGGAAATTGCGCTCGGCCTCGCCGGCGAGCGCCTGTGCCTGCCTGAGCGCCTCGCGCGCCTGGGTGATTTCCTGCGGGCGCAGGCCGCGGCGCAGCTTGGCCAGTTCCGCCTGCGCCACCTGCACCTGGGCCTGCGCTGCCGCAAGCGCATCCCGATACGGCTGCGCGTCCAACGCAGCCAGGCGCGCGCCGGCGCTGACGGCGTCGCCCTCGTCAAACACCATCTGTGCCACGCGTCCTGGCTGCCGGAAGGCGAGTTGCACCTCTCGGATATCGACGTTGCCATACAGGCGCAGAAGGCCGTCATCGTGGTCGGCGCGCTGCATCCACAACAAGCCGATGCCACCCGCGACGATGACAAGCCCGGCAACGACGAAGGCGCGCTTCGCGACGCTGGAGAGTCCGCTGGATTTCATTGGATAGCCTCCATGCAGCCAGCCGGCATGCGCGTCTCACCAGCCGGGCTGCCGGCGCCAACGCCCCGATCCGATGCGTTGCAGGCATTCATGGCTTGGCTCCGATACCACGGCGATAGATCGCGAACACGCCGGGAGCGTCGCGACGCATCTGTCCGGTCTTGCCCGCCAGCAATGACTGCATCACCAGCCCCTGGATGGTGCCGATGAAGAGCACGGCGGCGGCATCAACATCCAGCCCGGCATCCAGCTCGCCCTGCGCCTTGCCCGCCTCAAGCAGGCTTTGCAGCCGCTCGCCATAGCGGCCGATCACGGTCTGCACCATCTTCTTGACCAGCGTCTTTCCCGGGCGCTGCAGTTCGCCGAACAGCATGCGCGGCACCCCAGGGTGCTTGGATACGAAATCGATGTGCGCGGTGAACATCGCTTCAAGCGCCGCAGCCGGCGATGCTGCGCCCTCAGCCGCCTTGTCGACGCGAGCGAGCAGACGCTCGCTGACCCAGGCGATCGTGGCCTCCAGGATGGCGTCCTTGGTAGGAAAGTGCCGAAACAGAGCACCCTGGGTCAACCCCATTCGATCCGCGATGGCCGTCGTCGTGATGTCGGCAGGGTTCTGCTCGGCCGCCAGCTCGACGACGGCCTGCACCGTGGCGGTACGCCGCTCTTCGGCAGGCAGATGTTGTGGGCGTTGGTTCATCGTTGCGCTTTCCGCGAGTAAGTAACCTATTACTAGCTTAGCACAGGCGATGGGCCGGATGCAAGAAGGCTCTTGCGCCTTCTGCTCATGAACTCGGCCGTCGGACTTCCTTCGGGCTGGCGCCGCTGCACCTGCAGGACGATTTCGGCGCGGTGCAGCCACATCGCCAACAACCGCTCGCCTGCAGCGCGTGTCGCTGTGCATGCGGGCCGGGCCGGCCTTGATGCGCAAGGGCTTGCGGACCGAGGCCGGCTGTCCTATGCTAGTAATAAATCACTTACTGCAAACGTAACGACATGCGATCACTCCCGACCACGTCCGCGGCCGACCGCTCCGAAGAACAGAGCCGGCAACCCGAGATCCTCGATACCCTGGCGCACGCCCTGAGAGCCCGAGCCACAGGGGGTCTGTCGCCGGCGGCCGGCCTGCTCGCCTGGCATGACTGGGCCCTGCATCTGGCGCTTTCGCCGGGCAAGCAACGCCGCTTGCTGGAGAAGGCCCTGCACAAGCACAGGCGCCTCGCGCACTATGCACTGCGTGCCGCGACCCTGTCCCGATGCCCGAACTGCATCGAGCCACTGGAACAGGATCGCCGCTTCGAGGACTCGGCCTGGCAGCAGTGGCCATTCAACCTGATTCACCAGGGCTTCCTGCTTCAGCAGCAGTGGTGGCACAACGCCACCACCGGCGTGCCCGGCCTCTCCCGCCATCACGAGGACATGGTCACCTTCGCAGGACGGCAATGGCTCGACATGTACTCGCCGGCCAATTTCGTCTGGACGAATCCCGAGGTGCTGCGAGCGACCGCCACCAGCGGAGGTAGCACGCTGTGGCGCGGCGCGATGAACTTTCTGGAGGATGCGCGAGGCCTGCTGCTGGACGACGCACCCGTCGGCACCGATGGGTTCGAAGTGGGCAAGGACGTGGCGATCACGCCCGGCAAGGTCGTGTTGCGCAACCACCTGATCGAACTGATCCAGTACGCACCCACGACGCCGGATGTGCATGCCGAGCCGGTGCTCATCGTGCCCTCATGGATCATGAAGTACTACATCCTCGACTTGTCGCCGCACAACTCGATGGTGAAGTACCTGGTGGACCAGGGACATACGGTGTTCATCATCTCCTGGAAGAACCCGACGGCGAGCGATCGCGACCTCGGCCTGGAAGACTACCGGTGGCTGGGGGTCATGGACGCGCTGGACGCGGTGACCTCCATCGTGCCCGAACGCAAGGTGCAGGCGGTCGGCTATTGCCTGGGCGGCACCCTGCTGGCCATCGCCGCCGCCGCGATGGCGCGTGATGGCGACGAGCGGCTGCAAAGCCTGACGCTGCTGGCGTCTGAAACGGACTTTCGCGAGTCGGGCGAAATCTCGCTTTTCATCGACGAGAGCCAGCTGTCGTGGCTCGAAGCCGGCATGTGGGACAAGGGCTATCTCGACGGCAGGCAGATGGCCGGTGCCTTCCAGATGCTCAACTCGCGTGACCTGATCTGGTCGCGCCGGGTGCGTGAATACCTGCTGGGCCAGCGGCAGGCGCTGAATGACCTGATGGCCTGGAACGCCGACGTGACCCGCATGCCGTATCGCATGCACAGCGAGTACCTGCGGCGCCTGTACCTGGGCAACGACCTGGCCGAAGGCCGCTACCGCGTCGGCGGCAGGCCGGTGGCGATTGCCGACATCGAAGTGCCCATGTTCATCGTCGGCACGGTGCGCGACCACGTCGCGCCCTGGCCATCCGTGTACAAGATGCACCTGCTCAGTGATGCGGAGCTGACCTTCGTGCTCACCAGCGGCGGGCACAACGCCGGCGTGGTCAGCGAGCCTGGTCACCCCCGGCGCAGCTTCCAGATCGCCACCCGTGCCGTCGGCGAGCGCTACGTCGATCCGCAACTGTGGCGCACCGAACATCCGCTGCACGAGGGCTCATGGTGGCCGGCCTGGCAGCAATGGCTATCGCAGCGCTCGACCGGGCGCGTGGCGCCGCCGGCCCCGAGCGACACGCAAGAGGACGCCGTCGCCCTCACCGATGCACCCGGAACCTATGTGCTGATGCGATAGCGATGCGATAGCGACGATGGTCGCGACGCATCGAGATGCGTGACATCGCTACGGCGTCTGTGCCGTTCGATGCTCAAGGCCTTTTCAACCCCGCCCCGACGGGAAGAGTCCACAACCGAGGAATCGCGAAATGAACCCTGAAACATTTCCCCTGTGCCTGTACAAGGCCAATGTCGAACTCCAGTTGCACATCGCCCGGCTGCTGCAGGAAGGCAGCCATCGCTGGCTGGAGGCCGCGCAACAATGCAGCGCGGGCAGCATGCTTGAAACCACGGCAAGGATCGAAGGCCTGCTGCGCGCGGCCGACTGGCAGGCGCTGAGCAGCTTGCCGTCCGAGGCCTTCCTGCGCGCGTATCAAGGCCGCGTGAGTGATGCACAAACGATCAACCAGATCGCCATGCGGAACCAGACCGACTTCGCGACCGGGCTCCAGCAGGCGATGAAGAGCTGGCAGGAGACCGTCTCCGAGACCTGGGGCGGCGCTGCTGGCGCGGAGCCGTTCGCGAGCACCGTCAGACCGTGGATGCAACCCCTGGCATCGGCGCAAGCCGCCTCGCCGGGCAAGACCAGGAAGTGAGCTCAGGACAATGAACGATACCCAGCACACAGCACTGGTGACCGGCGGCAATCGCGGTCTGGGCGAAGCCATTGCCCGCGCATTGCACGACGCCGGGCACGCGGTGATCGTCACGCACACGCCAGGCAACAGCAAGGTCGCCGGCTGGTTGCAGGAACAGGCTGCCCAGGGCTATGCATTCGACGCCTACGGGGTGGACGTCTCCGACCATGAATCGACACAGGCGTTCGCGCGCCGCGTGCATGCCGATGGCCGCCAGGTCGATATTCTGGTGAACAACGCGGGCATCACCCGGGATTCCACTTTTCGCAAACTCGACAAGGCGGGCTGGGATGCCGTGCTGCGCACCAACCTGGACTCCATGTTCAACGTCACCAAGCCCTTCCTCGATCCGATGCTCGAACAGGGCTGGGGTCGCATCATCAACATCTCGTCGATCAACGGCAGCAAAGGACAGTTCGGCCAGACCAACTACTCGGCCGCCAAGGCCGGCGTGCACGGGTTCACCAAGGCCTTGGCCCAGGAGGTGGCGCGCAAGGGCGTCACGGTCAACACCGTCTCGCCGGGCTATCTGGCCACCGAGATGGTCATGGCCGTGCCCGAAGACCTGCGGCGCCGGATCGTCGACGCGATACCCGTCGGGCGGCTTGGCCGACCGGACGAGATCGCGGCGCTGGTGGCCTTCATCGCCGGCGATGCGGCTGCCTTCATGACCGGCAGCAACGTCGCGATGAACGGTGGGCAGCACATGTACTGAACGACGGGCCGCGGTCCTGGCAACGCTGGCGCGCCAACGCCATGTCGGCGCCACCCGCGGCATGTTCGTCGCCGCATCGCGCTTGCTGAACAGGGCCTCGCCGGCGCGGCGGGGGCCCGGCCGAAAGCTCAGGTCCTGAGCTTGCGGCCCAGCCTTGCTTCGACCTTGGCCACCTTGGCCTGCAGGCGGCCGCTGTGGCCGGCCCGGTAGTCCACCCGCAGGTTCACGCTGATGCGCGGGCAGTCGGTCTTCAGCGCCTCGAAGCATGCGCTGACGACGCCCATCACCTCGTCCCACTCGCCTTCGAGAATGGTGCCCATCGGCGTGAGCTGGTAGTCGACACCACTGCGGTCGATGACGTCGAGGATGCGCGCGACCTCGTTGCTGAGACTTTCGGCGTGGCCGCGGGGGGCCATCGCGAACTCGAGAAGAACCATGATGTCAGCCCATGCGTTGGTAGTAGAGGTTCTGCGGATGCCGGCCCTCGGCGAAGAACAGCCAGCGCTCGCCGAGCAGGCCGGCGTACTGCAACAGCACCAGGGCCACCAGCATACCGGCCGGCAGCGCGGCCCCGCCGAGCGCCAGGGCCAGGCCGGGGAGCACGAACGCGGCCACCGCCACGCCCCAGCGCAGCCGCGGCAGGACGTCCTCCGCTGCGCCGTGGAAATACTCGCGGGTATTGAACGACCCCCCCATTGCACCCATCGACGTCTGGGTGATGTGCGGATGGCGCACGCCGATGGCCGACTGGATCGTCGTGCGTGGCGCCAGGCTCGCGTTGCGCCAGGTGCTGGCAGCGCGTGTCAAAGCCGCCAGCGCCGTGGCGGCGGCTGCGGCAGCGGCCATCCAGGGCAGCAACGCGGGGGCGGTGAAGGCCACCAGGGCCGTGCCCAGGGTCAGGCCCGAGGCCAGGCCCAGGGTGGCGAAGTTCAGCGGCGTCAGCGGGCTGGCCCATTCGCGGATCACCGTCACCGCCGCATAGATCATGCCGGTGCAGATGAACAGTGCCAGCGCCAGCAGCGTGGCCAGCACGCCAAGCGGCAGCGTCGCCAGCCCTGCGCGCTGCGCCAGTCCCCAGGCGAAAGTGACGGCCATGAAGGCCGGCAGCACGATCACCTCGCGCGACAGCCAGGACGTGCGCCATTGCGACATCGCCCGCCAGGCGCGCATCGGGCGCCCGAGGTGGAAGGTGGCCGCGACCAGACCGGCGCCGGACAGCAGCAGCACGATCAGCGCGCCGGCCAGGAACAGCGACCCCGTCGGCGCGGCCAGCAGGCGCAGGGCCACCATGGCGTCCAGCGCCACCAGCGCCAGCATCAGGCCCTGCGCCGCACCCGCCAGGGTGGTGAAGAGGATCATCGACCAGGGAGGTCTCATGGGGTTCGTCCTCGGGTTTTCTTCAGTTTTCCCAATCGGCGTCCAGCGGCTCACCTTCGTAGATCGGCTCGCGGCCGTCCACGTGCAGCGGGTTTTCTTCGCGCTTGAGCTGCTCCGGGTGCGTGGCGTCGGCCGTGCGCCGGCGCGGCAGGTAGTGGTTGGCCGGCCGGGTTCCGGCCTCGGGCATCAGCGCGTAGCCGCCACGCTCGCGGATGGCCGTGGAGACGACGCTGTCCGGGTCGTGCACGTCGCCGAACAGGCGTGCATTGGTCGGGCAGGCCATCACGCAGGCCGGCTTGCGCTCGGCCTCGGGCAGGGTCTTGTCGCTGATCCGGTCGACGCACAGCGTGCACTTGGTCATCACCTGGCGCTGCTCGTCGAGTTCGCGCACGCCGTAGGGGCAGGCCCAGGCGCAGTAGTTGCAGCCGATGCACTTGTCGTAGTCGACGAGCACGATGCCGTCAACCTTCCGCTTGTAGCTGGCGCCCGTGGGGCACACCGGCACGCAGGGCGGGTCTTCGCAGTGCAGGCAGCTCTTCGGGAAGTGCACCGTCTGCGTGTTCGGGTACTCGCCGACCTCGAAGCTCATCACCCGGTTGAAGAAGGTGCCGGTCGGGTCGGCGCCGTAGGCGTTGTGGTCCACCAGCGGACCGGCGCTGCCGGAGGTGTTCCACTGCTTGCAACTGGTGACGCAGGCATGGCAGCCGACGCAGACATTGAGGTCGATGACCAGGGCGAGTTGTGTCACAGCCCGGCCTCCCGAGGTTCACGTTGGATCATTGCGCGCCTGCCTTCGTGCGCGCGCCCGCAAACCAGGCCCGCCAGCGCGGCGCGGGCGCCGTGGTGCCGGGCAGCGGCGGCACGCTTTGAAATTGCGGATAGCTCCGTTTCGGCTCGTCGGCCGCCGCAGGCCGGATGCGCACGCGAACGTCGTACCAGCCGGCCTGGCCGGTGATCGGGTCGGAATTCGAGAAGCGGCTGCCGTCGGCGCCGGCCGGCAGTTCCTCGCTGATCAGGTGGTTGAGCAGGAAACCCTTCTCGGATTCGTTGGCGTCGTCCGTCAGCGCCCAGGCGCCCTTGGACTTGCCGATCGCGTTCCAGGTCCAGACCGTGCCCGGCTCCACCGCTTCGCTGTGCCGGCACAGGCAGCGCACCCGGCCCCACATCGACTCCACCCACATCCAGGCACCATCCTCGATGCCGGCGGCGAGCGCCGTCCGTGTATTGACGTGCAGGTAGTTGTGCGCATGGATCTGGCGCAGCCAGGCGTTCTGCGAATCCCAGCTGTGGTACATCGCCATCGGCCGCTGCGTCACCGCGGCGAGCGGGAAAGCCGCAGCGTCGCTGGCCTGCACCTCCAGCGGCGCATACCAGAAGGGCAGCGGGTCGAAGAACTGCTCGATGCGCGAACGCAGGCGCTGCGGCGGCTTGCGGCCGTCGCCCTTGCCCTGCGCCGCGAGCCGGAAGCGCTGGATGAACTCCGAATACAGGTGGATCGTGATCGGGTCGTGGTCGCGCCGCAGGCCCTTGGCCTGGGCCCAATCCATATAGCCCAGGTTCCAATTGCGCATGTACTGCAGCTCGGCGGGCATCGGGTGGTGGTGCACGCAGTTGTTGGCCGCGTACATCTCCCACTGCTTCGGATTTGGTTCGCCACGCATCGACTTTTCGCCGTCCGGGCCGCGCCAGCCGGTCAGGAAGCCGATGCCCGAGCCGGGTGCCGTCTCGTAGTTGACGATGAAGTCGGTGTAGCCGCTGTACTTGCGCCCGCCGTCGGCGTGCGTGAAGGCCGGCAGCTTGAGCCGCCCGGCCAGTTCCACGATGACCTCCTGGAAGGGCTTGCACTGGCCCAGCGGCGGCAGCACGGGCACGCGCACCGAATCACAGGGACCATCGAATTCGCTGATCGGACGGTCGAGCATGCCCATCACGTCATGCCGTTCGAGGTAGCTGGTGTCGGGCAGGATCAGGTCGGCAAAGGCCGTCATCTCCGACTGGAAGGTGTCGCAGACGACGATGAAGGGAATCTTGTACTCACCGTCGGCAGCCTTGTCGGCCAGCATGCGCCGCACCTCCGAGGTGTTCATGCTGGAGTTCCAGGCCATATTGGCCATGAACATCATCAGCGTGTCGATCGGGTAGGGGTCGCCGCGCCAGGCGTTGGTGATCACGTTGTGCATCAGCCCGTGCACCGACAGCGGGTACTCCCAGGAAAAACCCTTGTCGATGCGCACCGGCTCGCCGGCGTCGTCCACGCACAGGTCTTCCGGCGTTTCGGGCCAGCCCAGCGGCGGCGCATCCAGCGGCGTGTTCGGCTTGATCGAATCCGGCCCCTTGGGCGGACGCGCATTGGGCGGCACGGCGCGCGGGTAAGGCGCCTTGTGGCGGAAACCGCCCGGACGGTCGATGGTGCCCAGCAGGCTCATCAGGATGGCCAGCGCGCGGATGGTCTGGAAGCCGTTGCTGTGCGCCGCCAGGCCGCGCATGGCGTGGAAGGCCACCGGGTTGCCGGTGACGCTCTTGTGCTCCTTGCCCCACCAGTCGGTCCAGGCGATCGGCAGCTCGATGGTCTGGTCGCGCGCCGTCAGGCCCATCTCGTGCGCCAGCGCGCGAATGCGTGCGGCCGGGATGCCGGTGATGCCCTCGGCCCACTCGGGTGTGCAGTCGCGCACACGCTCGGCGAGCAGCTGGAAGGCGGGCTTGACGGGGGTGCCCTGCAGCGGCCCGTCGGGCATCGTGTAGCTGCCGAACAGCCTCGGATCGCTGCCCTCGGCATGGTCGGCCACCGGGCGGTCGCTGTGCCGGTCCCACCAGAAGAAGTTGTGCGGGCGCAGCGGGTTGTGGATCTCGCCGTCGGGGTTGCGCATCATCAGGCCGAACTCGTCGCTGGCCTGGTCCTGGTTCACCAGCTGGCCGCCATTCGTGTAGCGGCTGACGAAGGGCCGGTCGTACAGGCCCAGCGTGATGAGTTCGCGGATGATGGCCAGGAGCAGCGCGCCGTCGGTGCCCGGCTTGATCGGGATCCACTCGTCGGCGATGGCGGCATAACCGCTGCGGATCGGGTTGATCGCGATGAAGCGACCCCCGTCGCGCTTGAACTTGGACAGCGCCGACTTCATCGGATTGCTGTGGTGGTCCTCGGCGGTGCCGATCATCACGAACAGCTTGGCACGGTCGAGATCGGGCCCGCCGAACTCCCAGAAGCTGCCGCCGATCGTGTAGATCATGCCGGCAGCCATGTTGACCGAGCAGAAGCCACCGTGGGCCGCGTAGTTGGGGGTGCCGAACTGGCGTGCAAACAGACCAGTGAGCGCCTGCATCTGGTCGCGGCCGGTGAAGAGCGCAAACTTCTTCGGGTCGGTGGCGCGCAGATGGCCCAGACGTTCAGTGAGGATCTTGAAGGTCTCGTCCCACGAGATCGGCTCGTACTCGCCCGCACCGCGCTCGGTGCCGGCCTTGCGCCGCAGCGGCTGCGTCAGCCGCGCCGGCGAGTACTGCTTCATGATGCCCGACGAACCCTTGGCACAGAGGATGCCCTTGTTCAGCGGGTGCTCGGGGTTGCCTTCGATGTAGCGCACCTGCGGCCCCTGGCCGTCGCCGTTGTCGCGCAGGTGCACGCGGATGCCGCAGCGGCAGGCGCACATATAGCAGGTGGTGGTCTTGACCTCGGTGCTCGCGCCCGGCAGCGGCGGCGCGGTCGGGTCGTGCAGGGGGGTGCTGCTGGTGCTGCTCACGCGGCGGTCTCCATGCGTTCTTGTCGTGCGCGATCCTATGCCGTGACGCTGAAAGACAAAAGCGGATAATCCAGCTCAAGGTGATCGATAAATCAGGTCAATTGACCCAAGGCCGGCTGCGCCTGAATCTGCGCCAGCTCGAGGTCTTCGTCGCCACGGCGCGCGCCGGCTCGACGCGCGGCGCGGCCCTGCGCGTGGCGCGCTCGCAATCGGCGGCCAGCGCATCGCTGGCCGAGCTGGAAGTGGCGCTGGAAGTGTCTTTGTTCGACCGTGTGGGCCGCCGCCTGGTGCTCAATGAAAACGGCCGCGCCCTGCTGCCCGGCGCGATGGCCCTGCTCGAGCAGGCCGGCGAACTGCAGGGCTTGTTCGAGAGTGCGCACCACGCACCGCTGCGTGTGGCCGCGAGCCTGACGATCGGCGAGTACCTGCTGCCGCAGATCATCGCGCGCTGGCAGGCCGACCACCCGGACAGCCCGGTGCAGCTGACCATCGGCAATACGAGCAAGGTCATCCAGGCGGTGGTGGACATGGAGGTCGACGTCGGTTTCATCGAAGGCCCGCAGACGCACGCCGACCTGAGCGTGCAGCGCTGGCTGGAAGACGAACTGATCCTCGTCGCGGCGCCCGATCATGCGCTGGCGCGGCGCACGGCAACACCGCGCCAGCTGGCCGCCGCCACCTGGATCCTGCGCGAGCCGGCCTCCGGCACCCGCCAGGCCGCCGATGCCTGGCTGCTGGACAAGCTGGGCAGCTTGCGCGTGCAGTACGAACTCGGCAGCACCGAGGCCATCAAGCGCCTGGCCGCCGCCGGCGCCGGCCTGGCCTGCGTGTCACGCCATGCGGTGACGGCGGAACTGGCCCGGGGCAGCCTGACGGAGGTGCGCAGCAAGCTGCCGCGCGCGCGGCGGCGGCTGGCGATCGTGGTGCGCCGCGATCGGCGCCTGGGGCGGTCGACGCAGGATTTCATGCGCCATTGCGCGGGCTGATTGCGGCCCGCGCCGGCACGGCGGCGACGCTCTCACGCCGCCGTCAAGACTCCCAGCGCCACCGACGCCAGCCTCGCCATCGCCGAATCGGCCCGCGAGGTGAGCACGATCGGCACCTTGGCGCCGAGCACCAGGCCGGCGCAGTCGCCGCCGCCCACGTAGACGAAGCTCTTGTAGAGCATGTTCCCGGCGTTGAGCTCGGGCATGATGAGCAGATCGGCGTCGCCGGCCACGCGCGAGGTGATCTTCTTGATGCGCGCCGCCTCGGCACTGAAGGCATTGTCGAAACCGAAGGGCCCTTCGACGATGGCACCCGGCCATTGGCCTTGCGCCGATGCCTGCACCAGGGCCTGAGCGTCCAGCGTCGCCGGGATCGCCGGGTTCACCGATTCCACCGCCGTCACCACACCAACCTTGGGCTCCTTGATGCCCAGGGCCTGCAGCATGCGCACCGCGTTGCCGACGATGTGCTGCTTGGTCTTCAGGTTGGGCGCGATGTTGACGACGCAGTCGGCCAGCGCCAGCAGCTTGTGATAACGCGGCAGGTCGAAGACGAAGGCATGCGTGATGCGGCCCTCGCCACGCAGTCCGTCGGACTTGGCCACCACCGCCGACATCAGCTCGTCGGTGTGCAGCGAGCCCTTCATCAGCATCGCCACCACGCCCTCGCGGGCGAGTGCGGTGGCGCGCTTCGCCGCGGCCGGGCCGCCGGCCCCGGTGGCCACGATCTCGAAACCGCCCACGTCGACCTCGGCCTGCCCGGCGGCGCGAAGGATCTCCTCGTGTTCGCCGACCAGCAAGGGCCGGGCGATGCCGGCGTCGCGGATGGCCGCCGCCGCCTGCATCGCCAGCGCATCGCCGGGATGCACCAGGGCCAGCGCAGGTGGGCCGTGGCGCGCGCGCTCGCGCGCACGCGCCACCAGCTCGGTCAGCCGGGGGTGCTCAGACATAGTCCTTGTACTTCTCGAGCAGACGCACCGGCTTGGCCAGCGCATCGCGGCGGAAGGGGTCGCCCAGCTCGCGGGTGCACATGATCTCGACGACGCAGGTCTTGCCTTCGTTCATCTGCATGTCCACCGCGCGCTTGAGCGCCGGGCCCACGTCCTCGAGCCGGTCGACGACGATGCCCTCGGCACCCATCGAGCGCGCCATCTCGGCAAAGCTCTCGTTTTCGAGCTCGCCGGCGACGAAACGGCGGTTGTAGAAGTCGACCTGGTTCTTCTTCTCGGCGCCCCACTGGCGGTTGTGGAAGACCACCGCCGTCACCGGGATGTCGTGGCGCACGCAGGTCATGATCTCGGTCATGCTCATCGCCCAGGCGCCGTCGCCGGCGTAGGAGATGGCGGGCCGATCCGGGCAGGCCTTCTTGGCACCGATGATGGTCGGCAGGGCATAGCCGCAATTGCCGAAGCTCATCGGCGCGAAGAAGCTGCGCGGCTCCTCGAAACGCAGATAGCTGTTGGCCACCGAGTTGATGTTGCCGATGTCGGTGGAGACCATCGCCCGCGCCGGCATCGCCTTTTCAAGTTCGCGCAGCACCTGGCGCGGATGCAGGTAGGTGCCGCCGTTGAAGGTCTTTTCCTTCGCGTTCTCGGCGATCATGTCCAGGCTGTAGGGATCCTTCTCGTGCGTCCAGCCGTCGAGTTCGGCTTCCCAGGCGGCCTTCTCGGCGGCAATCTTCTGCGCGCGCTCGCCCTTGGTCGCGTCGCAGCCCAGGGTCTTGCCTGCCAGGCGCACACTCAGGGCCTTGGCCACCGCCTTGGCGTCGCCGCAGATGCCGACGTGGATCTTCTTCACCAGGCCGATATTGGTGTGGTCGGCCTCGACCTGGATGATCTTCGCCTCCTTCGGCCAGTAGTCCAGACCATGCTGCGGCAGGGTGCCGAAGGGGCCCATGCGCGAACCCAGCGCGATCACCACGTCGGCCTGCGCCACCAGCTTCATCGCCGCCTTCGAGCCCTGATAACCCAGCGGGCCGGCCCACAAGGGGTGGCTGGCGGGGAAGGCGTCATTGCGCAGATAGCCGGTGACGACCGGCGCGCCCAGGCGCTCGGCCAGCGCCTTGCATTCTTCGACCGCATCGCCCATCACGACACCGCCGCCCGCCAGGATGACCGGGAACCTGGCCGTGGCCAGCAGTTCGGCGGCCGCGGCCAGGCTGTCTTCACCGCCCGCACCGCGCTCGATGCGCACCGGCTTGGGGATCTCGCAGGTCACTTCACCGTAGAAGTAGTCGCGCGGGATGTTCAGCTGCGTCGGGCCCATGTCGGAGATCGCGCGGTCGAAGGTGCGGGCGGTGAACTCGGCCATGCGCTTGGGGTTGCAGACATGGCCCTGGTACTTGGTGAATTCCTCGAACATCGGCAGCTGGTTGGCTTCCTGGAAGCCGCCCAGGCCCATGCCCATGGTGCCCGTCTCGGGCGTGATGATGACCACCGGCGAATGCGCCCAGAAGGCGGCGGCGATGGAGGTGACGCAGTTGCTGATGCCGGGGCCGTTCTGGCCGATGACGACGCCGTGGCGGCCGGTGGCGCGGGCATAGCCGTCGGCCATGTGGCCGGCGCCCTGCTCGTGCACCACCGGAACCAGGCTGATGCCGGCCGGCGCAAAGATGTCCATCGCGTCCATGAAGGCCGAGCCCATGATGCCGAACATGGTGTCCACGCCCTGCGCCACCAGGGTCTCGACGAAGGCTTCGGACGGGGTCATCTTGTGCACGCCGCTCACGGGCTGGCGTTGGTCGGTGCGGACGGGTTGGTTCATGGTCGGTTCTCCGGGGAGGGAATGAAATATTCGGTCCATATGGTTCCGAAAACCGGAACTGACGCGATCATATGGACGCGATCGACGGTCGTCAACTCATATTTCTGTTTTCGGAACCTACCGTACAGTTTTTTGAAATCTGATAGACTGCGACGCATGAAAATCGTCCGCAGAAACGTCGACACCTCGGAGCCGGTGGAAATCAATGGCCAGACCCCCACCCTGCGCCTGTTTGCCCTGCTGGAGCTGATGGCCTCGCGCGACCAGCTCTATTCGCTGCAGGGTCTGGTCGACGAAACCGGCCTGCCCAAGCCCACGCTGCACCGCATGCTGCAGCAGCTGGAAGCCGCCGGCATGCTGCGCCGTGTCGACGACGGCCGCCACTACGGCATCGGCCTGCGCATGCGCCAGCTTGCCGAAGACGTGCTGCTGCACGACAGCCTGCGCGGCGCCCAGCATGCGGTGCTGCGCCATCTGGTCGACGAGATCGGCGAAAGCTGCAACCTGACCGCACTGTCGGGCAACGAAGTGGTCTATCTGGACCGGGTGGAGACGGCCGCGCCGCTGCGCTTTTACCTGCATCCGGGCTCGCGCGTGCCGGCACATGCCTCGGCCAGCGGCAAGCTCTTCCTGTCGCAGCTGGGACCGGCGCAACGCCGGCGTCTGCTGGCGCATGTGCCGCTGGAAGCCTGTACACCACGCACGATCACCGATCTCGACGCGCTGGAGGCCGAGATCGCCCGCGTCAAGCGCGACGGCCATGCCTGCGACAACGAAGAATTCCTGCCCGGCCTGCTCTGCGTGGCCGTGCTTGTGCCGCCGCGCGGGCGTGCACATTCCAATCTGGCGGTGGCCCTGCAGGCGCCGGTGATGCGCCTGACCGCCGACAAGGCCCTGAAGTGGCTGCCGGCGCTGCAGCGTGCCGCGCAGGCCCTGGCCGACATCGACACCGAGGTCCTGCAAGAGCAGGCCCGCGCGTAAGGAGCCCCCGCCATGAGCGACCTTCATCTCGCCCGCCCCGAACGCCTGCTCGACGTTCGCGGCGTCTTCGGCATCGACGTCGACCTGCAGGTGCCGGCCTTTGCCGAGCGCGACGAACATGTGCCCGACATCGACGACGCCTACCGCTTCAATGCCGACGTGACGCTGGCCCTGCTGGCCGGCTTCACGCGCAACCGGCGGGTGATGCTGCAGGGCCTGCACGGCACCGGCAAGTCGACCCATATCGAACAGGTGGCGGCGCGCCTGAACTGGCCCTGCGTGCGCGTCAACCTCGACGGCCACATCAACCGCATGGATCTCGTCGGCCGCGATGCCGTGGTCCTGCGCGACGGAAAGCAGGTCACCGAATTCCAGGAAGGCATCGTGCCCTGGGCGCTGCAGCGGCCGGTGGCGCTGATCTTCGACGAATACGACGCCGGACGACCCGACGTGATGTTCGTGATCCAGCGCATCCTCGAGCGCGACGGCCAGTTCACCCTGCTCGACCAGAGCCGGGTGATCCGCCCGCACCCCTACTTCCGCCTCTTTGCCACCGCCAACACCGTGGGCCTGGGCAATCTGAACGGTCTGTACCACGGCGCACAAAGGTTGAACCACGCGCAGATCGACCGCTGGAACATCGTCGCCGCGCTGAACTACCTGCCGCGCGACGAAGAAGTGGCCATCGTCCTGGCGCGCGTGCCGGCCAAGGACAACGACAAGGGCCGCGCCCATGTGCGGCAGATGGTGGCGGTGGCCGACCTCACGCGCAAGGGCTTCGCGGCCGGCGACCTGTCGACCCTGATGTCGCCGCGCACCGTGATCACCTGGGCCGAGAACTGCGAGATCTTCCGCGACCCGGCGCTGGCCTTCAGGCTGTCGTTCCTGAACAAGTGTGACGAGGCCGAGCGGCCGATCGTGGCCGAGTTTTTCCAGCGCTGCTTCGATCAGGAGCTGGACGCCACCGCGGGCGTCTGAGCCTTGCCAAGTGAGTGAAGAACAGGCCCGCCAGCGCCGCCAGCAGCGCATCGAGGAGCTGTGCGCGGCGTCGATCCGCGCGCTCGCCGGCGAGCCGGACCTGCACTTCCGCGGCGGTCGGCTGTACCACGGCGAGCGCCGGTTGCCGGCGTTTGCGCCGCATCTGCAGCCGTCGATCGAGCGTGATCCGTTCAGCGCCTTCCGCGGCGCGGCCGACGGGCTGGCGCTGCGCGTGCGCCATTCCGACGCCAGGCTGCACGCGGCCCACGCCCCGCCGGACGCCACCGCCGCGTCGCTGTTCAGCCTGCTCGAACAGATCCGCGTCGAATCCCTGGCCGATGCCCAGATGCCCGGCCTGCGGCACAACCTGCTGCAACGCTTCGACAGCTGGTCGCAGGCCTTCCACGACAGCGGCCTGACCGAAACCCTCAGCGGCCTGATCGTCTACACCCTGGTGCAGGTGGCGCATGCGCGCGTGAACGGCCGGCGCGTGCTCGAAGACACCGAGGACCTGATCGAGACCACGCGCGGCAAGCTGGTGACGCGGATCGGCCATGAGCTCGCGGCCCTGCGCCGCACACGCGAAGACCAGGCGGCCTATGCCCTGCGTGCGCGCGTCATCGCCGAGCAGATCGCAGCGCTGCTGCGCGAGCTCGCCGCCGGTGAAGCCGACGCCGACGACGAGGGCAGTGCACGCAGCGGCCGTTTCGACTTCAGCCTGTGGACCGAGTCCGACAGCGAGCTTGAGCTCAGCACCACGATCGCCAGCACCGAGCGCAGCCGCGCCTTCGACGAAGCCGGCGGCGCCTACCGTGTCTTCACTGCCGCCTACGACCGTGAAGTGCAGGCCAGCAGCCTGGTTCGTCCGGAGCAACTGCGCCAGTTCCGCGAGCAGCTCGACGCGCGCATCACCGAACGTGGGCTCAACGTGGCGCGCCTGGCGCGGCAGTGGAAGGCCCCGCTGTCCACGCCCACCGACGACGGCTGGGATGGCGCACAGGAAGAAGGCCGCATCGACGGCAGCCGGCTGGCGCAGCTGATCGCGTCGCCGGCCGAGCGCCGGTTGTTTCGCGCCGACCGCGTCGAACCGGTGGCGCATGCGGCGGTGAGCTTCCTGCTCGATTGTTCGGGTTCGATGAAGCAGCATGTCGAACCGATCTCGATGCTGGTCGACGTCACGGCGCGCGCACTCGAGGCCGCCGGCGTGGTCACCGAAGTGCTGGGTTTCAGCACCGGCGCCTGGAACGGCGGCCGCGCCGCGCGCGACTGGCAGCGTGCCGGCCGGCCGCACCATCCGGGCCGGCTCAACGAGCGGCTGCACCTGGTGTTCAAGGACGCCGACACCGCCTGGCGGCGCGCACGGCCCGGCATCGCCGCGCTGTGGAAACCCGACTTCTACCGCGAGGGCTTCGACGGCGAGGCCGTGGACTGGGCCGTCAGCCGGCTGATGGCGCTGCCGCAGCCGCGCCGCATCCTGTTCGTGATC
Organism: uncultured Rubrivivax sp.; assembly: GCA_964637205.1. Classification (GTDB taxonomy): domain Bacteria; phylum Pseudomonadota; class Gammaproteobacteria; order Burkholderiales; family Burkholderiaceae_C; genus Rubrivivax. The sequence continues at coordinate 21,244 of CAZWUR010000025.1, forward strand.
AGCGACGGCTGCCCGATGGACAGCGCCACCCAGCGCGCCAACGACGCCACCTACCTCGACCACCATCTGCTGCAGGTGGTGCGCCGCCACGAACAGGCCGGGCAGGTGGAGGTGCTGGGCCTGGGCGTCGGCCTCGACCTGAGCCTGTTCTACCGCCGCTGCCAGGCCATCGACCTGAGCCAGGGACTGAGCGCCGAACTGCTGCAGGAACTGCTGGAACTGGTGCGCGGCCTGCGCCAGCGCTGACGACGCCTGGCTGCAATCAGCGTCGCCGTGGCGGCCGGCCGGTGGACTCGCGCAGCACCAGCTCGACCTCGAGCTCCTGCTGCACCGGCGCCTCCAGCCGCCCGTCGAGCCGCGCCAGCAGGTGCTCGGCGGTCAGCGCCCACATGCGCTCGGTGGGCACGTGCACGGTGGTCAGCGCCGGCCGCCAATGCCGCGACAGCTCGAGGTCGTCGAAACCCACCACCGACAGCGTCGCCGGCACCTCGACGCCCTGCGCCTGGCATTCGAGCAGCGCGCCCCAGGCCAGCACGTCGTTGCCGCAGACCACCGCGGTCGGCGCCGGCCTGCGTGCCAGCAGGGCCCGCAGGCCCTCGCGCGCGGCCTGCAGGGTGTAGGGGGCCTGCACGATGTCGCCCGCCGCGAGCCGCAGGCCGCGCTCGGCCAGCGCCTCGCGCACACCCTCGATGCGTTGGCTCGCGCGCTCGTTGTCGGCAGCGATGCCGGCCAGCATCGCGATCCGGCGGTGCCCCAGGTCGAGCAGGTAGCGCGCTGCACGCGCGCTGGCCTCGCGGTTGCGGAAACCCACGCCGGCCGCGCCGGCCGGCGGCGGGAAGGTGCCCACATGCGCCCAGGGCAGACCACGCTGCTGCAGCAGTGCGCGCAGGCTCGGCCGCTGGCTGATGCCGGTCAGCGCCAGCGCATCGACACCGCGTGCCAGCAGGGCCAGCGCCTGCGTCGCCTCCTGCTCGGCGTCGTAGTCGCTGAAGGCCAGCAGCACCACGTAGCCGGCCTCGGACATGCACTGCTGGAAGGCATGCAGGCCGCGCGCGAAGATGGCGTTGTCGATCGTCGGCACGATGACACCGACGGTGCCGCTGCGGCGCAGCGACAGCGCCCGCGCCCCGGCGTGCGCCACATAGCCCAGCCGATCGACGGCGCTCTGCACACGTGCGCGCAGTTCCGGGCGCACCGTCCCGGGCTTGTTCAAGGCGCGCGACACGGTGGCCGTGGACACCCCTGCGGCGCGGGCCACGTCGTTGACGGTGGGGGAGCGGGAGAGCGTCATGCAAGAAATCGCTTACAGCATTCTAGGCATGCATCGGTATCCTGGGCTTTTCTTGATTTCAAGGGAAAACACCAGCACTTCAGCATCGGCTCGGCATTGACATCGGGGTAGATGAAGGCAATCATCTGTAAGCGATTACAACAACACGACCGCTCTCCCGATGAACGCCCCCACCCTGCGCCGCTGGTCCTACCGCCTGGCCACCGTGCTCGCCCTGGCCTATGTCGGCTACGTGGTCGGCATGAAGTGGCTGCGGCCCACGTCCAACGGTCCGCTGGGCGAACTCGGGGAGTTCTTCCTCGCGCTCGGCGCGGTGTCGGCGCTGTCGATCGGCCTGTTTGCCGTCTTAGCGGCGCGCCTCATATCACCCTGAGCCCCCCCCCCAGACGGTGCCCCGAGCGCCGCACATTCCCCCACCGAAGGAGACAAGTCCATGCCCTTGAACCCGGCCCTGGCCCAGCGCCACGAAGAACGCCGCCGCTTCCTGCTCGCCACCCGCCGCTATGGCTTCACCGCCGCGGTGCTCGGCCTGACCGGCGGCTTCCTGACCGACCGCAGTGCCATGGCGCAGACGCAGGCCGACGAGGAAGCCAAGCAGAAGGCGGCCAAGGTGACGATGCTGTTCGCCTCCGAGTACAAGAACGATGACTTCGTCAAGTACCCGATCATGCAGAGCCGGTACAAGGAGAACATCGAGGCCCTGTCCAAGGGACAGATCTACTGCAAGCTGTACCCCGCCGGGCAGCTCGGCATCGGTGCTGCGCTGGCGCAGAAGATCCAGGCCGGCACGGTGCAGGGCGGCTCGGTGTCGCTGTCCAACTTCTCGCCCTACGCGCCGGTGGTGGACCTGATCAACATCCCCTACTGGTGCGGCGACAACCAGCGTTTCGCCAACCTCGTGACGAGCAAGGCCTGGAACGACGAGATCACGCCCAAGGTGGTGGCCAAGGGCTACAAACCGCTGTTCTATTTCACGGTCGACCCGCGCACCATCGCCAGCCGCAAGGGCTTCAAGGCGATCAAGACGCCGTCGGACATGCAGGGCATGAAGATGCGCGTGCCGTCGAGCAAGCTGCTGCAGACCTTCTACCGCCTGACCGGTGCCAACCCCACCGTCGTCGCCTGGGGCGAAACCGCCACCGCCATCAAGCAGGGCGTGGCCGACGGCCTGGACCCGGCCATTGCCGCGCTCGCCACCTTCGGCTTCCAGGACCTGCTGAGCAACATTTCCTACATCCGCTCGGTGCCCGATGCGCAGATGTTCGCCGCCAACGCGGCCTGGTACCAGCAGTTGCCGGCCGAGCTGCGCAGCGCCTTCGACGGCGCCAACGAAAAGACGCAGATCGAGACCTTTGCGCAGATCGAGCCGGCGCGCACCGAGTCGATGCGCCTGCTGCGCGCCGGCGGCTGCGAGTTCTACAACCCCAGTGCCGGCGAGATGAAGCAGTGGATGGACACCTGCGGCGAGCAGCGCAAGGAATACGACGAGTTCAAGATCCAGTTCGCCGGTTCGCTGGCCGCCTTCGACGGATTCAAGAAGGCCGCCAACACCCAGGGGCCGATCACGGTGCCCGACTTCAAGCTCTGAGCTCCTGAACCCCTGACCGAAGGAAGCCCGGCCCGCCACGCGCGGGTCGGTGCTGCTGCATGCCCATGACATCCCTGCTCAAGGCCCTGGACCGCGACGGCGAACGCTGGGCGATGCTGGTGTTCTACGCCTTCTGCTGCATCGTGATCGTGCAGGAGGTGCTGCGCCGCTACGTGCTGAACTATTCCTCGGCCTGGGGCGAGGAGGCGGCACGCTACGCCTTCATCTACCTGGGCTGGATCGGTGCCGCCTACGCGGTGCGCGAGCGCGCCCACATCCGCTTCGACATCCTGCTGCAGCGCATGGGCGCGCGCGGCAAGGCACTGGTGTACATCGTCGCCGAAATCGCCACCATCGCCTTTGCCTGCATCGTGCTGTACTGGAGCCTGCACACGATTCGCCAGCTGCTGCAGTTCGACGGCCTGGCGCCGGTGCTGCAGGTCAACAAGGCCTGGTTCGAGGCTGCCGTGCCGATCGGCTTCTCGCTCGTGATCTACCGCAGCCTGCAGGGCCTGTGGCGCGACATCGGCGACCTGCGCGCCGGCCGCGAGCCTTTCGCCGGCAAGGCCATGTTCGAGGAATGAGATGAACCCCGTCATCTGGTCCGTCCTCGGCCTCGTCACCCTGCTGCTCATCGGGGTGCCCTTCTGGATCTCGATGGGTCTGGGCACGGTGGCCATGCTCGTCAGCACCGACGCCCTGCCGCTGACCCTGGTCGGCGAGGCCCTGTTCGAGGGCGTCGATTCCTTCGCGCTGATCGCGATTCCGCTGTTCGTGCTCACCGGCGACGCGATGGTGCGCAGCGGCCTGGGCGAGAAACTGCTCAACTTCGCCGAGGCCACCTTCGGCTCCTGGCGCTCGGGTTTCGGCACCTCCACCGTGATGGGCTGCGGTCTGTTCGCCTGCATCTCGGGATCCGACGCGGCGGACGCCGCGGCTGTCGGCCGACTGACGATGGACCGCCTCGTCGAACGCGGTTACCCCAAACCCTATGCCTGCGCCCTGGTCGCGTCGGGGGCCTGCACCGGCATCCTGATCCCGCCGTCGATCGCCTACATCATCATCGGCCTGGTGCTCGGCGTGTCGAGCTCGACGCTGTTCCTCGCGGCCTTCGTGCCCGGCATGCTGGTGCTGCTGGCGGTGATGCTGACCAACTCGGCGCTCAACCGCCTGTATGGCTACGAGAGGGCCATTGGCCGCTTCAACTTCCAGCGCTGGCTGCGAGCGCTGTGGGACGCGCGCTTTGCGCTCGCGGTGCCGGTGATCATCCTCGGCGGCATCTACTCCGGCATCTTCACGCCCACCGAGTCGGCCGCGGTGGCGGTGGCGGTGGCCGTACTCACCGGCCTGGCGCAGAAGCGCCTGACCCTGGCCGACTGCCCGGCGATGCTGGGCACCTCGGCCCGCGTCTGCGGCGTGGTGCTGCCGATCATTGCGGTGGCCCTGCTCTTTTCGCAGGCACTGACGGTGCTCGACGTGCCGCAGCAGTTCGTCGCCTGGGTCATGAGCTTCGGCACCGGCAGGGTGGCGGTGGTCCTGCTGCTGCTGCTGGTGTTCGCGGTGGCCGGGATGTTCATGGAGACCGGGCCCAACATCCTCGTCTTCGGGCCGCTGCTGTGGCCGCTGGCCAATGCCGTGGGCATGAACCAGATCCATTTCTGCGTCTTCATGATCACGACCCTGGGCATGGGTTTCATCACCCCGCCCTTCGGGTTGAACCTGTTCGTGATGTCGGGCCTGACGCGCGTGTCGGTGGCCGCGATCGCCGCCCGCGCCCTGCCCTTTGCGCTGGCGATGCTGGCGGTTTCGGCCCTGATCGGTTTTGTGCCGTCGATCTCGCTGTTCATCGTCGCTCCCTGACTCTCCCTTGAAAGTTCCGCCATGACCATCCGCTATCTGAAGAAAGCCGCCAAGACCCCCGAGACCGAGACCGCCACCGCGCAGAAGGTGGTCACCGACATGCTCGCCGCCATCGAGGCCGGCGGCGAAGCTGCGGTGCGCGACTACGCGCACAAGCTCGACGGCTGGAGCGGCGAGATCGTGATGACGCCGGCGCAGATCGAGGCCGCCATCGCCGAAGTCCCGGCCCAGGTGCGCGCCGACATCGACTTCGCGGTCAGACAGGTGCGCGACTTCGCGCTCGCGCAGAAAACCTCGATCAACGACGTCAGCGTCAGCCTGCACGACGGCGTCACCGCCGGCCAGAAGGTGCTGCCGGTCAACGTCGTCGGCTGCTACGCGCCGGCCGGGCGCTATGCGCACATCGCCTCGGCCTACATGACGGTGGCCACCGCCAAGGCCGCGGGCGTGAAGACCGTGATCGCCTGCTCGTCGCCCTTCCGCGGCGGCGGCATGCACCCCTATGTGCTCTACGCTTTCAGGGCTGCCGGTGCCGACGTGATCATGACCCTGGGTGGCGTGCAGGCCATCGCGACGATGGCCAATGGCCTGTTCACCGGCCAGCCGGCCGACGTGGTCGTCGGCCCGGGCAACAAGTTCGTCGCCGAGGCCAAGCGCACCCTGTTCGGCAAGGTCGGCATCGACGTCTTCGCCGGCCCTTCGGAAGTGGCGGTGATCGCCGACGCCGCCGCCGACCCGGCCATCGTCGCCAGCGACCTCGTCGGTCAGGCCGAGCATGGCCATGAATCCCCGGCCTGGCTGTTCACCGATTCGGCCGCGCTGGCCGAGGACGTGATGGCGCGCATGCCGGCCTTGATCGACGCCCTGCCGCCCACCGCGCGCGACGCCGCGGCCGCCGCCTGGCGCGACTATGGCGAGGTCATCGTCTGCGACACACGCGAGGACGTTGCCGCGGTCTCCGACCGCTACGCCAGCGAACACCTCGAAGTGCAGGCCGCCGACCTCGACTGGTGGCTGGGCCGGCTGACCAACTACGGCTCGCTGTTCCTCGGCGAAGAGACCACCGTGGCCTACGGCGACAAGGCCAGTGGGCCCAACCACGTGCTGCCGACCAAGGGCGCGGCGCGCTATTCGGGTGGCCTGTCGGTGCACAAGTTCATGAAGACCCTGACCTGGCAGCGCATGACACGCGAAGCCGCACGCGACATCGGCGAGGTCACCGCGCGCATCTCGCGCCTGGAGGGCATGGAAGCACATGCGCGCACCGCCGACGACCGGCTGGCCAAGTACTTCCCGCAGCAGGCCTTCGACCTCGGCGAGCCGGTGAAAGTCTGAACGTGGCCTCGGTTCTGGACACCTGGTTCTCGCTCTCCGGCCGGCGAGCCGTGGTCACCGGCGGCAACGCCGGCATCGGCGAGACGATGGCGCTGGCCCTGGGCCGCGCCGGCGCGTCGCTGCTGCTGGTGGCGCGGCGCGACGACGCGCTGCGCGACGCCGCCGGGCGCCTGCATGCCGAGGGCATCGCCTGCGACATGCTGACGGCGGACCTGTCGCTGACCGAAGCCCTGCCCGAAGTCAGCCGGCGCATCGCCGCCACCGGCGCCGTGGACATCCTGGTCAACGCCGCCGGCATCAACCTGCGCCAACCCTTCGACGCGGTGACGCCCGAATCCTGGCAGCAGCAGATCGCGCTGCACCTGGCCGCACCGTTTTTCCTCACCCAGGCGCTGGCGCCAGGCATGGCCGAGCGCGGCCACGGCCGCATCCTCAACATCGCGTCGCTGCAGTCGACGCGCGCCTTTGCCGACAGCGCGCCCTACGGCGCCGGCAAGGGTGGCGTGGTGCAGCTCACGCGCGCCATCGCGCAGGCCTGGTCGGGCCGCGGCATCACCTGCAATGCCATCGGTCCCGGCTTCTTTCCCACCGAACTGACGGCGCCGGTGTTTGCCGACGCGGAGCTGTGCGCGCGCCACGCCGCGCGCACCGCCGTCGGCCGCAACGGCCGGCTCGACGACCTGCATGGCGTCACCGTCTTCCTGGCCAGCGCGGCCAGCGCCTACATCACCGGCCAGACCCTGATGGTCGACGGCGGTTACACCGCACTCTGAGGACAAGCCATGAAGGCACTCGTCTACACCCAACCGAATGAAGTCCAGCTGCTCGACCGTGAAGCGCCGGCGCTGGCCGGTGGCGAGGTCGTGCTGCGCATCGACGCGGTGGGCATCTGCGGCTCGGACATGCACGCCTATCACGGCCACGACCCGCGCCGCCTGCCCGGCCTGGTGATGGGCCACGAATTTGCCGGCACGGTGCTCGAAAGCGCCAGCCCGGCCTGGCCGGTGGGCCGCCGCGTCACCGGCAACCCGCTGATCACCTGCGGCCATTGCGACTACTGCGTGCAGGGCCGCGACAACCTCTGCGCCGAGCGCACGATGGTCGGCATGACGCGCCCCGGCGCCTATGCCGAGCGCATGAGCATCCCCGGCGACTGCCTGATCGCTCTGCCCGATGCGTTGGACCCGGTGTCGGCCGCGTTGACCGAGCCGGCGGCGACCGCGCTGCACGCCGTCGACGTCGCCACCCGTGCGCTGCGCCGGCCGCTCGCGGAGGGCCGGGTGCTGGTGCTTGGCGGGGGTGCGATCGGCATGCTCACGGCGCTGCTGCTGCGCCAGCGCGGCGTCGATCAGCTCGAGCTCGCCGAGACCAACCCGCTGCGCCGCAGCTCGCTGGAGCAGCACGCGCGCTGTGCCACCTTCGACCCGCGCGAGCGCAGCCCCGACGACAACCGCTTCGAGCTCGTCATCGACGCCGTCGGCAGCGCCGCCACGCGCAAGACCGCGCTGGCCGCGGTGCGGCCGGGCGGCGTGGTGATGCATATCGGCCTGCAGGACTGGTCCAGCGAGATCGACATGCGCAAGCTGACGCTGGCCGAGATCACCTTGCTGGGCACCTACACCTACGGCATGGCCGACCTGCGCGCCACCGTCGACGCGCTGGCGCGTGGCGTCTTCGGCAGCCTGGCCTGGGTCGAGCGACGGCCGCTGGCCGACGGCGCACGTGCCTTCGACGACCTGCACCATGGCCGTCTGGCCTCGGCCAAGGTGGTGCTCGAACCCGCCTGAGCCGCCGCATGCTGCGGCCCGGCCCCAACCCGGGCCTGACCGGCGCCGCAGCTTGGGCTGGGTTTCGCTCAATCGGGTGACGGCCTGGCCAGGTCGTTCGGTGTTGCCCGCGTCCCTGTCGTCGATCAGGCCAGCAACGTGCAGCCGTCTGCCGGCGAGGAGGTTCGGGTCGTCACCGTGCAGCGCCTGCAGTTCATTTCGGCCCAGGGGCAGGCCTGGCAGGCCCGCGACCGGCGTGCCCGGGCACTTGGGACTGTTCATGGCAGCGCCTTGAGGCGGGTGGCGGCCACCTCGGCCTGCGGTGCCTGAGTGGCCGCCACCTGTTCGTGCCGCTGGCGCGCGGCGGCCTTGGGCTGCCGGCCGGAACTTGGGCCTCGCGTTCGGGGCCGAGTCAAGGGCCTGTCCACGATGAAGATCCCGCTCAGGCAGCCACGGCAGCCGGCGGACGCCGGGCCCTGTCGAGCACGCGCCAGGCACGGGCAGCCAGCAGGCCCACGCTCAGGCCCATCAACAGGCAGGCCGGCAGCACCAGGGTTTGCGCGTGCGCCAGATCGGGCTCGATGTTCAAGGCCACCGCCAGCACATAGCGCAGCAGGAAGATGACCATGAACAGGGCCAGGGGCACGGCGCTGCCGCCGAGCCGAAAGCGCCCGTCGGGCAGGGCCTGCACCTGGCGCGGCAGCTTCCACAGCCGGTTCAAGGCGAACCCCAGGGCGGCCCCGGCAACCCAGGGCAGCAGGCTGCCGGCATGACCGCCAAAGGTCTGCAGCAGGCCGATGAGGGAGTACATGGCCAGGCCCGCGGGCAGGGCCACCAGACGGCGGCGGGTGACGATCTGTGCGCGCATCTGGTGCAGGCCCAGGGCCACCAGGAACGCCAGCAGCGCCCAGACCCAGACGGGGGTGTGGGACAAGACGGAGAGAACAAAGGGGGTCATGGCGGGGGTGGCGTGGACTGCGAAGACACCATGCTGTCGACGCCGCGAATGCGACACCAGCGCGATGCGACGCCGTGAGCTGCGCAGTCGCCAAACGTCGGTCCGCCGGCGCGAAATGCGCCGCCCCGGCGCGGCTGGGGCGCGGCGGCCGGGCGCGCTGAAGCGGCTCGGCGGGCGTCACCACCCTGAACGCGGGCCGCAGCGCTTTGGCGCCGTCGCGCTTCATTGCCCCCGCTCGGTGGCAACCCCATTGACGCCGCAGGCCTTGAGGCATATTCTATTTTTCAGAACGTTATTCCAACCCTTGGAATGGACAAGACCCTCGTCAAAGGTGTGCAGCTGCTCGATCACCTGGTCCGCGCCGGGGCGCCCTGCGGCGTCAGCGAGCTGGCGCGCCAGAGTGGCCTGAACCCGAGCAATGTGCACCGCACGCTGCAGACCTGGGCGCACCTGGGTTTCGTCGCCCAGGATCCGGCCAGCGGGCAGTACCACTGCACGCTGCGCCTGTTCGAGTGGGGTTGCCGGGTGGCCGACGGGTTCGACGTGCGCCGCGCCGCGCGCGAGCCCCTGGCCCGCCTGGCCCGCCAATCCCAGGAAACCATTCACCTCTCGGTGCTCGACGGCGCCGAGATCGTCTACCTCGAGAAGATCGACAGCCCGCAGCCGGTTCGCACCTATTCCGAGATCGGCGGCCGGGCCCTGGCGCACTGTGTGGCCACCGGCAAGGCGCTGCTGGCACATGCCGACCCCACGGCACTGGACGCGCTGCCGGTACCCCTGCCACGGCCGACCAAACACAGCGTCGCCAGCCTGACCGCCCTGCGCCGCCAGTTGCAGGCCGCGCGCGCCGCGGGCTACGCGGTCAACCGCGAAGAATGGCGGCTCGGCGTCAGCGGACTGGGCGCGCCGATCTTCGACCAGAACGGCCAGGCGGTCGCCGCCGCCGGCCTGACGGCACCCACCACACGCCTGGACGACACCCGCATCCAGGCCCTCGGCCGCGCCCTGGCGGCCACCGCGCACGACATCACCCGCGCCCTTGGCGGCAGGGCCCCCCAGCAAGCCGCCACATCACCACGACAGGAGACAGCATGACCCCCCGCACACGACCCCATCTTGCCCTGCTGACCGGCGCGCTGGCGCTGGCCACGGCCGCGCCGCCGGCCATGGCGCAGGAGAAATACCCCAGCCGCCCGGTGGAACTCGTCGTCACCTTCGGCCCCGGCGGCGGCGCCGACGGCATGGGGCGCATGATGTCGCAGCTGCTGGAAAAGCAGCTCGGCGTGCCTTTCCCGGTGTCCAACGTCGGCGGCGCCTCGGGCAACGCCGGCCTGACCAAGGTCCTGACCTCGGCCCCCGACGGCTACACCGTCGGCACCCTGATCGCACTCACCGTCTCGTCCTGGTCGGCCGGCCTGGGCACCGCCAAGGCCGAGGACTTCGCCATCGTCGCCGTCACGCAGGACTCGCCGTCGATGTTCTTCGTGCCCGCCGACAGCCCGTTCAAGACCTACCAGGAACTGCTGGACTTCGCGAAGGCGAACCCGGGCAAGCTCAAGGTCGCGACCTCGGGTTACGGCACGCAGGACGACATCACGCTGAAGTACTTCGCCAACAAGGGCTACAAGATGACGAATGTGCCCTTCGCCAAGCCGGCGGAGCGCTACGCCTCGCCGATCGGCAAGCACACCGATGCGATCTACGAAGAACCCGGCGACGTCGCACCCTTCCTGCAGGCCGGCCAGCTGCGCCCGCTGGTGGTCTTCGATGATGTGCGCCACCCGGCCTTCAAGGACACCCCGGCGTCCAAGGAACTCGGCTTCCAGATCAGCGATCTGCCCAACTTCCGCACCCTGGCCGTCAGCGCGAAGACACCGCCGGAGCGCGTCAAGGTCCTGTCCGACGCCGCCAACGCCGCGCTCGACACGCCGGAGTGGAAGGAGTTCTGCGCCCGCACCTACACCTGCGCATCGCGCCGCTACACGCCGGCCGAGGCGCAGACCTATGTCAAGGCCTTCGGCGACACCGTCAAGGGCTACATCACGTCCTTCAAGTGAGCACCGGCCCCGCCTCCTGGCGGCCGCTGGCCGCGCCGCTGGGTTTTGCCGCCGCGGCGCTGCTGCTGACTCGCTTCATCACCGACCGGCCCGAGGAGGTCGACGCGATGGCACGCGGCATTGCCGGCCCGACCACCTGGCCGACGGTGATGCTGTATGCGGTGGTGGTGTTCGCGCTCGCCTGGGCCGTGCAGCGCGCGGCCCAGGTGCTGCGCCGGCGTGAGGGCCGGGGGGCGGCGCCGGCATCGGCGCCCGAGGTGGCCGGCGGGCTGCGCGTCTGGGTGGGCATCGCCCTCGTGCTGGTCTACGGCTTTTCGCTGGCCTGGCTGGGTTTTGCGCTCGGCACGGTGATCTACATCGTGCTCTGGCTACTGCTCGGCGGCATCCGCTCGCCCAGGCTCATCGCCGCCGTGAGCCTGATCGGCACGGTGGCCATGCTGTACCTGTTCATCAAGCTTGCGCTGATGCCGCTGGACCGCGGCGCCGGCGTGATCGGCGAGTTCAGCGTCTGGCTGTATCGCCTGCTCGGGATCTACTGAACTCTTGGAGACCCACCGACATGGACGTCTTCATCAACCTGTTCCACGGCCTGGTCACGGCGCTGGAACCGGGCAATTTCCTGGTCATGCTGATCGGCCTGGCGGTGGGCGTGGTGGCTGGCGCGCTGCCCGGCATCTCCTTCGTCAACGCGATGGCGATGGCCCTGCCCTTCACCTACCTGATGACGCCGCTCTCAGCCATGGTCTTCCTCGGCGGCATCTATGCCGGCGGCGTCTTCGGTGGCTCGATCTCGGCGATCCTGATCAACATCCCCGGCACGCCGGCCTCGCTGCCGAGTTGCTGGGACGGCTACCCGATGACCAAGCGCGGCGAGTCGGCGCGTGCGCTGTCGCTGGCCATCGCCGCGTCGGCCACCGGTGGCCTGGCCAGCGCGCTGCTGCTGACCTTCGGTGCCCCGCCCTTCGCCAGGCTGGCGTTGGCCTTCGACCAGCCTGAGTTCTTCGCCGCCACCTTCCTCGGCCTGGTCAGCATCATCGCCATCGCCAAGGCCACGCCCTGGATCAGCCTGGTGTCGCTGTTCGCCGGCATCGTCATCGGCAGCGTCGGCGTCGACCCGCTGTACGGCCTGCCGCGCCTGACCTTCGGCGTGCCGGCGCTGCAGAACGGCATCAACTTCGTGGTCGTGATGATCGGCCTGTTCGCGCTCGGCGAGGTGCTCGAGATGCTGGGCCAGACCTCGCACGCGCAGGGCGGCAGCGCCAAGGTGAAGCTCAAGATGCCGTCATTCCGCGAGCTGTGGGCGCTCAAGGGCCCGGCCGCGCGCGGCACCGGCATCGGCTGCATGATCGGCATGATTCCCGGCGCCGGCGCCACCGTCGGCGCGGTGATCGCCTACGGTGTCGAGAAACAGGTTTCGCCGCGCGGTGCCGAGTTCGGCACCGGCGTCGAGGCCGGTCTGATGGCGCCCGAGGCGGCGAAGAACGCGACCACCGGCGCGGCGATGATCCCGCTGCTGACCCTGGGCATCCCGGGCAGCGCAGCCACCGCGATCATGCTCGCCGCCCTGGTGCTGCACGGCGTGACCCCGGGGCCGCTGCTGTTCACGACGCAGACCGACATGGTCTACACCATCTTCGCCAGCCTGCTGCTGGCCAATCTGTGCATGATCGGCGCCGGCGCGCTGGTGGCGCGCGGCTTCTCGTCGCTGATGCGCGTGCCGCCCACCGTGCTCGGCGCCTTCATCGTCGTGCTCAGCGTGGTCGGCGCCTACGGCGTGCGCAACAACATCGCCGACGTCTACATCTGCCTGAGCTTCGGCGTCATCGGCTACCTGATGAAGCGCTTCGATTTCCCGTCGGCGCCGCTGGTCCTGGGCGTGATCCTGGGCCCGCTGGCCGAGCGTTACTTCATGACCTCGCTGGCCAACTACGACGACCAGCTCTCGATCTTCGTCACCCGGCCGATCAGCGCCAGCATCCTCGGCTTCGCGGCGCTGTTCGTGCTCTGGGCCCTGGTGCCCGACATGCGCGGCAAGCTGATGCGCCTCCTTTCCAAGAAAGCTCCTGCATGAACAATCCATCCGACAACGTGGACACGATGGTCGCCGTCCTCGTCGAGCGCGCACGCGCCGCACAGCGCATCGCCGACGACTATGACCAGGCGCGCATCGACGAACTGGTGGCCGCCGCCGGCTGGGCGATCATGGAGCCGGCGCGCAACCGTGAACTGGCCGAACTGGCGGTGGCCGACACCGGCATCGGCAGCGTCGACGACAAGATCCGCAAGAACCACCGCAAGACCCTGGGCCTGCTGCGCGACCTGGCGGGTGCAAAGTCGGTCGGGGTGATCAGCGAGGATGCTGCACGCGGCATCGTCGAGATCGCGCGCCCGGTGGGCGTGGTCTGCGCGATCACGCCGTCGACGAATCCGGCGGCGACGCCGGCGAACAAGATCATCAATGCGCTCAAGGGCCGCAACGCCGTCATCGTCGCACCCTCGCCCAAGGGCTGGAGCACGGCGGCGAAACTGCTCGAATACATGCACGCCCAGTTTCACCGCATCGGTGCGCCGCGCGACCTGGTGCAGCTGCTGCCGGCGCCGGTGAACAAGCAGTCCACTGCGGCGCTGATGCGGCAGTGCGACCTGGTGGTCGTCACCGGCTCGGGCGCCAATGTGCGCGCCGCCTACACCTGCGGCACCCCGGCCTTCGGCGTCGGCGCCGGCAATGTGGCCGGCATCGTCGACGAAACCGCCGATGTCGAGGCTGCGGCCGATCGCATCCTGCGCTCCAAGACATTCGACAACGCCACCAGCTGCTCGTCGGAAAACAGCCTGGTGGTGCTGGACGCGGTGCGCGCGCCCTTGCTGGCGGCCTTGTCTGCACGCGGCGCCGTCCTGCTCGACGCCGACCAGAAGGCGCGCCTGCAGGCCCTGATGTGGCCCGACGGCAAGCTCTCGCCGGCCGTCATCGGGCAGAGCGCAGCGCGCATCGCCGAGCGCGCCGGCCTCGGCGGCCTGCCCACCGATGTGCGCGTGCTGATGGTCGACGAAGATGCACAGAACGGTTTCGGCGAGTTGCACCCGTTCTCGGGCGAAAAACTCAGCCCGGTGCTGACGCTGTACGGCGCGCGCGATTTCGACGACGCCAAGCGCATCGTCGGCCGCATCTATGCCTTCCAGGGGGCCGGCCATTCGGTGGGCCTGCACGGCACGCTGGCCGAACGTGCCCTCGACCTCGGCCTGCACCTGCCGGTCTCGCGCGTCATCGTCAACCAGGCGCATTGCATCGCCACCGGCGGCAGTTTCGACAACGGGCTGCCGTTTTCGCTGTCGATGGGCTGCGGCACCTGGGGCAAGAACAACTTCTCCGACAACATGAACTACCGCCACTACCTGAACACCACCCGCATCTCGCGCCCGATCGCCGAGCAGGTGCCGACCGAAGAAGAAGTCTTCGGCGCGCTGTTTGCGCGCTACGGCCGGGCCTGACGGAGGCGGACGATGCACCCCGCTCCCGACACCGTCCAGGGATTGATCGCGGCTCAGGCGGCGGCGCGGCCCGAGGCCGAATACGCGCGCGACATCGCCGGCACGCAGGCCATCACCTTCGGCCAGCTCGAAGCCGATGCGCGTGCCGTGGCGGCCTGGTTGCACAACCTGGGCTCGGCCCCTGGCGACGTGGTCTCGGTGGTGATGCCCAACGGGCTGCTGACCCTGCGCCTGCTGCTCGGCGCAATGGCCGGTGGCTGGTGCGTGAACCCGGTCAACCTGCTTGCCCAGCCCGAGCAGATGCGCTACGTGCTGGCGCATTCCGACTGCCGGGTGATCTTCACCAGCCCGGACCGCGAAGCCGAGGTGCGCGCCATCGCCGCCACCCTGGGCCGCGAGGTGGCCGTGGTGGTGGCGGCGCCGGATGCGCTCGGCATCCCGATGTCGCCGGGCCCGGCACTGCCGGCCCCGCGCGCCGATGCAGCGGCGCTGCTGATGTACACCTCGGGCACCACCGGCCAGCCCAAGGGCGTGCTGCTGACGCAGGCCAGTCTGGCCGCCAATGCGCACGCCATCAGCATCGAGCATGGGCTGAGCGCGGCCGACCGCGTGCTGGCGGTGCTGCCGCTGTACCACATCAACGCCTTCATGGTGACGATGCTGGCGCCGCTGGCACATGGCGGCAGCCTGGTGATGCCGCCACGCTTCTCGGCCGCGCGTCTGTGGACGCAGGCGCTCGAAAGCGGCTGCACCTGGCTCAATGTGGTGCCGACGATGGTCTCCTACCTGCTCGAAGGCCATGACCCGCCGGCCGGGCTGGCGGCGCAGATCCGCTTCTGCCGCTCCGCCTCGGCGGCGCTGCCGCCGGAGCACCTGAGCGCCTTCGAGCGCCGTTTCGGCATCGGCATCGTCGAGACCATGGGTCTGACCGAAACCGCCGCGCCGGCCTTCAGCAACCCGATGGACCCGGCGATGCGCAAGCTCGGCGCCGTCGGCCTGGCCTCGGGCTGCGAAGCGCGTGTGCTCGACCGCGACCTTTGCCCGGTGGCCGACGGCGAAACCGGCGAGATCGTGATCCGCGGCCCGAACGTGATGGCCGGCTACTACAAGAACGAAGAGGCCACACGCGGCAGCTTCACGCCCGATGGCTGGCTGCGCAGCGGCGACCTGGGCCACCGCGACGGCGACGGCTTCTTCTTCATCACCGGCCGCATCAAGGAGCTGATCATCAAGGGCGGCGAGAACATCGCCCCGCGCGAGATCGACGAGGTGCTGCTGCGCCACCCGGCGGTGCTCGAGGCCGCCGCGGTCGGCGTGCCCGACAAGCACTATGGCCAGGAGATCATGGCCTGCATCGTGCTGCGCGACGCGCCGGGGCGCAGCGAGGCCGAGCTGCGCGCCGACCTGCAAACGTTCTGCGAGCAGCACCTGGGGCGCTACAAGTCACCCAAGATCCTGCGCTTCGTGCGCGAGCTGCCGCGTGGCCCCTCGGGCAAGGTGCAAAGGCTGAAGCTGCTCGACACGGCGGCTTCTTGAACGGCGCCTGGACGCCGACCCTGCTCGCCGCGGCGCTGCTCGTCTCGCTCGGTGCCGGCGTGGTGCGCGGCTACGCCGGTTTCGGCTACTCGGCGCTCACCGTCGCCGGCATGTCGCTCTTCGTCGCGCCGGCGCCGGTGGTGCCGGCGGTGCTGACGCTCGAGCTGGTGGCCAGCCTGAGCGTCTGGCGGTCGGCACTGCGCGACGCCGACCCGGTCTGGACGCGCTGGTTGCTCGGCGGCAACCTGGTCTTCGTGCCGGTCGGCACGGCGCTGCTCGCCTTCCTGCCGCCGGTGCCGCTGCGCGTGGTGGTCGGCGCCGTGCTGCTCATCGCCGCAGTGGTTCTGCGCCTGACCGACGGCATCCGCCTGACCCCCGGCCGGCCGCTCTATCTGACGGCCGGCTTCGTCTCGGGTCTGCTCAACGGCGTGGCCGCCAGCGGTGGTGTGCCGGCGGCGATGCTGATGGCCGCCACCCGCGCGCCGGCGCACCAGGTGCGCGCAACGATGGTGGTTTTCCTTTTCTTCACCTGCGCCTATGCGCTGCTGTGGGCCGCCCTGCTGTCGGCGCAGGGCGGCGCGATGCGCATGGGCCTGCCGACCCTGCAATGGCTGGCCCTGCTGGCGCCGACGATGCTGGCCGGCCTGTGGATCGGCCAGCATGCCTTCAGCCGCGGCGACGCCAGCGGCTACCTGCGCCGGGTGCTGACCCTGCTGATCGTGATCTCGGGCCTGGGCCTGCTGCGCGCTCTGGTCGATCTGCACGCCGTCTGAGTTGCCCGCTGCCGCACAATGCCCTCACCGTGAACCGTGTCCGCTCATGAGTTCTGCCCCAGGCGCCGCACTGTGGAAGCAGCTGTTCGCGCGCAGTCCGCCCGGCCACCTGAGCCTGCAGGCGCAGATCCGCGGCATGCTGGTCGAGGCCATCCTCGACGGCCAGCTCGCGCCCGGCCTGGCCCTGCCGTCGAGCCGGGTGCTGGCCGAACAGCTGGGTGTCGCGCGCAACACCGTCGTACTGGCCTACGAGCAGTTGCGCGACGAAGGTTATCTGCAGACCCGACCGCGCAGCGGCTTCTACGTGCACCCGCAGATGGTGCCGCAGCAGCCGACGGCGCCAGCGGCAAAACCCGCCACCGGACCGCAGCGCCGACCGGCCTGGGCCGAGCGCCTGTGCCTGCACCCGAGCCTGCAGCGCAGCATCGCCAAGCCGGCCGACTGGCAGCGCTTCCCCTACCCCTTCCTCTACGGCCAGCTCGACGCCTCGCTGTTCCCGACCGCCGACTGGCGCGAGGCCTGCATGAAGGCGCTCAACGTGCTCGACATCCGCGAGTGGGCGCCCGACCAGATCGCGCGCGACGACGCGACCCTGGTGCAGCAGATCCGCACCCGCGTGCTGCCGCGCCGCGGCGTCTGGGCCTCGGCCGATGAACTGATCGTCACCGTCGGTGCGCAGCACGCGCTGTACATGGTGGCCGACCTGCTGGTGCGCGACGGCACCCGGGTCGCGATCGAAGACCCCGGTTACCCCGACGCGCGCAACATCTTCGCCGCCCGCACCTCGATGCTGCTGCCGCTGGCGGTGGACGCCCAGGGCCTGCCGGTGGACGAACGCCTGCACGGCATCGACTACGTCTACACCACGCCCAGCCACCAGTGCCCGAGCGGCGTGACGATGCCGCTGGCGCGCCGCGAGGCCCTGCTGCGGCGTGCCGAAGCGCAGGACTTCGTGATCATCGAGGACGACTTCGAAAGCGAGAACCGCTTCGACGGGCCTCCCGAGCCGGCGCTCAAGAGCCTGGACCGGGCCGACCGCGTGATCTACATCGGCAGCCTGTCCAAGGTGCTGGCACCTGGCCTGCGCGTGGGCTACGTCGTCGCCGCACCGGCACTCATCGAAGAGATCCGCGCGCTGCGCCGGCTGATCCTGCGCCATCCGCCGGCCTTCATCCAGCGCGCCTTCGCGCTGTACCTGTCGCTGGGCCATTTCGACGCGCAGTTGCGCCGACTGGCCCTCGCGCATCGCGAGCGCCATGCCGCGGTGCAGGCCGGCCTGGCGCGCCACCTGCCCGGCTGCCGCAGCCTGCCGGTGGCCGGCGGTGGTTCCTGCTGGCTGGCGCTGCCCGAGGGCATCGACGCCGTCGAACTCGGCCGCCAGGCGGCGCTGCGCGGGGTCGTGATCGAGCCGGGCGATGTCTTCTACCACGCCGAGCGCCCACCCGGCGGCTTCGTGCGCCTGGGCTACCAGTCGATCCGGGTCGAAGCCATCGAGCCGGGGCTGAAGGTGCTTGGCGAGGTGCTGGCCGGCATGCTCGGTCAGCGGTAGCCGAGCAGGCCCGGCAGCCACAGCGACAGCGCCGGCACGAAGGCGATGAGGAAGATCGCCATCACCGACACCGCCACGAAGGGCATGACACGCATCACGATGCGCTCGACACTTTCGCCGCCGATGCCCGAGGCGACGAACAGGTTTTCACCCAGCGGCGGCGTCATGAATCCGATCGACAGCACGCAGATCACGACGATGCCCACATGCGTCGGGTCGGCACCCATCATGTACATCACCGGCAGCAGCACCGGCACCAGGATCAGGATCGCGGCCAGGGTCTCCATGAACATGCCGACGAAGAGCAGGAACACGATCACCAGCGCCCAGACGATGTAGATGTTGCTCGTCAGCGCGAGCAGCGATTCGGCGATGTCGGCCGGGATGCGCTGCTCGACCAGCAAGCGGCCGAAGGCGGTGGCGGTGAACAGGATCAGCAGCACGCGGCCGGTGATCCAGGTCGTCGTGCGCAGCGACTGCTGCAGCGCGACGAAGCGCAGTTCACGGTGCACCAGCAGGCCGACGAACAAGGTGTAGAAGATGGCGACGATGGCCGATTCGGTGGGCGTGAACAGGCCGGTGTAGATGCCGCCGAGGATGATCACCGGCGCCAGGATCGCCCACACGCCGCGCTTGAGCGCACGCCCGATCTCGGCGCCGTCCCAGCGCTCGGTCAGGCCGCTGTAGCCGGCCTTGCGCGAGATGAAGTAGTTCATCACCAGCAGGCTGCCGGCCATCACGATGCCGGGTACCACGCCGGCGATGAAGAGCTTGGGAATCGACAGCGAAGAGAAGGTGCCGAAGCGCTCGACCGCCTCCGGCGGCGGCTGCATGCCGAGCGCGGCGATGCCGAAGATCACCATCGGGATCGACGGCGGGATGATGATGCCCAGCCCGCCCGAGGCGGCGGTGATGGCCGAGGCGTAGGCGCGGTCGTAGTTGCGCCGCGTCATCGCCGGAATCATCAGCATGCCCACCGCGGCCGTGGTCGCCGGCCCGGAGCCCGAGATCGCACCGAAGAACAGGCAGGCCAGCACCGTGGCCACGCCCAGACCGCCGGTGATCGGCCCGGCCAGGGATTCGGCGATGTCGACCAGGCGGCGCGAGATGCCGGCCGCCTCCATCAGCGCACCGGCGAGCACGAAGGCCGGCAGCGCCATCAGCGGGAAGCTGCCGACCGAGTTGAAGGCGATCTGCACGAGGGCGATCGGGTCCTTGTCGAGCACGATGTAGGCGGCCATGCCGGCGCCGCCCAGGGCCACCGTGATCGGTGCGCCGAGCAGCAGCAGGAGCACGAAGCCACCGAACAGGATTTCCGTGAGATAGGCGTCCATGTCCGGCTCCTCAGTGCGACGCCGCGCCGTCCTGGCCGCCCGGGCCGCCCGCGCGCTTCAGTTTGCGGATCTCCTGGGCCTCGGGGTCGAGCAGTTCGACACCGCGGAAGACGCTGAGGTAGAGGTTCCACAGGATGCGCAGCGACATCAGCGTGAAGGCCAGCGGCAAGATCATGTAGAAGTACTTCATCGGCACACCCAGGGTCTGCGACTTCCAGAACAGGTTCATGCGGTTGAACACGAAGTCGTAGCTGAGCCAGACGAAATAGGCGTTGAAGGCCACCCACAGCAGGTCGGCCAGGGTCAGCATCACCTTGCCCACCGCCCGCGGCAGCAAGGCGAACTGGAAGGTCACGCGGTTGTGCGCCGACATCTTGGCCGCGACCACCGCACCCAGGTAGGCGAACCAGACGAACATATAGGTCGACAGCTCCTCGCTCCAGGCGATCGAGTAGCCGAACAGCTGGCGCGCCAGGATCTGCGCAAACAGCAGCAGCACGAACAGCGCCAGCAAAATCTCGCAGACCAGGGTCTCGGCGTTGTCCAGCAGCTTCAGGGTCGAGCGACCGAGCGACATGGGGCACCCCTTGGGTGACGACGACGCAAAGGCCGCCATTGGCAGGGGCGGCCCGGCATGGCGCCGGGCCGCCCGTCTCGGGCCCTTACCGGCCCAGGCTCTTCAGCGCGGCGTCAAGCTTGGCCTTGCCGCCGATGCTGTCGTAGAACTTCGGCCACACGGCGGTGGTGGCCTTGGCGATCCACTCCTTCTCGCCGTCGGCCGGGTCGCTGATCTGCATGCCCTTGGCGACGAGTTCCTTGCGGATCTTGTCTTCGCTGGCGAGCAGGTACTGGTAGCTGTGTTCGGTAGCTTCGGCGCCGGCTTCGATGATCGCCTTCTGCACCTCGGCCGGCTGCTTCTTGAACACCGCCTCGCTGACCACCAGCGGCTCGAGCGAGAACACGTAGCGGATGTTGGTGATGTACTTCTGCACCTCGTTGAACTTCATCGCCGAGACCGTGATGTAGGGGTTGTCCTGACCGTCCACGACCCGCTGCTGCAGCGCGGTGAAGGTCTCGGACCAGGCCATCGGCGTCGGGTTGATGCCCCAGGCCTGGTAGCTGGCGATCATGATCTCGTTCTTCGGCACGCGGATCTTCAGGCCCTTCAGGTCGGCCAGCGTGCGCACCGGCCGCTTCGAGTTGGTGAGCACGCGAAAGCCCGAATAGGCCCAGCCGACGATGCGGATGCCGGCGTCGCGCACCGTGTTGTCGGCGATTTCCTTGCCCACCGCGCCGGTGGTCAGCTTCTTCGCTTCTTCGGCGCTCTGGATCACATAGGGCAGGGTCAATATGCCCGCCGTCGGCGAGAACGGGGTGATGTTGTTGATGGCCAGGATCGAGAAGTCCAGCGTGCCCATCTGCGCATTGCTGACCGTGGCCTCTTCACTGCCGAGCTGGCCGTTGGGGAACAGGTCGGCCTTGTGCTTGCCGCCGGTCTTCTTTTCGAAGGCGGCCTTGAAGCTGGTGCCCAGCTCCCACTGCGTGCCCCCCTGGGCGTCGCCCACGGCGACCTTGAAGGTGGTGGCTTGGGCGGCGCCGGCCAGCGCCAGCGCGGTGGCGGCGAACACGGTCATGAAGATCTGCTTGCTTGTCATCGTTGTCTCCGGGGTTGGATCGGGTAGCAGGGTGATGTCAGGCGCCGGCCAGCGGCGGGCGGTCCTTGCGGTAAGCGTTCTTGACCGCGATGCGGCCGTCGCGGAAGCTGAAGACGTCGACCATGCGCGCCTCGATGCGCGTGCCGTCGGCCTTGGTGCCGCGGAAGGTGGATTCGGACACGCCGCGGTCGCCGCAGACGAAGTGCTCGCCGTCGAGCCAGGCGGCATCGGGGAAGGTCTTCCAGGCGAGTTCGAAGCCTTCGCGCACGGCGGCGCTGCCGACGAAGCTGCGCCCCTGGAGTTCGGGGCCGGCGACCGCGTGGAACACGCAGTCGTCGGTCATGAAGCCCATCAGCGCTTGCAGATCGTGGCGGTTCCAGGCATCGGCAAAAGCCTTCAGCGTGGCGACGGTGACAGGGGTGGTTGACATCGGGGGCTCCTTGCACGGCGGCGTGACGGTTCCGCCTTCAACGGGGTCGCAGCGTAACGAGCGGCGCCGCCGGCGCTTAGGACCAGATGGCGCCTATCGATTGGGCCAAGGGTTTTCCCGCAAGCCCTGCAAAACCGCGCTGGCCTCATCGAAAAGCAGCAACTGGCGCTAGGGGCAGGCGCAGGGGCTGGCTACGCTGGCGGCGCTGCGCAGAGGGTCGGCGGCATCCGCAGCCCCGCACCCCCCGCCCTGTGCACACCCAGGAGACCTTTTCGATGGACATGTCCGCCAAGCCCACCCTGCACGCCACTGCCGCCCGCACCGCCTACGACCCGCGCTATGACCCGCTGGTGGCCCCGCATCCGGGCCAGGGCACCGACTATGCGCCGACCTACTGGGTCGCCAGCGCCGGTGCGCCGCCGGCCGACGACGGCCCGATCAGCGGCGACGTCGACGCCGACGTGGTGATCGTCGGCTCCGGCTTCACCGGCCTGGCCACCGCGCTCTTCCTGGCCCGCGAACATGGCATCCGCGCCACCGTGCTGGAGGCCAACCGCAGCGCCTGGGGCTGCACCAGCCGCAACGGCGGCCAGGGCCAGAACGCCAGCGGGCGCCTGTACCGCTCGCAGTGGATCCAGCGCTGGGGCAAGGAGACGGCACTCAAGCTCGACGCCGAGATCCGCAACGGCTTCGAGACCTTCAAGAGCCTGGTCGCCGAGTTCCCCGAATGTGAACCGCAAGGCGGCGGCCACCTCTACACCGCGCACCGCGAGAAGAAGATGGCCTTTCTGCGCAGCGAAGCCGAGGTCATGCGCAGCGTCTTCGGCTACGACACGCACATCCTGTCGGCCGACGAGGTCCGCCGGCGCTACGTCAACGACGCCGAGAGCTTCGGCGCCCTGCACGAGCCCGACGGCATCGGCGTGCACCCGCTCAAGCTTGCTTTCGGCTACCTCAAGCGCGCCCGCGAACTCGGCGTGAAGGTGCACCCGGCGAGCCCGGTGCTGGGTATCGAGACCAAGGGCGGCGTGCACCACCTGCGCACGCCCGGCGGCATTGTGCGTGCGCGCGCCGTGGGTTTTGCCACCGGTGGCTACACGAGCAACGGGCTACACCGCAGCCTGGACTCGAAGATCATGCCGATCCTGTCGAACTCGCTGGTCACGCGGCCGCTGACGGCGGCCGAACTCGAGGCCACCGCCTTCAAGACCACCGAGGTCATCACCGACACGCGCACGCTGCGCTTCTACTACCGCCGCCTGCCGGACAACCGGGTGCAGATCGGCAGCCGCAGCTCGATCACCGGCGCCGACGCGCAAAACCCGCGCCACATGGACGTGCTGGTCAACGGCCTGCACCGCAAGTTCCCGGCGCTCAAGGGCATCGACATCGAACATTCCTGGTGGGGCTGGGTCGACGTCAGCCACGACATGATGCCGCGCATCACGCAGCCCGATCCGAAGTCTTCGGTGTTCTACGCCGTCGGCTACGGCGGCAACGGCGTGTCGTTTTCTGCGCATGCCGGGCGCCGCATGGCGCAGCGCATCGCCGGCAAGACCGACCCCGCCTTCCAGCTGCCGATCTACAACTCGCCGCTGGAATACCCGAACGTCTTCAACACCGTGCGCTCACGCGCCTTCGCGCCTTTCCGCCGTTTCGGCCAGCGCTTTCTGTACCACTGGTACTACCTGCAAGACGAAAAACTCTGATCGATCGGCCCGCCTGTCGGCTGGCTACAGGAGCCGGCCCATGCGCAGGGCAGCGGCGTGCAGCGCCGGGATGCGCTGGCCCGCCCTGTCCAGCGACAGGCGCCCCGTCGGTGCATGCACCGCGAGCGCGGCGCGCACCTCGCCCTGCGCATCGCGCACCGGCACCGCCACGGCCAGCAGACCGTCGATGAACTCCTCGCGGTCAAAGGAATGGCCGGCGGCGACGATCGCTTCACATTCGGCGCGCAAGGCTTCGACCGTGGTCAGCGTGCTCGCCGTCATGCGCTTGAGGTTCAGATGCGCCATCAGATGCTCGCGCCGCGGCTCGGGCATGAAGGCCAGGAACAGCTTGCCGCTGGCGGTGCAGTGCAGCGGCACATGCGCGCCCACCTCCAGCGTCAGCCGCCAGGGCCAGGGGGCTTCGACGCGGTCCAGATAGAGCACGCCGGCGCCGTCGGTGGTGGTGAAGTTGCAGGTCTCGCCGACCTCGGCCACCAGGTCCGCCAGCACCTCGTGACGCAGCCCGCGCAGGCTGCCGTGGTTCAGCGTGTCCAGCGCCAGCCGGCGCAGCGCCGGGCCGACGCCGAACTGGCGCTCATCGCTGTCGCGCACCACAAAACCGGCCTCCAGCAGATGTGTCAGCTGGCGGTGCACGGTGGCCTTGGGCAGGCCCAGTGCCTGCACCAGGTCGGCCAGGGACAGCGGTCGGCCTTCATGCGCCAGGGTCGACAACAGACGCAGGCTGCGTTCGGCGGCCGAACCGGAGTGCGTCTCGTCGGCCTGAGATCGGGGCGTTGGCATCAGGGAAAACTCCAATAACGGAACGTTGTGTTCCGAAAATGATTCGTCTAGCATCGGTGCAACGGGACATTTTGTTCCGAATCAAGCGCCAGGATTCATCGATCGGGCGCTCAACCAGGATCCTGATTCTCATGGCCGAGGCCTACGACTACATCGTGATCGGTGCCGGCTCGGCCGGCGCCGTGCTCGCCGGCCGCCTCAGCGAGGACCCCGACACCCGCGTGCTGCTGCTCGAAGCCGGGCCGGCCGACCGATCGTTCTGGATCCACCTGCCGATCGGCTACGGCAAGACGATGTGGGACAAGACCTACAACTGGTGCTTCCACACCGACCCCGACCCGAACATGAACGGGCGCCAGATCTACTGGCCGCGCGGCAAGACCCTGGGCGGCTCGAGCTCGATCAACGGCCTGATCTACATCCGCGGCCAGCGCGAGGACTACGACCATTGGGCGGCGCAGGGCAACCCCGGCTGGAGCTTCGACGAGGTGCTGCCCTACTTCGTCAAGTCCGAGCACAACCAGCGCGGCGCCAGCGCCTTCCACGGCAGCGGCGGGCCGCTGCGCGTGTCCGACATCGGCGCCAGGGACCCGCTGATCGAGGCCTTCATCGGCGGCGCGCAGCACCAGGGTGTGCCGCGCAACGAGGACTTCAACGGCGCGACCCAGGAAGGCGCCGGCTACTACCAGCTCACGACCTGGAAGGGCTGGCGCTGGAGCACCGCCAAGGGCTATCTGAAGCCCGCGAAGTCGCGGCCCAACCTCGACATCCAGACCGGGGCGCAGGCCACGCGCATCGCCTTGCATGAGGGCCGTGCCGTCGGTGTGCACTACCGCCAGGGCGGGGTCGACAAACAGGCACACTGCCGCGGCGAGGTGCTGCTCAGTGCGGGGGCAATCCAGTCGCCGCAGCTGCTCCAGCTCTCAGGCATCGGCCCGGCGGCCTTGCTGCAGGCGCGCGGCGTGGCGGTGCAGCATGACCTGCCCGGCGTCGGCGAGAACCTGCAGGACCATCTGCAGATCCGCCTGATCTTCGAGTGCGCCAGACGCACCACCAATGACGATCTGAACTCCTGGATCGGCCAGGCGCGCCTGGGCCTGCAATGGCTGCTCTACCGCAGCGGGCCGCTGGCCGTGGGCATCAACCAGGGCGGCTGCTTCATGCGCGCCCTGCCGGGCGAATCGAAGAGCCCCGACATCCAGTTCCACGTCGCCACGCTGTCGGCCGACATGGCCGGCGGCAACGTGCACCCGTTCTCGGGCATGACGATGTCGGTCTGCCAGTTGCGGCCCGAATCGCGCGGGCATATCCGCATCCGCTCCGCCGACCCCTTCGAACCGCCGGAGATGCAGCCCAACTACCTGGCCACCGAGCTTGACCGGCGCACCGCGGTGGCCGGCCTGAAGGCAGCGCGCGCGATGGCCGCCGCGCCGGCGATGCAACCCTTCATCAAGCGCGAGGTCAAGCCCGGGCCCGATGCCGCCGACGACGCGGCCCTGCTCGAGTTCTGCCGCAACAACGGCGCCACCATTTTCCACCCCACCGGCACCTGCGCGATGGGCCCCGACCCGGCCGCCGGTGCGGTGGTCGACGCCCGGCTGCGCGTGCACGGCCTGCGCGGCCTGCGTGTGATCGACTGCTCGGCGATGCCGACCCTGGTGTCGGGCAATACCAATGCCCCGGCGGTGATGATGGCCGAGAAGGCCGTCGACATGATCCGCGAGGACGCCCGCAGGACCTGACCCTTCCTCGTGCCGCACCGGGGTCGGGGTCGGCCCGGTGTTCCCCGCGCACACCGCGACCGGCCCCGCACTCACGACGACATCCGACAACAGGAGACAGACATGGCACAGCGCACCCCTCTCGACCGCCGCGGCTTCATGAAGATCGCCGGCACCTACGGCCTGAGCTCCACCGCCTTCGCGGTCGGCGGCATGGTCGGCCCGCTGACGCTGGAAGGCGTCGGCAAGGCAGCCGCGCAGACCGCGGCCGCGCGCGGCGGCACCCCGCTGATGACGCTCAAGTTCGGCGCCTCGGGTTTCAACGAAGCCAACCTGAAGATCCAGGAATCGGGCCAGCTCTGGTTTGCGCAGGAACTCGAGAAACGCAGCGACGGTGCGCTGAAGGTCGAATTCATCGGCAGCAACGCGATCTGCAACCAGCTCGACTGTGTGAAGAAGACGCAGCAGGGCATCGTCGATCTGTACACCGCCAGCACGCAGAACTCGGCCGGCTCGGCGCCGTACTACAACGTGCTCGACTTCGCCTACATGTTCCCGAGCCGGGCATCGCAGCACTACTTCCTGTACAGCAAGAACAGCGAGAAGCTGCTGCGCGAGCCGCTGCGCAAGCTGCACAACATCCAGTTCCTCTACAGCCACTGCGAGCTGCGCGGCATCATGCTGGGCAAGAAGTTCCAGGACAAGCCGCTGATCACGAGCGTGGACCAGCTCGCCGGCACCAAGAACCGCGTCACCGGCACCCAGCTCGGCCGCATCGCGATGACCCTGATGCAGCTCGGCCCGGTGCCCATCGCCTGGGAAGAGACGCTCGACGGCCTGAAGCAGGGCCTGATCGACGGTGCCGAGACCTGGATGGGGGCGGCCGCCTACGCCAACATGTCGCCGGTGCTGTCGCAGGCCGTGGACCTGCGCTTCTTCTGCGGCACCGAGCACACGGCGATGAACTACGCCACCTTCAAGAAGCTGCCCGCCAAGCTGCAGGACACGGTGATGGAGACCGCCTTCGCGGCCCAGCAGTACACGCAGAAGAACCAGGAGCGTGCGCTGATCGAGGTGGTCGGCGCCGTGCCGAATCCGAAGCCCGATACCTTGTTCGCGAAGAACGGCGTGCGCGTGGCCACCTTGTCGGATGCCGAGCTGAAGAAGGCCGAGAAAATGTGCTCGCCCGAATTCCAGCCCAAGCCCTGGGAGGAGTGGCGCGAGCGGTTGAACAAGATGTCCGGCGGCCACGACGTGTACAAGGAGATCTACGGCGTCGCGCGCGAGATCCCGGCCGACATGGCCGCCGTCGACGTCAAGCCGGTGCGCTGGTGGCAGGCCTGATCGACGCCTGAAATCCGCGGGGGCGGCGCCGCAAGCGGGCGTCGCCCCCGAATCGTCCGCCCTGCGGGGCCTGAGGAGACTCCTGCGTGCAAATGATCCTGGCCCCCCTGCGCTGGCTGGACCGCAATGCCGAGCGCTCGTTGATCCTGCTGGCGTATTCGTCGATGGCCCTGATCATCGTCTACGCGGTGGTGCAGCGCTTCGCCTTCAAGTCGCAGGTGCCGTGGAGCACCTCGATCCCGATCTACCTGTTTCTGTGGGTGACCTGGATCGGCTGTTCGCACAATGTGCGCCAGCGCACGCACCTGGTGTTCAACGACATCCGGCTGCGCATGCCGCACGGCGGGCAGTTCGCCTGCCTGTGCCTGGACGCGCTGCTGTGGATCGTCTTCGGCGCCATCGTCCTGTACTACACCATCGAGCAGACGCGACTGGTGGAAATGAACTTCGCCATCGTGCAGGGCACCGACAACGTGATGCAGTGGTGGTTCTATCTGGCCACGCCGGTGGCCTGGGCGCTGCTCATCCTGCGCGTGCTGCAGAACCTGTGGGACGACTTCGGCCGCTGGCGCCGAAGCGAACCCTTCCTCGTCGACATCCAGGCCATCGGCAAAGGTTGAGCGCCACCATGGACCAGGGAACCCTGCTCGGCCTGCTCTCGGCCGGCGTCATCGTGCTCTTCCTGATCGGCGTGCCGATCTTCCTCGTCATCGGCTACTGGGTGGTCGGCGCCTCGCTGGTCATCGACTTCACCTTGGCCAACATCGGCGTCACGCTGTTCGAGGGTCTGAACTTCTTCGGCCTGCTGTCGCTGCCGCTGTTCATCCTCACCGGCGACCTGATCGCCGCCGCCGGCATCGCGCGCCGCCTGGCCGACTTCGCGCATGCCTGCGTGAGCTGGCTGCGCGGCGGCCTGGGCCTGGCGACGCTGGGGTCCTGCGGCCTGTTCGCCGCCATCTCGGGCAGCAACTCGGCGACCACCGCCACCATCGGCGGCATCATGCACCCGCTGCTGGTGAAGGACGGCTACGACACACGCTTCGCCGCCGCCACCGCGGCCGCCGGCGGCACGGTGGGCATCATCATCCCGCCCTCGATCATCTTCATCGTCTACGGGTTCATGATGAACCTGTCGATCTCGGACCTCTTCGTCGCCGGCATCCTGCCCGGTCTGCTGATGCTGCTGTCGATGATGACGGTGTGCTGGTGGGCGTCGCGGCGCAAGGGCTGGGGTTCGATCGAGCCCCTGCAATGGCCGCGCATCTGGCGCACCGCGCGCCGCGCCTACCTGGGCTTCTTCGCCATCTTCATCGTCATCTACGGCATCTACTCGGGGGTCTTCTCGCCCACCGAGGCGGCGGCGATCACGGTCGGTTTCTGCCTGCTCGCCGGCCTGCTGCTGACGCGCGAGATCAAGTGGCGCCAATTGCCCGACATCCTGCTGCGCTCGGGCCAGCTCACCGGCATGCTGGCGCCGATGATCGCGATCTCCATCGTCATGCAGCAGGTTTTCGGCCTGCTCGGCGCGGCCGAGGCGGTGGCGTCCTTCGTGGCCTGGTTCGGCAACAGCGAAGTCGTCGTGCTGCTGGTGTGCATGGCCATCGTGATGGCCGCCGGCTGCATTCTCGAGAGCCTGCCGGTGACGGTGATCTTCGCCCCCATCCTGGCGCCGATCGCGGTGGCGCACGGCGTCGACCCGGTGCACTTCAGCGTCATCTTCCTGGTCGGCGCGGCGATCGGTTTCATCACCCCGCCCTTCGGGCTGAACCTGTTCGTCGCCAGCGGCGTGACCGGCATTCCTTATTCCAAACTCGTGCGCCCGGCGGTGATGTACCTGGGCGGCCTGCTGATCGCCTGGGGGCTGACCGCCTTCGTGCCCTGGTTCTCGCTGGTGCTGCTGCCCAAGGTGGGCGGCGGCTGAATCACATTTGCGGCGGGCGCGCAATCACGATGCGCCCACCGCCATGAAGCCCAGAGACCGGCCCCCGGCACTGGCGGCGGGCCAGCCGGCGGATGCCGCTTACTTCTTGCGCGCAGCAATCGCCTTTTCGGCCGAGGTCACCAGATCAGCACCGATCTGGCTCTTCCACTTGTCGTAGACCGGGCGCGTGATCTTGACGAAGGCATCACGCTCGGCCGGACTCAGCTCGGTGATGGTCACGCCGAGTGCGGCGATGTCCTTGAGCAGGGGTTTGCCGGCTTCGGCCAGGCCCTTGCGCGCGATCGCGATCTCTTCCTTGCCCGCGTCGATGGCGGCCTGGCGCACGATGGCCTGGTCGGCCGGCGTCCAGGAGGCCCAGACTTCCTTGTTGACGACGAAGATCAGGGGGTCGGCCACATAACCCCACATCGTCACGTACTTCTGGCCGATGGTGTGCATCTTGGCGGCCGTGAAGATCGACATCGGATTCTCCTGGCCGTCGACCGCGCCGCTGGCCAGTGCCGGCTGCGCATCGGCCCAGCTCATCTGGGTCGGGTTGGCGCCGAGCGCGGTGAAGGTGTCCGAGAACAGCGGCGAGCCGACGACGCGCAGCTTCAGGCCCTTGAGGTCCTCCGGCTTGTGGATCGGGCCCTTGGAGTTGCTCAGCTCGCGGTAGCCGTTCTCGCCCCAGGCCAGCGGCACGACGCCGGCCTTGTCGAGGATGCCGAAGAGCTGCTTGCCGACGTCGCCCTGGGTCAAGGCGTCGATGGCCGCATAGTCGGGCATCAGGAAGGGCAGCGAGAACAGATTCAGCTGCTTGACCTGCGGCGACCAGTTGATCGTCGAGCCGATGGCCATGTCGATCACGCCCTGGCGGATGGCGGTGAACTCGCGCGTCTGGTCACCCTGCACCAGCGACACGCCGGGGTAGAGCTTGATGTTGATGCGGCCGTCGGTGCGCTCCTTGACCATATTGGCCCAGATCTCGCCCCCCTTGCCCCAGGGGAAGGCCGTGCCCACCACCAGCGACATCTTGTATTCGGGCTTGTAGTTCTGCGCCGACGACAGGGCCGTGAAGGCGAATGCGGTGGCGGCGACCGCAAACTTGAGCAGGGAACGCAATTTCATGACACTTGTCTCCTGGAAAAACGATACAACGATCAATAACCCAGCCTGTGGGGAAGCCACAGGGCGAGCTGCGGAAACACGATCACCAGCAGCGTCACGCACAGCAGCGCCGCCAGGAACCAGACCACCCAGCGCACGGTTTCCTCCATGCGTACGCCAGCGATACGGCACGACACCATCAGGTTGACGGCGATCGGCGGCGTGAACTGCCCCATCGCCACCGTCAGTGTCAGCAGGACACCGAACCAGACCAGGTCCCAGTGGAAGAACTTGGCGACCGGCAACAGCAGCGGGATGAAGATCAGGAAGATCGACACGCCGTCGAGGAACATGCCCACAAAAACGAGCAGCAGCATCAGCACCGCCAGCACGCCGAACTCGCCGAGGCCGGAATGCACGATGGCACGGGTCAGCGGGTCGATGATGCTCAGCGTGGACAGCGAGTAGGCGAAGATGCCGGCCAGCGCCACCACCACCAGGATGATGGCCGAGAGTTCACCCGACTCGCGCAGGATCACGAACAGGTCGCGCAGCGTGATCGTGCGGTAGACCACCATGCCGACGAACAGGCCGTAGAACACCGCGACCACGGCGGCCTCGGTGGGCGTGAACCAGCCGGCGCGCATGCCGCCGAGAATCAGCACCGGCGCGGCCAGCGCCCAGGAGGCCTCGAGCAGGCTGGGCCAGAATCGCGGCCGGTTCATGCCGATCTCTTCGCGGCCCATGCCGTGGCGGCGCGCCAGCCAGACCGTCGGCACCATCAGGGCCAGGCCGACCATGATGCCGGGCAGCATGCCGGCGGCAAACATGGCCGGCACCGAAGCGCCCGGCACCAGCACCGAATACACGATGAAGGCGATCGACGGCGGGATCAGGATGTCGATCGACGCCGCCGCACCGATGACGCTGGCCGAGTAGGCCTTCGGATATCCGGCGCGCGTCATCGCCACGATCATGACGCCGCCCACCGCGGCCGCCGTCGCCGGGCCGGAGCCTGAGATGCCGCCGAGGAACATCGCCACCCCGATCGCCACCAGCGGCAACATGCCCGGTCCGCGGCCGACGATGGCCACGGCGAAGTTGACCAGCCGCAGCGCCACGCCCGAACGCTCGAAGATCGAGCCGACCAGCACGAACATCGGGATCGCCAGCAAGGGATACTTGCCCAGGCCGGCGAAGAAATTCTGCGGCACGGCCATCAGCCCGAACCACTGCGTCTCGGTGTTCGCCAGCGCAATCGCGGCCGACCCGGCCAGCCCCATCGCGACGCCGATCGGCACCCCGATCAACATCATCACGATGAAGGCCAGGAACAGGAAGCTCGCGATCACGCGCGCCGCCCCCGGCGGATGAACAGCCCCAGCGCCCGCCCGGCAATGGCCACCGACAGCACCGGCAGCCAGATCGAATACCACCAGGCCGGTACCCCGATGCCCGGTGATGTCTCGCCGTAGCGGATGTCGTCATAGACCATCCGCGTACTCAGCACGGCCATCAGCACGAAGAGCAGGAACACCATCAGCGCGCCAAAGCGCGCCAGCGCGCGTTGTCGGGCCGGCGGGCCGTTCTCGGCGAAATACTCGATGCGGATCTGGCGATTGCGCGCGACCGACGCCGAACCGGCCACCAGGGCGAGCACGATCATCAGGAACACCGAGAGCTCCTCGGTCCAGGCGAAGGACTGGTCGGTGAAATACCGCACCAGCACATTGGCGAAGGTGATCGAGGCCAGCAGCGCCATCACGATGACGGTCAGCCAGTCCTCGATCTGCAGCGGAACGACGGTCTTTTCGTCCTGTGCCGCAGGATCGTCGCGCATGGGCTGCGGGTCGGCAGAGGACACGTTCATCTTGGACATGCTGGCAGCGATGGCGGCAGGAATCTGGTCGGCCGCTTCATTGCAGGATAGCGCGCACCGCGGCAACCACCGCGTCGGCATCGACCCGCGACTGCGCCTCCAGCACCGGCGCGTAGCCCACCGGGATGCGCGGCGCGCCGAGCCGGCGCACTGTGCAGCCGACATGTTCGGCCGCGGTGGCGGCGACCTCGGCGCCGAAACCCGCCGCCTGGATCGCCTCGTGCACGACCAGCAGATGGCCGGTGCGGGCGCAGGACCGCAGCACCGCGTCGCGGTCCCAGGGCCAGATGCTGCGCAGGTCGATCAGCTCGATCGAGATGCCCTGCCCGGCGAGCCGGGCACAGGCCTGTTCGCACAGATGCACCTGCCGGCTCCAGCTGACCATGGTCAGCTGTTCGCCCCTGCGCACGGTGCGCGCCTGGCCCAGCACCGCCGACTGCGCCTCGTCGACTTCGCCGGTCTGACCCCACAAGGTCTTGTGCTCCATGTAGACCACCGGGTCGCCACAGGCCAGCGCGGCGCGCAGCAGGCTGTAGTTGTCCTGCGGCGTGCCCGGGCAGACCACGACCACACCGGGCAGGTGCGCAAACCAGCTCTCGAAGGACTGCGAATGTTGCGCCGCCGACGAGTCCCAGATGCCGATCGGCATGCGCACGACCATCGGTACCCGCCCCTGGCCACCGAACATGAAGCGGTTCTTCGCCGCCTGGTTGACGATCTCGTCCATGCCGCACAGCGCAAAGTCGACGACCCGCATCTCGACCACCGGGCGCAGCCCGGCCAGCGCCATGCCGACACCGGCGCCCAGGATGGCGGCCTCGCTGATCGGGGTGTCGATCACGCGCTCGGCACCGAACTGCTGCTGCAGGCCCTTGTATTGCGCGAAGATGCCACCTCGCCCGACGTCCTCACCGAGCACGACGACCTTGCGGTCGGCCGCCATCTCGCGCACCAGCGCGCGCACCGCGGCTTCGGCGTACGTCATCAGCGCCATTGTCCGGCTCCGGTGTCCTGGATGTCGGTGTAGGCCTGCGCCGCATCGGGCCAGGGCGCGGCGTCGGCGTCGGCCAGCGCCGTCTCGACCTCGGCCTGCGCCGCCTGTTCGATCGCATCGAGCGTGGCCGCCCGGGCGCCGTCCAGCGCCAGGTACCGCCGGCGTGCGCCTGCAATCGGGTCGGTCCTGAGCGCGGCCTGCAGATCGGCCGGGTCGCAGTAGTCCGCTGGATCCACCGACACATGCCCCTTGACCCGGTAGGTGATCGCATGCAGCAGACGTGGGCCCGCGCCGCTGCGCACCTCCTGCACCAGCTGCTGCGCCAGCGCATGCACCGCCAGCACGTCGTTGCCGTCGACCGGCTCGCTGGCGATGTCCAGGCTGCGCGCGCGCGCCGACGCCCCGGCGCCGGCGATCATCGGGGCGCTGGCCGTGGTGGCACTCCAGCGGTTGTCCTCGCAGACGAAGAGCACCGGCAGGGTGTAGATCCTGGCCCAGTTCAGCGCCTCGAGGAAGGGCCCGCGGTTGACGCCTCCGTCACCGAAAAAACAAGCGGTGATCGCGTCGCGCTGCAGGATCTTCTGCGCATGCGCCGCGCCGACGGCGATCGGCAGCCCGGCCGCGACGACGCCGTTGGCGCCGAGCATGCCGACCGAGAAGTCGGCGATGTGCATCGAGCCGCCCTTGCCGCCGTTGAAGCCGGTCGCCTTGCCGAACAGCTCGGCCATCATGCGGCCCAGATCGGCGCCCTTGGCCAGGGTGTGGCCATGGCCGCGGTGCGTGGAGGTGAGATAGTCGTCGCGCCGCAGATGGGCGCAGACACCCGCGGGCACGGCCTCCTGGCCGGTCGACAGGTGCAGCGGACCGCGCACCTTGGCATGGCCCTGGGCCTGCTGGCCATAGACGCTGACGCCGCCCTGGCTGGCCACTTCGGCCGCGTTTTCGAAGGCACGGATCCTGACCATCGTGCGGTACAGATCCGCCAGTACCAGTTTCGGGTCGCTCAAGATGTCTCCGGCTGAAATATGGTCCGCAGGACAGGGTTGAATGGCGCTTGCTGGCGCAGGGCTGAGCGCCGTCCGGGCCCGTGGAGGTTACTGGATCTCGCCGGCCTTGCCGGGCGGGCCGGCAACATCGTCGGCCGATCTCGGCTGCGGCAGCCACATGAAAGCGACGGCGCCCGCGGCCAGCAGCAAGGCGATCGTGCCGAGCACGGCCGTGAACGGGTCGGCAGCGTGTGCCGTGGCGATCGACGCGACGAGCCCGGTCAGCCACTGCATCATCGCGATGCCGAGAAACATCGCCATCGTGAACAGTGCGATGGCACGCCCGGTCAGCGTTGCCGGGTAGGCGCTGCGGACGTCGGCGTACTGCAGCACGACATAGCCCGAGATCAGGCCGAAGAAGATCGCGCCGCCGACGTCGAACCCGGGGCCGGGATCGAAAGCCAGCGCCGCGAACAAGGCGGCGCCGGCGACGGTGAAGCCGACGATCCAGCGTCGGCGGCTGTGGATTCCGGGATCGAACCTGCCGATCAGCGGTGCGCTGATCATCCCTGCCACCGACATCGCGATCGCGACGTTGCCGCTGTGCAGCAGCGAGTAGTGATGCCGTGCGATCAGCAGCGGCCCGATCCACAGGCCGCGCAAGGTGATGAAGGCGGCATAGGTAACGGCAGACAGCGCGAGGATTCCGAGCGTGTGCGGCATCCTGAACAGCACACCGAAGCCGCGCAAGGCGCCGCGCAGCGACTCGCCCTGGCGCACTGCGGCGGCCGCTGCCGGCTCGTGGACCAGGGCGAAGATGAACAGCCACGCGAAGGCCGAAGCGACCGCCAGCACCACGAAGCCGAGCCGCCATGAATGCGCCTGGACCAACCATGCGAGCGGCGTGCCGGTGACGAGCATGCCGATGCCGCCGATGCCGAGCACCGCCCCGGAAAGCGTCGCGAAGCGTGCCGGCGGGTGGTGGCGGGCGATGAACACCGTGCACACCAGGAAGGCCGGCGCGCAGCCGACGCCGATCAGCACCTGCGCAAAGACGAGCAGGCCGAAGTGCGTCGTCCAGGCCGACAGCGCGGCGCCGACGATGGTCAGCGGAAACGCGACGAGCGCCGTGCGGCGCACGCCGTACAGGTCGATGCCGACGCCCATCAGGAGCTGCAGCGAACCGAAGGCCAGGTGAAACGCGCCGGCGAAGATGCCCAGGGCCTGCGGCGTGAGCGCGAAGTCGGCCTCGAGCTGCGGCGCCATGATCGCGGTGACGGTGCGATAGGCCTGGCTGAGCATGAACGCGCCGGTGAGTGCGAGCAGCACGGCCCACCCCGACCGGCCGTGGCCCGGCGCGGCGCGGCGCAGGTCGGACGCCGTCATGGCGCATCCTCCTTGGGCATCCGGGGCGGGCACATCGGGTGGGGACAGGGCATGGTGAACCGATATTCTCAACCCTCAGGACAAGGTCGAAGCGCCCGCGGCCAACCGCGATGGCTGTCGGCGAGAACACGAAACCGCAGGCGCGACCGACCCGTCAATGGGGGCAACCCGCCGGCCGCCGAGGTCGCCTTCGACTACATTGATCGCGTCCGCTTCATGCCTGCCAAACGCCGGATGGGGGCCAACAGCGGGCCAGCCAGCAAGAACACGAACGACGAGCCCCGGCATGCCCCGAACCTTCCAGGACGATCTGCTGCTGCGTCATCTGCGTGCCTATCTCGGCGACATCGGCGACGCCGCCATGGCCTTGCTCAGTGAACGCCTCGAATGGGTGGAACTGGCGGCCGGCCAGGTTCTGATGACGCAAGGCGCGCCCGGCGACGCGATGTACCTGTCCATCAGCGGCCGGCTGCGCGCCTATGTCCGCGACGACGACGGCAGCGAACACCTCTTGCGCGAGATGTCACGCGGCCAGATCATCGGCGAGATGAGCCTGTTCACCGACGAACCGCGCTCGGCCACCGTGGTGGCGATCCGGGACTCCGTGCTGGTGCGCCTGGACAAGGCCGAATTTCTGGCGCTGTTGGCCAGCAGCGCACCGGTGTCGATCGCGCTGACCCGACAGATCATCCGACGACTGCAGTCACCGCAGCGGCGCTCCGAACTCGCCAGCCCGGTGGCGATGGGCCTGCTGCCGATCACGGCCGGCACCCGGGCTGCCGCGTTCAGCGAGCGCTTTGCCGCACAACTCAGGCCGATCGGAAGCGTGTGCATCGTCGATGCCCAGCGCCTCGACGAGGCCCTGGCGCAGCCTGGCCTGGCGCGCAGCGGCGCCGACGATGCCGACGCCAACCGGCGCATCGCGCTGTACCTGGACGAAATCGAGGCACAGCACGACTTCCTGCTGCTGCTGGCCGACGATTCCCCCACCCCCTGGACCGAACGCTGCAGCCGCCACTGCGACGAAATCCTGCTCCTGGCGGATGCCGCTCAGGCGCCCGAACTGCACCCCAGCGAAGCGCGCTTCCTGAGCACCCGCAACGCACGCAGCGAGGCCGCGGAAATCCTGGTGCTGCTGCACCCGGCCGATCTGGCCTGCCCCCGCGGCACGCGGGCCTGGCTGGCCCGGCGCGCGGTGGCCGATCACATCCACATCCGCCCGACGCTCGACCGCGACATGGCCCGCCTGGCCCGCATCCAGAGCCGCACCGCGGTTGGCCTGGTGTTCGCCGGCGGCGGCGCGCGCGGCTGCGCCCACCTCGGCATCTACCGCGCCCTCGGCGAAAATCACATCGAGGTCGACTGCGTCGGCGGGACCAGCATCGGCGCCATCATGGCCGCGCTGGTGGCGTCGGACCGCCCGCCCGCAGAAATCACGGGCATCGCCCGCAAGGCCTTCAGCGTCAATCCGACGCGTGACTTCAACCTGATTCCCCTGCTTTCGCTGATCGCCGGGAAGCGCCTGCGCCGGATCGCCCGGGAGGCGCTGCACACCCTGCTCGGACACGACGCCGACGTCGAAGACCTGTGGAAGAACTGCTACTGCGTCGCGAGCAACTATTCGCAGGCACGCGAACAGGTCGTGACGCAAGGCGACCTGTTCCGGGGACTCATGG
Organism: uncultured Rubrivivax sp.; assembly: GCA_964637205.1. Taxonomy (GTDB): domain Bacteria; phylum Pseudomonadota; class Gammaproteobacteria; order Burkholderiales; family Burkholderiaceae_C; genus Rubrivivax. Next base: position 58,389 of record CAZWUR010000025.1, read on the forward strand.
CCAGCATTGCGATCCCGGGAGCACTGCCGCCCGTGCCGCACGACGGCGACCTGCTGTGCGACGGCGGCACCTTCAACAACTTCCCGGTCGACG
>CAZWUR010000026.1:0-55335 GCA_964637205.1 uncultured Rubrivivax sp.
TTGCTTGAAGAAGTGCGCATAATGCCTTGATTTTGCTAACACAGTAAGACTAGGCGCGTGCGCGGCACAAACCAGGCCCGCGCGCCGGCGCTGAACCACCCGTCGCAGGGCATCCGATGCGCGAACGATTCGCCCTCGCTGCCCTGATCCTGCTGGCGACATTGCCGGCAGCGCGGGCCGAGCCTGTGCCGCCGGACGAGTGCATCCCGGTCGACATCCGACGCACGACCCTTGTCGTGCGCGACATTCACAAGTCGCTGGCGCTGTACCGCGACGCGCTGGGTCTGAAGCTGATCTACAACACGCCCATCGGCGGTGGTGTCGACAAGGACGGCCGGGCCGTTGCCGCCAGCTTACGGCTGGTGCTGCTGCGCGCCAACGACAGCTTCATCGGCAACCTGGGCCTGATGCAGCGCCTGAGCCAGTCGCCCGCGCCGCCGCCGGAATTCACGATGCTCGGCGCGCCTGCGGACAGCGCTGCATCGGCACCCGCCGCCGCAGCGAACTGAGGCAGGCCGGCGCCGGCGCGCGAGTCCAGCCTCGGTCAGCCCGCCTGGTGCGGCAGCAAGGCGCCGGGATTCATCAGCCCGCGCGGGTCGAGCTGGGCCTTCAGGCCGTGCAACAGCGCAGCAGTCGGCGCGCAGAGCCTTTCCGTGAAGGGGTAGGCGCGGCCGATCTGGAAGTTCACCGCGCCGTGGTGCGACAGGATGCGTGCCGTGTCCATCCACAGGCCTTGCACGAAGGCGCGGCGATCATCGCGCCGTTCACGCTCAAGCCAGGCGGCGGGGGCGCTACCCAGCTCGGTGGCTTCGATGTGCAGGGGCGAGACTTCGTCGTACCAGTAGTAGCAGGGCTCGAACAGCACGCCGTTGGGCACATTCGTGGTGAGCGGCGAATACAGCACGCCCATCTTGTCGAGCTCGGCCTGGCGGGCGCTGATCATCGCTTCGACCTCGGCCACCGTGGCCACGATCTCGCCCAGCGGCACGATGCCGTGGATGGGCACCCAGCGCTGGCCATCGACGCCGAGCGCCGAGCGCAGCGGCGGGAAAGGCAGGCCGCGCATGCCCTTGGGCACGACCGGCGGCAGCACACGGCCCTTGTTGCGCTTGACCAGCGCCTCGATGCGGCTGAGCTGCAGGGCGATGTGAGCCTCGTCGTCACCTTCAACCGTCAGGTGCAGCGAATAGGCGGCTTGCTCCAGCGCGGTGGTACCTGCCATGGCCATGCCGGCCACGTCTTTCAGACCCGACAGCAAGCTCTTGCCGCTGGTCAGCACGCCGATCGCGGTCTTGGCCGCTGCGCCCAGCTGCTTGCCGGTCTGCGCCGAGTTGCGCGCCTTGTAAGCGTCGATGCCAAAGGCCTCGGCGCCATGACCGGCGTGCGCCAGGTCCACCTGCATGCGCAGCATGGTTTCGAAATCGTCAAAGGCGTAGGAGCCGAAGCCCATGGCCTCCGAGACCTTGATCAAGCGCAGGCTGGCGGCCACCTTGATGCCGAAAGCGCCGACATCACCGATGAACAGGCCGGTGACGTCGGGGCCGCCCCAGCGCACAAAGGGGATGCCGTTCACGTCACCGGCCGAGCCGGTGCGCATGCGCGTGCCGTCGGCCAGGACCACGTCAACGCTGAGCACCGATTCGGCAGCGCTGCCATGGCGCACCGAGCCGAAGAACACGCTGTTCTGCGACAAGGTGCCGCCGATGGTGGCCTTCTTGCCAGACAAGGGCCCCCAGTAGGGCGTGCGCAAGCCTTTGGCGGTCAGCGCTTCATTCAGCTTGGCCCAGGTGCAACCGGCCTCGACGGTGACAAATCGGTTGACCTCGTCGATCTCCAGCACCCGGTCGAGCCGGCGCAGGTCGAACATCACGGCCTTGTCGTCATTGGCGACATAACCGCCGGTGTAGGACATGCCGCCGCCACGCGGCACCACCGGGTGGCCGGCGGTGGTGGCCACGCGCACGGCGTCGACCACGTCTTCGGGCGTGCGCGGAACCACCACGCAGGCCGGAGGCAGGCCCGAATGGAACAGGTCATGCGAGAAGTGGGCGCGGCTGCGCTCGTCGTGCAGGACCTGCTCGGGGCCGATGGCGGCGCCGAGCGCGGCAACGAGGTCAATGTGGTTCATGGTGTCCTTCAAGGTGTGGGCCGGGCCGTTCAGGGCGCCAGCAGTTCGATCCATTCGCCCGCCGGTCCCTGGATCAGGGCCACCGCGCCAGCGCCGTGGGCTTGCCAGGTCGTGCCTTGCGCAAGCGCTGCATCACGGCGGGCATGAAAGCTCACCATCGCCAGCCCGCTGGGCAGGCCGCTGGTGCAGGGCAGGGGGCTGTCATGTTCCGGCACATGGTCGATCTCGATCATCGAGTTCCCGGCAAGTTGCAGCGTGCCCACCGGCCGGCGCCACTCGGGGTCGATGCCGAGTGCGGCGTTCAGCGCCGACACGCGGGTGTCGAACCGCAGGCCCTGGTGGCCGACGAGTGTTTCGTACCCGTGCATGGCCGCGGCGTGCTCGCGTGCACTCAGCACCGGGATGAACAGGCGCTCGGCGGTGTGGGTGGCCGGCGGCGGCAGCTCGAAGGGCGGCACCGGTGCGCGCACTTCGGTCAGGTACAGGGTCTCGCCGGCGGGGCCGGCCACCTGCATCGCCCAGATGTTGTCGTTGACGGCCAGCGGACGCGGCGGCCCGAGCACGGTGAAAGGCCCGTTCTGCAGCCGCTCGCCCAGGGCGCAGACATCCTTGACCAGCACTTCCAGCGCCAGCCAGCCGCTGTGGCGCATCGGCGGCGGTGCTTCGGCCAGGGGTGACGCGATGATGCGCAGCCAATGTGTCGACGCATCGGCCACATCGGCGCCCAGGACGACGAAGCGTGCACCGGCCAGCTCAGGCTTGCCCCAGGCCGCGGCCAGGGCCGCCGGTAGCGGGGCGTCGCTGACCACGACCATGTCCAGGCCCTGGCGGTAGGCACGGATCACGGCGTCGGCGTCGCGCGCGACCAGGGTGCCGCACAACACCGGGCCGACGCGAAGGCGGTGCTCGCCAGCGGATGAAGTCATGCGGGATGCAGCAGCGGGGTTGGGCTCAGGCCGGCTTGCCGCCGAGCTTGTAGACGCGCAGCGCGTTGTCGCGCAGCAGCTTGCGCTTGGGCTCGGGGCGCAGGTTCAGCGCCTCGATGTCGGCGCGTGTGCGCTCGAAGTCGAGCACCGGGAAGTCGGTGCCGAACAGGACCTTGTCCTGCCCGTAGCTGTTGATGTACTTGACGAAGGCCTCGGGCCAGTAGGTCGGCCGGTGCGCGTCGCAGCCGATGTAGACGTTGGCGTGTTTCCAGGCCATGGCGATCATCTCGTCGGTCCAGGGAATGCCGACGTGGATGCCGATCAGCTTGAGCTCGGGGAAGTCGCAGGCCACGCTGTCCAGGCTGATCGGGCGCCCGACGCTGCGCCGCGGGTAGCGCGCGTCGTAGACCATCGACTGCCCGACCTGCAGCTGGATCGGCACGTCGAGCTCGACACACTTGGCATAGAAGGGGTAGTAGCGTGCATGGTCGGGTGCCAGTTCGAACCAGTGCGGATAGCTGTGGGCGCCGATGAAGCCGTACTCGGTGACCAGCTTGTGAAGCTCGCGCACGCCGTCCATGCCTTCGGTGGGGTCGACGCCGGCCAGGCCGCAGAAGCGGTCGGGGTACTTCTGCACCGCGTCGACCACCAGCTTGTAGGGCACGTGGTAGCAGGCCGGGTGATGCAGCGTGCCGACCTTGGCGGCGATCAGGAAGGAGCGCTCGATGCCGGACGCGTCCATGCGCGAGATCATCGACTCCAGGCTGACGCCGTCGAAGGTATCCTGGCCGACGCGCATCTTGTCAACGTAGAAGTTCTTGCGCGGCGGACGCGCCGCCAGCGCTTCGGCCGTCCAGATGTTGACGACCGCGTCGATGGCTTGAATATCGTGACTCATGGGTGTGGGTTCCAGGTGGCGCCGGCCTGGCCGACGGTTGGCGTCAGGGCTTGCGGAAAGCAGCATTCATGCCGGCCCGACGCAGGGTTCCCGGGCGCCGCCTGGAACACCGGGCGCTTCAGCATGTTGCGTGTGCGTTTCACTGCGTGCCCGGTGTTGCAGACTTCACCGTGCCCGGGCCGGGGTAAAAGGGCCGAACAAGCCCTGTCTCGGGGGCCGACCCCGCCGGGAAGGGTCGGGGCCGGCGCTGGCAAGAGTCTTGCATCGTATCGGCCACAGGTGGCTGCACCGGACGGACACCGTTCATCGAAATCAAAGGATTCCAGGCATGGACGCATCACAGCGGCCTTTGGCAGGCACCCGGGTCATCGAATTCACGCATATGGTGATGGGCCCGTCGATCGGCGTGATCCTGGGCGACCTGGGCGCCGACGTGATCAAGATCGAGCCGATCAAGGGCGACAACACGCGCCGGCTGCAGGGCTCGGGGGCGGGCTACTTCCCGATGTACAACCGCAACAAGCGCAGCCTGTGCCTGGACCTGAAGTCGGACGCCGGACGCGCCGTGGCGGTGCAGCTCGCTGAAGGCGCCGATGTCGTGATCGAGAACTTCCGGCCCGGGGCGATGGCCGCCAACGGGCTCGACTACGCCACGCTCAGCCAGCGCAACCCCGGCCTCGTCTACTGTTCGGCCAAGGGTTTCCTGGCCGGCCCCTACGCAGAGCGCACGGCGCTTGACGAAGTGGCGCAGATGATGGGCGGCCTGGCCTACATGACCGGCCTGCCGGGCAAGCCGATGCGCGCCGGGGCCTCGGTGATCGACGTCGCCGGCGGCATGTTCGGCGTCATCGGCATCCTGGCGGCCCTGCAGCAGCGCCAGCGCACGGGCCGGGGCCAGGAGGTCAAGACCTCGCTGTACGAGACCTGCGCCTTCTTCGTCGGCCAGCACATGGCGCAGATGGCCGTCACCGGCACGCCGGCGCCGCCGATGACGGTGCGCCGCTCGGCCTGGGCCGTCTACGACATCTTCGACACGCGCGACAAGGACCAGGTCTTCATCGGCGTGGTCACCGATTCGCAATGGCGCACCTTCTGCGAAGCCTTCGGCTTCGACGAATTCCTCGCCGACCGCACGCTCGACGGCAACAGCGACCGCGTGCGCCAGCGTGAGCGGATCCTGGGCGTCATCCGCGAGCGCCTGGGCAGCTTCGACAAGGCCGAACTGATGCGGCGGCTCGAGGCCATCGGCCTGCCCTTCGCGCCGGTGGCCAAACCCGAAGACCTGTTCGACGACCCGCACCTCAACGCCGCCGGCGGCCTGGTCGAGCTGACCCTGCCGTCGGGCGCCAGGACGCGCCTGCCCGCACTGCCCATCGAGATGGCCGGGCAGCGCATGGACCTGCGCCAGGACGTGCCGCGCGAGGGCGAGCATGCGCAGGAGCTGCTGCGCCAGGCCGGCTATGCCGACGCCGAGATCGAGCGCCTGATGGCCGAAGGTGTGGTGCGCCTTCCTGACCCGAGATGACCGTGGCCACCTCGCTGTTCGACAAGCTGTGGCAGCAGCATGTGGTGGCGCCGCTCGACGCCGAGTCGAGCCTGCTGCACATCGACCGCGTCTTCCTGCACGAGCGCACTGGCAGCATTGCGCTGCAGACGCTGGAGCAGGACGGGCGCCGGGTGCGCCACCCCGAACTCGCCTTCTGCACGATGGACCACATCGTCGACACCCTGCCCGGGCGCGGCGACCAGACCCTGATGCCGGGCGGCACGGCCTTCATCCAGACCACGCGCGAGACCGCGCAACGTGCCGGCATCCGCCTGTTCGACGTGCGCGACCCGCTGCAGGGCATCGTGCACGTGATCTCGCCCGAACAAGGCATCGTGCTGCCCGGCACCACCGTGGTCTGCCCCGACAGCCATACCTGCACCCAGGGTGCGCTGGGTGCGCTGGCCTGGGGCATCGGCTCGTCCGAGGCCGAACATGTGCTGGCCACGCAGACCCTGCGCGTCGCCAGGCCGCGCTCGATGCGCGTGAACCTGGAAGGTGTGCTCGGCGCGGGTGTCAGTGCCAAGGACCTGATGCTGTGGTTGATCGGCCGCGAGTCGGCCAGCGGCGCCAAGGGCCACGCGGTGGAATTTGCCGGCGCGGCGGTGCGTGCACTGACGGTCGAGGCGCGGCTGACGCTGTGCAACCTGGCGGTCGAGTTCGCGGCCTTCACCGGCATGGTGGCGCCCGACGACGTGATCTTCGAGTACCTGGCGGGCCGCCGCTTTGCACCCACCGGCGCGACCTGGGAGCGTGCCCTGGCGCATTGGCGCACGCTGCACAGCGCGCCCGGGGCGCGCTTCGACCGCGAGCTGAACCTGGATGTCTCCCAGGTCGAACCGATGGTGACCTGGGGCACCAGCCCCGAACATGCGCTGGGCATCAGCGCCGCCGTGCCCGACCCGGCGATGGGCCGCGACGCGGTGTCGCGCAAGGGCATGCAGCGGGCGCTGGCCTATATGGACCTGCAGCCCGGGCAACGCCTGCAGGACCTGCCGATCGACGCTGCCTTCATCGGCTCGTGCACCAATGCCCGCCTGTCGGATCTGCGCGCCGCCGCGCAGGTGCTGCGCGGGCGCAAGGTGGCCGCGGGCGTGCGCGCGATCTGCGTGCCCGGCTCGATGCAGGTCAAGCGCGACGCTGAGGCCGAGGGCCTGGACCGCATCTTTCTGGACGCCGGCTTCGAGTGGCGCGAATCGGGCTGCTCGATGTGCTTCTACGCCGGCGGCGAGAGCTTCGGCCTGCGCCAGCGCGTCATCAGCACCACCAACCGCAACTTCGAGAGCCGCCAGGGCCCGCAGACGCGCAGCCATCTGGCCAGCCCGATCACCGTGGCGGCCAGTGCCCTGGCCGGCCGCATCGCCGACCCGCGGCCTTTGCTGGATTCTCTGGGAAACTGAAGTGGAGAAGTTCACCGTCCATCAAGGTGTGGCCGCGCCGCTGCTGCGCGCCAACATCGACACCGACGCCATCATCCCGTCGCGCGAGATGAAGTTCGTCTCCAAGACCGGCCTGGCCGACGGGCTGTTCGCCGGCTGGCGCTACCTCGACGCCGCCACGCGCAGCCCCGACCCGGCCTTCGTGCTCAACCACGACGACTTTGCCCAGGCCTCGATCCTGCTCGCGGGTGCCAACTTCGGCTGCGGATCGTCGCGCGAACACGCGGTGTGGGCGCTGCACGAGTACGGCTTCCGGGCCATCGTCGCGCCGAGCTTCGGTGCCATCTTCCAGACCAACTGCATCCGCAACGGCATCCTGCCGGTGGTGCTGGCCGAAGCCGAGGTGGCCCTGCTGGCGCAGCAGGCCGGCCCGCGGCCGCTGACGGTGGACCTGCAGCGCCAGGTGGTTCTCGCCCCCGGCGGGCAGGCCTTCCGCTTCGAGATCGCCGCCGCGCAGCGCGAGATGCTGCTCGAGGGCCTGGACCCGGTGGCCCTGACCCTGCGCCTGGAGGCGCAGATCGCGGCCTTCCAGAAGCGTGACCGCGAACAGCGACCGTGGATCTACCTGGACCCGGCAGCGCCGACGGTCCCGCCAGTCCTGACCCCGAGGACCGCATGAACGACGCCCGAACGCTGTACGACAAGCTGTGGGACGAACACCTGGTGCGCGCCGGTGCCGACGGCAGCGGGCTGATCTACATCGACCGGCATCTGCTGCACGAGGTCAGCTCGCCGCAGGCCTTCGATGGCCTGGTCGAGGCCGGGCGCAAGGTCTGGCGCATCGACGCCAATCTGGCGATGCCCGACCACAACGTGCCCACCACCGACCGCTCGCACATCGCCGACCCGCTGGCGCGGCTGCAGGTGCAGACCCTGGGCGCCAACTGCAGCCGCCACGGCATCGCCGAATATCCGCTCGACGACCCGCGCCAGGGCATCGTGCATGTGGTCGGCCCGGAGCAGGGCATCACGCTGCCGGGCATGACCGTGGTCTGCGGCGACTCGCACACCAGCACGCACGGAGCCCTGGGCTGCCTGGCCCTGGGCATCGGCACCTCCGAGGTTGAACATGTGCTGGCCACGCAGACCCTGCTGCTGAAGAAGGCGCGCACGATGCGCGTGCGTTTTTACGGCACGCTGCCGGACGGCGTGAGCGCCAAGGACATGGCGCTGGCGCTGATCGGGCGCATCGGCACGGCCGGGGCCACCGGCCACGCCATCGAGTTCAGTGGCGAGGCCACACGCGCGCTGAGCATGGAAGCGCGCATGACCCTGTGCAATATGGCCATCGAGGCCGGGGCGCGCTCAGGCATGGTGGCGGTGGACGGGACCACGCTGGCCTACGTCAAGGGGCGCAAACATGCGCCCGCGGGCGCCGCCTGGGACCAGGCCTGCGCCCACTGGCGCACCCTGCACAGCGACGCCGGCGCGCGCTTCGATACCGAGATCGCCATCGATGTCGGTACCCTGGAGCCGCAGGTCACCTGGGGCACCTCGCCCGAGATGGTGCTGGGCATCGGCGGCGTGGTGCCCGACCCGGCGGCGCAGGCCGACCCGGTGCGGCGCGACGCCTGGCGCCACGCGCTGGCCTACATGGACCTGCAGCCGGGCACGCCGATGAGCGAGATTCCGATCGACAAGGTGTTCATCGGCTCGTGCACCAACTCGCGCATCGAGGACCTGCGCGCCGCCGCGGCGGTGATCCGCGGCCGCCGGCGCGCGCCGGGTGTGCGCCTGGCCCTGGTGGTGCCCGGCTCGGGCCCCGTGAAGCGCCAGGCCGAGGCCGAAGGCCTGGACCGGGTGTTCATCGACGCCGGTTTCGAGTGGCGCGAGCCGGGGTGCTCGATGTGCCTGGGCATGAATGCCGACCGGCTCGAGCCGGGCGAGCGCTGCGCGTCGACGTCCAACCGCAATTTCGAAGGCCGCCAGGGGCACGGCGCGCGCACCCACCTGGTGAGTCCGGCCATGGCGGCCGCGGCCGCCCTCACCGGCCATCTGTGCGACCCACGCGACTGAGCCCTGACCCACCATGCAAGCCCTCGAAGTCCACACCGGCGTCGTCCTGCCCCTGAACCGGGCCAACGTCGACACCGACGCGATCCTGCCCAAGCAGTTCCTGAAGTCCATCCGGCGCACCGGTTTCGGCCCGCATCTGTTCGATGGCTGGCGCTATCTGGAAGCCTACGACGAAGCCGGCGACAACCCAGGGCGCCGGCCCGACCCGGCCTTCGTGCTCAACGACCCGGCCTATGCCGGCGCGTCGATCCTGCTCGCGCGCGAGAACTTCGGCTGCGGATCGAGCCGCGAGCACGCGCCCTGGGCCCTGGCCGGCTACGGCATCCGGGTGCTCATCGCACCCAGCTATGGCGACATCTTCCATTCCAACTGCTTCAAGAACGGCCTGCTCGCCCTGCGCCTGCCCAAACCCGACATCGACGCACTGTTCGATCTGGTGCTCGGATCCCCGGGCATCAGCCTGACGGTGGATCTGCCGGCGCAGCAGGTGCGCCGCGCCGACGGGCGCAGCCATGCCTTCGAGGTCGATGCCTTCCACAAACATTGCCTGCTCGGCGGCCTGGACGAGATCGGCCTGACGCTGCAGGACGCCGAACTCATCCAGGCCTTCGAGGCCCGGCGGCGCATCGAGCGCCCCTGGCTGTTCGGCGCCTGAGGCGCGGCGGCACTCCCTCCCACCCCTCCCACCCCTGCTGACGGAACGTATCCATGCCCATCCTGACCCAAGACTGGAGCTCCCTCATCCTGCTGGTCTTCGTGCTCGGCCTGAAACATGGCTTCGACGCCGACCATCTGGCGACCATCGACGGTCTGACCCGCTGGCACTCACGCCAGGGCACGCGCCTGGCCAACTACTGCGGCGCGCTGTTCTCGGCCGGCCACGGCCTGATCGTGATCGCCGTGGCGGTCAGCGCCAGCCTGCTCGTCAGCCAGTGGGCGGTGCCGGAATGGTTCGGACTCACCGGGGCCTGGATCTCGATCGCCTTCCTGCTCGGCCTGGGGCTGCTGAACCTGTATGCCGTGCGGTCGGCCCCGGCGGATCAGGTCGTGGCCTTGCGCGGCATCAAGGGGCGCTGGCTGGGACGCCTGACGCAGGCCGAACACCCGCTGCTGATCGCCGGCATCGGCATGCTGTTCGCGCTGTCCTTCGACACCCTGAGCCTGGCCCTGCTGTTCGGGCTCACGGGACAGGCCGGCGGGGGCATGTCCGAAGCCCTGCTGCTGGGCGGCCTGTTCACGCTGGGCATGCTGGTGGCCGACGGCGCCAACGGCCTGTGGATCGCGCGCCTGATCCGGCGCGCCGATCAGACCGCGCGCATCGCCTCGCGGGTGCTCGGTCTGGCGGTCGGCAGCATGAGCCTGCTGGTGGCGGCCTTCGGCATCGCCCGGCTGATGAACCCGATGGTCGACGGCTGGAGCGACGGCAAGGAACTGGCCATCGGCATGGGCCTGATCGTGATCCTGGCCGGCGCCTTCGTGCTCGCCATGGCCCTGGCCCGCGTCCAGCGCGCAGGCAGCGGCGCCGCAGGCTGAGCGGCGGCGGCGTCGGAGAACCCCGCCCCGGCCCTACAGCAGCTGTTCGTCGCGCATGCGGCGCCACAAGGTGGTCCGGCTCACCCCGAGCAGGGTCGCCGCCTCCTGCTTGTTGCCGCCCGAGCGCGCCAGCGCGTCGGTGATCGTCCCGGCGTCGAGCTTGACCGCCGGCGCGAACTCGTCGCCAGAGTCTCGGTCGTCCGCCAGTTCGTCCGCTGCCGCGAGGTCCGGGTCGGCGCGCCACGCGTCGGAGAACACCGGTTCGGGGCGCGGCGCGCAGGCGCTGGCCTCAGGCTTGGGCAGCGCGATGCGGGCTGATACCGCCACCGTGCCCAGTTCCTCGGCCTCGGCCAGGAAGGCCGGATAGTCGATGCCGGAGACCGAACGGGCCGCCCCCAGGAAGGCGGCAAAGCGCTCCATGATGTTTTCCAGCTCGCGCACATTGCCCGGCCATTCGTAGCGCTGCAGGATGGGCATCAGCGGCGCCAGGGCCTGGTCGACCGGCAGGCTGCAGCCCTGGCGTTGCAGGCTCGAGAACAGCAGCTTGAGCGCCAGGGCACCGATGTCCTGCGGCCGCTCGCGCAGCGGCGGGATCGACAGGCGCAGGATGTTCAGCCGGTAGTACAGGTCGGCGCGGAAGCTGCCGTCCGTGATGCGGTCGCTGAGGCAGCAATGTGTGGCCGCGATGATGCGCAGGTCGACCGGAATCGGCTGATGGCTGCCCAGGCGCACGACCTCGCGCTCCTGCAGCACACGCAGCAGCCGGGTCTGCAGCGTGATCGGCATGTCGCCGATCTCGTCGAGGAAGATGGTGCCGGTGTGCGCCGACTCGAAGAGTCCGCCCTTGCCGCCCTTGCGCGCGCCGGTGAAGGCACCGTCCTCGTAGCCGAAAAGTTCACTTTCCAGCAGCGACTCTGGAAACGAGGCGCAGTTCAGGGCCACGAAGGGCCGGTCGCAGCGCAGGCTGGCGTTGTGGATCGCCTGCGCGAACAATTCCTTGCCGGTCCCGCTATCGCCGGTGATGAGCACGGTGGCCATGCTCCGGGCGCAGCGCTCGGCCACCGCCAATGCCCGCTTCAGCGCCGGGCTCGAGCCCGAGATGTGTTCGAAGCGATAACGCGCCGTCAGGCCCCGCGGCTTGCGCTGCGACCGCACCATGGTGTCGGCGCGCTGGATCGCCTGCGCGTCGGCCAGCTTGAGCAGTGCACCCGTGAGTTGCCCCGACTCGCGCAGCGCCGTGCGCGTCATCAGAAAACTGCGCCCGCCCACCATCACGACCGAGTCGACGGCCGCATCGGCGTCCGTCATCAGGTCGCCCAGGGACAGCACCGGGGCCACGTCGCGCAGGTCGCGACCCACCACCTCACCCGCTGCGGCGCCCAGGATGCGGGCCATCAGGGGGTTGATGGCGGTGATGCAATGCTGCTCGTCGACGGCCAGCACGGCATCGTGCAGGTTCTGCAGCACGGCGTTGAGTTTGGCGTAGCGGGCCGCCTCGAGCACCGCCAGCTCGGCGATCTGCACGGCCTTTTCCAGTGCCATCTGGATCGATTCGAGGCTGTAGGCCAGGATGCCGACGATGCCGTTCTCTTCGGCCAGTTCCACCACCAGGCTGGAGCCGACGATGACGCGGTAGCCTTCCTGTTTCAGGCGCCTGAAGCTGTCGATGATGTCGTCGACCGTCTCGTAGGGCTGCTGCGAGACCTGCACCTGCAGCAGTTCCTTGGTCGCCTCGAGTTCGGGCAGCTTCTCCTTGTAGACGCCCAGGCCGACGCGGTCGGAGGTCTGGCGCGCCTTCTGCAGCGCCTTGAGCAGGTCGTAGCCGCTGACCTTGATCGCGACCACCGGCATGTTCAGCGCCGAGCGCAGCAGCGAGGCATTCGCGCCGGCCGAGACGATCACGTCGTGCGCGCGGGTCTGGTCGATCTCGCGCCCGACGCGCAGGGCTTCGTCGAGCACGACCTCGAGCACCTGGATGTCGGCCCGGTGGGCGAACTCCGGCACGGCGGCATGCACCAGGCGGGTCAGGGCGCCGTAGCTGAAGACGCACAGACGGGGCTTGCGGGGGAGGGTCCGGCCGTTCATGCGGGTCCTTCGGAAGAGATTCAGGGGTCGGATGCGCCGAGCGCTGCAACATGGCGTTGCGTTCCATTGCCGTTGCAAGTATCGATCCTCCGTGCTGGTGTTGCAAGAAACGCCACTCGATGTTGCACCAACAGGCTGAAGTCATTCAAACACGCGCTGAGGCCTGTCCGACATGCTGGCAAGAAAATTGCGGCGGATGTTGCTCCACGAACTGCAACGGGCGCCGGGCATGAACGATGTCTTGATCATCAACGAAGTCGGTCCGCGCGACGGGCTGCAGAACCAGCGCGTGGCGGTCAGTTGCGACGACAAGCTGCGGCTCATCCAGGCCCTGGTGGATGCCGGGCTGCGCTCGATCGAGGCCACCAGCTTCGTCTCGCCGAAGGCGGTGCCGCAGATGGCCGACGCCGATCAGTTGTTCGTGCGCCTGCCCGAACCCGAGCGCGTGGCCTATTCGGCCCTGGTGCCCAATGTGCGTGGCCTGCAACGCGCCCAGGCCTGCCAGGTGCGCGAGATCGCCGTCGTGCTCTCGGCCACCGAGACCATGAACCAGCGCAACATCAACATGAGCCTGGAGCAGGCCACCGAGGTCTGCATCCAGACCCTGGACGGCGCGATCAAGGCCGGCATGCGCGCCAAGGCCTATGTGGCGGTGGCCTTCGAATGCCCGTTCGATGGCCCGGTGGCGCCCGACCGCGTGCTGGCGCTGACGCGGGCCATGTTCGCCGCCGGTGCCGCCGAGGTCGTGATCGCCGACACCATCGGCGCCGCGGCGCCGCGTGCGGTGTCCAGCCTGATGCGCCACGCGGTGGCCGAATTTGGTGCCCCGCGGCTGTCGGCGCATCTGCACGACACGCGCGGCTTTGCGCTGGCCAATGCCTGGGCGGCGATCGACGCCGGCATCCGCAAGTTCGACACCAGCCTGGGCGGCCTCGGCGGCTGCCCCTTCGCACCCGGTGCCGCCGGCAACCTGGCCACCGAAGACCTGGTGCAGATGGCCGCGCAATGCGGCCTGACGAGCGGCGTCGACATGGCGGCACTGCGCCGCGCGATCACCCTGGCGCAGACCCTGACCCAGCGCCCGCTCGGCGGCCGCATCACGGCCTGGCTGGGCATCGACGACGCCTACCGGGCGCGGGCCGCGCAATGACCGAGAACACGCCCGCCCGGCGCCCGAATCGCGAAGAAGGAGATGCCATGATCGATGCGAAACGCCGCCAGGCGCTGCGCGCTGCGGCTGCGGCATCGGCCGCACTCATGCTGCACCGGCCCCTGTGGGCCGCCACCGACCCCGACGTGATCGTGCTCGGCGCCGGCCTGGCCGGGCTCAATGCGGCCTTGCAGCTCGAGGCTTTCGGTCTGCGCGTGCGCGTGCTCGAAGCGTCCAAGCGCATCGGCGGCCGGCTGCGCACGCTGGACGAGGTGCAGGGCCAGCCTGAAGCCGGCGGCAACCAGATCGGCCTGGCCTATGCGCGCACCGTCGACACGGCCAGGCGCCTGGGCGTTGAACTGCTGCCCCTGGGCCGCTCGCCGCTGTTCAAGGACGAGCGCCTCGTGTACGTCATCGACGGCCGGCGCATGTCGAGCAAAGAATGGGCCGCCTCGCCGGCCAACCCCTTCCCGCCCGCGCTGCGGCCCCTGCCGCCGGACCGGGCGCTCGGCCGCCTGCTCGGCGCCAACCCCCTGAAGTCGATCGGCGCCTGGCGCGACCCGGCCAACGCCATCTACGACGTGCCCGTGCTCGACGAACTGCGGGCGCACGGCCTGAGCCCGGCGGCGCTGGCCCTGCTCGACGTCAACAACAGCTATGGCCCGACCCTGGCCGACACCTCGCTGCTGAACCTGCACTATGTGCAGGCCAACCTGGCGGAGATCATGAAGTTCCGGGGGCCGACCTTCGGCGTCAAGGGTGGCAACCAGCGCCTGCCCGAGGCCATGGCCAAGGCGCTGAAGGGCGAGCTGCGGCTTGACAGCCGCGTCACCGAGATCGATTCGGACGAGCGTGGCGCGGCCGTGCGCTGCGCCGACGGCTCGCGGCACCGCGCGCGCTTCGTGGTCTGCGCCCTGCCCCTGCCGGCCCTGCGCACCGTGCGCCTGCGCCCCGGCCTGCCGGACCGGCATGCGCAGGCCGTGAGTCAGCTGGCCTACGCTCGCGTAACGCAGATCCACCTGGACGTGCTCGAGCCCTTCTGGGAACGCGAGGGGCTGTCGCCCTATCTGTGGTCCAACGGGCCGCTCGAGCGCATCTTCCCGAACGACGAACAGGCCAATGGCCGGGCCACGAGCCTGACGGTCTGGATCAACGGCGCCGGTACCTCGCGCTGGGACGCGCTGTCCGACGCGCAGGCCTCTCAGCTCGCGATCGACGAACTGGACAAGATCTACCCCGGCGCCCGCGGGGCGGTGCGCATGGCCGCCCGCGTGGCCTGGCACCGTGACCCGCTGGCGGGTGGCGCCTGGGCCAACTGGTGGCCCGGGCAGATTTCGCGCTACGCCCCGTATGTGGGGCTGGCGCAGGGGCGGGTGCACTTCGCCGGCGAACACACGACGCAGACCTTGCGGGGCATGGAGGGGGCGATGGAATCGGGAGAACGTGCCGCGTCCGAGATCCTGGGGCGGCTATGAGCGCCAGAACCCTGGCTTCAACAGCCCTGCTGGGCCTGGCCCTGCTGGGTGGCCTGCCCGCCGCGATGGCCGAACCCTCGGCCGCGATGCGCGGCCGCATCGCCTTCCTGCGCTGCGCGGCCTGTCACGCGCTGGGCGCCGGCGAGCCGCACAAGACCGGCCCCAATCTGCACGGCGTCATCGGTGCGCCGGCGGCCCAGGCCGCGGGCTACGCCTACACGCCGGCGCTGCGGCAGTCCGGCTTGCGCTGGGACGACGCCACCCTGAGGCAGTGGATTCACGACCCGGCCGCCCTGGTGCCGGGGACCTCGATGGCCTACGTCAATGCGCTGGGGGATGCCGACGTCGAGGCCCTGCTGGCCTACCTGAAGGCCGAGACCCAGCCCCGCTGAAGGGGGCGGGTCGGGGTCCGCCGGCGTCGACTTCTTCACGCTGGCAAGCAGCTTGCTTTGTGCCTTCCATGTTTCACGCCTGCCGGCCCGTCCGGCGACGCCGAAACGAAGGCCGGCCCGCACCGCGCTGCCGCCCACGGAATCCACGGAACTCAGCAAAGGCCCACGATGTCCAGACTGCTCAAAAAAACCCTCCGCGCCGCGGCAATGATGGCGGCCGTTGCCGGCGCCATGGTCGCGACCCCAGCCCTGGCCGCCACGCTGGACCTGGGAAAACCCGCGGACGCGCACCAGGCCATGCTGCGCCTGATCGGCGACCTGGACGGCAAGCCCGTCTTCAAGGACTGGGACGTCACGCTCTTTGCCGTGCTGCCGGGTGCCAAGCCGCGGCCCATCCTGCGCATGCAGGGCTTCAATGCCGGCCGCCTGATCGCCAAGCCGGACGGCAGCCACGACTGGGTCACGCGCGAGGTGTCCTACTACCAGGACCTGAAGAGCGGCGAGATCATCGAGAGCTGGGTCAACCCGCTGAACAACCAGAAGCAATGCATCGTCCATGTTGCCAACGACCCGGTCAGCAACCACATGCTGCCGCCCGCGGCAAACGGTCGCGCACCGGGCTTCAACATCACCGGCGAGATGGGGTCCTTGCGCATGGACATCCCGCTGGCCTACCCGAACGTCCTTCCCGAGGCCGAGTTCCCGGAAGAGTCCACCGGGCCGACCTACCTGGCGTCAGAGCATTTCATCTTCTTCGCCCGCCGCGCCGACCTGCTTTCGGACGTGCAGCGCTCGACACCCGGCCACCAGGCGTGGTTCCGCACCGGCCCGTGGTTGCCCTGGATGAAGATGGGCAAGACCCCCGGCTACCTGATCTACAGCGGCCAGGGCAACAAGTACGCCAGCTTCGACGAGCTGCCCGAGGCGGTGAAGGCCTACACGCTGAAGCACTACCCGACCTATGTCACCGCGCCGGACAGCTTCTACCAGCCCAATGAAACCAGCTGGACCTACTACGGCAAGCTGAAGAAGGCCGGCAAGCTGCCGACGAAGTGCGACTGAACGCGCGCAGACCCCGGCGGCGCTCCAGCGAATTGGCCACCGGATGCCTGCGGCACCGCCTCGACCTCGCCCGCCATGTTGCACGCCGGGTCTGGCAGGGGACTTGCAATCGATCGTGAAATGAAACACGGCGAGCGCCGGACCCGGCGCCTGCCGGGCCTGCAACAGGCGACCTTGAATCCGTGGTGCGCGCTGCGGCAGTGTCCGGCCGTGCTCGACCCCTCAAATCGTAGGAGATGAACATGTCAAACATCCAAGGCCCGGTTTACCGACTGGGGGTCGACGTCGGCGGTACCTTCACCGACCTGCTGCTCATCAACGAGAGCACCGGCGAGACCTACCCGGGCAAGGTGCCGTCCACGCCGGCCGATTCGTCGATCGGCGTGCTCAACGGCATCGCCAGCCTGTGCGAGCGCCACGCCATCGATCCGAAGCGCATCACGCACGTGATGCACGGCACCACCGTCGCCACCAACACCGTGCTCGAAGGCAAGGGCGCGCGTGTCGGCCTCGTCACCACCAAGGGCTACCGCCAGGTGCTGCAGATGGCGCGGTCCTTCGTGCCCGGCGGCCTCGGCGGCTGGGTGATCTACAACAAGCGGCCGCTGCTCGCGCCGCTGGAACTGACGGTCGAGGCCGACGAGCGCGTCGATGCGCGCGGCAACGTCATCCGCAAGCTCGACGAGGCCGCCCTGCGCACGAGCCTGGCGAGCCTGCAGGGCCAGGGCATCGAGGCCATGACCGTCTCGCTGATCCATGCCTACGCCAACGACGCACACGAGCAGCGCGTGCGCGAGATCTGCGAGGACGTTCTGCCAGGCATCCCGGTGTCGATCTCGTCGGCCGTGATCCCGGAGATGTACGAATACGAGCGCACCGAGACCACGGTGGTGAACTCCTATGTGCGCCCGATCGTGGCGCGCTACATGAAGAACCTGCACCGCGAAGTCAACCGAAGCATGCCGGGCGTCAAGCTGCATGTGCTGCGCTCCGACGGCGGCCTGGCGGCCGTGCAGGCCGCGCAGGACAAGCCGGTGGCGCTGCTGATGAGCGGGCCCGCCGGTGGCGTGACCGGTGCCCAGTGGATCGCGCGCCAGTCGGGTTTCCGCAACCTGCTGACCTTCGACATGGGCGGCACCTCGACCGACGTGGCCCTGATCCAGGACGGCGTGGCGCAGACGCGTCGCGAGACCCGGGTGGCCGACGTGACGGTGCGTGCACCGTCGATCGACGTGCGCACCGTGGGCGCCGGCGGCGGCTCGATCGCCTATGTGCCCGAGCTGACCAAGGCGCTGCGCGTGGGCCCGCAGAGTGCCGGCGCTGCGCCCGGCCCTGCGGCCTACTGCAAGGGCGGCGACAAACCTACCGTGACCGACGCCAACGTGGTGCTGGGCTACCTGCCGGCCTCGACGCGCCTGGGCGGCGACATGAAGATCGACCGCGCGCTCGCCGAGCAGGCCGTCAAGACGGTGGCCGACGCGCTGGGCAAGTCGGTGCACGAGGCCGCCGAAGGCATCATCAACATCGTCAACGAGAACATGTTCGGCGCGCTGCGCCTGGTCTCGATCGAGCAGGGGCATGACCCGCGCGACTTCGCGCTCATCGGCTTCGGCGGTGCCGGGCCGCTGCACGCGAATGCCCTGGGCCGGCTGACCGGCGCCTGGCCGGTGATCATCCCGCCGGGGCCGGGGGTGCTGTGCGCCTATGGCGACGCCACGACGCGCCTGCGCGACGAGGCCTCGCGCACCTTCGTGCGCCGCTTCAGCGAAACCACGGATGCCGAGGTCAGGGGCATCCTCGACGACCTCGCTGCGACCGCCCGGCGCACCCTGGTCGCCGAAGAGGTGGCCGACGCCGACCAGAGCGTGAGCTTCCAGGTCGATGTGCGCTACTACGGCCAGGTCATGAGCCTGAGCATCGACGTGGCGCTCGCCGACTTCGAGCGCGAGGGCCTGGCGGCGGTGGCGCGGCGCTTCGACGAGTTGCACACCCAGCTCTACACCTTCGCGCTCGACATCGAAGCCGAGCTGGTCAGCCTGCGCGCCATCGTGCAGGGCCCCGAGAGCCATGTGCGCGCCGAGCAGCTGCCCAAGGGCGGCGCCGATGCGTCGGCCGCGGTCATCGAGGAGTCGAGCGTGTATGTCGACGGCGCCATGCGGGCGGCCAAGATCTACGACCGCGCCAAGCTCGCCGCGGGCAACCGCATCGAAGGCCCCGCCGTGATCGCGCAGATGGACTCGACGACGCTGATCCTGCCCGGGCATACCGGCGAGATCGACGCCGTGGGCAACATCCTGATCCAACCGAACACCTGAGCCGCAACCGGAGGACATCACCATGGCCGCCAAGATCATCCAGACCGATTCCACCCCGTTCAAGACGGTTGAGCTCGATTCGATCGCGCTGGACATCATCGAGAACGCCCTGCGCAACGCGCGCACCGAGATGGACGCGGTGCTGTTTCGCACCGCCATGTCGCCCGGCATCCGCGAGCAGCACGACGCCTTTCCGATGATCGCCAACAACGACGGCAAGATGGTCGTCGGGCAGTTCGGCTCCTTCATCCACGGTTTCGTCCAAGGCTACGAAGGCACGATCGAGGAAGGCGACATCTTCCTCACCAACGACCCCTACTCGTGCAATGGCGCGGTCAGCCATCTGAACGACTGGCTGACCATGATGCCGATCTATCACAAGGGCCGCATCGTGAGCTGGGCGGCGATGTTCGGCCACATGACCGACGTCGGCGGCAAGGTGCCGGGCAGCCTGCCCACCGACGCGGCGCAGATCTTCGAAGAAGGCCTGCAGATCCCGCCGATCAAGATCTACCGCAACGGCGAGCTCAATACCGAGATGCATGCGCTGCTGCTGCGCAACAGCCGCATGCCGCACTGGAACCGGGCCGACTTCGACGCCATCGTCGCCGCGCTGCGCCTGGCCGAGCGCCGGGTGCACGAGATCATCGAGCGCTTCGGTGTCGACGAGTACATCGCCGCGATGCACGAGATGCTCGACCGCAACCGCCGCGCGATGAGCGCCATCATCCAGATGGTGGTGCCCGAGAAGGCGCAGTATTTCGAGGACTACCTCGACGACGACGGCGTCGGCATGGGGCCGTACAAGATCGCCTGCCGCATGTGGCGCGAGGGCGACAAGGCGATCTTCGACTTCGCCGGCACCGACCCACAATCGATCAGCTCGGTGAACTTCCTCCTCAACGAGGAGATGTTCAAGATGTTCCTGGGCGCCTTCTTCATCAACCTGTTCGACCCGCAGATCCTGTTCAACGATGGTTTCTACGAACTGGTGGACGTGCGCATCCCCGACGCCAGCATCATCAAGCCGCGGCGTCCGGCGGCGCTGTCCTGCCGCACCCACCTGCTGGGCCGCATCTTCGACATCATGGGCGGCGTGCTCGGCCAGGGTGCACCCGAGGCGCTGAACGCGGCGGGCTTCTCCGACAGCCCGCACCTGATGTACTCGGGCTACGACCACAACGGCGACTGGTACCAGCTGTTCCAGATCGGCTTCGGCGGCATCCCCGGCCGGCCCGCCGGCGACGGACCCGACGGGCATTCGCTGTGGCCGTCGTTCACCAACGTGCCCAACGAGTTCCTCGAGAGCAACTTCCCGCTGCGCATCAACGAGTACAGCTCGATCCCCGACTCCGGCGGCGCCGGCAAACACCGCGGTGGCAATGGCGTGTGCACCGCCTACGAGTTCCTGGCCGAGGGCCAGATCTCGATCCACGACGACCGCTGGTTGACCCACCCCTGGGGCGTCAACGGCGGCAAGCCGGGCGGGCGCAGCAGCAAGCTGCTCAAGCGCGTCGATGGCACGCAGGAGTGGCTGCCGGCCAAGTGCGACCGCATCAAGGTGGTCGAGGGTGATGTCCTGTTCTACAACACCTGGGGCGGCGGTGGCTGGGGCGACCCGCTGCAGCGCGACGCCGAACTGGTGGCGCTGGACTGCCGGCGCGGCCTGGTGACGCGCGAAGGCGCCCTGCGCTACGGCGTCGTTCTCGGCGCAGACTTCGTCCTGGACGCTGAGGCGACAAAACGCCTGCGGGCACGCATCGAAGCCGAGCGGCCGGCGCTCGAGCTGTTCGACCGCGGCGGCACGGTCGAGGAACTGCGCGCGCGCTGCAAGGCCGAGACCTCGCTCGAGCCGCCCAAGCCGCCGGTCTTCGCCAAGTGGATGAAGAAGTCGGGCGCCTTCGTCTGAACCCTGCGCCAGCGCCCGCCGGACCCCCATGCCCGCCTACCTGATCATCTCGGCGCGGATCACCGATCCGAAGGCCTTTCGTGTCTACGCCGAACGTGCGGCCCGCCTGGTGGCGCAGTTCGGTGGCCGCTACCTCGTGCTGGGTGGGGCGGCGCAGACCCTGGAAGGTGAACCCGTGGAGGCCGGCGCCAAGTGGGTGATCTCGGAGTGGCCCGACGTCGCCAGCGCGCGCCGGTTCTGGGACTCGGCCGAGTACGCCGAGGCCAAACGCCTGCGCGAAGGCACGGGCCACTTCGACGTCCGCTTGATCGAAGGGCCGTCGCCGGTCCCTGTTTCCCCGGAGCGCTCTTCATGAACCAAGACACGGCCGTCGCCCGCCAGGCGCCGGCGCCCTACCTGGCACTGGCCCTGCAGACGGCCTGCCATGCGATCAATCTCTGCCCCGACGTGGCCAGTGCACGCGCGGCAATGATGCGCAACATCGACCGCGTGCAACGCCAGATCGTGGCCAGCCGGGCCTTCATCGGCATGGGCCTGAAGCTGGTGGTGGCGCCCGAGTACTTCCTCACCGGCTACCCGCTGGGCGACACCCTGCCGGCCTGGGCCGACAAGGCCGCCTTCGCGCCCGACGGTCCCGAATACCAGCGGCTGGGCCAGATGTGCCAGACCCTGGGCATCCACTTCTGCGGCAACGCCTACGAGACCGATGTCCACTTTCCGGGCTTGTATTTCCAGACCAGCTTCGTCATCGACGACAGCGGCAAGGTGGTGCTGCGCTATCGCAGGCTGGTGTCGCTGTACGCGCCGACGCCGCATGACGTCTGGGACCGCTACCTCGAGATCTACGGCCTCGACGCCGTGTTCCCGGTGGCCCAGACCGCGCTCGGGCGTCTGGCCTGCATCGCCTCGGAAGAGATCTGCTACCCCGAGATCGCGCGTGCGCTGGCCCTGCGCGGCGCCGAGGTCTTCCTGCACTCCACCAGCGAGGTCGGCAGCCCGCGCCTGACGCCCAAGGACATCGCCAAGCGCGCACGGGCCTACGAAAACGGCGCCTTCCTGATCTCGGCCAACACCGGCGGCCTCGTCAACGTCGACTTCCCCGCCGGCTCGACCGACGGCATGTCCAAGATCGTCGACTACCGCGGCGAGGTGATGGTCGAGGCCGGCCCTGGCGAATCGATGGTCGCCAACGGCCTCATCGACATCGTCGCGCTGCGCCGCCAGCGGCGCACGCCGGGCATGAGCAACCTGCTGTCGCGCCAGCGCCTGGAGCTTTTTGCCGCCACCTATGCCGGCAGCGTGCACCCGCCCAACACCATGCTCGATGCGCAGGGCCAGCCCTTCGTGCCCGAGCGCGCGCAATTCACCGCTACCCAGCGCAACGTGATCGACGACCTGACCCAGCGTGGAGTGTTCGGCCATGAATGACAAGCAGATGCTCGCCACGCGCAACCCGCGCACCGGCGAGACCGACCACGACATGCCGGTCTTCGACGCCGAACAGGTGGCGGCCGTGGCGCAGGCCCTGCGCCAGGCGCAGCCGGCCTGGGCCGCCCTGCCGCTGGCCGACCGCCTGGCGCGCCTGGCGCAGCTGGCCGACGCGATGACGGCCGACACCGCGGCCCTGGCCGCGGCGATTGCCGCCGACACCGGCCGGCACAACGAGTCGGTGATGGAAGTGCAGGGCACCGTCGGCACCATCCGGCGCTGGCTGGACGATGCCCCGGGCCTGTTGGCTGAAGAAACACCGTATCGG
Organism: uncultured Rubrivivax sp.; assembly: GCA_964637205.1. GTDB lineage: Bacteria > Pseudomonadota > Gammaproteobacteria > Burkholderiales > Burkholderiaceae_C > Rubrivivax. Next base: position 22,631 of record CAZWUR010000026.1, read on the forward strand.
TCGCGGGTCGCCCACATCACGGTCGAACCCCAGCGGCGGCCTTATGGCGTCGCCGGCATCATCAGCCCCTGGAACTTCCCGCTCATCCTGTCGATGATCGACGCTGTCCCCGCGCTCGTGGCCGGCTGCGCGGTGATCGTCAAACCCTCGGAAGCCACGCCGCGTTTTGTGGCCGTGCTCGAACGCATCATCGCGCGCGTCGACGGCCTGGCCTCGGTGCTGCGTTTCGTCACCGGGGCCGGCCCCACGGGTGAAGCCCTGGTGCGCCACAGCGACGTGGTGTGCTTTACCGGCAGCGTGCGCACCGGCCGGCGCGTCGGCCTGCTGGCGGCCGAGGTCTTCGTGCCGGTGCACCTCGAACTCGGCGGCAAGGACGCGGCCATCGTCTGCGCCGACGCCGACATTGTGCGCGCGGCACGCGCCCTGGCCTGGGGCAGCATGGGTGCGGCCGGGCAGAGCTGCATGTCGATCGAACGCTGCTACGTGCAGCGCTCGGTGTACGACGACTTCGTCGCCGCCCTGGTGGCCGAGGTGGCCGGCCTGCAGCATTGCTGGCCCGACATCAGCGCCGGGCAGATCGGCCCCATCATCTCGGCCGTGCAGGTGCCCATCGTGCAGCGCCACCTGGCCGATGCGCTGGCCCAGGGTGCGCGCGCCCTGACCGGCGGCCAGGTGGTGCACAAGGGTGGCGGCGCCTGGTGCGAACCCACGGTGCTGGTGGACGTCACGCATCAGATGGCGGTGATGTGCGAAGAGACCTTCGCCGCCGTGCTGCCGGTGATGCCCTTCGACGACGAAGACCAGGCCGTGGCCTGGGCCAACGGCACCGACTACGGCCTGTCGGGCTGCGTGTTTTCGCAGGATCTCGACCACGCGCGTGCCATCGCTGCGCGGCTGGAGGCCGGCGCGATCTCGATCAACGACGCGGCGCTGACGGCGATGGTCTACGACGCGCCCAAGCAGTCCTTCAAGCGCTCGGGCCTGGGCGGCTCGCGCATGGGCAAACCGAGCCTGCAGCGCTTCTATCGGCAGCAGGCCTTCCTGGTCAGCGACGGCACGCCATCGCCCTGGTGGTTTGCCCGCGCCGCCACGCCAGCGCCGTCTTGAAAACCTGTTTGCAGAACCTTGCTGCGCTGCTCGACAACGACACGCGCGGTTGACCGAACTTCAACTCAAGACCATGACCATGACCCTGCATCGCCAATCCGACGCGCGCTTTCCTGGCAAGCGCCACCCCTTGGGCCAGCTGATGCTGGCGTTGTACGGCCTGGGGATTTCGGGCGCCGGCCTGCTCGCCCCCGCTGTGGCGCAAGCGCAGGCGGAAACAGCAGCCGCACCCGCCATGGACATCCAGGAAGTCGTCGTCACCGCGCGCAAGCGCTCGGAGACGCTGATCGAAGTGCCGGTCTCGATCCAGTCCTTCTCGGACAAGGACCTGCGCGCTGCGGGGGTCACCGAGATCACGGACCTGACCACCAAGTCGGGTTTCAGCTTCACTTCGGCGCAGGGCAACGGCGCGCAGGGCCGGGCCTTCGGGGTGATGACCTTCCGCGGCCTGCAGGGTGAGCTGAACTACCCCTGGGAGAACTCCGGCGGCGTCTTCATCGACGGCATCTTCATCTCCGGCGGCGTGGGCAGCATCGGCATGAACGACGTGGCGCGCGTCGAAGTTCTCAAAGGTCCGCAGAACGCCTTCTTCGGCCGCAGCACCTTCGGCGGCGCGGTGAACTTCATCACCAAGAACCCCTCGGGCTCGCTCAAGGGCAGCGTCAACACGATGATCGACCATCACGGCTCGGTCGATGTGGACGCGACCATCGAAGGGCCTCTGGCCGAAGACCTGGCCACGGGTCGCCTGAGTTTCGGCAGCAGCAACAAGGCGGCTCGATTCCGTGCCAGCGACGGCGGCGCCCTGGGTGCCGAGAGCACGCGTTTCGTCACCGGCACGGTGTACCTGACGCCGACCGACGACCTCTGGCTGCGCCTGCGCGGCCACTTCCAGAAGGACGACGACTCCTCGCCGGCCACGGCCATGGTTTCGTCCGCGGGCAACACCAGCTGCACGGGCAAGGTCTACAGCGGCATCGATCGCGACGGCAACCGCGTCGACTACACGCCGGGCACCGCCTATTTCTGCGACGGTATCCCGACGCTGAAGTCCCAGGGCGACGGCGCCATCAACGCCAATACCGTGATTCCCGCAGCCGCCTACGCGGCGTTTGTCAACAACGCCCTCAACGATCCATTCCTGGACAAGGTGCCCAGGCTCGACCACACCGGCATGCGGCGTGACATCCAGCGCCTCTCGGCCCAGCTGGGTTATGCCTTACCGCACGGCATGGACCTGGCGGTCAATCTGGGCTTCAACGAAGCTGGCCAGTACAGCATCTATGACCTCGACCGGACTGGGGTGAACAACCTCATGAACGCGCAGACGAACTACACCAAGGACATGACGCTGGACGCGCGCATCTCCACCGACGCCAAGGCTGCGCTGCGGGCCCTCATCGGTGCCAGCTATTTCAAGGCCACCTACCAGCTCTCGCAGCTCGACTACAACATTGGCCTGGGCGTCGTCGCGCCGGGACGCAATGCCGGTACCTTCGTCAACAACGTGTCGACGGTGCCCGCGCTCTACGGCTCGGTGGAATACGACATCACGAAGACCGTCACGGCTTCGATCGAGACGCGCTACCAGTCCGACACGGTCGACTTCACGAACTTCGCGAACACCAGCACCACGTCCAACGAGAAGAAGAACTGGCTGCCACGCGTGAGCCTGCGCTACAAGCCCAGCGCCAGCCTCTCGACCTACCTCACCCTTGCCAGCGGCGTGCAGCCGCTGACCGTCAATGGTGGCTATGCCAACGCCAGCGCCGCAGGCAAGGCCTACATTCGCACGCTCTACCCCAGCGCTGACGACTTCACGCCGCAGCCCAAGCTCACCTCGTTCGAGATCGGTCTGAAGCAGCGCGTCAGCGAGAAGCTGATCTACGCGCTGGCCCTGTACGACCAGAAGTGGACGGACCGCCTGTCGATCACGACCCTCTTCAACCCCGCGGCCTGCGGCACCGGCACCTACTCGACGCCGGAATGCCCGCTCTCGGCGGCCGGCTCGCAAGTTTCGGTGGGTAACCAGGCCCGCCTCCGCGGCCTGGAGCTGTCGATCGATTCGCAGCTGACGCCGCAGCTCAGCGCAGGCGCCTACATCGACGTCAAGCGCGGCACCTGGGACCGCTTCGACAGCGGCGGTCAATCGCGCTTTGGCTCCAACGGCGTGCGCGCACTGACCGGTGACGCCGTGGCCTTCGACGGCAACCACATGGCCCGCATCCCCGACATCACGGTGGCCGCCAACGCCACCTACCGCATGGGCCTGGGCGGTGGCTGGGACAGCTACGTCCGCGGCGATGTGACCTATGTCGGCAAGCAGTGGGAAACGGACTTCAACTTCACCCAGGCCAACGCCTACTCGCGCGTCGACCTGCGTGTGGGCTTCGAGAAGGCCGGTGCCTCGATCGAATTCTTCGTCCGCAACCTGGCCGACGACCAGAACTGGACCAGCATCACGCGTTCGCCCAACCTGGGGGTGACCCCCCTGACGAGCTTCTCGAACATGGGCCTCATCGCCACCGCGCAGGATGCGCGCGCCTACGGCCTGCGCCTGCGCTACGCCTTCTGAGTGAAGACAGGCAGCTGATGAAAAATCCACCAGGCAAGATCAACCGGCGGCAGACGCTTGCCGCTTTTGCAGGTGCCTCGGTCGCGGCGTTGAGCCCGGCGCGCGCCGCCGACAAAGGCGGCGAAGGACTTGCGCCGCCGAGTGTCGGCGCCGCGCAGGCCACGAGCGCAAGCGGTGCCTACTACGCCTGTGCCTTGCAGTTCCGGGTGGATGCCGTCAATCGTGATACGTCGACGGTGTCAGCACGCGCACGCATGCGCGCCTCGATCGCGCGCATCGATCAGCAGCTGCGCGGCGCGAAGTCGTGGATCGGTGCGGACCTCAAGCTGGTCGTCCTGCCCGAATACACCTTGACCAGTTTTCCGACGCGCGAGTCGATTCCCGAGTGGCTCGACAAGGCGGTATTGAGCATCGATGGTCCGGAGTACACGGCGCTCGCCGAGATTGCCCAACGCAACGCTGTGTTCCTGGCCGGCAGTTCGTACGAAGCGGATCCGAGATTCCCGGGCATCTTCTTCCAGTGCGCGTGGGTCATTGATCCGACGGGCAAAGTGGTGCTGCGCTATCGGCGTCTGATCTCGACCTTGGTGCCGTCCCCGCACGATGTGTGGGACGCCTACCTGGACGCCTATGGACTCGACGGCGTTTTTCCCGTCGCACGCACGAGCATCGGCAATTTCGCGGCCATCGCGAGCGAAGAGATCCTGTATCCGGAAATCGCGCGCTGCCACGCCGTGCGCGGTGCCGAGCTGTTCCTGCATTCCTCGAGCGAAGCCTACACGGTGACGGCGCCACCCAAACGCATCGCTCGCCTGGCGCGCGCCATGGAGAACCTCGCCTGGGTCATTTCGGCGAACACGGCCGGCATTGACAACATCGATATCTCGATCGATTCGGCGAACGGGGGTTCGGTGATCGTCGACCACCTTGGCAATACCGTCGTCGCGGCCGGGCAGGGCGAAACCATGACCGCCAATGCGCGCATCGATCTGCCGGGACTGCGCGAGTATCGCCGCCGTTCCGGCATGGGCAATCTGTTGTCGCGACTGCCGTACGACGCGTTCCAGGCCGGCATTGCCGGGCTCGATATCCGGCGCAAGAATGGCTTGCTGAAAAACGGACAGGTGGTCGTGCCGGCGCGTGGCTACTTTCGCGAGCAACAGGCCGACTCGCTGGCCCGGCTGGTGGCCGCCGGCGTGATTGTTTGAGGCTTGACGCACCGGGCGGCCTGCAGGCCGTCGGGCTGCGTCTTTGCGCGTGGTTCTGCGCGCGCGGCCTCGCCTGTCGTCGGCGCACCGGGGCAGTTCGAGCAAGGACAGGGTGCTGACGACGATGTCCCGCGACGCGCCAGAGCAGTCGTTCAAGTGCTCCGCCGGCTCATGCCGCCGCAGCCGATCCGGGGCTGGACCGACGAACTGACTTGAAACCGCCCTTTGCCGAAGAACCGTGGGAGCTTCTGGAATATGCATGACTCAGCCGGACTGTTACCGCCACCCGGATCAAATATCGCGGTCATCGGGGCGTGCGGCGGGATCGGCAGCGATATCGTGCAAAAGCTCGTTGCGGCTGGATGCAAGGTTGTGGCGGTTGATCTGGAGCGGTCGCTGAATGAAGCGCCATCCGCCGCTGCGCACAGTATTGCCTTTGACGGAAGGGATGAAAACTCGATCCATCAAATGACGCAGCAGTTGAGGCAGGTGATGCCGCGTCTTGACGGACTTGTCATTGCTTCCGGGTTCGCCGGGCAGCGAATGCCGATTACGGAATGGTCGGTTCAGGCGATTGATGAGGTCATGACTGGCAATCTGCGGCTCACGACGCTGTGCCTGCGCGCGCTCGTGCCGCTTCTGCGACATGGCGGCCCTGCCAGCGTGGTCCTGATCACCAGTGACATGGCCTTCGTTCCGCAGCCAGGCTATGCGCCCTATGTCGCCGCAAAAGCTGGACTGATTGCACTGGGGCAAAGCGTGGCCAGAGAAGTTGCGCCGTCCGTGCGAATCAACTTCGTGTCGCCCGGTGCGGTCGATACGCCGTTCCTGCGCGGGGGTCGTGGGCGCACGGTTGATCCTGATGCGCCCTTGCGATTTGACATGGCGCAGTACCTGACGCAAGTACCCCTTGCGCGACTGGCCGTCGCCGAAGACGTGACCGGCCCGGTCTTGTTTCTCCTGGGCTCGGGTTCTTCCTACATGACCGGAAACGTCCTGCACGTCAGCGGCGGCGCGTACATGGGCTGAGCCATCGACATGAATCCGTGCCCGGCACGCTCGCGTCTTGCGTGTTTGCCCCGCGAGCTCGCCATCTCGACACGGCGCGGTCAGCCGCCCCGGGAGCTTTCAACGCCGCGGCGGCACCCCGGTACCAGGGGAAGGGGGCAGCGGACTTCATTGAAGGCGTCGCGCTTCAAGCTTGAAACCGTCCAGCCAAGGCGATCAGAGGCTTGAGGCAGGGTGGGCGGGTCGACCCGGCCCGAATGTGGCCGACGGCACGGCCGTCTCGACGTGGCCGCCCTCGCCCCGCCCTCATGGCGCTCGGTGAACCCTGGCCGGTGTTGCAACCTGGCGGCGCCGATGTTTCAGCTTGTGTTTCTACCTCTGCCGTCCAAATGGCAAGGTTCTTGCAAGACGTTGCAGCGCTTCAATGCCGCGGAGCCTGCCGGACGGGCGTCGCGCACCCTGGCACCACGCCGGCCATCCATACGCCAATCACAAAGGGCTCGATCCCATGAGACATTCACCCAAGTTGACCGCCGCCGCCCTGCCGCTGCGCCCGATCTGCGTCGCCGCAGCGTTCGTGGTCTGGGGTCTGCCGGCGATGGCACAGGTTGCTGCCCCAGCGGCTGCAGCCTCGGCGCCGGCCGCCGAGTCGTCGGCGCCCGAGGTGGTGGTGATCACCGCCCAGCGTCGCAACGAGCAGTTGCAGAAGGTGCCGGTGGCTGTCACTGCGCTCAGCGCCAAGGAGATGGAGTCCAAGCAGATCCGCCGCCTGGACGACCTCAAGTACGAGGTGCCCAACGTCACCATCGAGCAGAACACCGGCACGTCCAGCGGCGCCAGGATCTTCATGCGCGGCGTGGGCACCGACGAGTCGCTGTTCACCGCCGACCCGTCGGTGGCGATCTACATTGACGACATGTACGTGGCACGCCAGACCGGCGCCATGTTCGACATGTTCGACCTTCAGCGCGTCGAGGTGCTGCGTGGCCCGCAGGGCACGCTGTACGGCCGCAATGCCACCGGCGGCGCGATCCGCTACGTGACCAAGAAGCCCAGCGGCGAGTCCAGGCTGGAGGTCGAGGCACGCGCCGGCAACCTGGGCCGGCTCGACCTGAGCCTGAACGGCGGTGGCATGATCGGTGAAGGTCTGGCCGTCAACTTCGGCCTCATGAGCAAGTCGCGCGACGGCTATCTGCGCGACATCACGCATGGCCGCGATGTCAACAACGAGAAGGTTGTGGGCGGCCGCGTCGGATTCGCCTTTGACCTGACGGCCGACACGAGCGTACGCCTGAGCCTCGACACTCTGCGCCAGGGCAGCGGACCGACCTACGCGTCGGGTGTTCTGGATCCTGTGCTCGCCGCCAAGTACGGCCGCCCCGTGAACAACGCAGACAGCGATTGGTACACCATCGAGACCAACCTGCCCGACGGCATCAATGATCTCGACCAGACCGGCGTCAGCTTGTCGACCTCGACCGACATGGGCGCCTTCGAGTGGCGCCATGCGCTGACCTACCGGCAGATGAACAACGAGCTGTACATCGACCTCGACGCCACGACGCAGACCTTCTTCCATCTCTACCAGGATCAGGCGCAGAAGCAGGCCAGCTACGAAACGCAGCTGGTGTCCACCGGGCAGGGCCCGCTGAGCTGGACCGCCGGGGTCTTCTTGTTCCGCGAAAAGAACGAACAGCCCACGCGACAGGACATCTTTGCTACCGGGGGGCTCAACAACGTGGGCCAGACCACCCAAGCCAGCGCGCTCTATGGGCAGACCGACTGGCGTTTGACCCCGGTCTGGAAGGTGACGGGTGGCCTGCGTTTCAGCCATGAATCCAAGGACTTCTCGATTGCCGCGCTCAAAGCCGACGGCACGCCCAATTTCGACTTCAAGGCCAAGAAGTCCTGGAGCCGTACCGACTGGAAGCTCGGCGCCGATGCCCAGATCAACCCCGACCTCCTGCTCTACGGTTCGGCCACCACAGGCTTCAAGAGCGGCGGCTTCAACGGTCGCGCGACCAACGCGACGGCGGCGCTGCTGACGCTTGAACCCGAAACCCTGCTGACCTACGAGGCGGGTTTCAAGGCCGCAATGCTGGGCGGAACGCTGCGCCTGAACGCCAACTACTTCCACAGCGACTACCGCGACCTGCAACTCACCGCGTTCAACGACGTGGGTGCGTCGGCGCTGTTCAACGCCGCCAATGCCAGGATCCAGGGTTTGGAGATCGAGTCCAACCTGTACATCACCCCGGCGTGGCAGGCAGGCCTGAACCTGGGCACGCTGGATGCGAAGTACAGCAAGTACAGCGAAGCCAACGCGGCGATCTTCGACGGCAAGCGGCTCAAGCAGTCGCCCAAACTGCAATACGGGCTGAATACAAGCTACCGCATGCCATTGGCCAGCGGCAGCTTGCAGCTGGGGGCACAGCTGCGCCACGTCGGCGAGCATGAGCAGGCGCTGGGGAACTCACCGATCATCCGCACGACGGCCTTCACGCTCGTCGATGCGCGCGCCGCCTTTGAGCCCGCCGGCGGCAAGTGGACGCTGGCGCTGTGGGCGAAGAACATCACCGACAAGCGCTACATCACCGGGGGCTTCGACATCGCTGGCATCGGCATCGCCGATGCCTACCTGAATGTCCCGCGCACCTATGGCGTCGACCTGCGTTACCGCTTCTGGTGAGGCGCGCGGCGTCCCTGCCTGACGACATCCTCGGCCTGACGGCAAAACCTGCGCTCATCCTTCGGCGATGAGCACACCGCGCCCCCCCGGGCGCGGACCCCCAAGATCACAACGGAGCAGCAATGAACGACACCACGGCAAAGGCGGCCGGATTCAGTGAATTCCGGCGCGGATGGCCCGTCGTGCTGGCCTCGATGTTCGGCATCGGGCTGGGCCTGTCGCCGGTGCCGTTCTACACCATCGGCATGCTGGCACCCGAACTCAACAAGGCCTTCGGCTGGGAGTTCGGCGCCATCATGATCGGCCTGATGATCATGACCCTGGGGGTCCTGGTCGCCAGCACCGTGGTCGGACATCTGGGGGACCGCTTCGGCGTGCGGCGGGTGGCGCTGATCTCGGTGGTGCTGTTCGCCCTGTCGTTCATGGCCTTCTCGTTCAGCAACGGCTCGATCGTGCTCTTCTATGTCAACTGGGCGGTGATGGCCGTGGTGGGCGCGGGCACGCTGCCGGTGACCTGGACGCGGGCGGTGAACAACCACTTCGATGCGCGCAAGGGCCTGGCCCTGGGGCTGTCGTTGCTCGGCACGGGCATCTTCGGCTTCCTGATCAAGCCCTTCACCGCCTGGCTGATCGCCACCTACGGCTGGCGGACCACCTATCTCGTGATCGGCATGCTGCCGCTGCTGCTGGCCTGGCCGATCGCCTACTTTGCCTTCCACGACGTCGGCGAGAGGACGGACTCCAGCGCCGAGCGGCGCAAGGCGTCGGCGGCGCGCCTGGAGGTCACCCCGGGGCTGCGGCTGGGCCAGGCGCTCAAGTCCTGGCGCTACTGGATTCTGGCCTTCGCCTTCGTCTGCGTCTCCTTCGGCGTCGGCGGTCCGATCCCGAACATGGAAAACATCCTCAAGGTGGCCGGCTTCGAGCGCGACAACATCGTCAGCCTGGTGGCGCTGATCGGCCTGTCGGTGATCGCCGGGCGCATCGTCGGCGGCTGGCTGATCGACCGCTTCTGGGCGCCCGGCATCGCCTTCGTGATGCTGAGCCTGCCCGCGCTGTCGTGCTGGCTGATGGCGGACGGCGGCATGAGCGTGCCGGCCGCGGGGACGGCGATCTTCCTCATCGGATTCGCCGCCGGCGTCGAGTACGACCTGATGGCCTTCCTGGTGGCGCGCTACTTCGGCATGAAGGGCTACAGTGCCATTTACGGCTCTCTGTACGGCTTCTTCGCGCTCGGTGCCGGCATCGGCCCGGTGGTCTTCGGCAAGGTCTTCGACAAGACCGGCAGCTACGCGCCCGTGCTCGGCACCTCGGCTGCGCTGCTCATGATCGGTGCCGTCTCCCTGCTGTTCCTGGGACGCTACCAGCGCTACGAGAACTAGCGCGCCTTTCCGGCCCCGGGGGGCTGTTTCACCCGGAGGGCGGGGCGCATCCTGTGTAGCCAAGCTCGTTCCACACTTCATCATGACGACCCGACCGACCGAACCCGCCGACCTGCAGGCCGACTATGCCCAGGCCGGCTTCGACGGCAGCCTGCCCTTTGGTGACCGCCCGGCCCTGGTGGTGGTGGACGCGGTGGCGGCCTACATCGAGCCTGGCAGTCCGCTCTTCGCGCCCGGCTTTGTCGATGCGCTCGAACCCAACCGGCGCCTGGTGGCCGCCGCACGCGCAGCCGGCGTGCCGGTGATCTTCACGCGCGTGGTCTACGACGCACAGGGCCGCGACGGTGGCCTGTTCTTTCGCAAGGTGCCCGCGCTGCGCTGCTTCGTCAGCGGCTCGCCGCTGGGTGCGTACGCGCCCGGGCTGGAGCCGCTGTCGACTGAGACCGTGGTCACCAAACAGTACGCGTCGGCCTTCTTCGGCACCTCGCTGGCCTCCACGCTGCGCGCCGGCGGCATCGACACGGTGCTGATCGGCGGGTTCTCCACCTCGGGCTGCGTGCGCGCCACGGCGCTGGATGCGCTGCAGAGCGGCTTCGCGCCCTTCGTCGTGCGCGAGGCCTGCGGCGAACGTGATGCGCGCCCGCAGGAGGCCAACCTGTTCGACCTGCAGGCCAAGTACGCCGAGGTGGTGAGCCTGGAACGCGCGTTGCAGGAACTTGCGCACCGTCGGCCGGCCGCCGCTGCCCCGCGCTGAACCCCGGGCACTGCATCCAGCCCTTGTCGGCCGGCCACGGCTCATCCAGGACCGGGGTTGCGCCGAGGACGAAGGCGGCTGGCAGGCAACTTGCTAACCCCCTGTTGCCGCACATGCGCTGAAACGGTCGCAAAGCCAAAACGATGAAACCACTCCAGGGAATTCTGATGCTGGACCTGACGCACATGCTGTCGGGGCCCTATGGCGCGATGATCCTCACGGACCTTGGTGCACGTACGGTCAAGGTGGAGCCCCTGCAACATGGCGAGGGCACCCGGGCCCTGCTGTCGGGCAGCCCCGAGTTCTCGCGCCAGGGCATGGGCGCGTACTACCTGACGCTCAACCGCGGCAAGCAGAGTGTCTGCATCGACCTCAAGTCCGACGCCGGCCGCGAGGTCTTCTATGACCTCGTGCGCCGCGCCGACGTGGTGTTCGACAACTTCGGCTATGGCGTCACGCGGCGCCTGAAGATCGACCACGACACCCTGTCCGCCATCAACCCGCGCATCGTGACCTGCTCGGTCTCGGGATTTGGCGAGACCGGGCCCGAACCCGACCGGCCCGCCTTCGACCAGGTGGTGCAGGGCATGGGTGGCGGCATGTCGATCACCGGTTTCGCCGACCGTGACCCGGTGCGCTCGGGCATCCCGATCGGCGATCTCGGCGGCGGCATCTTCGGCGTCATCGGCGTGCTGGCCGCGCTCACCGAACGTGGCGCCACGGGCCTGGGACGGCATGTCGACGTCTCGATGCTCGATGTGCAGATCTCGCTGCTCAACTACATGGCCACGATGCACCTGATGTCGGGCGAGATGCCGGGGCGCATCGGCAACAGCCACTTCGTGCACGTGCCCTACAACACCTACCGCACGCAGACCGGCCACATCATCGTGGCCTGCATCGGCGACGCGTTCTTCCTCAAGTTCCGCGACATGCTGGGGCGCGAAGAGCTCAACGACGAGGCCTACCTGCAGCAGCCCGCACGCCTGGCCGACCGCGAGCGCATCGACGCCGTCGTCCAGGACGAACTGCTCAAGGGCAGCGCCGACCACTGGCTGGCGCGGCTGCGCAAGGCGCGCATTCCCTGCGCGCCGGTCAACGACTTCGCGCAGGCCCTGTCCGACCCGCAGGTGCTGGCGCGCGACATGGTGATCGACGTGCCGCTGCACAACGGCGAGACCGTGCGCATGCCGGGCAATCCGGTCAAGTTCTCGGGTGATGCCGCGGGCGAGGTCACGCCGCCGCCGCTGCTCGGCGAGCACACCGACGAGGTGCTGCGCCAGGTCCTGGGCTACGACGACGAGCGCATCGCCGGCCTGCGCAGCGCACGCGCCATCCAGTAACCGGACATGCAAGCCATGACAGCGGGGATTGCATCGTGAGCAAGGGCGTCGGCATCTTCGGCGGCATGACCGGCGTGGGCGACATGCTGCGCCGCAATGCGCAGGTGTCGGGCGGCAAGCTCGGTCTGGTGTTCGAGGACCAGCGGCTGAGCTGGCGCGAGGTCAATGCGCGCTGCTGCCGCTTCGCCAATGGCCTGCGCGGCCTGGGCGTCAAGCGCGGTGACCGCGTGGGCATCTTTGCGCGCAACAGCCACCAGTGGGTCGAAGCCTCGTTTGCGCTGGCCAAGCTGGGTGCGGTCACGGTCACCGTGAACAACCGGTTGTCGCCGCCCGAGGTGGCCTACATCCTGAACAACGCCGGCGCCACGGCCCTGATCGTGGCCGCGCCCGAACTCGCCGCGGCCCGCCAGGCGCTGGCGGACGCGCCCGACTGCAGCCTGCTGATCGGCATCGAGGCCGGCGATCCGGCGCTCATCGACTACGAGACCCTGGTCGCCGGCAGCAGCGAAGCCGAGCCCGAACTGGACCACCCGCTGGCCGCCGACGAGCCCTCGATGCTGCTCTACACCAGCGGCACGACCGGTTTCCCCAAGGGTGCGACCTACACCCATGGCAGCACCCTGCTGGGCATGTTCGTGCACGTGCATGCCATCGGCAGCCGCGGCACGCACCGGGTGATGCTGCCCTCGCCGCTGTACTCGGCGGCGGGCACGGCGGGCATCTACTGCGCGGTGTATGTCGGCTCGACCAGCGTGATCGTCAACTTCGACGCCGAGCAGGCCCTGGCCACGCTCGAGCGTGAACGCATCACCTTCACCAACCTGGTGCCGACGACCATCCAGCGCCTGCTGGCGCGCGAGGACTTCGACCGCTACGACCTGAGCGCGCTGGACACCATCCTCTACGGCGGCTCGCCGATTCCGGTGCCGGTGTTGATGGAGGCGCGGCGCAAGCTGCCGCGCTGCCGCTTTCGCCAGACCTTCGCGTCCACCGAGACCGGCACCGCCGGCACCGTGCTCGAACCCGCCGACCACGAGCTCGCGCTCGAGGACCCCGCTTACGCGCATCGGCTGCTGTCCTGCGGCAAGCCCCAGGTGGCCGTGGAAGTGGCCGTCTTCGACGAACAGGGTCAGGTGCTGCCGGCCGGCACGGTGGGCGAGATCGGCGTGCGCACCGAAGCCAACATCGCCGGCTTCTGGGGCAACCCCGAGGCCACGGCGGAGAACATCCGCGACGGCTGGGTGTTCACCGGCGACCTGGCGCGCATCGACGAAGACGGCTACGTCTACCTCGTCGACCGCAAGAAGGATCTCATCGTCACCGGTGCCTTCAACGTCTACCCGTCCGAGGTCGAGCGTGTGCTGCAGCAGCACCCAGCGGTGTACGAGGTTGCCGTCATCGGCGTGCCTTCGGCCGATTGGGGCGAGGCGATCAAGGCGGTGTTGGTGCTGCGCCCGGGGCAAAGTGCCACGGCGGCCGAGCTTATCCAGTGGTGCGACGGGCGCATCGCCGGCTACAAGAAGCCCAAGACCGTCGACTTCGTGCAGACATTGCCGCGCAATGCCACCGGCAAGGTGCTGCACCGGCAATTGCGCGAGCCCTACTGGAAAGACCAGACCCGACAGATCTGAGCAACCCCGGCTGACAGCGGCGCCGCCGTTGTCGAACCCCAACCCCAAGGAGTCAGGACATGACGTTCCACAACCTCTTCATTCCTCACGAGCGCAGCGCCGAAGAGGCGCAGTGGCTGGAGGCTGAAATCGCCGAGCAGCAGGCCCGCTACAACATCATCGTCAAGGCGATGGAGGACATGTCGGGGCAGCGGGAGATCTGGTACGCGGAATTCCTGCAGCGCATCCAGGAGCGCGGCTTCAGCGTCGACGGCGACACGCGCGTGAAGATTCCGCTGGCCGACATCCCGATCCGGCCCGATGGCCCGCACAAGGTCGTTTATTGATCGCGCGCTGACGTCTCGTACAGCCCGCTTCCACCTGGAGATTCATTGCCATGGCACGCCCACATATCGAACCGTTCTGCGACCGCGACGTTCCCTTCAAGAAGATGACCATGAAGGGCTTTTCCAGCGGCATGCAATACAAGATGCTGAGCCTGGACACCGACACCGGTGCCTGCTCGATCACCGTGCAGCTCGACGCCGGCTACAGCCAGAAGCCGGGCTTCAGCTGGTCCGAACTCGAAGTGCTGGTGATGGAAGGTGAACTGCAGCTCGGCAACAAGACCGTCGGCCGCGGGCACTATGTGTTCTTCCCCGCCGGTTATGCGCAGCCCGCGATGTCCGCGCCCAAGGGCTGCCTGCTGCTGATGATGTACAACACCGGCGAGCCCAGCCTGGTCGAGTCGGACACGCACCACCCGCTGTGCCGCGTCGACCGCTTCCACCAGACCGACTCGTACAACGACGTGCCCTGGGCGATGGGCAACATCGCCAAGCCCTCGGTGGCCTCGGGCTGCATGATCAAGCTGCTGAACTTCAACGACCGCACGCATGCGTTGACCTTTCTGTACTGCATGACGCCGCATTTCTGGCAGGACAACATCTCCTACCACGACTGCGCCGAGGAGTCCTACCACCTGTGGGGCGACTCCTGGATGATGCAGTTCGGCACCGTGCCCACCGGCGGCTACTTCTGGCGTCCGGCCTACATCAGCCACGGCGCCTTCGCCAGCGAACTGGGCTGCGTGGCCCTGGGCCGGGTCGACTCCAAGCTGTTCAACTACTTCCACTACAACCCCTGGGCCACGGTGGACGAAAACCAGCAGCGCGCCGCCGCCAGACTGTCCCAGCGCGACCCCCAGCTCTACCAGTGGATGGTCAGCAACAGCCACAACCATCCGCACGGTCCCGAGGACTTCGAGCTGACGATGCCGCGCATGGGCGGCTCCTACGCGTCGCGCGAACCCGATGCCAAGCAGGCCTTCGGGCACAGCCACGGCGAAGGTGGCCATCACCACCACGGCGACGGGCATTCCCACGACCACGAGCATTGAACGGGTGGCCCCGGCTCCCGCCAACTGAAAGGCAAGAAAATGGAAATCCAATCCCTGGCCGTGCTGCGATGGCTTCACATCGTGTGCATGGTGTATTGGCTGGGCGGTGAGTGGGGCGTGTTCAACTCCTCGACCTACGTCGTCGACCGCAAGTTGTCGATGGAGGAGCGCAGGCGTCATATGCAGACCGCCTACCGCATCGACATCCTGGCCCGCTCCGGCATCATCCTGCTGCTGCCGCTGGGCCTGCACATGGGCTACATCTGGGGCGCCCAGCCTCTGGGCGGCGACTGGCTGACGGGCATGTGGGTGCTGGCCCTGGCCTGGTGGGGCCTGTGCCTGGCGGCGTTCTTCTACCGCAACAGCGACACCGGCATCACGCTGACCAAGATCGACGAAGGCATCCGCTTCTTCGTCATCCCGGCCCTGATGCTCAGCGCGATCGGGACCTTGCTCGGGTACGGACCTTTCGGCACCGCCGAAGGCCAGCTCTGGTATGCGTCCAAGGTCCTGCTGTATTCGTTCGCGCTGGTGATCGGGCTGTACCTGCGTTTCGTGATGCGCGAATGGCAGGAGAAGTTCCGGGTGCTGGCACAGGGCCCGAATCCCAAGGTCGAGGCGACGCTGGAGCGTTCGCTTCGGCGCAGCAAGCTCATCGCCTACCTGTACTGGATCATCATCCTGTCGGTCGCCTTCCTCGGCGCCACGAAACCGTTCTGACCGCTGACCTGCCATGAAACATCGCACCATCCGAGGCGCCATCCGCTACACCAGCAACAAGCCCGAGCGGCTGGGGCAGGAGCGGGGTCGCGAGTACTTCAGCCTGACGAGACAGAGCGACGGCGCGATGGTCGTGCATGCGCACTGCGAGATCGACGACGAGCCGAACGTGATCCGCGACGTGGTGCTCGGTCTGGACAAGGACCGCTACCCGACCGACTGCTCGGTGCGCCTGAGCGTGGGTGACAAGTACGAGGGCACGGGCCTGTTCCGCTTCGCCCCCGACCATGCCGAGTGCGAGACCTTCAACCGGCGTGACGGGCGCATCTCGCAGCGCATCGACATCTCGGCGCGGGTGCGCTGGCTGGGTGCGCACCCGATCGTCGGCGACGCGCTCGGTCTGTGCATCTACGACCTGGCCAAGGGCCCGGGGCGCGAGTTCTATCCGAACATGATGCTCACCTCGCCCGACCACCGCGGCGCGACCGGCCCGATGCTGTTCGCGGCCGGCTGGGGCCTGGAGTTCGTCGGGCGCGAGCGGATCACGGTGGCCGCCGGCAGTTTCGACGCGCTGCACTTCCGCTACGTCGACACCGCGGGCCAGCTGCCCGAGGAGCATCCGCCCTACGATGTATGGTGCACCGACGACGGCGACCATGTGTTCCTCAAGGGCGCGGTCGGCGGCTACATGCAGACCTACTATGAGCTGACCGAACTGGTCCGCAACCACTGACAGGAGTCCGTGCGATGGAGATGTCCGACAAGACCGCCCGCCAGATCTGGGCCGAGGTCAAGGCGAATCCGAGCCGTGCACGCTTCGGCTACGGCAAGAAGGCGGTGCTGGTCAACATCGACTTCCAGCGCGCCTACACGCGGCCGGACGAGTTCAAGACCGCCTACGAAACCGATCCGCGGCAGATCGAACATGTCAACGCGCTGGCGCAGCGCTTCCGCCAGCTCGGCTGGCCGGTGGTCTGGACGCATGTGGCTTATGCTGAATCGGCCGAGGACGCCGGGGTCTGGGGCACGCGCACGAACACGCCCGATTCGCTGCAGAACATCAAGCATGGCTCGCGGCGCGCCGAACTCGACGACCGCTGCGAGGTGCAGCACGGGCGCGACCTGGTGTACTGCAAACGCATGCCATCGCCTTTCTTCGAGACCCCGCTGCCGTCGCTGCTGGTCTGGCACCAGGTCGACACGGTCGTGATCACCGGTGGTTCGACCTCGGGCTGCGTGCGCGCCGCTGCAGTGGATTCGCTGTCGCGCGGCTACCGCACCATCGTGCCCGAGCAGTGCGTGGCCGACAAACACGAGAGCTACCACTTCGCCAACCTGACCGACCTGATGCTGAAGTACGCTGACGTGGTCGATGTCGCCGACACCCTGGGCTGGCTGGACCGCATGCTGGCGTCGTCGAAGTAGGCGTCCCGCAACACGCTTGCGTCACCGCAGCCGCCCTGTTCCGCACGAGGCCCCGATGAGAGAAGACACCGGCTACTACGATCACTGGCCCTACCGCGACCGGCCGAAGATCGAATGGCCCAATGGCGCTCGGGTGGCCTTCTGGGTGGCGCCGAACATCGAGTTCTACGAACTCGACCCGCCGAAGAACCCGTCGCGCGCCGCCTGGCCGCATCCCTACCCGCCGGTGCCTGGCTACTCGATCCGCGACTACGGCAACCGTGTCGGCCACATGCGGCAGATGAAGCTGCTCGAGAAGTACGGCATCCGCGGCTCGATCTCGCTGTCCACGGCGCTGTGCACGCACCACCCCGAGATCATCGAGCTGTGCAAGGAGCGCGACTGGGAGTTCTTCACCCACGGCATCTACAACACGCGCTACACCTACGGCATGACCGAAGCGCAAGAGCGCGCGATGATCCTCGAGTCGATGCAGACCATCGAGCGCGCGGTCGGGCGAATGCCGGCGGGTTATCTGGCGCCGGCCCTGTCGCACAGCGAAGTCACGGTCGACCTGTTCGCCGAACTCGGCGGTCTCTACACCTGCGACCTGTTCCATGACGACCAGCCCACGCCGGTCAAGGTACGCAGCGGGCAGCGTTTCGTCTCGGTGCCGTATTCGCTGGAACTCAACGACACCATCGTCTACGTCGTGAACAAGATCGAGCCGCGCCGCTACGGCCAGATGATCAAGGACAGCTTCGACCGCCTCTACGCCGAGGGCGCAAACTCCGGCACCGTGATGTGCATCCCGACGCACAACTACCAGGTCAGCTGTCCGCACCGCCTGAAGGCCTTTGAAGAGGCGCTGGAGTACATCACCGGTCATTCCGACGTCTGGGTCACGACCGGCCGCGAGATCGCCGAACACTACCTCGCGCACGGCTACGACCGCTGCGCGGCCGACATCGCGGCGCGCAACGGGGGGCAATAAATGGCACTCGACCCCGTGAACCTGGAATATCCCCAGCGCCGCTACGGCATGGATCACGATCGCTACGCGTGGTCGATGCTCAGCACGCGCAAGCCCGTGGCCTGGCCCGGCGGCAAGAAGCTCGCGCTGTGGGTCAATGTGAGCCTGCAGCACTTTCCGATGAACCCGGCCGGCAAGCCCGTGAAGCTGCCGGGTTCGATGACCATGCCCTACCCGGACCTGCGGCATTTCACGCTGCGCGACTACGGCAACCGGGTGGGCATCTACCGGTTCTTCGACGCCTTCAAGCGCTACGGCATCCAGCCCACGTTTGCCATCAATGCGCAGCTGGCCGAACGCTACCCGCTGCTGTTGCGTGATGTGCTCGACCACAGTGGCGAAGTGCTGGGCCATTCCTGGAACATGGACACGCCGCATGCCGGCGGCCTGGACGAAGCGGTCGAGGCCGACACCGTCCGGCGTTCACTCGACCGCCTGCGCGCGAGCACCGGCCAGCCGGTGCGCGGCTGGCTGAGCCCGGGCCGGCTGGAAAGCCCGAACACACCCGAGCTGCTCAAGTCGCATGGCATCGACTATTTCTGCGACTGGGTCAACGACGACATGCCCTACGCTTTCCACACCCGCCACGGCGACCTGTGGGCGATGCCGCTGCCGACCGAGATCGAGGACCGCTTCGTCATCATGGACAACCAGCACGCCGAAGCGTCCTGGGCGCAGCAGGTCATCGACGCCGGCCAGATGCTGCTCGCCGAGGCGCGGCAGGACGGTGGGCGTATCCTCTCGCTGTCGATCCACCCCTGGGTGCTCGGCCAGCCGCACCGCATCAAACACCTTGAAACCGTGCTCGAAGCGCTGAGCGCCGAGCCCGAGGTCTGGTGCGCCGGCGCGGGCGAGATCCTCGACAGTTTCGTCAGCCAGGCATGACAACCCCATCCGACATCGACATCCTCGTCAGCGAGGTCGGCCCGCGCGACGGGCTGCAGAGCATCTCCACGCTGATGCCCACCGAGGCCAAGAAGGCCTGGATCAGCGCCGAGGCCGCCGCGGGTGTGCGCGAGATCGAGGTCGGCTCCTTCGTGCCGGCGAAGCTGCTGCCGCAGCTGGCCGACACGGCCGAGCTGGTGGCCCATGCGCGGACGATCGAAGGCCTGTCGGTGGCCGTGCTGGTGCCCAATTTCAAGGGCGCACAGCGCGCCATCGAATGCGGCGCCCACAAGATCACGTTGCCGCTGTCGTGCAGCGAGAGCCACAGCCTGAAGAACCTGCGCCGCACACATGCGCAGGTGCTGGACGAAGCGCGTGCCATCGGCGAACTGCTGCGCAGCCTGCCCGCTGAGCGCCGCCCCTGTTTTGAAGGCGCTTTGTCGACCGCCTTCGGCTGCACCATCGAAGGTGTGGTGCCCGAGGCCAAGGTGGTCGAACTGGCCGAGGCCCTGATGGCCGCCGGCTGCGACGAGGTCGGCCTGTCCGACACCACCGGCTACGCCAACCCGGTGCAGGTGCGCAGCCTGACGCGCGCCGTGTGGGCGGCCGTGGGCCGCGAACGGCTGACCGGCCTGCACCTGCACAACACGCGCGGCCAGGGCCTGGCGAATGTGGTGGCGGCACTGGACATCGGCCTGACCACGCTCGACGCGTCGTTGGGTGGCATCGGCGGCTGCCCCTTCGCGCCCGGCGCCAGCGGCAACATCGTGACCGAAGACCTGGTGTATCTGCTCGAAGCCATGGGCTATCGCACCGGCATCGACATTGACCGCCTGCTGGCGGTGCGACAGCTGGTGCAGGCGGCGCTGCCCGGCGAGACCCTGTATGGCTTCCTGCCCGATGCCGGCCTGCCCAGGACCTTCGTGCCGGCCACGGCGCAGTCTGCCCCGCGCGTTCCGGTCTGAAGCCAGCGCCGTCGGCGCGTCGCAAGGATCACGCCCGGTCCGATCTGCCGCGGCGTGATCTTCTTGAAGAGCTTCAGTCGGTGCTGAGGTCGAGATGGGTGAGCAGCGGGCCGAAGCCGTCGACGGCATCACGGATGCCGTTGCTGCGCAGCGCATGCCAGTAGGTGGCGGTGTTGATGGCGATCACGGGCTTGCCCAGAAAGGCCTCGGCAAGCGGCGCCATGCGCGCCATGCTGAGATTCGTGCCCACCTGCACGATGGCATCGATGTCGTCGCCGTCGAGCTGTTTGAGCGCGTCGGCGATCTGGCGCTCGGTGACGCGTGAAATGTCGGTCCAGCTCCTGCAGCGCAGCGGCAGGTCACGCACGGTGGTGATGCCGTAGTCCGAGAAGTAGCGCGCCACATGCATGTTGGCCATCGGGTAGTAGGGCGACAGCACGGCGATGCGCCGGATGCCGCCGTAGGCCTTCATGGCCTCCACGCAGGACACCGAACCCACGCTGACCTGCTTGCCGGTCAGCTCGTGCACATGGGTGACGAAGCGCTCGCAGGCCGGCGCGCCGCCGATGAAGGTGATCGCCGAGACCCCCATCACCAGATAGTCGGGCTCGCAGGTCATGGCCGTGCGCAGCGCCGCGTCCACCGCGCCCGTGATGACCTCGGCCCCGGCCATGAAGGCCTCGTCCGACAGCGCCTTGGCGTTCTCGATGTAGATGTCGCGGTACTGGTTCGTCACCCCGGCCGGCCGCATCGCGGCAAACTCGGGCTCGACCACGGTATTGGTTGAGGGGCCGAAGACGGCGAACAGACGGCGCCAGCCGAGGGTGTCGCGGCCGGTCATTGGTAGGCCGGATCTTTCATCGGACCGATCGAGCGCGAGCGCGTCGGCTGCAGGAGCACCGGCGGTTCCGAGCCCGGGTAGTCGGGCCCCCAGTTGACTGGCTTGCCGTGCATCTCGACACGGGCTTCGTCGGTGTACCAGTCCACCAGCCGGCCATCGCAGCGCAGCAGCCAGGTCGTGCCCTCGGGACCCGCGGTGAAGTCGCCATGGCGCACGCCCGCGGGGCGGAAGAAATAGGTGCCCGGCCGCATCTGACCGTAGTTGTAGTCGAAGCTGCCTTGCAGGCAGTAGGCTTCTTCGTAGCAGGGATGATGGGCCAGTGGGTGCTCGACCCAATCCGCCTTGGCCTTGATCAGCCGGGTATAGAAGCCGGTCACCTTGTCGTGGTGCAGCAGCTTGATGTACAGGCCCGGGACCGGCGTGCCGCCACGCGAGAAGTCCATCGGGCTGCCGTGCACCGGGTGCGTCACCTCGAACCAGTCCATCCGGCTGGCGTGCTTGATGGCCAGTTCATGCGCCGGGTCGCGCTGCGCGCCATGCGCGTTGGCGGGCGTGAAACCCCAGTCGCCGAACTCGCGGAACAGCAGGACTCGAGTGCCCGCCTTGACCTGCAGGGCCGGGGTCAGCACACCCACCGGGGCGATGAAGTAGTCGTCCTTGACCAGCAAGTCGTCGCCGACCCGAACCTCGCCCTCCAGGACATACCACTCGGTCTGGGCCACATGCACGCCGGCCGGCCGCGACCAGCCGCTCTGGAACTCGATCGACAGCGAGGCCTCGCCCTTCTCTTCGCAATAGTTCAGGTTGCGCTGGCGCGCCTGGCCCGTGCCATGCGGCAGCTCGGCCGGATGCCAGAGCAGGTCCTGTTCGTCGATCAATTCCACATGCGGTCTCATCAGGGTTCTCCGGTTGTTCAAGCGATGCGATCGGCCAGCGTGGGCCTTCGGCATGATGTAAAGCAAATGGCGCGCCAGGGAAATCTGTTGAAATCCGGCGGGGATTGTTGCAGTCTGGTTTCAAGCTGCATTTCGCGTTTGAGGCTGAAACGCGAAACCGCGGAGACCGTCGCAGCACGACCCCCGACGATGCCGCCACAAGCTGCCGAGGGCCGGCCCCGGCCGGGGATCCTACCTGGCTGGCCCCGCGGCGGCCTTCTTGCTTGAGAAGAGCCCCTTCAGCAAGACCTTGAAGATCGACAGCTTCATGCCCAGGCGCATGACCTGCAGCGCCTCCTCGGGCGAGATGATGGTTTCGCAGGGCATGGCGCCCGCAAAACCGTTCATCACGATGTTCCCGTCCTTGACGCCTGCCTCCTCGATGCGCAGGGTCAGCTTCATGGATATGGTGTTGACGCGCATCGTGTCGCCTCAGGCCCAGGGCTGGCTGAGGGCAACATTCCTGCCCGCCGCCCGGCCGGTGATCATGGCTTCGGTCAGGTAGCAGCCGTTCTGGTAGAGGTTGGAGAACATCGAGCCGCATTCACCGGCCTCATACAGGCGCGGGATCGGCCGGCCCTTCGGGTCCAGCACCTCGGCTTGCATATTGCGCTTGGCGCCGCCGCTGGTGCACACCAGGGCCGGCACCAGGCGCAGGGCGTAGAACGGCCCGCTGCTGATCGGCTGCATCGTGGCCGGGTGGCGGCCGAATTTGCTATCCACGCCCTTGGCGCAGTCGGCGTTGTAGTCGCGCACGGTGGCTTCCACCGCCGCCGGGTCGCGCCCCATCTTGCGCGCCAGCTCCGCCAGGGTGTCGGCCTTGAGCACCAGGCCCTGCGCCACCTCGGCGCTGTTGTCTTCGCTCCAGTCCAGCCCTTCGACGACGTTCCAGGTGAAGGCCTTGGTCACCAGGCAGTTGGCCTCGCGCGTGGCCTCGTCGAAGATCATGTGCACCGGCTGTGCGCTGACATGCGGCGTGTCCACCCAGTGGTTGTGAATCTTCTCCTTGTAGTGCGTCAGCTGCAGCTCGGCGGTCTCGTTGTAGAAGCGCTGGTTGTCGGCGGCGATCTCCAGCCAGCTGAAGGTCTGCATGAAGATGTTGCGCAGGAACACGGTGTTCACCGACGGATGCTGGATGCCGGGCCAGATGCCGCCCGACTGCCCCTTGTTGCGCATATGCCAGAGCTCGGCACCGGCCTTCTGCAGCACGCGTATGCCGTCGCCGGTGTTGGCCGGCGTGCCCATCGGATAGACGTCCTGGTAGCCGCAGTAGTTGCGCTGCATTTCCAGGTCGGCTTCAAAGCCGCCGACGGCGATGATGACGCCGCGCCGGGCGCGGATGTTGCGGCGCTGGCCCTGCTGCTCGACCACTGCGCCGAACACCTCCAGGCTGTCCGGATCCTGGATCAGTTCGATCAGCGGGGTCTCGTACAGCACCTCCACCGGGCGCTTGTCGATGTTCGCCTTGAAGGCCAGCCAGACGCCGGCCGGGATCGGCAGGATGGTGCCGGTGTAGGCCACCGCCTCCTGCGCGCCCATCTCCGGGTACTCCAGCACCGCTTCACGTTCGCTGAACCCGGTGCCCTTGATGAAGCGCGCGCCGGCCTCGTCGGCTCGCGCCTGGATCCAGGGCTCGAGCTGCGTCATGCGCGTGGCCCAGATGTCGAGCATGTCCTCGGGGATCGGGTTGGACTCGCTCATCTGCCGCTGGTAGGCCTTCAGCGCCTCGGCGTTCTTGCTGATCAGCAGCGACTGCCCCGAAGCCCGCGTATTGCCGCCGGCATGGCGCTCGGGCATCTTCTCGATGATCGTCACGCTCGCCTTGGGATCGGCCTCGAGGGCTTCGATGGCCGCCGACGCGCCGGCCAGGCCGAAGCCGCAGATCAGCACATCGACCTCGTGGTGCCACTGTGTGACGGACGCCAGACTGCTCATGTCATTCTCCAAAAAAAAAAGGGGGAAGGTGTTGAAGGCGCGGCGCGGCGCCGCTCAATCCATGGATTCGACGAATTCCAGCCAGGCGCCATCCGGGCTGCGCAGCGCCAGCATGTGCACCGGGCCCAGCGGGGCCAGGTCCAGCCGGGTCAGCGGCATCGCGGGCTCATGTCCCAGGCGGGTGAGCTGCTCGGCGAAGGCCTTGATGTCGCGCACCGGAAAACGCAGCGCGGCCATGCCGTAATGCGGCGGCCCGGCATCGGCGCTCAGGTCCCGGCCCTGAGCGCCCGGATTCGTGACCAGCTCGATGGAACCTTCGCTCTTGCCCTGGGGATGCAGGATCACCAGGCTCAGCCCGATGCGGTCCGACACCCCCGGCGGAATGCCGAACAGGTTCGGGCCCGGCGGGAACTGCGGCACCGCGTACTGCGTCACCAATTGGAAACCCAGCAGGTCGCGATAGAAGGCCACGGCCGATGCCATGTCGCGCACGATCTGGCTGGAATTGAAGACCTGGCTGAACTCGCGGATGTGGTCAAAACCCGTCAGCGGCGGCGCGACGCGCTCGATCAGCGCCAGGCGCACGTTGTCGGGCCCGCGCACCAGCCACTCGCGGACCTTCAGCGCGCCGAAGTCCCAGCCGATGGGTGGTGCGCCGGCCTGCCAGCGCAGGTCGCGCATGCGCTCGGCCTGGCGTGCCAGGTCGAGCACGCGCACGTTCAGGTCGAAGATGCCGCCCGTGTCCCAGCACTGGTCGTCCTGGCGGATGTCGGTCTGCGGGGCGGCGCCCTCGAGCTTCATCAGGCGCACCCGTCCGGCCTTGCAATCCGGATGCGCCAGCAGCCATTCGCGGCCGGTGGCGCCGGGGCGCCCCCAGGCCTGCAGCAGGCGCGGGTCGACCGCGCCTTCGTGGCGCAGCTCCCAGGCACCCTGGCCGAGCCAGCAGTCCAGATGCACACGCTCGTCGCGCACGATCAGCACGGCCTCGTCGAAGCCTGAAATCTCGAAGGGAGGGCGGGTCATGGGCGTTTGTGGTCCACGGTGCTGTCGATCGTCGGTCGGGGTCAGGGTTTGTTCGGCCGCTGGCGGTTGAAGCGCACGTAGTGGCCGTCCTCCAGACCGAAGGCCAGCGATCCGTCCTCGCCATAGGCGCCTTCACGAAACCAGACACCTGAGGGGAAGACGACTTCTTCGGAGAACAGCCGACGTTTTTCGTCTTTGTATTTCGACTGGATGACGCAGCTGGCGGGGTCGATGCGGCCGATGAACTGGTCGCCGCGCACGCTCCACTGCGTGAGGCAAGCTTCGGGCATGACCTCGCTGATCTGCTGCAGGTCGATCTGCTGCAGGAACTCCGCGCTCGGTGTGCCCTTTTGTTTCATCGCCGGATCGTCGAAACGCCAGACCCGGGAATGGATCTGGCCGTCCTTGACGAAGTACTGCTGCAGGGTCTGACGGTAGACCTTGCCCTTGGATGAATCGTCGGGGTCGATCTTGTCGGTCTGCGCGTACAGCCAGTGGCCGTCGAGCCGCTGGCTGTCGACGCGCCGGATCTGCAGGCGCATGGCCTCGACGTGATTGCGCTTTTCGCCCGCGGCGGTCGGTGCCACGAAGGGCATCTGCTGCAGATTGTCGAACTGGCCGCTCAAGAGTTCGAGCAATCGCGGCAGCGCCGGCGCAGCGTCGGCCTCGGCACCTGCGGCGCCGAGGGCCAGGCCGTTCAGCACGAGGCCGACACTCAGCACGAGCGCGGCCTTGCGGCCGCCGGCCCTCGTCGGGTTCGTCAGCGTCGTCGAGATGGGCTTGAACATGCCGCCTGGATCCTGGTGAAAACCCGTTGAGGCGCCGGCGCTATCGAAGATCGCCGGCGCTCAGCGCCAGGTGTTCTTCTCGTCGAGAAAACGCGCGGCATCCTTCAGGTCGGTGGGCAGGTACTTGTTGAACAGACCGGGGATCTGGCGCGGCTGATAGCGCTCGAACACTGGCATGTAAAGCGCCGGATGGAAGTTGGGAATCTGGTGTGTGCGGCGGTAGGCGGCCAGAGGCAGCCGCGCGACGACCTCTTGCTCGGCCTTGCCGTTCGCCTTGGCCAGCGACTCACCTCTCGGCCCGTGGATTTCGGTGCCGCCGGCACCACCACCCGGATCGTCCAGGAAACCCGGGTTGTCGGGCGACACCGAATTGTTGACGGCCACCGAGTAGACGTGGTTGTACAGCGATGTCATGCGCACATCGTCGGCGTTGAAACTGCCCGTGGCCGTGCGCAGCACGATTTCGGCACCCTTGAGCGCCATGGCACGGATCAACTCGGGTTCGAGCTGTGTCGACGAACCGGCGAGGTTGCCGATGTCGGTGCGGTGCACCGGAATCACGGCATCAGCGCCATACATCTCAACGAAGCGGTCCAGCACGTTGTAGACCGTGGTCGTGAGGAGCTCGAAACCCGGGAACACGCCGACGATATTGCGTGCCTTCCAGTCGCGCCCGACGATTTGGCCCTGTGGGCCGATGAGCGAGGTCACGCTGAGGATGTGACCGGGCCAGTCCTTGTCGACAGCGTAGGACCCAAACTGGATGTAGCAGTTGTACTGGCGGGCTTTGGCCGAGAGAACCTCGGTCTCGGGCCCTGGAAGGGTGATGGCAATGCGCTCCAGTTCCTTGCGGCTCCAGGTGTTCCAGCCCTGCAGCGGAAACTCGTGAAAACACAGCAGGTCCTTGGCGCCACCAAAACCCTGCACCTTGTCGATCAGCTCCACCATGTGCGCCAGGTTGGCGCGAATGCCGGGTGCCGGTGTCTGGCCGTTCACGGACCGGACCCGCGATTGCACGGCCGCCACCGAGATGACCTCGGAGCGCAGGGGTTTGCGCTCATAGGCGCGGCCGTTGGCCGGAACGCCGAGGTCGGCCGGGGCCGAGCCCGGCGCGGGCGCGTCGGCCGCAGCGGCCATGCCGTCGAGTGCGGTCAAACCCGCGATGCCGGTCAAGCCGGCGAGCATCCGGCGACGGCCGATGCCTGATTCCTGGGTCATGGTCTTGCTCCTGCGAAAGTGACATTCATGTGCGAACCTGAAAAGCAGCGGCGCGAGCCGGGCCTGGACCCGGCCCGCGCCCGCAGATCAGAAGTCGTACGAGGCGGTGACGCCGACCTGGCGCAGACGCGTCGGGAAGTCGACCGCCGTGCGGCGGAAGTTGTTCGCGTCGAAGTAACGGAAGGCGTTCGCCGGGGTGTCGTCGTTGGTGGCGTTGCGCACGAAGAGCACGACGCGCCAGTCCTTGCCGCGCACGCCGGCATTCAGGTTGACGCGCGTGAACGGGTCGGCCCAGATCGTGTTCGTGATGTCCGCATAGCGCCGCGACTGGTAGTTGGCGTCCACCCGCGACACGAAACGCAGGCCGGTGCCCGTGATCGGCGTGTCCACCGCCGCCGACAGGGACACCGAGTGCTTGGGTGTGCGCTGCAGCGTGAAGCCGGCGATCGACATGTTGCCGCCGAAGACCCCACCACTGGTGGTTTCTTCGCCCTCCAGGGCCTTGGCATCGGTGAAGGCGTAGTTGCCCGACAGCTGCAGCCAGGGCGCGGCCTGGTAGAGGACTTCGGCTTCCAGGCCGCGGGTGCGTGCCTTGCCGATGTTGGCCGTCGCGGTGTCGTTCACCGGCGCGCCGGTGAACGGGTTGATGATGGAAATGGGGTGCGACAGTTGCAGGCCGGACAGGTCGTTCTGGAACAGTGCCAGGTTCAGCAGCATGCGGCCGTCCAGCAGCTGGGTCTTGAGGCCGACCTCGAAGGCGCGGACGCGTTCGCCTTCGAACGTGAAGTCCGCGGGGTCGAGTCCGGGCTTCGCATTGAACCCGCCCGCCTTGCTGCCCTTGGCCGCCTGGGCGTAGAACATCATGCTCTTGTTCAGCTTGTAGTCCACGGTCAGGCGTGGCGCGAAGTCGGTGTAGGTGGTGTCGCCTGTCAGGGTGCAGGGTTGTCCGGCCACGCAGGTACCGGAGTCGACCACGGCGATGCCCAGCGGCTGGCCGCCGAGCCGCACGCGTTCGCGGCTGTAGCGGCCTTCCAGCGACACGCGCATCGCCTTGCTGAACTCGTACTGCACGCGGCCGAAGGGGGCCAGGTTCTCGACGCTGGTCTCGGGCGCGGGCCGCATCATGTCGGGGACCACGCCGGCGGCGGTCTGTTTGAGCAGGGTGCCCGTCAGGCCCTTGAATTCTTCCTTGTAGTAGAAGGCGCCCACCATCCAGGTCAGGTCGGCGTCCAGAGGCGAGCTGACCCGGAACTCCTGCGACATGTAGTCGAGCTTGTCGCGGGTGTAGCTGATCCACGACGTCCCTGATGTCGGACCGAAGGGATAGGTAAACGCGTTGCCACCATAGGACTGATCGGTGCCCGCGTTGGTGCGCGCGCGGGTGTAGGCGGTCTGCGAGGTCAGCTGGTAGCCGTCACCGAACTGGTAGTTCAGCGTCAGCGCCGCGCGATCGAGGTCGCGGGTGCGGCCGCGGATGTCGCCATAGTCGATGCCCGTCGCCGGGTCGACATAGTGGGACATCTCGGTGACGACGCGCGGGAAACTCGTGCCCTTGATCGACACCGCGCCGCAAGGCCAGCCGTTGGCGATGGTGGTGGGTGAGGCCGGGACGGCGGCGCTCGGCAGGCCGGTTGCCCGGTCGGTGCCGACCAGGTCGATCGTGTGGCCGTTGCACACCGAGCCGTTGGCCACGTTGGACGAGCCGTTCTGGTCGGTCACCACGCCGCCCGCCTGCAAGGGGACGGGCCGCACCACGGTGACGAAGTCACCGTCGCGGTCGCGCGCCGAGTTCAGCGACAGCGACGCATCGAAGTCCGGGGTGGCGCGCAGGAAGAACTGGACGCCGGCACTGTCCGATTTTTCGGTGCCCAGCTTGCTGCCGTCGACCGAGTTGGTGTACTGGCCACCGAACTCCGAGTGTTTCAGGCCCACACGCATGGACAGCAGTTCGGAGATCAGCGGCACGGTCATCGCGCCGAAGATGGCGCGTTCGCCGTCGGTGGCCACGGTGGTGCTGACCTTGCCGGTGAGCACATCGCCGGGTTTGACGGTCACGTAGTTGATGGCACCGGCGTAGGTCGCGCGACCGTAGAGCGCCGACTGCGGGCCCTTGATCACCTCGATGCGCTGCGCGTCGTCGATGCCCAGGCTGAGCACGCCGTCACGGACATACACGCCATCGATGAACACCGACACCGGCTGCGGCGCGTCCAGGCGTGTCACCGAAATGCCGCGCACCACCGGGCGCTCACCGCTACGGCCGAAGTCGGTCGAATAGCTCAGGCCGGGCGTCGCCTGGGTGAGATCGGTGAGCGAGGTGATGCCCCGAGCCTCCAGATCCTTGCTGGTCATGGCGACGATGGACAGCGGCACGTCCTGCATGCGCTCGCCGAAGCGGCGGGCGGTGACGACGATCGACTGGATCGCCTGCGTCGGCTCGGCGCCTGTTTCCTTGGCCTCTGCCGTCTTGGCCGTGGCTTGCGCCGCCGGATCCGCGGAGGTCGTCTGGGCGACCGCGGGATACGCCGCGAGGATGGAGACAAGCAGCAGTGATGGCTTGAACGGTGACATGAGGGCTCCGAATTTTGAGGACGTGACAAGGAGGTGGCACTAGCTGCAGACGTGGTCGCGTCACCGGACACGCATCGGTCTGCATCGAGGTTCGAAGCCGATCGACCACCCCCGGCGGTCACTGTCGACTGCCGCTGGAACACCGATCGACGATTCCGATGCCAGGTCGACTGCGACATGACACACCTCTTGAAACAGGTCAAAGCAAGAGCCAAGCCAGAGCCGTCGAAATTCGGCCCCGTTGAGCCCTGGGACAAACCCTGAGCCGGTATCGCAGGCGAGTGCAGGCCCGCGCCGTTCGCCAACGGCGCGGGCCTGCAGGGCCTGATCAGCCTGCCTGTGCCAGGCGGCTCAGCCAGTCCTGGAAGCGCGCGTCGCCGGCATAGGCCACGTTGACGCGCATCGCCGGCTGGACCGGCGGGCGCAGCAATCTGCGCATCCTGTCCAACCTGGCCGATCGCCGCCTGGCGCGGGCGCGCTGCACCTGGCCGCTGGCGGCGATCGGCGGCGAAGCGGTGCGCGACGCCTGCGCGCCGGCGCCTGATCGTGTGCGGCAGGTGGCGCCGCGCACCGGAGATTGCCCGAGCGCCGGCGCGTTGGGTGACCGCTGAGCGGAATTGCGCAAGAATCCACGGCTTTCCTCCTGCCCGGGGCGGCCTGTGCTCAGACCCTGCGCGCGACGTGAACCTTCACCCGGATCGGCAACTCGCTGAAGCCCTGCGCCTGCAGGGCCTGCTGCAGCGTCGGCAGGCACTGGCGCAGCTTGGCCGCGGCGGCGCCGCTGCGCACCAGCAGGGTCCAGCCGGTCGCGTCCAGCGGGCCGGCGGCGAGCAGGGGCGCCAGGCCGGGTGGCAGCGCCGCCGCGATCGCAGCCAAGCGGCGTTCCGAGGCGTGCACACGCGCCAGCAGGGCGCCCAGGGCCTCGCTGCCGTCCAGCGCTTCGGTCATCGGCAGCGACAGGCGCTGCGCTGCGGGCCGGGTCGGGTCGCGCGACATGGCTGGGCAGTGTAGCGATGCAGATCCTGATCACCCACGGTACCCTGGCGCGCAGCCGCGTGCTCTACCTGCGCCGCTGGCAGCTGATCGCCGGGGCCCTGGCCGGCGTCGCCATGCTGATGCTGGCCTCGGGCGCGATCTACCACTACTTCTTCCTGCAGGCCGCCCGCGAGGGCTGGCCGGTGGTCAGCCAGCTGGTGCGCTGGGTGGTGCGCGACGACCTCGCGCAGCGCGAGCGCTTCATGCGCGAGAACCTCGACGCGATGGCCCAGCGTGTGGGCGAGATGCAGGCCCGGCTGCTGACCCTGCAGATGATGGGCGAGCGGGTGTCGCGGCTCGCCGGCCTGAAGCCGGAGGATCTGCGACCGGTGCCGGTGTCGGCACCAGCCGACGGCGGCCGCGGCGGGCCGTCGAGCACCCTGGCGCGCCCTTCCAGTGCCTCGATCACGGCGCTGCTGGCGTCGATGGATCAATCGGCGGCACTCAACGCCGACGTCTTCACCCTGGTCGAATCGCGGCTGATGGCGGACCGGCTGGAGGCGCTGATGGTGCCCAGCAGTGCGCCGGTCGACGGCCCGGTCGGATCCGGCTTCGGTTTCCGCCTGGACCCGATCGACGGCCACCGCGCGCTGCACACCGGGCTCGACTTCCCGGCCGTCACCGGCCATGCGGTGCTCGCCGCCGCCGGGGGCGTGGTGCTCTCGGTCGAACAGCATGCCGAGTACGGCACCTTGCTGACGCTGGACCACGGCAATCATCTGCTGACGCGCTATGCGCACCTGTCGCGGGTGCAGGTCGGCCCGGGCGACCTGGTGCGGCGGCGCCAGCCCGTGGCCGAGGTCGGCACCACCGGGCGCTCGACCGGGCCGCACCTGCACTTTGAGGTCCTGGTGCAGGGCGTGCCGCAGAATCCCGCACGTTTCCTGGCCGGAGGAGCCGGACCCCCGGGTGCTAAACTGATCCGTTGACCTCGGGGCGTGTGGCTTGAACTCAGCGTCGCCGCCCCCACACACCCCCACAGACGATGATCCGGCCCCGCACATGCCCCGCCCCTGCGGCGCGTCCAGGCGGCAGGGCCCACCCGCGGTGACGCTCTCCATGATCCCCAAAATCCTCACCCAGATCTTCGGCAGCCGCAACGACCGCCTGTTGAAGACCTATCGGCAAACGGTCGCCCGGATCAACGCCCTCGAGCCAAAGTTCGAGGCCCTGGACGACACGGCGCTGAAGGCCCTGACCGAGGACTTCCGCCAGCGCCTGGCCGCCGGCACGGAACTCGACGATCTGCTGCCCGAGGCCTTCGCCGTCGTGCGCGAGGCCAGCAAGCGGGTGCTCAAGATGCGCCACTTCGACGTGCAGCTGGTCGGCGGCATCGCGCTGCACCAGGGCAAGATCGCCGAAATGCGCACCGGCGAGGGCAAGACGCTGGTGGCCACGCTGCCGGTGTACCTGAACGCCCTCGAGGGCAAGGGTGTGCACGTGGTGACGGTGAACGACTACCTGGCGCGGCGCGACGCCGAGTGGATGGGGCGGCTCTACGGCTTTCTCGGCCTGACGGTGGGCGTCAACGTGCCCGGCCTGGGGCGCGAGGAAAAGCAGGCTGCGTTCGCCGCCGACGTCACCTACGGCACCAACAACGAGTTCGGCTTCGACTACCTGCGCGACAACATGGTCTACGAGTTGGCCGATCGCGTCTCGCGCGGGCTCAACTTCGCCATCGTCGACGAGGTCGATTCGATCCTGATCGACGAGGCGCGCACGCCGCTGATCATCAGTGGCCAAGCCGAGGACCACACCGAGCTGTACGTGCGCATCAACGCCGTGGTGCCGCAGCTCAAGAAGCAGATCGGTGAGGCCGACCCGCGCACCGGTGAGGGCGTGATCGAGCCCGGCGACTTCACCGTCGACGAGAAGACGCACCAGGTCTACCTGACCGAAGCCGGCCACGAGAAGGCCGAGGACGTGCTGGCCAAGGCCGGGTTGCTGGCCGAGGGCGCGAGCCTGTACGACCCGGCCAACATCAGCCTGATGCACCACGTCTACGCGGCGCTGCGCGCGCACCACCTCTACAACCGCGACCAGCACTACGTGGTGCAGAACGGCGAGGTGGTGATCGTCGACGAGTTCACCGGCCGCCTGATGACGGGCCGGCGCTGGAGCGACGGCCTGCACCAGGCGGTGGAGGCCAAGGAAGGCGTGCAGATCCAAAGCGAGAACCAGACGCTGGCCTCGGTCACCTTCCAGAACTACTTCCGCATGTACGGCAAGCTCGCCGGCATGACCGGCACCGCCGACACCGAGGCCTACGAGTTCCAGGAA
>CAZWUR010000027.1:0-466 GCA_964637205.1 uncultured Rubrivivax sp.
CACCGCATCGGCCGCACCGGCCGTGCCGGCGCCTCGGGCCTGGCGGTGACGCTGGTGACCTCGCACGACGCGCGCCTGATCGGCGACATCGAGAAGCTGATCAAGAAGAAGGTCGAGCTCGAGCCCTTCGATCTCGACGATCAGCGGCCGCGCCGCCGCAGCGAGCCCAGCGACCGTGTCGAGCGCGGCGAGCACCGTGCCGCGCGGCGCACGCGCGACGACGAGTTCGTTCGCCTGGCCAAGGGCAACGCCCCGCAGCGGCCGGGCCGACTCGTGCCGACCGACCCGCTGTTCGACAAGCCCTACGAGGCGCCCGAGCGCGACGCCGCGCCGGCCTGGGAGAAGACCCGCGCGGCCGCACCCGCGGCGGCCAAGACGCCCAACATCCGGCCCAAGCACAAGGTCGCCTCCCTGCTCGGCGGCAATGGCTGAGCCCGGACGCAGGTCAGTCCCTGCGGACTGAACT
>CAZWUR010000027.1:566-53044 GCA_964637205.1 uncultured Rubrivivax sp.
GCGCCTGGCGAAGCGGCCCGGCATGCAAAGCCGGGCCGTGGGAGAGCCCGGACGCAGGTCAGTCCCTGCGGACTGAACTGCGCCTGGCGAAGCGGCCCGGCATGCAAAGCCGGGCCGTGGGAGAGCCCGGACGCGACCCGGTCCCTGCTCACTGATCTGCGCCGGGCGACACGGCGCGGCCTGCATGGCCGGGCCTGGGGGACAGGCCCCGCCCTCAGCGGGCCAGCAAGGCGAAGACCGCGGGCACCTTTTCGGGCAAGGCCGCAGGTGTCTGCCGCCATTCGGCCACCGGGGCGCTGCGCATGAAGGCCGCGTCGGTCGTGAGGCCGGCGCCCACCGCCAGCCGGGTCGCTGGCGCCAACGTCTCCAGCAGCGCCTTCAGCAGCGCTGCGTTGCGGTAGGGCGTCTCGATCATCAGCTGGGTCTGGCCGAGCCGGCGCGACAGCGACTCCAGTTCGCGCAGCCGGGCGATGCGCGCCGCGGGCTCCTGCGGCGGGTAGCCGACGAAGGCGAAGCTCTGGCCCTCCAGGCCGCTGGCCGCCAGGGCCAGGAGCAGGGCGTTCGGCCCCACCAGGGGCCGCACCGGCAGGCCGGCCGCATGCGCGGCTTGCACCAGGGCCGCACCCGGGTCGGCAATCGCCGGCAGGCCGGCCTCGGAGATCAGGCCAAGGTCCTCGCCGGCCAGCGCCGGTGCCAGCAGGGTCTGCCAGGCGGCGGCCGGCACCGCCTCGCGGCTGCCCTTGCGCGCCCGCGGCAGCTCGGTGATGTGGATCTGCTGCAGCGGCCGTGCCAGCGGCACCACCGCGTCCACCCGCTTCAGGAAGGCGCGCGCCGTCTTGGCGTCCTCGGCCGCCCAATGCGCCAGCGCTGCCGCCTGGCGCAGCACCGCCGCCGGCAGCACCGTGTCCAGCGGCACCGGCGGCAGGCCGAGGTCCAGCGTGTTCGGGACCAGGATCAGCGTGCCGGGCTTCACGTCGCCTCGGCGATCGGGTCGATGCCGGCTTCGCGCAACAGCTGCGCGGTGCGGATCAGGGGCAGGCCGACGAGAGCCGTCGGGTCGTCGCTGTGAATGGCGTCGAGCAGGGCGATGCCCAGGGTCTCGCATTTGGCGCTGCCGGCGCAGTCATAGGGTTGTTCCAGCGCCAGATAACGGTCGATCTCGGCCTCGTTCAGGACCCGGAATTGCACCCGCACCGGCGCCAGCAGCGCACGCTCGAAGCCGGTGGCCGGGCGCAGCACCGCCAGCGCCGTCTGAAACACCGCCGTGCGCCCCGACAGGCGGCGCAGCTGGGCCACGGCGCGGGCATGGTCGCCGGGTTTGCCGATCGGCTCGCCGTCGAGGTCGCAGACCTGGTCGGCACCGATCACCACCGCCTGCGGGTGGCGCGCCGCGACCTCGCGCCCCTTGGCCAGGGCCAGGCGCAGCGCCAGCGCCGCCGGCGTCTCGCCGGCGTGCGGGGTTTCGTCGACCGCCGGGGCGACGACGTCGAAGGGCAGGCGCAGGCGCGCCAGCAGCTCGCGACGGTAGCGCGAGGTCGATCCGAGCACGAGCGGGGGCATGGCGGGGATTGTGCGGGCTGGCGCGGCGGCGTTGCGCGGCATGCCGAGGGCCCGGTCTAAACTGGCGGGGATGCATTCCGACCCCTTCGATCCACGCCGCCTGGACCTGCTGCGTCTGGCCGACAGCGCCGGCATGGCCGCGGGCGAGTGGCCGTCCGAACTGCTGACGCGCCTGGCCGAGGACGCGCCGCCGGCCTGCGACGCCGGCGTGCACTGGTCGGCGCGCGGCGAGCGGCGCGCAATCCCCGCCGGCGCGGCGCAGACCTGGCTGCACCTGACGGCGTCGACCCTTGTGCGCCTGACCTGTCAGCGCTGCCTGCAGCCGCTGGACGAAGCGCTGACGGCCGAGCGCAGCTTTCGCTTCGTCGCCGACGAGGCCGAGGCCGAGCGCCAGGACGAACGGTCCGAGGAAGACGTGCTGGCGCTGCCGCCGCGCGGCCGGCTCGACCTGCTGCCGCTGGTGGAGGACGAGCTGATCCTGGCGCTGCCCCTGGTGCCGCGCCACGCGCTTTGCCCGCAGCCGCTGGCCTTGACCGACGAGCGCCCGCCCGAGGTGCCTGCGGAGAACCCCTTCGCAGCGCTGGCCGCGCTGAAGCAGGGCAAGCGCTGAGGTGGGGGTGCTATACTTACGGGCTTTCCCTCGGGCGGCCGGACCTGCTATGGCCCCCCTTCGACCTGCGGCGCGGCAGCTCGGTGGATTCCACCGTGGCCCGCGCCGGGGTGCATCAGGAGATCTCCATGGCCGTTCAGCAAAACAAGAAGTCGCCCTCCAAGCGGGGCATGCACCGCTCGCACAATGCCCTGACGGTGCCGGGCACCGCGGTCGAGTCGACCACCGGCGAGACACATCTGCGCCACCACATCAGCCCCACCGGCTTCTACCGTGGCCGCAAGGTCCTGAAGACCAAGGCCGACAACTGACCGGCCCTGGCGTGGCCGCTGCCGGCCACCCGCGCCCGACCCTGTCTCCCGATGCCCGGCGCGCCGCACGGCCCCGCCGGGCATCGTGCATGATGGCCCTGTGACACACCCTGCCGCCCTCGTTCCGCTCGAGCGGGTGACGCTTGCCGTCGACTGCATGGGCGGCGACCATGGCCCGGCGGTCACATTGCCGGCCTGCCGCGCTTTCCTCGACGCGCATCCGGCCGCCAGCCTCGTGCTCGTGGGTACCGCCGACGCCTTGGCCTCGGCCGCCGCCTGGCCGCGTACCACGCTGCGCCATGCCAGCGAAGTGGTGGCGATGGACGACCCGGTCGAGGTGGCGCTGCGCCGCAAGCGCGATTCGTCGATGCGCGTGGCCATCGCCCAGCTCAAGTCCGAAGACAGCCAGCCGCCGGCGGCCCAGGCCTGCGTCTCGGCCGGCAATACCGGCGCCCTGATGGCCGTGGCGCGCTATGTGCTGAAGACCCTGGACGGCATCGACCGCCCGGCCATCGCCGGCGTGCTGCCGAATCGCAGAGGCGGTTTCACGACCGTGCTCGACCTCGGCGCCAACGTCGACTGCACGCCCGAGCAACTGCTGCAGTTTGCCGAGATGGGCACCGCCCTGGTGGCCGCCGTCTCCGGCATCGAGGAGCCCAGGGTCGGCCTGCTGAACATCGGCGAAGAGGCGATCAAGGGCAGCGAGACCATCAAGCGCGCCGGCGAACTGCTGCGTGCCGCTCACGCGGCGGGGCAGATCAACTTCCGCGGCAACGTCGAAGGCAACGACATCTTCACCGGCGGCACCGACATCGTGGTCTGCGACGGTTTTGTCGGCAATGTGCTGCTCAAGACCTCCGAGGGTCTGGCCACGCTGCTGTCGGACTTCATCCGCGAAGAGTTCACGCGCAGCCCGCTGACCAAGCTGGCGGCACTGGCCGCGCTGCCGGTGCTCAAACGTTTCAAGCGGCGCGTGGACCCGCGCGGCTACAACGGCGCGGCCCTGCTCGGCCTGCGTGGCCTGGTTTTCAAGAGCCACGGCTCGGCCGACGCCTACGCCTTCGAGCAGGCCCTGCTGCGCGCGTATGATGCCGCCCGCAACCGGCTTCTGGAGCGCGTGCAGGCGCGCATCGCCGCCCCCAGCGCGGCGCTCGCGGCATGACCACAACACTCCCCTACACCCGCATCACCGGCACCGGCAGCTTCCTGCCGCCGCGCCGCGTCGACAACCAGGAACTCGTCGACCAGCTCGCCGCACGCGGCCAGGAGAGCAGCGACCAGTGGATCATCGAGCGCACCGGCATCCGCGCCCGGCATTTCGTCGCCGACGGCGTCAACGCCAGCGACCTGGCGCTGGCCGCGGCGCGCCATGCGCTCGAGGCCGCCGGCCGCCGTGCCGATGAAATCGACCTGATCATCGTCGCCACCTCGACGCCGGACATGGTGTTCCCGTCGACCGCGGCCATCCTGCAGCACAAGCTCGGCATCAGCGGCTGCCCGGTCTTCGACCTGCAGGCGGTGTGCTCGGGTTTCGTCTACGGACTGACGGTGGCCGACGCGATGATCCGCGCCGGCAACGCCCGGCGTGCCCTGGTGATCGGCAGCGAGATCTTCTCGCGCCTGCTCGACTTCGACGACCGCAGCACCTGCGTGCTCTTCGGCGACGGCGCCGGAGCGGTGGTGCTGGAAGCCTCCGACACCCCCGGCATCCTGTCCAGCGACCTGCATGCCGACGGCCGCCATGTCGGCATCCTGTGCGTGCCGGGCACGCTGAGCAATGGCCGCATCCTGGGCGACCCCTTGCTGAAGATGGACGGCCAGGCGGTGTTCAGGCTGGCTGTCGGCGTGCTCGAACAGGCAGCGCGCGCGGTGCTCGAGAAGGCCGGCCGCCAGGCTGGCGACCTGGACTGGCTGATCCCGCACCAGGCCAACATCCGCATCATGACCGGCACCGCAAAGAAGCTGAAGCTGCCGCTGGAAAAGCTGATCGTCACCGTCGACGAACATGGCAATACCTCGGCC
The DNA here is from genome assembly GCA_964637205.1 of uncultured Rubrivivax sp. Lineage (GTDB taxonomy): Bacteria > Pseudomonadota > Gammaproteobacteria > Burkholderiales > Burkholderiaceae_C > Rubrivivax. The sequence goes on from CAZWUR010000027.1 coordinate 5,070, forward strand.
GCGTCGATCCCGCTGGCGCTGGACCATGCGGTGCGCAGCGGCCGCGTGCAGCGCGGCGACACGGTGATGCTCGAGGGTGTGGGCGGCGGCTTCACCTGGGGCGCGGTGCTGCTCGACTACTGACCAGAACATCGCGGTGCGGCGGCGCGGGCCGCCGATGCCGCGCCGGCATGGAGACAAGACCATGAAACCTTTTGCTTTCGTCTTCCCCGGGCAGGGCTCGCAGTCCGTGGGCATGCTCGACGCCTGGGGCGACCACCCTGCAGTGGCGGCCACGCTGGCCGAAGCCTCCGAGGCCGCCGGCCTGGACGTCGCCCGCTTGATCAAGGAAGGCCCGGAGGCCACGCTCGCGCTCACCGTCAACACCCAGCTGGTGATGCTCGTCGCCGGTGTGGCCAACTATCGCGCCTGGCTTGCCGAAGGCGGGCCGGAGCCGGCCGTGGTGGCGGGTCACTCGCTGGGTGAATACAGCGCCCTGGTGGCCGCCGGCGCGCTGACGCTGCAGGGCGCGGTGCCGCTGGTGCGCTTTCGCGCGCAGGCCATGCAGGACGCGGTGCCGGTGGGCAGCGGCGCGATGATGGCCATCCTCGGCCTGGACGGCGCCGACGTCGCCCGGGCCTGCGAACAGGCCGCGCGCGACAGCGGCGAGGTGGTCTCGGCGGCCAACTTCAACGACCCCAAGCAGACCGTGATCGCCGGCAGCGTCGCGGGCGTGGACATGGCGGTGACCCTGCTCAAGGCCATGGGCGCCAAGCGTGCGATGCCGCTGGCGGTGTCGGCGCCTTTCCACTGCGCGCTGATGAAGCCCGCTGCCGAACGCCTGCGCGAACGCCTGGCCGGCACAACGGTCGCGGCGCCGCGCATCCCGGTGATCAACAACATCGACGTCGCCGTCGAGACCGACCCCGACCGCATCCGCGACGCCCTGGTGCGCCAGGCCTGGGGCCCGGTGCGCTGGGTCGAACTGGTGGAGGCCCTGCATGCCCGCGGCCTGCGCCATCTCTTTGAATGCGGCCCGGGCCGCGTGCTGTCGAAGATGATCAAGCGCATCGAGCAGGCGCAGGCCGAAACCATCACCGTGCTCGACCCGGCGTCCATGCTGGATGCGAAAGGACTGCTGGCATGAGTGAAGAGATGGTCCGCATCGCCCTCGTCACGGGCGCCTCGCGCGGCATCGGCCGTGCCATTGCGCTGGCGCTGGCGCAGCAGGGCTGCCGCGTCATCGGCAGCGCCACCACCGAAGCCGGTGCGGCCGCCATCGGCGAGGCCCTGGCCGCGCACGGCGGTCGCGGCATCGCACTCGACGTCACCGACGGCCCGGCGGCCGAGGCGGCGATCGAGGCCATCGTCAAGGGCGAGGGCGGGCTGCAGGTGCTGGTCAACAACGCCGGCATCACGCGCGACCAGCTCGCCATGCGCATGAAGGACGAGGACTGGGACGCGGTGCTCGACACCAACCTGAAGGCGGTGTTCCGCCTCAGCCGCGCCGTCATGCGCCCGATGATGAAGCAGCGCTGCGGGCGCATCGTCAACGTGACCTCGGTGGTCGGCGCCAGCGGCAACGCAGGCCAGGCCAACTACGCCGCAGCCAAGGCCGGCGTGGCCGGCATGACGCGCGCGCTGGCGCGTGAGCTCGGCAGCCGCAACATCACCGTCAACTGCGTCGCGCCGGGTTTCATCGCCACCGACATGACCGATGCGCTGCCCGAGGCGCAGAAGACCGCGCTGCTGACGCAGATCCCGCTGGCGCGCCTGGGCACGCCGCAGGAGATCGCGCACGCGGTGGCCTTCCTCGCCAGCCCGCTCGCCGGCTACATCACCGGTGCCGAACTGCATGTCAACGGTGGCATGTACATGGCCTGAGACGCGCACCCAGCAAGCCCGCCCCGCGCCGGTAGAATCGCCGGCTGTCAGTTGGATCCACTCCCGGAGGAGTCATGAGCGATATCGAATCACGTGTCAAGAAAATCATCGCCGAACAGCTCGGCGTGCCCGAGGCGGACGTCACCAACGAGAAGGCCTTCGTGGCCGACCTCGGCGCCGACTCGCTCGACACGGTGGAACTGGTGATGGCCCTCGAGGATGAGTTCGGGATCGAGATCCCCGACGAAGAGGCGGAAAAGATCACCACCGTCCAGTTGGCGATCGACTACGCCGTCAAGAACCAGAAGGCCTGAGCGCCGCATGTCGCGCCGCCGTGTCGTGGTCACCGGCCTCGGGCTGATCAGCCCGGTCGGCAACAGCGTCGCCGAAGGCTGGGACAACCTGGTCGCCGGCCGCGGCGGGATCGGCCTCGTCACCAAGTTCGATGCGTCCGCCTTTTCCTGCCACGTCGCCGGCGAGGTCAAGGGCTTCAATGTCGAGGACTACATGCCCGGCAAGGAAGCGCGCCACATGGACAGCTTCATCCACTACGGGATGGCGGCGGCGATCCAGGCGGTGCAGGACGCCGGTCTGCCCACGGGTGACGCCCTGACGGAAGACGAGGCCGAGCGCATCGGCTGCATCGTCGGCTCGGGCATCGGCGGCCTGCCGATGATCGAGGCGACGCACGAGGAGTACCGCAACCGCGGGCCGCGGCGCATCTCGCCCTTCTTCGTGCCAGCCTCGATCATCAACATGATCTCCGGCAACCTCTCGATCCGCTATGGCTTCACCGGCCCCAACCTCGCGATCGTGACCGCCTGCACCACCGGGCTGCACTGCATCGGCGAGGCCGGCCGTCTGATCGAGTACGGTGACGCCGACGTGATGGTGGCCGGTGGCGCCGAGGGCACGGTGTCACCGCTGGGCCTGGGCGGTTTTGCCGCGGCGCGCGCGCTGTCCACGCGCAACGACGACCCGAAGACCGCGTCCCGGCCCTGGGACAAGGACCGCGACGGTTTCGTGCTCGGCGAGGGCGCCGGTGTGCTGGTGCTCGAGGAATACGAACACGCGAAGAAGCGCGGCGCCAAGATCTACGCCGAGCTGGCCGGCTTCGGCATGGGTGCCGACGCCTTCCACATGACGGCGCCCAATGTTGACGGCCCCAAGCGCGCGATGAAGGCCGCGCTGCGCAACGCCGGCATCAACGCCGACGCGGTGCAGTACCTCAACGCGCACGGCACCTCGACCCCGCTGGGCGATGTCAACGAGACGAACGCGATCAAGCTCGCCTTCGGCGATCACGCGAAGAAGATGGTGGTCAACTCGACGAAGTCGATGACCGGCCACCTGCTCGGCGGTGCCGGCGGCATCGAGTCGGTGTTCACCGTGCTCGCGCTGCACCACCAGGTCTCGCCGCCGACGATCAACATCTTCGAGCAGGACCCGGACTGCGATCTCGACTACTGCGCCAACCAGGCGCGCGAGATGCGCATCGACGTGGCCGTGAAGAACAACTTCGGCTTCGGCGGCACCAACGGCACGCTGGTGTTCCGGCGCGCCTGAAGCCCCCGATGCACGGGCCGGCGCCGGTGTCCCTGGACGCCGCCGGTGACGGCGGCGTCTGGCGCTGGGCGGTGGCCGGCCTGCATGGCCTGGCGGCCGCGGCGCTGCTGGCCTGGCGGCCGACGCCCTGGACCGCGCTGGCGGCGCTGATGCTGATCCTGCTGGCCCTGCGCACCTGGCGGCAGACCGCTTCGGCGCAGCGCCTGGCCTGGGATGGCCAGGCCTGGCAACTCGACGGCCAGCCGGTGCAGCCGACCGTGACCCTGGACCTCGGCGGCTGGATGCTGCTGCGACTGCGCGGAGCAGGTTCCGAACCCTCATGGCTGCCGCTGTCGCCGGCGCGTGCCGGTGGCGACTGGCCGGCCTTGCGTGCGGCGCTGCATGCTGCGCCGGTGCGGGCCGCCTGATGTCCGAAGCCGATGCCGATGCCCTGCTCGTCGAACGCGTCAAGCGTGGCGACCAGCGCGCCTTCGAAATGCTGGTGGTCAAGTACCAGCGCCGCATCGAGCGCCTGATCGGGCGCATGGTGCGCGACGTCGACCTCGTGCCCGACATCGCCCAGGAGACCTTCATCCGGGCCTACCGCGCGCTGCCGCAGTTCCGAGGCGACAGCGCTTTCTACACCTGGCTGTACCGGATCGCGGTGAACACCGCCAAGAAGAGCTTGATGGATCTCAAGCGCAATCCGCTGGTCACCGAATCCGCCCGCAGCGTGCGCGATGACGAGGGACATGAAACTTCCCGTGTCGAGAACGAACTAAGCCACGGCGAGACACCGGAAGCGCTGCTCGCGAGCAAGGAGATCGCCCAGGCCGTGAATGCGGCCATCGACGCCTTGTCCGAGGACCTGCGGCAGGCGATCACGCTGCGCGAGATCGAAGGACTGAGCTACGAAGAGATTGCCGAAGTGATGAACTGCCCGATCGGGACCGTGCGCTCGCGGATCTTTCGCGCCCGCGAGGCGATCGCATTGCGGCTGCGGCCGCTGCTGGACACCCGCGACGGCGCGCGCTGGTGAGCGCAGACCCCACACGCACCATTCCGAGCCCCTGCCCATGAACCGACCTGACGCTGACCCGCCATCCGACGCACCCCGGCAACGGCTGTCCGACCTGACGGATGGCCGGTTGCAGGGCGATGAACTCGCCGCGGCCTGCCGCGACTGGGCGGCCGACGCGGACGCGCGGCGTACCTGGCATGCCTACCACCTGATCGGCGACGTGCTGCGCTCCGACGATCTGGCGCGTCCGACCGGCGGCGATGCGGCCTTTCTTGCCACGCTGCGCCAGCGCCTGGCCGCCGAGCCGGTGGTCCTGGCGCCGGCCGCGCCGCAGCGCAGACGGCGACAGGTCTGGCTGCTGCCCATGGCGGCTGCGGCCGGTTTCGTTGCCGTGGCCGGCGTGGTGGTCGTGCTGCGCCAGGTGGCGCCGGCGGGCGACGGCTTCGCCGGGCCGCAACTGGCGGCCAACCCACCGCCGGCGCTGGCCGTGCGCGCCGTGTCCACGGAGCCGGGCGCGGCAGCGCGCGGCAAGATGCTGCGCGACGCCCGGGTCGACGACTACCTGCGGGCGCACCGCGAGGTGCTGATGGGTTCGCCGGCGGCGCTGCCGGGCGGCGGCGTGCGTGCCGTCGACTTCGACACCGCCACGCCGCGCTGATGACGGTGCCGCACCGATTCCTGCGCTGGATGCGCTGCGCGCTGCTCGGCGGCATCGTGCTGCCCCTGTTGCCCGCCGCGCCGGCCCTGGCGGCCGGCGCCGCGCCGGCGCTCGACGCCGTGGGCTGGATTGCGCGCCTGAACAGCGCGGCCACCGAGCACAACTACCGCGGCACCATGGTCTACAGCGCCGCCGGGGTGGTGTCCAGTTCGCGCGTGGCGCATGCCTGCACCGGCGACCAGATCTTCGAGCGCATCGAGGCCCTGGACGGCCATGAACACCGCGTCTACCGCAGCAACGACAGCGTGCAGACGGTGTGGCCGCACAAGCGCGTGGTGGTCGTCGAACAGCGCAGCGCCTCGACCGCCCTGGTGTCGACGCGGCGCCGGGTCGAGCCGCGCGCGCTGGACCACTACACGCTGACCACAGCCGGGCAGAGCGTGGTTGCCGGGCGGCGCACCCAGGTGCTGCTGCTGCAGCCGCGCGACGACCTGCGATTTGCGCAGCGCCTGCTGGCCGACGAGGCCACCGGACTGCTGCTGCGTGCCGACGTGCTCGACGGCGACGGCCGGGTGCTTGAATCGTCGGCCTTCAGCGAAGTGGCGATCGGCGGCGCGGCCGACCCGAAGGCGGTGCTGGAAGGCATGAACCCGGCCGGCTACGAAGTGCTGCCTTCGCGCCGCGAGATCGTCGACTGGGCGACCCAGGGCTGGCGGCTGCGACAGCAGGTGCCGGGCTTCGAGCTCGTCGGCTGCATCCGCCGGCCGGCGGTCGGTCGCAGCGGCGAGGGCATGGCGCTGCAGGCGATGTACTCCGACGGCCTGAGCTTCGTCTCGCTGTTCATCGAACCGTACAGCGAGCAGGCGCACCGACGCGCCCTGGCCGCCGGCCTGGGCGCCACCCACACCCTGATGCAGCGCGTCGGCGAACACTGGATCACGGCGATGGGCGATGTACCCCGCCGCACACTTGAACATTTCGTCGACGCGCTCGAGCGCCGTTGACGCCCCGCGTTTTCACGGAGAAACCCCCCGATGACCGTCCTGACTGCCCCCCGTCGCCGCCTTGCCGTCGGTGCCGCCGCCGTCCTGCTGGCCTGCACGCTGCCCGCGCCGGTGCTTGCGCAGACCGCCATGCCGACCGTGCAACTGCCGGACTTCACCGAACTCGCCGAGCGCGTCGGCCCTTCGGTGGTCAACATCCGCACCCTGGAGCGCCCGGGCAATGGCGCGGGTGCCGCGCGCGGCCAGATCCCGCCCGAGTTCGAGGATTTCCTGCGCCGCTTCGGCATCCCGCTGCCGAACCGCCCGGCCCCGCGCAGCGGGCCGCGGCGTGACGGCGACGAAGAACGCGACAACGAGCCGCAGCAGCGCGGCGTCGGATCGGGGTTCATCCTGAGCGCCGACGGCTTCATCATGACCAATGCGCATGTCGTCGACGGCGCCGACGAGGTCATCGTGACGCTGACCGACAAGCGCGAGCTGAAGGCCAAGATCATCGGTGCCGACCGGCGCACCGACGTCGCGGTGGTCAAGGTCGAGGCCAGCGGCCTGCCCTTCGTGAAGATCGGCGACGCCAACCGGCTGAAGGTCGGCGAATGGGTGCTGGCCATCGGCTCGCCCTTCGGCCTGGACAACACGGTGACGGCCGGCATCGTCAGCGCCAAGCAGCGCGACACCGGCAACTACCTGCCCTTCATCCAGACCGATGTCGCGATCAACCCGGGCAACTCCGGCGGGCCGCTGCTCAATCTGCGCGGCGAGGTGGTCGGCATCAACTCGCAGATCTACAGCCGCTCCGGCGGCTTCATGGGCATCAGCTTCGCGATCCCGATCGACGAGGCCACGCGCGTGGCCGACCAGTTGCGCGCCGGCGGCCGCGTGATCCGCGGCCGCATCGGGGTCGAGATCGCACCGGTCATGAAGGACGTCGCCGAGGCGATCGGCCTGGGCAAGGCGCAGGGCGCCTTGGTGCGCAATGTCGAGCCTGACGGCCCGGCCGCCAAGGCCGGTGTCGAGGCCGGCGACATCATCGTCAAGGTCGACGGCAAGCCGGTGGAGACCTCGGGCGACCTGCCGCGCATCATCGGCGGCATCAAGCCGGGCACGAAGAGCACGCTGCAGGTCTTTCGCCGCGGGTCGGCCAAGGACATCGGCGTCACCGTCGGCGAGTTCCCGCCCGACCGACCGACGCAGCGCGCGGCCGCCGAGCCGGAGAAGAACGACAAGGTGCTGCCCTCGCGCAGCGCCTTCGGCATGACCGTGTCCGACCTCAGCGAGGCGCAGAAGAAGGAGCTCGGCATCGACGGCGGTGTGCGCGTCGAATCGGTCGACGGCGCGGCGGCGCGTGCCGGCGTGCAAGCCGGCGACGTGCTGCTCCAGGTGGCCAACACCGAGGTCGCCGACGCGCGCCAGTTTGCCGCCGTGGCGGCGCGGGTCGACAAGGAGCGGCCGGTCAGCGTGCTCATCCGGCGCGGCAACTGGGTCAACTACCTGCTGATCCGACCCCGTTGATGGGTCTTTCCGCCATGCGGAATTCGACCGTTGTAGCGGTGTTGCAACCCGAGGGCCGGATTCGGCAAGACCGGAGTGAGTGGTCTCTCACTTCAAGTCGTCGATCGGGCATTACACCCGGTCAGGCTTAGAATCGAGGTTGACACGCGCAAGTTTGGTGATGCCAGGAGATGCAGTGTGTGACCGCTTGACGGTCCTTGCAGCCCCTGCGCAACACTGTTGATAAACTGTGGACAACAACTCCCTGTTGGGGCCCTGCAACGAGCCGGGATCCAGCGCTGGTGCGGGTTCCAGCGGGGTCTTTTGGCTACAATGAAGCCCCAACAAGCAGTTGCCATACCTTTTGTTGGAAGGCGCGTCATCCCTTTGGACGCGCCTTTTTTTTAGCTTCGGCACGGCGCATCGCGGCTTCACGTCGCGCTGCGTGACGGGCTTGCGCTGAAGCCCCTTCGCCGACTTGCTCCAGGCGCCGAGTCGATCGTCGACACGCATGAATCACATCCGCAATTTTTCCATCATCGCCCACATCGACCACGGCAAGAGCACGCTGGCCGACCGCCTCATCCAGCGTTGCGGCGGCCTGTCCGACCGCGAGATGGAAGCGCAGGTGCTCGACTCGATGGACATCGAGCGTGAGCGCGGCATCACGATCAAGGCCCAGACCGCGGCACTGAGCTACACCGCGCGCGACGGGCAGGTCTACCAGCTCAACCTGATCGACACCCCGGGCCACGTCGACTTTTCCTACGAGGTCTCGCGTTCGCTGTCGGCCTGCGAGGGTGCGCTGCTCGTGGTCGACGCCAGCCAGGGGGTCGAGGCGCAGACGGTGGCCAACTGCTACACCGCGCTGGAGCTCGGCGTCGAGGTGGTGCCGGTACTCAACAAGATGGACCTGCCGCAGGCCGATCCCGACAACGCCAGGTCCGAGATCGAGGACGTGATCGGCATCGACGCCGAACACGCGATCCCCTGCAGCGCCAAGACCGGCATGGGCATCGACGACATCCTGGAGGCGGTGATCGCGCGCATGCCCGCGCCGCGCGGCAGGGTCGACGGCCCGCCGCGGGCGATGATCATCGACAGCTGGTTCGACAACTACGTCGGCGTCGTGATGCTGGTGCGCGTGGTCGACGGTGAGCTGAAGAAGGGCGAGCGCATCCGCATGATGGCGACGAATGCCGTCTACCCGCTCGAGCAGATCGGCGTCTTCGCGCCCAAGTCCGAAGCGCGCGAGCTGCTGAAGGCCGGCGAGGTGGGTTTCCTGATCGCCGGCATCAAGGAGCTGGCGGCGGCCAAGGTCGGCGACACGGTGACGCTGGAGAAGAAGCTGCCCAACAACGCCGGCCCGGCCGCCGAGCCGCTGCCCGGCTTCAAGGAGATCCAGCCTCAGGTCTTCGCCGGCCTGTACCCGACCGAGCCGAGCGAATACGACGCGCTGCGCGACGCACTGGAAAAGCTCAAGCTCAACGACTCCAGCCTGCGCTACGAGCCCGAGGTCAGCCAGGCCCTGGGCTTCGGTTTCCGTTGCGGCTTCCTCGGCCTGCTGCACATGGAGATCGTGCAGGAGCGGCTGGAGCGCCAGTACGACCAGGACCTGGTGACCACCGCGCCGAGCGTGGTCTACGCCGTCGAGCTCAATGGCGGCGAAGAACTGATGGTCGAGAACCCGAGCAAGATGCCGGACCTGGGCCGCATCCAGGAGATCCGCGAGCCCATCGTCACGGTGCAGCTGTACATGCCGCAGGACGCGGTGGGCCCGGTGATGACGCTGTGCAACCTCAAGCGCGGCGTGCAGATGAACATGGCCTACCACGGCAAGCAGGTGCACCTCACCTATGAGCTGCCGCTGGCCGAGATCGTGCTCGACTTCTTCGACAAGCTGAAGTCGGTCTCGCGCGGCTATGCGAGCATGGACTACGAGTTCAAGGAATACCGCGCCGCCGACGTCGTGAAGGTCGACATCCTGATCAATGGCGAAAAGGTCGACCCGCTGTCGATGATCCTGCACCGGGCGCAGAGCCAGTATCGTGGCCGTGCCGTGGCCGCCAAGATGCGCGAGCAGATCCCGCGCCAGATGTACGACGTGGTGATCCAGGCCGCCATCGGCAGCAACATCATCGCGCGCGAGAACATCAAGGCCCTGCGCAAGAACGTGCTGGCAAAATGCTACGGAGGCGACATCACGCGCAAGCGCAAGCTGCTCGAAAAGCAGAAGGCGGGCAAGAAGCGCATGAAGCAGATCGGCTCCGTCGAGGTGCCGCAGGAAGCCTTTCTCGCCATCCTCCAGGTCGATGACTGAAACCAATACCCCGATGAGTGCCCTCACCGCTGCGTTGTATGGCGCCCTGATCGTCTACCTCGGCGGCTGGTTCATGGGCTACTGGATCGGCAACTTCGCCTTCCTGCTGCTGACCCTGACGCTGGTGACGATGCTCTACTGGTTCGCCGAGCGGCTGCGCTTCAGGCCGGCGCGCGAAGCCGCTGCCCGCCAGCTCGAGGAAGGCGACCGTGCGCGCCGCGCCCAGCTCGCCGCACAGGGCATCCAGAAGGTCGACGGCGACATCGCCCCGGCCCGCGAGCGGCTGCTGATGCAGCCCTGGTGGCTGGACTGGACGGCCGGGCTGTTCCCGGTGATCTGCATCGTCTTCCTGCTGCGCTCCTTCCTGTTCGAGCCCTTCAAGATCCCGTCCGGCTCGATGATCCCGACCCTGCTCGTCGGCGACCTGATCCTGGTGAACAAATTTCACTACGGCGTGCGCCTGCCGGTGATCAACAAGAAGATCATCGACAACAACCCGGTGCAGCGCGGCGACGTGATGGTCTTCCGCTACCCGGTGGACCCGCGCCAGGACTACATCAAGCGCGTGGTCGGCCTGCCCGGGGACCACATCGAGTACAGCGCCCAGCGCCTGTCGATCAACGGCCAGCCGGTACCGCTCGAGCCGCGCGGCGAATACTACGAAGAGGACCGGCTGCGCTACGAGCCGATGTTCGAGGAAAAGCTCGGCACGGTGGCGCACCGGATCCTGGTCAACCCGCAGGCGCCGTCGTACTTCGGCGGCCTGCCGAAGAACTTTCCCTTTTCACAGAACTGCCGATACAGTGCCGAAGGCATGCAGTGCACCGTGCCTGCGGGCCACTACTTCATGATGGGCGACAACCGCGACAACTCGCAGGACTCCAGGTTCTGGGGTTTTGTGCCCGACGAGAACATCGTCGGTCGTGCGTTCTTCGTCTGGATGAACTTCGGCAACCTCGGCCGGATCGGGCCGTTCCACTGATCGGATCTTGCGCATGACTCGTCGGACCCTGCTCTCGAAGCCACGCCGCGGACAACGTGGCGTCTCGCTCTTCGGGCTGCTGTTCTGGGCCATCGTGATCGGCTTCTTCGGCTACCTCGCGGTGGTCGTGTTCCCGACCGTCAACGAGTACCTGACGATCAAGCGCGCGATCGACAAGATCGCCGCCGAGGCACCGGCCACCGTGCCCGAGGTGCGGTCGGCCTTCGAGCGCCAGCGCGCGATCGAGTACTCGATCTCGTCGGTCAGCGGCAAGGACCTCGACATCACGAAGGAGAACGACCGCCTCGTGATCCGTTTTGCCTACGAGAAGGAGATCCCGATCGTCGGCCCGGTCTACCTGCTGCTCAAGTACCAGGGGCGCAGCCAGTAGTGGACGACATCTTGGGGGACAGCCGGTGGCCGACGGCCTGACAGCGCTGCAGCGCCGCCTGGGACATGCCTTCGGCGACCCGGGGCTGCTGCAGCGTGCGCTGACCCACCGCAGCTTCGGCGCCGAGCACAACGAACGCCTGGAGTTCCTGGGTGATGCGGTGCTCAGCCTGGCGATCTCGTCCCTGCTGTACCGCCACTTCGCCGACTCGCCCGAGGGCGACCTGACCCGGGTGCGTGCCCACCTCGTGCGCGAGGAGAGCCTGCACCGTCTGGCATTGGCGCTGCAACTGCCCGAGGTGCTGCGCCTGTCCGACGGCGAGGCGCGCGGCGGCGGCGCGGGTCGGCCCTCGATCCTCGCCGACGCGGCCGAGGCCCTGATCGGCGCGGTTTTCCTGGATGCCGGCTTCGACGCCGCCCAGGCCGTCGTCACGCATCTGCTGGGCGAGCAGATCGAGGCCATCGAGGCCGAGAACTTCGGCAAGGATCCGAAGACCGAATTGCAGGAATGGCTGCAGGCGCGCCGCGTGCCGGTGCCGGCCTACCGCATCGTGGCCACGCGTGGGCAGGCCCATGCGCAGACCTTCGAGGTCGAATGTGCGGTGTCCACGCTGCAGCTGGCCGAACGCGGCGAAGGCCGCTCCCGGCGGGCCGCCGAGCAGCAGGCGGCACGCCGGATGCTGGCCGTGCTGAAGCGCAGCGACGGCCCCGACGGCCCCTTGCGATCATGAACGACGACGACCAGGACGGCGGCGCATCGGCCGCAGCACCCCAGCGCTGCGGCCTGATCGCCATCGTCGGCCGGCCCAACGTCGGCAAGTCGACCCTGCTCAACGCCCTGGTCGGGCAGAAGATCAGCATCACCTCGCGCAAGGCGCAGACCACGCGCCACCGCATCACCGGCATCCGCACGCGCGGCCTGGCGCAGTTCGTCTTCGTCGACACGCCGGGTTTCCAGACCCGCGACCTCGGCCGCGGTCGCACCGCGCTCAACCGCAACCTGAACCGCACCGTGCGCTCGTCGCTGGCCGACGTCGACCTGGTGCTGTTCCTCGTCGAAGCCGGCCGCTTCGGCCTGGACGACGCCAAGGTGCTGAGCCTGCTGCAGGGCGAGGGCCTGCGCGACAAGCCGGTGCTCCTGGTGGCCAACAAGCTCGACGCGGTGCGCCGGCGCGCTGACCTGCTGCCCTGGCTGAAGGGCATGCAGGACCGGCATGCCTTCGCCGAATACGTGCCGATGAGCGCGACCCGGGCGGCCGACGTCGAGCGCCTGCTCGACATCGTCGAGCCGCGCCTGCCCGAGCAGGCCTGGTTCTACGAAGAGGACGCGCTGACCGACCGCAGCAACCGCTTCCTGGCCAGCGAGATCATCCGCGAGAAGCTGTTCCGCCTGACCGGCGACGAGCTGCCCTATGCCTGCACCGTCGTCATCAGCAAGTACGACGAAGAGCCCGCTGCGTCGGGCCTGCTGCACCGCATCGCCGCGGACATCGTGGTCGAGCGCGACGCCCACAAGGGCATGGTCATCGGCGAAGGCGGCGAACGCCTCAAGCGCATCGGCAGCGAGGCGCGGCAGGACCTCGAGCACCTGCTGCAGGCCAAGGTCTTCCTCGAGCTCTGGGTCAAGGTGCGCTCCGGCTGGGCCGACGACGAGATGCGGCTGAAGAGCTACGGCTACGAATGAGGCCGGCGCCCGGCCCGCGCCCGCGATGGTGACCCGCCGCACGGCCGCCACGGCATTGCAGGCCTATGTGCTGCACCGCTACGACTGGAGCGAAACCAGCCTGATCGTCGAGCTGTTCACGCGCGAGCGCGGGCGCGTCGTGGTCGCGGCCAAGGGCGCCAAGCGGCCTTATTCGCAGCTGCGTCCGGTGCTGCTGCCTTTCCAGCGCCTGCTGGTGCAGCTCGGCAGGACGCCGGCCGACGAAGCCAGCGAGGTGCATACGCTGCGCAGCGCCGAATGGGCCGGCGGCGCGCCGATGCTGGCCGGCGGCGCGCTGTTCCGCGGCTTCTACCTCAACGCGCTGCTGCTCAAGGGCCTGGCGCGCCAGGACGCCCACGAGGCCCTGTTCGACAGCTATGCCGCCACGCTGCCGGCGCTCGCCGGACCGGAGAGCGCGGCCACCGGCGCGGCGCTGCGGGCCTTCGAGCTGCGTCTGCTGCACGACAGCGGCTGGCTGCCGGAGCTGGACCTGGTGACGCTGACGCGCGCGACGCTGCAGGCCGACCGTGCCTACGCCCTGCACCCCGAGACCGGCGTGGTCGAAGGCGGGGCCGAGGCGCTGCCCGGTGCGGCCCTGCAGGCGGCGCAGCAGGCCCTGCAGGGCGACGACCTGGCAGCGCTGTGCCGGGCCTGCGTCGCGCAGCCCGGCGCCTGGCGCAGCCAGCTGCGCGGCCTGCTTCAGTACCATCTGGGTACCGGTCTGCTGCGCACGCGCCAGGTCATGCTCGAAGTGCAACGCCTGGCCGACCCCCGCAACCCCGGCGACCGCCGCACCGAAACCGCCCGATGAACCCGCTGATCGCACCGGAATCCCCGGCCACCGCCCTGTCCGTCAACGTCAACAAGGTGGCCCAGCTGCGCAATACGCGCCACCTCGGCATCCCGGGCGTGGTGCACCTGTCGACGCTGGCGCTGGAGGCCGGCGCGATGGGCATCACGGTGCATCCGCGGCCCGACGAGCGTCACATCCGTGCGCACGACGTGCACGACATCGGCGCCCTGCTTGCCGACTGGCCGCAGGCCGAATTCAACATCGAGGGCAACCCCTTGCACAACCTGATGGGTTTTGTGCGCGCCCTGAAGCCGCAGCAGGCCACCTTCGTGCCCGACAGCGAGGGCCAGTTCACCTCCGACCACGGCTGGGACCTGGCCGCCGACGGCGAACGCCTGCGCCCGCTGATCCAGGAGTGCCATGCCCTGGGGGTGCGCGTGAGCCTGTTCATCGACGCCGATCCGGCGGCGATGGACGGCGCGCGCGCCGTCGGCGCCGACCGCATCGAGCTCTACACCGAACCCTATGCCGCCGCCTGGGCGACGCCGCAGCGCGACGCCCAGCTGCGGCGCTTTGCGGCCGCCGCGCGCACCGCCGCCGCGGCCGGCCTGCAGGTCAACGCCGGCCATGACCTGAACCGCGACAACCTCGGCGACTTCCTGCGCGCCGTGCCCGAGGTGGTTGAAGTCTCGATCGGCCATGCCCTGATCGCCGACGCGCTGGAGTTCGGCATGGCCGACACGGTGCGCCGCTACCTGCAGTGCATCCGGGCGGCGCGGGCATGAGCGTCTACGGCATCGGCACCGACGTCTGCGACCTGCGGCGCCTGCGCGCCACGCTGCAACGCCGCGGCGAGCGTTTTGCGCACAAGGTGCTGGGCCCGGCCGAGCTGCAGGTCTTCCAGGCCCGTCGCGCACGGGTCGAGGCGCGCGGCATCGCCTACCTGGGCACACGCTTCTCGGCCAAGGAGGCGTTTTCCAAGGCCATCGGACTGGGCATGCACATGCCGATGAGCTGGCGCCGCTGCGAGATCCTGAACCACCCCAGCGGCCAGCCCTATGTCCGCCTGCACGGCGAGCTCGCGGACTGGTTCGCCGAGCGTGCGCTGCAGGCCCATGTCAGCGTCAGCGACGAGACCGACTACGCTGCCAGCTTCGTGATCGTCGAAAGAGCGCCCACCCCATGACCCCACATGCTCCCGTCATCCTCGACATCGCCGGCACCAGGCTGAGCCTGGCCGACCGGCGCCGCCTGCGCAACCCGTTGACCGGCGGCGTGATCCTGTTCGCGCGCAACTGGGAAAACCGCCTGCAGCTGACCACGCTGTGTGCGCGCATCAAGTCGCTGCGCGACGACCTGCTGATCTGCGTCGACCACGAAGGCGGCCGGGTGCAGCGCTTCCGTACCGACGGCTTCACGCATCTGCCGCCGATGCGTGCACTCGGCGAAGCCTGGATGAAGGATCCGCTGACCGCCACCGACGCCGCCAGCGCCGCCGGCATGGTGCTCGGCGCCGAACTGCGCGCCTGCGGCGTGGACCTCAGCTTCACGCCGGTGCTTGACCTCGACCACGGGCCCTCGGGCGTGATCGGCGACCGCGCCTTGCACCGCGACCCGCGCGTGGCGACGCTACTGGCCAAGAGCCTGATGCATGGTCTGCTGCGCGCCGGCATGGCCAACTGCGGCAAACATTTCCCCGGCCACGGTTTTGTCGCCGCCGACAGCCACAGCGCGGTGCCGGTCGACAAACGTTCACTGAAAACCATCCTCGCCGAGGATGCGCGGCCCTACGAATGGCTGTCCACCACCCTGGCCAGCGTGATGCCGGCGCATGTGGTCTACCCGAAGGTCGATGCCCGGCCGGCGGGATTTTCGCCGCGCTGGCTGAAGGAGATCCTGCGTGGCCGTCTGGGCTTCACCGGCGCCGTGTTCAGCGACGACCTGAGCATGGAAGGGGCCAGGCATGTCGTCGGACGCGCCGAGCTGAGCTATGCCGAGGCCGCCGCCGTGGCGCTGGACGCCGGCTGCGACATGGTGCTGCTGTGCAACCAGAGCGTCGACGGCGGACAGGCGGTGGACGCCCTGCTCGACGGCCTGAGCGACGAAGCCGCGCGCGGCCATTGGTCGCCCGACCCCGACAGCGAGCAGCGCCGCCTGGCCCTGCTGCCCGCCAGCCCGCCTTTGCCCTGGGACGCGCTGATGCACGACCCGGCCTACCAGCATGCGCTGGAGCGCCTGCCCTGACATCAGGGTGGCCCGCCCGCGCTGTGCTCAGGCCGACGCCGACTGCGGCAGCGTGAACTCGAAGCGTGCACCCTGGCCGGGAGCCGATTTCACCGATACCTTGCCGCCGAGCCGCTCGACCGCCCGGCGCACGATGCTCAGCCCGACGCCGTGGCCCTCGAACTCGCGGCCGTGCCCGCGCCGGAAGGGCTGGAACAGCGTGGCTGCGGTCTGGTTGTCGAAGCCGATGCCGTTGTCGCGCACATAGAGATCGACTGATGTTTGGTTCCGCATCGCACCGATCTCCACATGGCCGGCGTCGCCCGCCGGCGTGAACTTGACCGCGTTGCCGATCAGGTTGGCCAGCACCGCGCGCAGCAGTTCCGGGTCGGTGTCGAGGGTGGGCATCGGATGCACCTCGATGCGCGGCAGGGCCCCGCGTGTGGCCGCGCGGATCTGCTCGATCACCTCGCGCGTGATGTGCGCCGGGTCCAGCCGCTGGCGCCGGATCTCGGACTCGCCGACGCGCGCCAGTTCGAGCAGTGCCGCGACCAGGCGCGACGAGCTGTCGGCCTGTTCGGCGATGGCCCCGAGCGCCTGGTCGACCATCGGCACCACGCCCTCGCCCAGCCGCTGCCGCGCCACGCGCGCCAGCCCGGCGATGCCGCCCAGCGGACCGCGCAGGTCATGCGACACGCTGCGGTTGAAGCTCTCGAGGCCTGCCACCATGTCCTGCAGATCGGCGGTGCGTTGCGCGACCTGGCCCTCGAGCGACTGATTCAGCAGCGAGAGCGCGTGTTCGGCGGCGCGGCGCCGGTGAATCTCGACGTGCAGCGCCCGCTGGCGCCGCGTCAGGCTGACCGAAGGCAGGGTCACGCCGACCAGCATCGCCGGCAGCACGGCCCAGTAGCGGATGGCCACCGGGTCGGTGCCCGTGACCAGCAGCGTCAGGGCCAGGGCCGGCACGGTCAGCAAGGCCAGCGCGAGGGCCGGATGGCCCGCGGTGGGCTCTCGACGATGCGCCCAGAACACGAGCGCAGCCATCGTCGTGAAGGCCAGCGTCGTGAAGACATGCAGCCAGGCGCGTGGCACGATGGCCCCGGTCCAGGTGACCCATGCCACCGCTGCGGCAAAGGCGAGCGAGGGCGCGACGATGGGCAGCATGGCGCGCAGCCGCCAGCGTGAAGGAACACCCAGATAGGCGACCAGGCCGGGCCCCATCGCCGCCTGGGCCGCGCACATCACGTACCACCAAGGCGAAGCATTCAGTTCCGGGCCGGTGGGCAGATGCTGCCGGTTGAACGCCACCCACAGCGCCAGCGATCCCATGCTGAACCCGAACCAGCCCATGCCCGGCTCGCGGTCGCGAAACCGGATCAGCAGACACAGCAGCGCCGACACCGCCATCACGAAGGCGACGACGTCGGTGCCTTCGAAAGGCTGTGCCGTGTAGTCGACGGCGGTGGCCGGGGGCATCACATGTCCTCAGGGCTGCAACGGCCCGATTGTGCGGCCGCCCGCCGAGTGGCAGGGCCGGCGTCCGGGGGGCGGACGCCGGCCCCGGGGGTCAGGCCGACGCAGGTGGCTGCGCCGGTTGCTGTTCGAAGGGCAGCTTCAGCTGCGACAGGTCCTTCTTCGTCTCGACCAGCACCAGCGGGCCTTCGTCCACGATCACCCGCGGCCGGGGTTCGCGCGGCAGGTGGATCGGTTTCGGCTCGGCGGCCATCGCGGCCTGCACCGCGGCCACCTTGTCGGCGTCCGAACCCACCCATTCCAGGCCGGCCCCGCTGGCCACGGCCTGCAGATCGGTGGCCGGCAGCACATAGGGCTCGGCGCGCGGCGTTGCCGGGCGGGTATCGGGCCGGGTCGTCGGGGTCGGCTCGGCGGCGGCGACCGGGATGGACGCGACCGGCAGCGCGGCCGGTTCGGCCGCCACGCCGGCATCTGCGTTCACTTCGGCAGCCGGCTCGGCGAGTTCCGCGGGCGTATCCGCGGCCGGCTCGGTGTCGACAAAGGGCAGCGGCGCAACTTCGACGGCGGTCGCCTCACCCTCGGCGGCCGTGGCGATCTCGCTGCCTTCTTCGCGCCCCTCGCGGCGGCTGCGGCCGCGGCCGCGGCGGCGTCCACCCTCGCGCGGCGCCTCGGCGCCGCCAACCTCGGGCGCGCCGATGTCGGCGCTGGCCGGCTCGGCACGGGCAGTTTCGGGCGTTTCGCTGGCATCGCCGCCGTCGGCGTTCTGGCCGTCGCTCGTCGCAGCCCCTTCGGCGCGTTCGCCACGGCCGCGACCACCGCGCCGGCGGCGGCGGCGGCCGGCCTCGCCGTTGCCGTTGTCGGCGCCGGCTTCACCGTTCTCCGCGACCTCGACGGCCGGACCCGCGACTTCGGCGCTCAGCGCCAGGGCCGTGGTTTCTTCGCTGGCCTGTGCCGGGGCGGCAGGCTGGCCCTCGCCACGGCCGCCACGGCCGCCGCGGCGGCCTTCACCACGCGGCGCACGCTCGCCGGACTTTTCGGCGTTGCGTTCGCTGCGTTCGCTGCGTTCGCCGCGCTCACTGCGGCCTTCGCGGCTCTCACGGCCTTCGCCCTTGCCGCCATTGCGGCCACCCCGGCTCCCGCCACGCCGGCGCTCGTCGCTGCCACGGCCTTCCTTGCGGGTCTCGGTGGCCGGCGCGGCCGGCGAGCTGACCACCAGGGTCGGTGTGGGCGGCGGCGGGGCTTCGCTGCCACCGCCGAAGAGCTTCTTCACCCAGCCGAAGAAGCCGCTGCCGGCTTCGACGGCCGGCCCGGCCGGGCGGGCCTGGGGCAGCGGGGTCGGCACCGGGGCGGCGGCCACCGGCGCGGGCGTCGGGGCCGGCGGTGCCGGCTGGTCGGGCACGATGCCCTTGATCACCGGCTCCTGCTTGTTCTTGCCCGCGGTGTCGCGGCGGCGCGTGATGCCGACTTCCTCGTCGAGTTCCTCGACCATCGTGTAGCTGGCCTGCAGGTTCTCCAGGCGCGGGTCGTCGTGGCGCAGGCGCTCGAGCTTGTAGTTCGGCGTCTCGATGTGCTTGTTGGGCACCAGCAGCACGGTCACGCGCTGCTTGAGCTCGATCTTGGTGATCTCGGTGCGCTTCTCGTTGAGCAGGAAGGTGGTCACCTCCACCGGCACCTGCACGTGCACGGCGGCGGTGTTGTCCTTCATCGCCTCCTCCTGCACCATGCGCAGGATCTGCAGCGCGCTGCTCTCGGTGTCGCGGATGTGGCCGGTGCCGTTGCAGCGCGGGCAGGTGATGTGGCTGCCTTCGCTGAGCGCCGGGCGCAGGCGCTGGCGGCTCATCTCGAGCAGGCCGAACTTGCTGATCGAGCTGAACTGCACGCGGGCGCGGTCCTGGCGCAGGGCGTCGCGCAGGCGCTGCTCGACGTCGCGGCGGTTCTTGCTTTCCTCCATGTCGATGAAGTCGACGACGATCAGACCGCCGAGGTCGCGCAGGCGCATCTGGCGCGCGATCTCGTCGGCGGCCTCGAGGTTGGTGCGGGTGGCGGTCTCCTCGATGTCGGTGCCGCGCGTGGCGCGCGCGGAGTTCACGTCCACCGAGACCAGGGCCTCGGTGTGGTCGATGACGATGGCGCCGCCGCTGGGCAGGTTGACGGTGCGGCTGAACGCGGTCTCGATCTGGTGCTCGATCTGGAAGCGGCTGAACAGCGGCGCGTCGTCGCGGTAACGTTTGACGCGAGCCGCCGTCTCCGGCATCACGTGGTTCATGAACTGCTGGGCCTGATCGAAGATGTCGTCGGTGTCGATCAGGATCTCGCCGATGTCGGCGGTGAAGTAGTCGCGGATCGCGCGGATGACCAGCGACCTCTCCTGGTAGATCAGGAAGGCGCCCTTGCCCGCCTTGGCGGCGCCGTCGATGGCGTCCCAGAGCTTGAGCATGTAGTTCAGGTCCCACTGCAGCTCGGCGGCACTGCGGCCGATGCCGGCGGTGCGCGCGATCAGGCTCATGCCCTTGGGGTAGTCGAGCTGGTCCATCGCGTCCTTCAGCTCCTCGCGCTCCTCGCCCTCGATGCGCCGGCTGACGCCGCCGCCGCGCGGGTTGTTGGGCATCAGCACCAGGTAGCGCCCGGCCAGGCTGACGAAGGTGGTCAGCGCCGCGCCCTTGTTGCCGCGCTCTTCCTTCTCGACCTGCACGAGCAGGCTGTCACCGTCGCGCACCGCGTCGGCGATCTTCGGGTTCTTGCTGTCGAAGCCGTCACGGAAGTAGATCTTGCTGATTTCCTTGAACGGCAGGAAACCATGGCGGTCTTCGCCGTAGTCGACAAAACAGGCCTCGAGGCTGGGCTCGACGCGCGTGATCACGGCCTTGTAGATATTGCCCTTGCGCTGCTCGCGGCCCTCGAGCTCGGTCTCGAAGTCAAGCAGCTTCTGGCCGTCGACGATCGCCAGGCGCCGCTCTTCGGGCTGCGTGGCGTTGATGAGCATCCTCTTCATCGGGTCTCCTGATCGGCGCGTCTGCGCGCCTGGACTCATTCACCGATGCACGGGAACCTCAGCGGAACACCCTGGCGAAATGCCCTGGACCACCCACCTGCACGCCGGCGACGGCGCGGAAATCAGTTGTGCGGCGTTGGCGCGTGCGTGCCGTCGCCCTGGCGCGCCCGACCGCCGGCCACCCGGCTGCCGGCGGGCCCGACGGATCTTGTCCGGGGCTGGCCTTGGCAGGGGGTGGATGAGGGCGGGGTGCGCATCGGGTGTCCGGCGACGCGGGGACCAGCGCAGCCGCGGACGGCCGTCTGTTCCCCCTGGTGTTTTCGGTGCTGCCGACGGGACCATCGTCCGGCCGGCAAGCGGGGTGTTGCTTGCTTCAGTTCTCTGCCACCTCGCGCCGCGCGCCGCCGCCTGCTGTCGGCAGGACGGCCTGCGCCGCGGGCCCGGGGTGTTGCATCTCCGGGGCCGGGCACCTTGCTTCGGACCTGCGGTCCTGGGTTGGTGCCCGAAAGGGCCACGACCATGTCGGGGGTGCCGGCCGGGTAAACTCCGGCAAATCAAGCACTTGCATTACGAACGTGGAGTCGCGGATTATAGGGTCCAAATCCATCGCCGCGACACCCGGGAAACTGCCGCCGCGCCCGCCCGTGCGCGAGCTGACGGTGGACGACGCTGCCGACGGCCAGCGCCTGGACAACTTCCTGCTGCGCCTGCTCAAGGGTGTGCCCAAGACCCATGTCTACCGCCTCATCCGCTCCGGCGAAGTGCGCGTGAACAAGGGCCGGGCGCAGGCCGACACCCGGGTGCTGATCGGCGACGTGGTGCGCGTGCCGCCGGTGCGGGTGGCCGAGCGCAGCGCGGGTGCCTTGGTGCCGGCGCGGGAATTCTCGGTGCTGTTCGAGGACGAACACCTGCTGGCGGTGGACAAGCCCGCCGGCGTGGCGGTGCACGGCGGCAGCGGGGTGAGCTTCGGCGTCATCGAACAGCTGCGCCGGGCGCGGCCCGAAGCGCGCTTTCTCGAACTGGTGCACCGGCTGGACAAGGAGACCTCGGGCCTGCTGCTGCTGGCCAAGAAGCGCAGTGCGCTGACCCGGTTGCAGGACCAGTTCCGCGAGCGCGAGACGAACAAGGTCTACGCCGCGATCGTGTTCGGCGCCTGGCCGAAGAAGCTCAAGGTCATCGACCTGCCCCTGCGCAAGACCCTGGACGCTGCCGGCGAACGCCAGGTGCGTGTGGCGCCACATGAACAGGCGCGGCGTTCGATCTCCCTGGTCAGGGTGCTGCGCTCGGGCGCCGGGCTCAGCCATCTCGACGTGACCATCAAGACCGGCCGCACGCACCAGATCCGGGTGCATCTGGCGCACCACGGGCACCCCATCGTCGGCGACCCGAAATATGGCGACTTCGTGCGCAACAAGGCCCTGGCGCGCGAGCGCGGCTTCGCGCGCATGGCGCTGCATGCCCGCCACCTGGCCTTCGATCACCCGGCGCATGGCCACCGCGTGATGCTGGACAGCCCGCTGCCGGCAGAATGGCAGACCCTGCTGGACCAACCTTGACCACCGTGCCGAACCGCTTCGACCTCATCGTCTTCGACTGGGACGGGACCTTGTTCGACTCGACCGGACTGATCGTGCAGTGCATCCAGGCCGCCTGCCGCGACCTGGCCCTGCCGGTGCCCGACGACCAGAAGGCCGCCTACGTCATCGGCCTGGGCCTGCACGACGCGCTGCAGCATGTGGTGCCCGGGCTGCCGCCCGAACGCTACCCGGAGCTGGGCCGCCGCTACCGGCACCATTATTTCGCCCGCCAGCACGAGCTGGTGCTCTTCCAGGGCACGCTGGATCTGCTGCAGGCGCTGAAGGCGCGCCGGCATCGGCTGGCGGTGGCCACCGGCAAGAGCCGCGCCGGGCTGGACGAAGCCCTCACCCACAGCAGCCTGCAGCGCGTCTTCGACGCCACGCGCACCGCCGACGAGACGGCCAGCAAGCCGAACCCGCGCATGCTCCAGGAGCTGATGCGCGAACTCGGCACCGACCCGCAGCGCACCTTGATGATCGGCGACACGACGCACGACCTGGCGCTGGCCACCAATGCCGGCACGGCCAGCCTGGGCGTGAGCTATGGCGCCCACCCGCCCGAGGCCTTTGCGGCGCATGGCCCGCTGGCGGTGCTGCGTTCGACCGCCGAACTGCAGGACTGGCTGCTGGCCCATGCCTGAGCTCGAGCTGCTGTGCGCATCCGACGCGCTCGCCGAGCGCGGTCGGGCCGTGGTCTGGGATGTGCTGCAATGGCGCCGCCCGGTGCGCGCCTTCGCGCTGCGCATCGACGGCCGCGTGGTGGCCTATCTGAACCGCTGCGTGCACGTGCCCACCGAGATGGACTGGCAGGAAGGCGAGTTCCTCGACATGGACCGACGCTGGATCCTGTGCTCGATCCACGGCGCAAGTTACGACCCGGCAAACGGCCACTGCCTGGCCGGGCCCTGCGGCAAGGGCCGCCTGACGCCGATTGCCTGCCGCGAGCAGGGCGGTCAGGTCTGGTGGCAGCCGACCGAAGACATCCGGCCCGTGGCCGTCGACGCCGTCGACGGCAGCGAGCCACCCGGAGACCCGAATGGACAACCCTGAGACCCAGTTCCCGCGCGCCGCCGGCGCCGAGTCGGCGCTCGAGCGCGCCGTGCGCGAACTGATCCGCGAACGGCGCAGCGAGCGCAACTGGCGCATCTTCTTCCGCCTGGCCTGGCTGGCCCTGGTGATCATCCTGTTCTGGGTGGTGCTGCAGCGCGCCGGCCCGACGACGGCGCCGAGCTCGCGGCACACGGCCCTGGTCGAACTGCGCGGCGAGATCGCGCCCGACACCGAGGCGAGCGCCGAGCGGCTGGTGGCGGCGCTCACCGAGGCCTTCGAGGACAAGGGCGCGCAGGCCATCGTGCTGCGCATCAACTCGCCCGGCGGCAGCCCGGTGCAGGCCGGCATCGTCAACGACGAGATCCGCCGTCTGAAGACCCTGCACGACAAGAAGGTCTACGCCGTGGTCGAGGAGATCGCGGCCAGCGGTGCCTACTACATCGCGGTGGCCGCCGACGAGATCTATGTTGACAAGGCCAGCCTGGTGGGCAGCATCGGCGTGCTCATGGACGGCTTCGGCTTCGTCGGCGCGATGGACAAGCTCGGCGTCGAACGCCGGCTGCTCACCGCGGGTGCCAACAAAGGCATGCTCGACCCGTTTTCGCCCGAGGATCCGGTGCAGAGCGCTTACGCCAAGGCGATGCTCGACCAGATCCACCAGCAGTTCATCGACGTCGTCAAGCAGGGCCGCGGTGCGCGCCTGAAGGAGACGCCGCAGACCTTCAGCGGCCTGTTCTGGAACGGCGAGGAGGCGATCAAGCTCGGTCTGGTGGACAAGCTCGGCAACCTCGACTTCGTCGCCCGCGAGGTGGTGGGCGCGGCCGAAGTCATCGACTACACGCCGCACGACAACCTCGCCGAGCGCTTCGCCAAGCGTTTCGGCGCGGCGATCGGTGAAGGCGCGGTACGTGCCCTGCGCAGCGTGGCGCCGATCCGCTGATGTCGGATCGCTTGCAGGTCCTGGCACAGCAGTTGCTGCCCAAGCAGTTGTTGACGCGGCTGGCCGGCCGCCTGGCCGACGCCGAGGCCGGCGCGACGACGACGGCGCTGGTCCGCCGCTTCATCCAGCGCTACGGCGTGGACATGACCGAGGCGGCCGAACCCGACCCGGCCGCCTACCCGAGCTTCAACGCCTTCTTCACCCGCGCGCTGAAACCCGGCGCCCGGCCGCTGGCGCGCGCCGACTGGATCTGCCCGGTGGACGGCGCGATCAGCCAGTTCGGCCGCATCGAGGACGGCCAGATCTTCCAGGCCAAGGGCCACCACTACAGTGCCACGGCCCTGGTCGGCGGCGATGCCGAACTGGCGGCCGGATTCGCCCAGGGCCACTTCGCCACCCTGTACCTGAGCCCGCGCGACTACCACCGCATCCACATGCCGGCAGCGGGCGTGCTGCGGCGCATGATCCACGTGCCCGGCGCACTGTTTTCGGTCAACCCGGCCACCGCGCGCGGTGTGCCCGGACTGTTTGCACGCAACGAGCGTGTGGTCTGCGTCTTCGATTCGGCACGCGGGCCCTGGGTGCTGGTGCTGGTGGGGGCGACCATCGTCGGCAGCATGGCCACCGCCTGGCATGGGGTGGTGAATCCGCCGCGGCCGGGCAGTCTGCGCGAGTGGTTCTACACGCCCGGCCAGCATGCGCTGCGCCAGGGCGAGGAGATGGGCCGCTTCCTGCTCGGCTCGACGGTGGTGCTGCTGCTGCCCGGCCCGCTGGGCTTCGACCCCGGCTGGCAGCCCGGCGCTGCGATCCGCATGGGCGAGCCGATGGCCATCGCCGCATGAGCGGCGATTCCAGGTTCACGCGGTGAGCGGCGATTCCAGGGTCAGGCGGTGAGCGACGGCGCAGCGGCCCGCCGCCGCGCCGAGATCCTGCTCTGGGTCGTGCCGGCGCTGTGGTCGTCCAACTACATCATCGCCCGCCTGGCCGACGCTGTGGTTGCGCCGCACGCCCTGGCCTTCGGCCGCTGGAGCCTGGCCCTGCTGCTGATGCTGCCCTTCGTGTGGCGCGAGCTGTTCACGCGCGGCCTGCCCTGGCATCGCGAATGGAAGCAGTTGCTCGTGCTCGGCGCCACCGGCATGTGGATCTGCGGCGCCTGGGTCTATCTGGGCGGGCAGGGCACCACGGCGGTGAACATCGCGCTGATCTACGCCGCCACGCCGGTGGCGATCGCGGTGGCGGGCACCCGGCTGCTCAACGAGCGCATGAGCCGCGCCCAGGGTGCCGCGGTGGCTTTTGCGCTGGCTGGTGTGCTCTACATCATCGCCAAGGGCGAGCTGGCGAACATGGGCGCGCTGCGCCTCAACCCGGGCGACGCCTGGATCGTCGCCGCGGCGGTCTCCTGGGTCGTCTATTCGGTGCTGCTGCGGCGCTGGCCGAGCGTGCTGAGCCCGGCGGCGCGGCTGACGGCGATCGTGGCCGGCGGCCTGCTGGTGCTGCTGCCCTTCACGCTGTCCGAGGCGCTGTGGACCGCCACGCCGGCTTTCGGCTGGCGCGCCGCCGGCCTGATGGCCCTGGCCGCGGTGCTGCCGGGCGTGCTGAGCTACACCGCGTATTCGATCATGCAGCGTGAGCTGGGCGCGGCGCGCAGCGCGCTGCTGCTCTATCTGGCGCCGGTCTACGCCGGCATCGGCGGCTGGCTGGTGCTCGGCGAACGGCCCGGCATCCACCATCTGGTGGGCGCGGCGCTGATCCTGCCGAGCATCTGGCTGGCGACGCGCCGGGCCTGAGACGCCGGCCGGCCGCGGATCTGCTCAGCGCCCCTGCGGTCGCTGCGGTCGCTGGCCGCTGCTGCCGGTCTGGATTCGCCAGCGTGGCACCGCCGGCGGCTTCACCTCGGGCGGTGTGTGGGCCGTCTCCAGCCGCAGCTTGAGCGCCGCCAGCGCGTCGCGCGACTGCGGGCCGAGCGTTCGCGGCAGGGTCCAGCGGTCCAGCCAATGCGTCAGCGGCGAGCGTGTGCGGCAGCTCAGGCTGCGCTCGAAGCGCGTGGCCGCGGTGCCCAGCGGTGCCAGCGTGTAGATGATGCGCGCCAGGCCGTCCGGCGTGTCGCAGCTGATCACCCACAGCCGACCGGGTTCGGCCGCCTGCACCTGCCAGCTGGCCTTGAGCTCGCGTCCGCCGCTGCTGATGTGTTCGACGATCGTCTCGCCGCTGAGCAGGGGCCGGTCGGGCAGGGGCTCGACGCTGCGGGTGGCCGGATGCCATTCGGCCCAGCGGCTGGCATTGCAGGCGTAGCGCCAGACGTCGAGCGGGTTGACGTCGATCTGCACCCGATGCACCAGGGTGACGAGGCCGAGCCGGGCTTCATCGGCCGCGGCGGGCCAGCGCAGAGTGGTCATGGAGGTCAAAGCGCAGCGCGCAGCCTGTCGGATGCCGACCCCGCCCGGGCCGCCGCGCCGCTCAGAGCCGCCCCGGCGCGCCGAGCAGGCGGGCCGGCAGGAAGACCAGGGCGCGCAGCAGCGCGAACACGCCACCCACCGCGATGCCCAGCAGGCGCAGCGGCAGGGTCAGCAGCCAGACCAGGGGCCACAGGACCAGCGCCAGCAGGGCCAACGGCCAGCAGAGCACCAGGAGCAGGCACCAGAGCAGGAAGGTGGCCAGGGTGGACATCGCTTGAATCCTGAGTTCAGCGGACCTTGGCACGGGCCGCGTAGTCGGCGGCCCGGGCTTCGTCACCGCGTGCACGATAGAGCAGGGCCAGCTCCTCGAAAACATAGGGGTCGGGCCTGCCGTCGGCGGCATTGTCGCGCGCCAGACGCTGCTGGATGGCCAGGGCCTCGTCGCCGCGGCCGAGCAGACGCAGCGTGTGCGCCACCATCCAGTCGCCGACGCGGATCCGGTCGACCGGGGCCTGCTGGCGCTGCAACGCCGCCAGCGCCTGCTGCAGCATCGGCAAGGCCTCGGCGTGGCGGCCCAGCTCGTTCAGCGTGACGCCGATGTTGTTGCGCAGGCTGGCTTCCCAGCGCTGCGCATCGGCTTGCGCCGAGGCCAGCGCGAGGGCCAGGGCTTCGTGATTCCAGGCCAGGTCCTGCTCGCGGTCGGCGCTGGTGAAGGGCAGCATGTGCAGCGCGTCCACCGCCAGCGCATCCAGCCCGGCGCTGCGGGCCGTCGCGGCGGCCGTGCGGAAGGCGCTGCGCGCGGTCTCGCGGTCGGCCGCCGGCAGGGTCTCACGGTCATGCACCGCCGAGGCCCAGGTACGGCCCCATTCGAGCTGCCAGCGCACCTGCGCCTCGGCGCCGGCGCCGCCGAGCTGCGGGCGCAGCGACTGCAGCAGCGCACGCGCCTCGTCCAGCCGCTGGCGCAGGCCGTAGCTGCGTGCGATCTGCGTCTGCAGGATCAGCGCCTGATCGGGCGTGGCCCCGGGCAGCAGGCTGCGGAATCGCTGCTCGGAGACCTCGGGTTGCGCAAAGTCCCACAGCGCGCGCAGGTCGAGCGCGGCGGCGGCCGGCAGGGCCGCGGCCATGGCCAGGATCAGGGGCGGGCCGGGGTGCATCGTCAGCGCCCTCAGACCCAGCCGAAGAACTGGCGCACGCCGTGCGCCGTGACGTTCAGCGGCTGCGTCGGCGCCAGCGGAAAGGCCATCACCTGCGCGCCGCGCAGGCCGCCGGCATTCTGCCCGAGCGCCGCCACCGCGCGCAGCCGCCAGCCCATCGTGTCGAAGGCGGCCAGATAGTCCACCGCCGCCGGCCAGCGCAGGGCGTCGTGCGGGTGGGCGCTGGGCCACAGGCCGCAGAGCACGGCCTGCGCGCGCCGGCGCTGCGCCTCGGCGGCCAGGTCCTCGGCCGTGCAGCGCGACTCCTGCAGCGCGCCCACGCGCACGTACAGGCGCAGGGGCGCACGGCCGTCGGCCGGCTGGATGTCGCGCAAGCTGCGGTTGAAGCAGCCCGTGAGGCTGCGCATCACCGAGGACTTGCGGGTGTGGGGGTTGCCGACGATGACGAACAGGTCCATTGCCGGCAAGCATAGCGCCAGCTGCGCGACGGGGCGCCCGGCTTCGTGGCGGCCTCAGCGGCAGGTCTGGCGCAGCATGCGGTAGGCGATGATCGGAATCGACAACAGGCTGCCCCCTGCGTCCGCACCCAGGCAGGCGGGTTTGCCTGCTGCGGCCACGTCCCCGGCCAGGCGCTGGCCGTCGGCGCTGTCGATCGACTGGCCTGCGGCCGCTGCCAGCCGTCGTGTTTCACTGAGACTGTCGCGGGCCGCCTGGCGCAGCACGGGAGCGTCCAGCCGCAGCGGTGGCAGCGGGGCACTGGCAGGCGACTGCGGCGCGGTCGGCCAGACGCTGATGGCGCTGCCGATGGTGGCCGCAGCGGCGCTGTGTTCGGGCCGGGCCAGCGCGATGGCCGGCACCGGCCAGGGGGCTGCGCGCGGCAGTGCCGAAAGCGCGGGTGGCAGCGGGGTCGAGCGGGTCGCCGCGGTTGGCAGCGTGCGCAGCAGCAGCAGCGTACCGGCCGGCACGGCCGGTACGTCGCGCGCGCGCCGTGGGTTCAGCAAGCACAGCAGAGTCAGGCTCACGGCCAGTGCCGCCGCTGCCGCCAGCCATCGCGGGGCGGGGCTGGGCCTGAAGTGGGGGTCACGGTGGCGGGGCGGCATCGGCGGCGGGTCGGGCCGCGCGCATGCTGCCGGGCGGATGTTGCCGCTTTGCGTCTGCGCTCAGCGTCCGCGCCCCGCCGGCCGTTCGCGCCGCCGCCAGTACTGGAAGGGCTCTTCGTGCACTTCGATGTCGAGCTCGGCCAGCCGCGCCTGCAGCCGTTCCTGCACCTCGGCCACGGCCTGGTTGTAGATCAGCGGGCCGATCTCCTCGACCATGAAGGCGAGCAGGCCGCCGGCAGTGACGTTGCCCACCGGTTCGTCCAGGTGCTCGCGGCACCAGCGTTCGATGGACGTGACGGCCTGGGAGGCTGTCGGGCTTTGGGTCGGGCCCGCGTTGATCCTGAAATCGGGCTCAGCCTAGGCGCAAACCGCAGCGATGCCCGGCGGCATCGCGAGGATTTGCAACGACGGATCAGCCCGATTTCAGGATCAACCCGAAGGGCCGGGGAGATTTCCGGCGCCACTCGTCGTTGCCGGCTCGTTGCGGGGCCAACCACGCGCCTCGCCGTCGCCTCGATTGGCACCGTAACTCTCCCCGGCGCGGGCCCGACCCAAAGCCCGACAGCCTCCTGGGGGCGCAGGTCGCGGGGAAGCTCCAGGGGCATGCTCGGATCACGGTCGGGACGGGCCGCCGATGATGCCCGAAGCGCAGATTCGGGCACCGCGATGCGGCGCTGCCTCGGACTGCGGAACCGCGGGGCGAGCCGCAGGCCGCGGCTCAGAACGCGATCAGCTCGAGCTTCAGCCCGCGTGCGCGCGCCTCGACGCGCAGCCGCTCGGCGTCGTCCTGTTTGTGATGCGGCCACCAGACCACGCGCCAGCCGGTGCCGGCGGCCATCACGTCGAGCCGGGTCGGCGTCGGCGTGGCGACCTGCGCCTTCAGGCCCTGCAGCAGCACCTGCTGCGCTTGGGCGTCGTCGCGTGTGCGCAGCGCCGGCGTGGCCAGGGCGTAGACCTGGCCCGGCGGCGCGGCCGGGCCGGTTGCAGGTGGCGGCTTCGGGCGCAGCGCCTCGGCCTGCTGCCGGGCTTCGCGGCGTTGCGCCGGCGTCAGCGAGGGGCGGATCTGCACCAGCGGCCCGGCCGCCTGTGCGTCCTGCCGCATCGGCGCGACATCGGTGGGCACGAATCGGGCGGCGACGATGTCGGGCGGAGGGTCGCTGGCCGGTGTCGACGCGGGCAGGGTCGGCGCAGGGGGCGTTTCGGCCGCCGTCGGCGCGAGTGCGACGACCCCCCGGGCGATGGACGACGCGGCCTGCGCGGCTGCGCTGGCCGCTGCCTGCGGGGCCGGATCGGCGAGCCGGGTCGCCGCCGGTGAATGTTCGGCCGGCGCGGCGCCCGGGCCGATGCCCAGCCACAGCGCGAACGCAAGGGGCGCGCACAGCATGCCCGCCGCCGCAACCAGCCGCGGCAGGCTGAACAGGCGGCGCCCGAAGACCGGGGCCCGGGCCAGGTCGGCCGGTGCGACGAGCACCCGCACGCGTCGACCGTCGACGTCGATCACGGCGCTCAGCAGGTGGCGTGCGGTGCGCTGCTGAAGTCCCGCGGCATCGGCCGCGCGGGCCCGGTCGAGGTCGGCGTCGACATGGCGCCAGGGCCAGTGGCCGGCGGCCTCCAGCGGGTAGCTGCCGTGTTTGCGGGCAAAGGCGTCGAGCCTTGCCGGCGTGGCGCCGTACATCCAGGCGGCGTTGAAGATCGGCGTCAGCGCAGGCGCTGGCGGCTCGGCGCCGTCGGCGGCCGGCGCGGCCAGGGCAAAGGGCAGGCTGACCGCGCCGATCCCGCCCACCTGCGCGCGCGTGATGCGGCGCGCCAGCGGGTGCCGGTTGTGCCAGGCGACCACGCGGGCGGCGAGATCGGCCGGCCGGAGCGGGTTCATCGCGGTCATTGTGGGCAGGCTGGCGCCACCACGATCGCCGGATCTGGACGGCGCCGACGCCCCAATTCCACGTCGCCGCGATCGGTGGCAGCATCGGCCGACGACTGCCCCAGGAAGCTGCTTCATGCGCCTGCTGTTCCGCCAGCTCTTCGACCCCGTCTCGTCGACCTACACCTATCTGCTCGCCGACCCCGGCAGGCGCGAGGCCCTGCTCATCGACCCTGTCTTCGAGCAGGCGCGGCGCGACCTGGCGCTGCTGCGCGAGCTGGACCTGAAGCTCGTGGCCACCCTGGACACGCATGTGCACGCCGACCATGTCACCGGCGCCTGGCTGCTGCAGCAGCGCACCGGCAGCCGCATCACCTTGTCGGCCGCCTCCGGCGCCGAGGGGGCCGACCGGCGGCTCGCCCATGGCGACCGTCTGGACTTCGGTGCCCGCCACGTCCAGCTGCGCGCGACCCCGGGCCACACCGACGGCTGCCTGAGCGCGGTGCTCGACGACCAGAACATGGCCTTCACCGGCGACGCCCTGCTCATCCGCGGCTGTGGGCGCACCGATTTCCAGCAGGGTGATCCGGCGCGCCTGTACCGGTCGGTGCACGGCCAGTTGCTGAGCCTGCCCGACGACTGCCTGCTCTACCCGGCGCATGACTACCGCGGCTGCACCGTCACCAGCGTGGCCGAGGAGCGGCGCTGGAATCCGCGCTTCGGCGGCCAGAGCGACGAGCGCGACTTCGTGCAGACGATGCAGCACCTCGGCCTGGCGCACCCCAAGCAGATGGACCGCGCGGTACCGGCGAATCTGCGCTGCGGCCGCCCCGAAGGGGATCTGATGCCGCCGGCCGACCCGCGCTGGGCGCCCCTGGAATGGAGCTTCGCCGGTCTGTGGGAGATCGAGCCGCTGGCGCTGCACGAACTCGACCGGCCGCTGCAACTGCTCGATGTGCGCGAAGCGGCCGAATACGAGGGCGCGCTGGGCCATCTGGACGGCGCCCGGCTGCTGCCCCTGGGCGCGCTCGCGGCGCGCCAGGATGAACTGCGGCGCGACCTGCCGGTGGTCACCGTCTGCCGCTCGGGCACCCGTTCGGCGCGCGCCGCGCTGATGCTGTCGCAGGCCGGCTTCGAGGCGGTGGCCAACCTGGCCGGCGGCATGCTGCGCTGGCGCGCCGAACAACTGCCGGTGGTCGGCGGCGAGGCCTGACCGAAGCGGGCGGCCGGCGTGGGATCATCGCGGCCGCCGCAACCTGACGATGCCCATGCCCGAGGCCCCCCGATCCGTCTGCCTGCTGCGCCTGTCGGCGCTCGGCGACGTCACGAATGTGCTGCCGATGGTGCGCAGCCTGCAGCGCCACCGGCCCGACATGGCCATCACCTGGATCATCGGCCGCGCCGAAGCGGCCCTGCTGAAGGGTCTCGAAGGCGTCGAGTTCATCGTCTTCGACAAGAAGGGCGGCTGGGCAGCGCTGGGCGCGCTGCGCCGCGCCCTGGCCGGGCGCCGCTTTGACGCGCTGCTGCAGATGCAGCTCGCATTGCGCGCGAATGTGCTGTCGACCCTGGTGCGCGCCGAGCGCCGCATCGGCTTCGACGCGGCGCGCAGCAAGGAAGGCCACGCACTGGTGGTCGGCGAGCGCATCGCACCCGGTGGCGTGCATGTGCTCGATGTCTTCGGGCGCTTCGCCCAACGGCTGGGCTGCCCGCAGGACCGGGTCGAGTGGTGCCTGCCGGTGCCCGACGAGGCCCGTGACTGGGCGTGCGCCCAACTGCCCGACGGTGCGCCGGCCTTGCTGATCTCGCCCTGCTCCAGCCATGTACTGCGCAACTGGCGGGCCGAGCGCTACGCCGCCGTCGCCGCGCAGGCGCTGGCGCGTGGCTGGCGCGTGCTGCTGTGCGGCGGGCCGAGCGCGCTGGAGCGCCACGTCGGCGACGCGATCCTGGCCGCCATGCCGCAGCCCGGCGCGGTGCAGGACCTGATCGGCAAGGACAGCTTCAAACGCTTCCTGGCCCTGTGCGAGCGCGCCACGCTGTTGCTGGCGCCGGATTCCGGACCGGTGCACATGGCCAATGCGATGGGCTGCCGCGTGCTCGGTCTGTACGCCTGCACGCCGCTGCAGCGCAGCGGCCCGTACTCTGACCTTCGCTGGTCGACCGACCACTACGCGCAGGCGGCCGAACGTTTTCTTCAGCGTCCGGCCACCCGCCTGCCCTGGGGCAAGCGCATCGAGTTCGAGGGTGTGATGGATCTCATCGGTGTCGACGAGGTGGTGGCGCGGTTCGAGGCCTGCGCGGCCGACCTGGGGCTCTGAACCTGGCCCGTGGTCAGGGCCGTGGCGCGCCGCTGGCGTAATCGGCGTAGCTCTTTTCTTCGACGTAGGTCGAGCCGAGCGCCAGGTTGATGCGTTTCTTGATGTCGGCGCGCTCGTCGTTCTCGAAATAAACCGCACGTGCCAGACGCACGAATTCGGCGCCAAAGGACTGCGCCTTTTCCTGGGCGCGGATCTCGTCCTCGATCACCCACAGCCGCGCGTTGACTGCCTTCAGCGCCGCGCGCAGGTCCGACAGGTCCTGGCGCGACGCCGGGTGCGCCGCCCAGGTGGCGTCCAGCGCCGCCAGTTCGCGCTTCACATTGGCCAGCTTGGCCGGGTCGGCGATGCGCTCGGCCTTGATTTCCAGAATCGCCATCTTGTCCAGCAATTCACCAAAGGACACCGGCACGCTGATTTCGGACATTGCTCAGGCCTTTCGGGGGATCGGTTGCACAAGCCCGCACTGTAATGCGCGCCGGTGGCTCGCCGTCAGCAGGCAGGACGACCCTTCACCTGGCCAGCCACTCGACGCGGTCATCCGCGCCCGGCGTCGCGCGGCCGTCGGCGCGCAGCCACTGGTCGAGTCCGCGCTCGGCGCGCGTCAGGCGTTCGCGCCGCGTGCGCGCCTTGATCTCGGCGTTGCGCTCGCGCATGCCGGGTGTCACGTAACCGCGGTCGTGGTGCAGGTGCAGCGTCAGCGTCGAGTAGCGGATGCGCTGAGTGGCCACACCGACATGGTTCAGCCGCAGGCCGAACTCGACGTCCTCGCCGCCGTACTGCATGCGCTCCTCGAAGCCGTTGACCTGCACCGCGTGCCGGCGCAGGCAGGAGGCGTTGTGGCCGTTCCAGGTCGGCCGTGCGGTGGCCAGCCGGTTCAGCCAGCCGTCGATCGGCGGGCGCACCGCGAGCTTGAGCAGCTGCACGCTGAAGGGCATGCCATGCTCGAGCAGCCAGCGCATGGCGAAAGCACGCTGGGCGATCACGTCGGCTTCGCTGATCGCTGCGGCCGTTGCCTGCGGCAGCTTGAAGTAGCCGCCGCTGAGAAAGGTGGTCGGCTGCGCCAGGCGGCTGTGCACGTCGACGAAGTCGGCGCGCGGGACACAGTCACCGTCGCTCAGCAACAGGCGATCGCCGCGCGCCACGGCGATCGCCTTGTTCAGGATGCGGCACTTCTGGAAACCGTCGTCCGGCTGCCAGACATGGACCAGCGGCACCGGGCTGCGCCGGGCCAGGCTGCGCAGGCGCTCGCGGGTCTCGGGCCGCGAACCGTCGTCGGCCACCAGCAGTTCGAAGTCGCGGCGGCTCTGGGCGAAGAAGCCCCACAGTGACTTCTCCAGCCAGTCCGGTGCGTTGTAGGTGCTGAGGATGACGCTGGTGCGCATGGGTGATCGGGCAGGGTGGTGCAGGGCGGGGCGCTGCCGGGCGGGGCACAGCGGGCCGGTCGAGGATAATGGCGCCCGAATGGTTGCGTGCCCGAGTCCGTGCCCGAGGTTGTTTGTCTGAGTCGCGCCGCATGAAGATTCTGCACGTGCTGCTGTCGCGCGGCTTCTCCGGCTCCGAGCGTTCGACCGCCGAGTCGTGCAACGCGCAATGTGATCGCCACGAGGTACATCTGCTGCTGCGCCGCGACCACCGGCGCGGCGGCAGCAGCGTCGTCGACCATCTCGACGCGCGGGTGACGGTGCACACCGTGCCGGCGCGGCTGGGCACCGGCTGGCTGCTCGGGCGCCGGGTGCGCCAGATCGGCCCCGACCTGATCCACTGCCACCTGCGGCGTTCGACCCGGCTGGTGGCCCGCGTCGGGACCCCGGCGGCCAAGGTTTCCACCCTGCACATCGCCTTCAACGGCCCGCACTTCCACGCCATGCATGGCCTGATCTGCAATGCGCGCTGGCAGATGGAGACGCTGCCCGAGGACTATCGCGGCCTGGCGCACAAGGCCCACAACTCCCTTGTGCCGAATCGCCGGCTCGACGCCGATGAGCGCCGGCGCCTGCGTCAGGCGCTCGGTGTGGCCGACGGTGAATTCCTGTTCGGCGGCGTCGGCCGGCTGTCCGACGCCAAGGGCTGGGACACGCTGGTCGCCGCCGCACGCCGGCTGCCCGAGGCGCCGCCCTGGCGGCTGATGATCTTCGGCCAGGGGCACGATGCTGGCGCACTGGCACGGCAGGCGGCGGAGCAGCCGCGCATCGTGCTTGCGGGTTTCCGGCGCGACGTGAAAGACCTGTACCAGGTGTTCGACGCGCTGGTCTGCCCGTCGCGTTTCGAGCCGCTGCCGCGGGTGATGCTCGAGGCGATGGACGCCGGCACCCCGATCATCGCGTCCGATGCCGGCGGCTGCCGCGAACTGATCGAAGAATATGGCGGTGACATGTTTCCGGTCGACGACGTGCCGGCGCTGGTGACGCGCCTGGCCGAACACCTGCGCCACCCGCGGCAACGCACGCAGATCGATCTCAGCGCGCACCACGTCGAGCGCGCCAACGCCGACATCGAGGCCTTCTACGCGCGCGTGATGGCTCACGCCGGCAGCCACCGGTGAGCGACATCGAAACGCCCTGTCCGGGGCCGCGCCGGCTGGTGGTGCTCACCCACCATCCGCAGGCGCCCTCGTTTCGCTGGCGCCTGGCGCCGGCGATCGAAGTC
Source organism: uncultured Rubrivivax sp. (assembly GCA_964637205.1). Classification (GTDB taxonomy): domain Bacteria; phylum Pseudomonadota; class Gammaproteobacteria; order Burkholderiales; family Burkholderiaceae_C; genus Rubrivivax. The sequence goes on from CAZWUR010000027.1 coordinate 40,563, forward strand.
CTGCGCCGCGCCGGCCACGACGTGCGCGTGCACACCCTGCCGGCACAGCGCTACGGCTGGCGTCTGTGGCAGCAACGCGTCGCGCTTCGCGCCGCCGACCTCGTGGTGCTGCACAAGCTGCGGCTGCCGCGCTGGGAGCTGGCGCTGCTGCGCCGCATGGTCCCGGCGACGGTGTTCGATGTCGACGACGCGATCTGGCTGCGCCAGCCCAAGCAGGTCGGCCAGACGCGGCCACCTGCGCCTCGGCTGGAGCGGCGTTTCGATGGCATGTGCGCCGGGGTGACGCGGGTCATCGCCGGGAACGACGTGCTGGCAGCAAGGGCGCGCGCGGCCGGCGCCAGCGTGATCGTCGTGCCGACCCCGGTCGACGCCGCCGGCATGCCCGATCGACTTGTGCAGCGTGAAGGTGCGGTGCTGGTGTGGATCGGCCTGCCGGGAAACCTGCAGTACCTGGAACCGCTGCGCCCGGTGCTCGCGCGGCTGCGCTTGCGCCATCCGGGTTTGCGTCTGCGCGTGATCTGTTCGCAATTCCCAGGCTGGGAGGACGTGCCGGTGGAGGCCGTGACCTGGAGCCCGGCGGTGGAGCAGGAGGCGCTGCTGGGTGCCGACATCGGCCTGATGCCGCTGCAGGACGATCCGTTCACGCGTGGCAAGTGCGCTTTCAAGTTGCTGCAGTACATGGCCGCTGGCCTGCCCTGCGTGGCCTCGCCGGTGGGCATGAACACGCAGGTGGTCAGCGACGGCCTGAACGGATTCCTGGCTGCCGATGCCGCGGCCTGGGAAACCCAACTCGACCGGCTGCTGGGCGACGCCGCGCTGCGCCGGCGCATGGGCGAAGCCGGGCGCAGGCGCGCGCTGGCCGACTATGACCTCGGCGTCATCGCACCGCGCATGGCCGCCGCCATTCTTGGCGCCATCGAGCCGCAGGGGCCAGCCGGGATGATCTCGCGCCGCGGCGCCACGCCATCATCGCGGCAGGCTGAAGGCGCTCGAGGATCGATTCGAGGGCCTGCCGACAGCCTCGGGCGGTGGGCCGGGCCCTGAAGATCAGCGCCCGCGCGCCGCACGCCAGGCCGCAAATTCTTCGCGTGTGGACGCATCGGTGGGCGGATACAGGCCCAGGATGCTGCGGCCCTGCATCACCCGCTCCAGCACATAGTCCTCGAAGACCGTCATCGCCACCGCCTCGTCGGCGATGGCTTCGGCGATGGCCGCCGGGATCACGACCACACCCTCGGCGTCGCCGACCACGATGTCGCCCGGGAACACCGGCGTGTCGCCGCAGCCGATCGGCACGTCGATGTCGATCGCCTGGTGCAGGGTCAGGTTGGTCGGTGCGCTCGGGCGCTGGTGGTAGGCAGGGATTGCCAGCTTGGCGATTTCGGGGCTGTCGCGGAACCCGCCGTCGGTGACGACGCCGGCCACGCCGCGCTTCATCAGTCGGCTGACCAGGATGCCGCCGGCCGAGGCGGCGCGCGCATCCTTGCGGCTGTCGATCACGAACACGGCTTGCGGCGGGCAGGTTTCCACCGCCTTGCGCTGCGGGTGCTCGCGGTCCTCGAAGACGCTGATCGGGTTGAGGTCTTCGCGCGCCGGCATGTAGCGCAGCGTGAAGGCCGGCCCCACCATGTTCGGCAGGCCGGGGTTCAGCGGCCGCACGTCCTGGACGAACTGCTGGCGCAGGCCGCGCTTGAAGAGGGCGGTGCACAGCGTGGCGGTGCTCACCTGCATCAGCTTGCGTCGGGTGTCGGGGTTCATCGGTGTCTCCTGGGGTTCGGGCTTGTCCCCGGATTCTGACCGCGTGCTGAACGCTTAAGCTCGGCGCCATGCCAAGCCCCCGCCGCAAGACCCCTGCCGCACTGCGCAGCGCGCGCTGGTTCGCGCCCGACGACCTGCGCTCCTTCGGCCACCGCTCGCGCAGCATGCAGATGGGCTACGCGCCCGAGGACTGGGTCGACAAGCCGGTGATCGCCATCGTCAACACCTGGTCCGACGCCCAGCCCTGCCACCTGCACTTCAAGGAGCGTGTGCACGACATCAAGCGCGGGGTGCTGCAGGCCGGCGGCTTTCCGCTCGAATTGCCGGCGCTGAGCCTGTCGGAGAGCTACGTCAAGCCGACGACCATGCTCTACCGCAACATGCTGGCGATGGACACCGAGGAGCTGCTGCGCTGCCACCCGGTGGACGGCGCGGTGCTGATGGGCGGCTGCGACAAGACCACGCCGGCCCTGGTGATGGGCGCGCTGAGCATGGGCCTGCCCTTCGTCTACGTGCCCGCGGGGCCGATGCTGCGCGGCAACTTCCAGGGCCAGGCCCTGGGTTCGGGCACCGACGCCTGGAAGTTCTGGGACGAGCGCCGCGCCGGCAAACTGAGCCAGGCGCAATGGCTGGGCGTGGAGGGCGGTATCGCGCGCTCGCACGGGACCTGCATGACGATGGGCACGGCGTCGACGATGACCGCCATCGCCGAGGCCCTGGGCCTGACCCTGCCCGGCGCGAGTTCGATCCCGGCGCCCGACGCGGCGCACCCGCGCATGTGCGCCGCCGCCGGCCGCCGCGTGGTGGAGATGGTCTGGGACGACCTGACGCCCGAAAAGATCATGACCGCGGCGGCGGTGAAGAACGCGGTGACCGTGGCCATGGCCACCGGCTGCAGCACCAATGCCATCATCCACCTGATCGCGATGGCGCGCCGCGCCGGTGTGCCGCTGACCCTGGACGCGCTCGACGCCATCGGCCGCACGACCCCGGTGATCGCCAATGTGCGGCCCTCGGGCGAGGGTTATCTGATGGAGGACTTCCACTACGCCGGCGGCCTGCCGGCGCTGATGAAGAACCTGGGCGACAAGCTCGACCTGTCGGCCACCACGGTCAGCGGCCGCACGCTGGGCGAGGACATCGCCGAGGCCCGGGTCTTCAACACCGACGTGATCCGCCCGCTGGACAATCCCGTCTACCACGAGGGCTCATTGGCCGTGCTGCGCGGCAACCTGGCGCCCGACGGCGCGGTGATCAAGCCCGCCGCCTGCGACCCGAAGTTCTTCCGCCACCGCGGCCCGGCCCTGATCGCCGACAGCTACCCCGAGCTGAAGACCATCGTCGACGACGAGAACCTGGACATCCACCCCGACACCGTGCTCGTGCTGCGATACGCCGGCCCGCAGGGCGGCCCCGGCATGCCCGAGTGGGGCATGCTGCCGATGCCCAAGGCCCTGCTTGCGCGTGGCCAGCGCGACATGGTGCGCCTGTCGGACGCGCGCATGAGCGGCACCTCCTACGGTGCCTGCGTGCTGCATGTGGCGCCCGAGGCCTATGTCGGCGGGCCGCTGGCGCTGCTGCACAACGGCGACATGGTCGAGATCGACATCCCGGCGCGCACGTTGAACATGGTGGTCGACGAGACCGAACTGGCGCGCCGCCGCGCCGCCTGGACGCCACCGCCGCCACGCTATCAGCGTGGCTACGGCTGGATGTTCGCGCGCCACATCGAGCAGGCCGACCAGGGCTGCGACTTCGACTTCCTGCGCGCCGAGTTCGGGCCGAACCCGGGCGAGCCGGACATCTATTGACGCGGCCGGGCGCGACTCGATCAGCGCCCGGCCGAGATGCTGATCCAGAGCTGGTCGTAGTAGATGATGCCGCCGACGCCGCTTTCCGGCGCACCGAAGCCGACGAACACGCGGTCGGTGAAGCTGCCGGTCCAGCCGGCGTACCAGCCGCTGCCGCCGACGATCAGGCCGTCGCCGCCACCGGCGATGACGACCTGGGCGCCGAGCTCGGGATACAGCGGCGGCTTGAGCACCGGGTCGATCGGCGCACCGCAGGTGCCACGATCACCCGATGCGACATGGATCTGCCCCGGTGCGAGCGAGATCACGATGAATTCGCTGAAACACAGCGAGCCGTTGTCGGCGTACTGGAAGTTCTTGCCCCAGACAAAAATCTCGCCCTTGGCCCGCCCGCTGCGTGGATCGTTCACGGTCTGCCGCGTGGTCGGGAAACAGACGCCGGCGCACCAGTTGTCGAAAGCCGCGGTGGTGGGTGGCGCCGCGCCGTTCGGCGCCGCGACCCCGTTGTAGACGAGCTGGATGTCGTTGGCGGCAGCATGGCCGCTGGCGCCGATGGCGGCCAGCAGGATGACCGCGCGCAGAAGGCTTCTAAACTGGAGCATGTTCACCTCGACGGGTAAGTCGTTGCGGTGGGCGCGCATCCGACCGGACGCGACGCGGCGGCGCGTTGGTGGCGCGTCGTCACCGGTGCTTCTATGCGCAGCCGGGCGCCGCCGCCATGCGCGTATTCCCAGCCTTCCCGGCGTGGCGCGCCGGCCGCGGCGGGGTCATGATGCGCGGTTGCCGGCGGCGAAGGCCGCGCGCTCAGAGAAAACGCTCGAGCAGGCGCCGCGAGCGCCGGTCCAGTGCCGCCGGACGCGTGATCAGATAGGCCACGCCGTGGCGGTCGGTGACCAGCAGCCGGCCGTCGGGCAGGCGGCGGATGTCTTCTTCGGCGTTGAGCACCAGCACATGCCGGCCGCGGTCGGTGTCTACCGTCCAGTCGCTGGGCGTGGCAAAGGTCGAGACCGCGACCAGGGTGCGAATCTCGGGCATGAAGCTGCGCGCGGCCAGGGTTTCGCGGATCAGGGCCAGCATCGGCGCCGGCAGCGACCCAGGGTCGGCCACCCACAGGCGTTCATGGCCGTCGCTGCCGATCAAAGACAGCGCGCCGTCGGGGTCCGAGAGCGGAAAGGCCAGCACCGGGAGCACGTCCTCGTGCAGCGTGCCGTCGTCCAGCGTCAGCAGCAGTCGGCCGTGGCGATCGCGTTGCAAACCCGGCACCTTCATTCCTCCAGCCCGATCTGTGCCGCACGTTCGGCGGCCTGGCGCTGCTGTGCCTCGTGCAAGCGCCAATAGGCGCCTTTTTGGGCCAGCAACTGGTCGTGGGTGCCGGTCTCGGCGATGCGGCCGCGGTCCATCACCACCAGCCGGTCGGCGCGGCGCAGGGTGCTCAGCCGGTGCGCGATGGCGATCGTCGTGCGCCCCTGCACCAGGTTGTCCAGCGCCTTCTGGATCTCGCCCTCGGTTTCGGTGTCGACCGAGGAGGTGGCCTCGTCGAGGATCAGGATGCGCGGGTCGATGAGCAAGGCGCGCGCGATGCTGATGCGCTGGCGCTCGCCGCCCGACAGGCCCTGGCCACGTTCGCCGACCAGGCTGTCGTAGCCGTGTGCCAGGCGCAGGATGAATTCGTGGGCATGTGCCGCGCGCGCCGCGGCCACGACCTGCGCGCGCGTGGCGTCGGGCTTGCCATAGGCGATGTTCTCGGCGATGGTGCCGAAGAACAGGAAGGGCTCCTGCAGCACGACGCCGATGTGGCGCCGCCAGTCGGCCAGGGCGAAGCGCCGCAGGTCGATGCCGTCGGCCTTGATGCTGCCCTCGGTCACGTCGTGAAAGCGACAGATCAGGTTCACCAGGGTGCTCTTGCCCGAGCCGCTGTGGCCGACCAGGCCGATCATCTCGCCCGGGCGGATATGCAGGTCGAGCTGGCGGATCACGGCCCGGCTGCCGTAGCGGAACCCGACGCGCTGGAGCACGATGTCGCCGCTGGGCAGGCCGGCGGCCACCGGCTGCGCCGGCTCGGGCACATTGCTGCGGTGGTCCAGGATGTCGAAGATGCGCTTGGCGCCGGCGGCGGCCTTCTGCGTCACCGACACGATGCGGCTCATCGAGTCGAGCCGGCCGTAGAAGCGCCCGATGTAGGCGATGAAGGCGGTCAGAACGCCGACCGTGATCTGCCCGCGGCTGACCAGCCAGATGCCGAAGGCCCAGACCACGAGCAACCCGATCTCGGTGAGCAGGCCCACCGTCGGCGAAAACAGGCTCCAGGTCTTGTTCAGCCTGTCGTTGACGGCCAGGTTGTGCACGTTCGCCTGGCGGAAACGCCCGGCCTCGCGCTTTTCCTGGGCGAAGGCCTTGACCACGCGGATGCCCGGGATGGTGTCGGCGAGCACGCTCGTCACCTCGCCCCAGACGCGGTCGATCTTCTCGAAGCCGGTGCGCAGCCGGTCGCGCACCCGGTGGATCATCCAGGCGATGAAGGGCAGGGGCAGCAGGGTGACGAGGGCGAGCAGCGGGTTGATGCTGAACAGGATCAGCGCGGTCATGCCGATCATCAGCACGTCGGTGGCGAAATCCAGCGCGTGCAGCGACAGGTAGACGCTGATGCGGTCGCTTTCGCTGCCGATGCGCGAGATCAGGTCGCCGGTGCGCTTGGCGCCGAAATAGTCCAGGCTCAGGTTCAGCAAATGCTCGAAGGTCGTGGTGCGCAGGTCGGCGCTGATGCGCTCGCTGACCAGGGCCAGCAGCCAGGTCTTGGCCCAGCCCAGGCCCCAGGCCGCCAGCGCGGCGCCGAGCAGGCCGAGCAGCAGCAGGCCGACGCTCCAGGGATCGATGTGCTGGCCGTTCTGGAACGGGATCAGCACATCGTCCATCAGCGGGATGGTCAGGTAGGGCGGCACCAGGGAGGCGGCGGTCGAGCCCAGGGTCAGCGCGAAGCCGGCGAACAAGGACCAGCGGTAGGGGTGGGCGAAGCGCCACAGGCGCAGCAGCACCCAGGTCGAGGGCCGCTCGGGCGCTTCGACGGCGAAGTCGGTGTCCTCGGCGGCGGGCTCGTCCTCGGCCACCGCGCCCGGGTGCGCGAGCCGTTGCTGCAGCCGCTCGAAGTGCTGCAGCAGGGCCAGCGCCTGCGGGTTCACCGCCAGCGTGAACGACCAGCTCGCCAGGCGGGCATCGGTGTCGTGCAGCGAGAGCTGACTCAGGCCGCCGCTGTCGCTGTGCTGGAGCAGCAGGCCTGCTGTCAGCGGCCAGGCTTTCCAGGTCCCGGTGCCGGCTTCGCGGGCGAGCAGCCGGCGGTCGGTCAGGCGCAGCTCGCCTTCGGCGAAGCGGCCATCGGGGGCCAGATCCAGCGCCAGGCGGGCCTTCAGCACCTCGCCGGGAGCGAGCGTGGGGTCGGCGGTGGCGGCAGTGGGCATGGTGGGCGGAACGGGGCGGATTGTCGCCCAACGCCCGCCGGTCAACCGGGGTGCACGCCGCGGCGTTGTGCGCGGCGCCCGTTGCCTCCCAAGGCGCACAATCCCGCCCGCTCCTGATCGCATTCCGGCCCGCCGGCCGCCCCACCCGATGACCGTCTTCGACGACATCCGCCTGCTGCGCGTGACCTTTCTGCGCGGCCCGAACCTCTGGACCTACCGCTCGGCACTGGAGGTCTGGCTCGACCTCGGCGTGCTGGAGGACTGGCCCACGGACAAGCTGCCCGGTTTTGTCGACCGCCTGGGTGCGGCGCTGCCGGCGCTGCCCGAGCATCACTGCGGCGTCGGCGAGGCCGGCGGTTTCGGCCAGCGCCTGCGCGAAGGCACCTGGCTCGGCCATGTGCTCGAACACCTGGTCATCGAGCTGCTCAACCTGGCCGGCATGCCCACCGGTTTTGGCCAGACGCGCAGCACCTCGCAGCGCGGTGTCTACCGCATGGTCTTCCGCGCCCGCGACGAGGTGGTGGCGCGCGCCGCCCTGACCGAGGGCCAGCGGCTGCTGATGGCCCTGGTGAACGACCGGCCGGCGGATGTCGAGGCGGCTGTGAAGGTGGTGCGCGAGGCCATCGACGACGCCTACCTCGGGCCGAGCACGGCACACATCGTGGCCTGCGCCACCGAGCGCGGCATCCCGCATCTGCGGCTGAACAGCGGCAACCTGGTGCAGCTCGGCCACGGCCGTCGCCAGCACCGGATCTGGACCGCCGAGACCGACCGCACCAGCGCCATCGCCGAAGGCATCGCCGGCGACAAAGACCTGACCAAGCGCCTGCTGGCCGAGGTCGGTGTGCCGGTGCCCGAGGGCCGGAGTGCGGCCAGCCCGGCCGAGGCCTGGGCGGCGGCCGAAGACATCGGCCTGCCGGTGGCCGTGAAACCGGCCGACGGCAACCACGGCCGCGGCGTGGCGCTGGACCTGCGCACGCGCGAACAGGTCGAGGCGGCCTGGACGGTGGCCGACCGCCATGGCAGCGAGGTGCTCGTCGAGCGCTTCGTGCCCGGGCACGAACATCGGCTGCTGGTGGTGGCGGGCCGCGTCGAGGCGGCGGCGCGCGGCGAGGCGGTCTGCGTCGTCGGCGACGGCGTGCACGACGTGGTCGCGCTGGTCGACGCCCAGATCAACACCGACCCGCGTCGCGGCGACAGCGAAGACCATCCGCTGGCGCGCCTGCGGCCGCAGGACGATGGCGTGATCCGCGCCGACCTCGAACGCCAGGGCCTGACGCCCGAGGCCGTGCCGGCCGGCGGCCGCCGCGTGCTCATCCAGCGCAACGGCAACGTCGCCATCGACTGCACCGACCAGGTCCACCCCGAGGTGGCGCGCCTGGTCGAACTGGCGGTGCGCACCGTCGACCTGGACATCGCCGGCGTCGACGTGGTGGCCCAGGACATCGGCCGGCCCCTGGCGGCGCAGGGCGGCGCGATCGTCGAGGTCAATGCCGGCCCGGGCCTGCTGGCGCACCTGAAACCGGCGGTCGGCCACCCGCGGCCGGTCGGTCACGCCATCGTCGAGCACCTGTTTCCGAAGGAAGACGCCGACGCCGACGGCGAGCCGCCCGCCGGTCGCATCCCCATCGTCGGTATTGCCGGCGGTGGTGACAGCAGCAGCGTGGCCCGGCTGACCGCCTGGCTGCTGCAGCTGGCCGGCCACGCGGTCGGTCTGGCCTGCCGTGACGGGCTGTTTCTCAACGGGCGGCGCATCGACGATGCCGACGCCACCGACAGCGCGGTGGCGCAGCGCCTGCTGATCAGCCGCGAGGTCGACTGCGCGGTGTTTCAGAACGGCGCGGCCACCATCCTCGACCAGGGACTGGCCTACGACCGTTGCCGGATCGGTGTCGTCACCGACCTCGACGGCGCCGCCGCGCTCGCACGCCACGACATCCGCAGTTCCGATGAATTGCCGCGCGTGCTGCGCACCCAGATCGACGTGGTGCTGGCCGACGGCACGGGCGTGCTCAACGCCGACGACCCCGAGGTGGCCGCCCTGGCGCGGCATTGCGACGGCAGCGTGCTGCTCTACGCTACCGACGCCCGGCCGCTGGCCGAGCACCGCGCCGCCGGCGGCCGCGCAGTGCGCCACGACGGCCGCCAGCTGTGGCTGTGCGAAGGCAACGCAGAGCGGGCGCTGCGCCTGCACGGCGAGATCACGCTGCCGCCGGGGGTGCTGCTGCCGGCCGTGGCCGCAGCCTGGGCGATGGGCCTGCCGCCCGCGTTGCTGGCCGCGGGCATCGAAACCTTTGCGGAGCATTCCGCCCCCACCACCGACCTGAGCTCGGCCTGAGACACAGCATGGACGTCAGTCGTATCCGCGCCCTTCGTGGCCCCAATCTGTGGAGCCGGCAGACGGCGGTGCAGGCCATCGTGCAGTGCACGCCCGAAGAATGTGCCATCCAGGCCCGCTCGCCGCTGGAGCTTCGCCTGCGCGAACGGCTGCCGGCCACCGGCGGCGTGCGCACGGTGGGCAATTCCGACCCGATCCCGCTCGCCCGCTGGCTCGAAATGTTGACCCTGTCGCTGCAGATGCAGGCCGGCTGCCCGGTCAGCTTCAGCCGCACGACGCCGGCGCCGGAGCCGGGCGTGTTCCAGGTGGTCGTCGAATACACCGAAGAAAGGGTCGGTCTGCTGGCCCTCGAGCACGCCCGGCGCCTGCTCGCCGCGGCGGCGGCCGACGCGCCTTTCGACGCCGACGCCGTGGTGGCCGAGTTGCGCGCGCTGGACGAGGAGATCCGTCTGGGCCCGAGCACCGGCGCCATCGTGCAGGCCGCACTGCGCCGCGGCATCCCGTATCGCCGGCTCACCGAGGGCAGCCTGGTGCAGTTCGGCTGGGGCGCCCGGCAGCACCGCATCTGGGCCGCCGAGATCGACCGTACCAGCGCCGTGGCCGAGGCGATCGCGCAGGACAAGGACCTGAGCAAGATCCTGCTCGCCGCCGGTGGCGTGCCAGTGCCCCGCGGCCGGCCGGTGGACAGCGTCGACGAAGCCTGGGCCGTGGCGCAGCAGATCGGGCTGCCGGTGGTCGTCAAGCCGCGCGACGGCAACCAGGGCAAGGGTGTCACCGTCAACATCGTCGTCCGCGAACATTTCGACATCGCCTATCGCGTGGCCGCCGAAATCGGGCAGGTGATGGTCGAGCAGTTCCTGCCCGGGCATGACTTCCGGCTGCTCGTCGTCGGCGACCGCCTGATCGCCGCCGCGCGGCGTGACCCGCCGTATGTGGTCGGGGACGGCCAGCTCACGGTGCGCGAACTGGTCGACGCCGTCAACGCCGACCCGCGCCGCGGCGACGGCCACGCCACCGCGCTGACGCGGATCCGGCTCGACGACATCGCCGTCGCCCGCCTCGACCAGCAGGGCCTGACGCCGGACGCGGTGCCGGCGGCCGGCCGGCGTGTGGTCCTGCGCAACAACGCCAACCTGAGCACCGGCGGCAGCGCCACCGACGTGACCGACGACGTGCATCCCGAGGTCGCTGCGCGTGCGGTGGCAGCGGCGCGCATGGTGGGGCTGGAGATCTGCGGCGTGGACGTGGTCTGCGAAGACGTCGGCGTGCCGCTGGAGGCACAGCGCGGCGGCATCGTCGAGGTGAATGCCGCGCCCGGCCTGCGCATGCACCTGGCGCCCAGCTTCGGCAAGCCGCGCCCGGTGGGCGAGGCCATCGTCGAACGCCTGTATCCGCCCGGCGACGATGGCCGCATCCCGCTGGTGGCCGTCACCGGCACGAATGGCAAGACCACCGTCGCGCGGCTGACGGCGCACCTGCTGGCCGCCGCCGGCTACCGCGTCGGCATGACCCTGACCGACGGTGTCTGGGTCGACGGCCACGCCATCGACAGCGGCGACTGCAGCGGCCCGAAGAGTGCACGCAAGGTCCTGATGCACCCCGACACCGACGCCGCGGTGCTGGAAACGGCGCGCGGCGGCATCCTGCGCGAAGGCCTGGCCTTCGACCGCTGCCAGGTGGCGGTGGTCACGAATATCGGCGCCGGCGACCACCTGGGGCTGAACTACATCAGCACCGTCGAGGATCTGGCGGTGCTCAAGCGCACCATCGTCGCCAACGTCGCGCCCGAGGGCTACGCGGTGCTCAACGCGGCCGACCCGCACACCCTGGCGATGGCCTCGATCTGCCCCGGGCAGGTGATCCTGTTCGGCGCCGACCCGCGGCTGCCGGCGCTGGCCGCGCACCGGGCGCAGGGCCGGCGCATCGTCACCGTGGAGGGCGGCGACCTGGTCGCCATCGACGGCCCGGCGCGGGCGCGCATGCCTCTGGCCGAAGTGCCGCTGACACGCGGCGGGCGCATCGGATTCCAGGTCGAGAACGCGCTCGCCGCCGTCGCCGCGGCCTGGGGCTGCGGCCTGCCCTTCGATGCGGTGCGCGCCGGTCTGGCCAGTTTTGTCAACGACGCGGCCACCGCGCCGGGGCGCTTCAACCTGATGGACTTCGGCGGCGCCACCGTGATCGCCGACTACGGCCACAACCCGGACGCGATGCGCGCCCTGGTGCAGGCCGTCGAGGCGCTGCCGGCGCAGCGCCGCTCGGTGGTGATCAGCGCCGCCGGCGACCGCCGCGACGAAGACATCCGCGAGCAGACCGCGATCCTGGGCGCGGCCTTCGACGACGTGATCCTGTACCAGGACGCGGCCCAGCGCGGCCGCGCCGACGGCGAGGTGCTGGCCCTGCTGCACCAGGGCCTGCAGGGTGCGCCGCGCACCTCGCGCATCGACGAGCTGCGCGGCGAGTTCGCGGCCATCGACCATGCGCTGGCGGCGCTGCGGCCGGGCGACCTGTGCCTGGTGCTGGTGGACCAGGTCGACGAGGCGCTGGCCCACCTGGCGCTGCGCCAGCGCGAGCGCGCGGCGCCGCCCGCCTAGGGCCGCGCTGCTGCGGGAAATCGCCATCCGGGCCCCTGCGCCGGCTGGCCGAGAATGCAGCCTGCAACATCAGGAGGATTCCCCATGCGCTATTTCGTCACCGGAGCCACCGGTTTCATCGGCAAGCGACTCGTGAAGGCCCTGCTCGCGCGCCGGGGCTCGACGGTGTACTTCCTGGTCCGCCCGGGCAGCGAAGGCAAGGTGGCCGGGCTGCTCGCCGAATGGGGCACGACGAAGGCACGCGCGGTGCCGGTGGCCGGGGACCTGACGGGCAGGAAGCTCGGCGTCTCGGCCGAGGACATCAAGGCGCTGAAAGGCAAGATCGACGCCATTTACCACCTGGCCGCGGTCTACGACCTGTCGGCCGACGAAGACAGCCAGATCCGGGTCAACGTCGACGGCACGCGCAACCTGGTCGAGTTCGCCAAGGCGGTCGACGCCGGCCATCTGCACCATGTCAGCAGCATCGCCGCCGCGGGCCTGTACGAAGGGGTCTTCCGCGAGGACATGTTCGACGAGGCCGAGGGCCTGG
>CAZWUR010000028.1:0-52614 GCA_964637205.1 uncultured Rubrivivax sp.
GAAGATCGCCAAGGAGCCGATCTCCATGGAGACGCCGATCGGCGACGACGACGACTCGCACCTGGGTGACTTCATCGAAGACACCAACAACACCGCGCCGATCGAGGCCGCGATGCAGGCCGGCCTGCGCGACGTGGTCAAGGACATCCTGGACAGCCTGACGCCGCGCGAGGCCAAGGTGCTGCGCATGCGCTTCGGCATCGAGATGAGCACGGATCACACGCTGGAAGAAGTGGGCAAGCAGTTCGACGTCACACGCGAGCGCATCCGCCAGATCGAGGCCAAGGCGATCCGCAAGCTCAAGCACCCGAGCCGCAGCGACAAGCTCAGGACCTATCTGGACAATCTCTGATTGGCCGGACAGGTGCCGCCGCAGGCGGTCGCGCCCGCGCAGCGGGCGCGTCTGAGGCATCGCCGCAGGCACAAGCTCAGGACCTGTCGGGACAATCTCTGATTCAGGCTGAGCAAAGCCTGAGCAAGGCCCGCATGCGCGGGCCTTCTTCATGGCCGACGTTACACTTCGGCGCGACATGACCCAGATCTCCGAACGCAGCGTCCTGTTTGCCGACCTTCGCGGCAGCACGGCCCTGTTCGAGACCCTGGGCAATGCCGAAGCGACCTCGGTGGTCACACATTGCGTGAGCGCCCTGGCGCGCGCGGTCGAGGCCTGCCGCGGGCGCGTCGTGAAGACCCTGGGCGACGGCCTGATGGCGCTCTTCGAGCAGTCGACGCACGCCACGCAGGCGGCCGCGCAGATGCACGATCTGCTTGATTCCATGGTGCTGCGCGGCCACGAGCGCGGGGCCTCATCGGGCCTGCGCGGGCTGAAGCTGCAGGTGGCGCTGGCGCGCGGCGAAATCGTCGAGATGAGCGGCGATGCCTTCGGTGATGCCGTCAACGTTGCAGCCCGATTGCTCGACCACGCGGGCGACAACGAGACCCTGATCACCGTCGAGGTGCTGCTCGGCCTGCCGCTGGAACAGCGCACGCGCTTTCGCAGCCTGGACCGGCTGACCCTGCGCGGGCGGGCCGAGCCGGTGCAGGTGCATGTGCTGGGCGGGCGCCGCGGCGGTCCCGACCAGGCGGTGACGCAGTTCGGCGACGTCACCTTGCCGGTGAACGAACCCGATGGCCTGCGCCTGCATTGGCGGGATCACGAGCGCCTGTTCGCCAGCCAGCAGCTGCCGCTCGTGCTCGGGCGCAGCCCGGCGGCCTCGTTCTGCGTTGACGACAGCCGTGTCTCGCGCTCGCATTGCCGTGTCGACTGGCATGGCGGCAGCTTCCAGCTCACCGACCTCAGCTACAACGGCAGCTATGTGCGCTTCGCCGACGGCGAGATCGTCAGCCTGCGCCGCGGCAGTTGCACCCTGCACGGCAGCGGCACGATCGGCCTCGGCGGCTCGCCGAACGATCCCGAGTCGGCCTGCGTCGGCTTCGAGATCCTGCGCTTCGGGCAGATGCCCCGCCAGCCGGTCGACGACTGGCTGCCGACGCAGACCTGATGCGCCTGCTCTGCGTCGAGGACGACCGGGTGAATGCGCTGCTGCTCGAGCAGAGCTGCCGCCACGCCGGCGATCTGACGCTGCAGTTCGCCGAAACCGGCGCCGACGCCCTCGAACAGGTGGTGGCCTTCGCACCCGATCTGCTGGTGATCGACCTGTACCTGCCCGACACCGACGGTTATGCCCTGCTCGCCGCGCTGCGCAAGGCCCTCGGCGCGCCGGCACTGCCGGCCGTGCTGTGCACCGCGGCGGCACCCGCCGAGGTGGCCAGCGCCGCCGCGCACGCTGGTTTCCTGCAGGTCTGGAGCAAGCCGGTGAGCGCCGCCGTCATCCGCTCGACGCTGGCCCGGCTGGCGCAGCGGGCATGAGCTTGCGGCCCGAACCCGCCTACCGCCACGGGCAGCCGGCGAGGACGGCGATCCTGCTCGTCAACCTCGGCACGCCCGACGCGCCGACCGCGCCGGCGCTGCGCCGCTATCTGGCCGAGTTTCTCGCCGACCCGCGCGTGGTCGAAATCCCGCGCCTGGCCTGGTGGCCGATCCTGCACGGCATCATCCTGCGCACGCGGCCGGCCAGATCGGCCGCCAAATACGCCTCGATCTGGACCGATGACGGTTCACCGCTCGCGGTCTGGACGCAGCGCCAGGCCGAAGGTCTGCAAGCGCTGCTGCAATCGCGCGGCCACCAGCTCACGGTCAGGCCGGCGATGCGCTACGGCCGGCCGTCGATCCCGGCGGTGCTCGACGCGATGCGCGCCGACGGCGTGACGCGCGTGCTGGTGCTGCCGATGTACCCGCAATATGCGGCGGCCACCACGGCCAGCGTGGTCGACAAGGTGGGGCAATGGACGCAGCGGTCGCGCCGGGTTCCGGAGTTGCGCTTCGTCGGCAGCCATGCCGACGACCCCGGCTACATCGGCGCCCTGGCCACCCGTGTGCGCGAACATTGGGCGGCCCATGGTCGCGCCGATCGCCTGGTGCTGAGCTTTCATGGCGTGCCGCAGCGCTCGCTGCTGCTGGGCGACCCCTACCATTGCGAATGCCATCTCACGGCGCGCCTGCTCGGTGACGCGCTGGAGCTGTCGCCCGACAGGCTGCTCGTCACCTTCCAGAGCCGCTTCGGCAAGGCTCGCTGGCTGGAGCCCTATACCGAACCCACCCTGCGTGCGTTGCCAGCCCAGGGCGTGCGGAGCGTGGACGTGATGTGCCCCGGTTTTGTCGCCGACTGCCTCGAGACGCTGGAAGAGATCGGCCAGGAGGTGCGCGCCGCCTTCGTCGAATCCGGCGGCGAGCATTTCCGCTACATCCACTGCCTGAACGCCAGCCCCGACTGGATCGCAGCGCTGGCCGACCTGGCCGAACGCCATCTGCAGGGCTGGGAGACGCGCGCTGCGCCGGACGCGGCGGCGCTGGCCGCGCAGCGCAGCAGGGCGCTGGCCCTGGGCGCCGCCGACTGATCAGCCGCGCCGGCGCAGCCGGGCCCGCCAGCGCAGCAGCGGCGGCAGGAGCAGCACCGCCAGCACCAGCGACAGCAGCACGGCCGACATCGGCCGCGTCGCGAACACCGTCCAGCTGCCCTCGCCGATCGACAGCGCGTTGCGCATCTGCGCCTCGGCCAGTGGCCCCAGGATCATGCCGACGATGACCGGCGCCGTCGGGAAGTCGAAGCGCCGCATCACCACGCCGACCAGGCCGAAGCCCAGCATCAGGTAGAGGTCGAAGGCACTCTGGCGCATGCCGTAGACACCGACGGTGGCGAAGATCAGGATGCCGGCGTACAGCGGCGCGCGCGGAATCTCGAGCAGCTTGACCCACAGGCCGACCAGGGGCAGGTTCAACACCAGCAGCATCACGTTGCCGATGTACAGGCTGGCGATCAGCGCCCAGACCAGGGGTCCGCTGCTCTGAAACAGCTGCGGCCCGGCATTGATGCCGTAGTTCTGCAACGCCGACAGCAAAATCGCCGCCGTCACCGAGGTCGGGATGCCCAGGGTCAGCAGGGGCACCAGGGTGCCCGTGACGGCGGCGTTGTTGGCCGCCTCCGGCCCGGCCACACCTTCGATGGCGCCGACGCTGCCGAACTCATCCTTGTGCTTGGACAGCTTGCGTTCGACACCGTAGCTCAGGAAGGTCGGGATCTCGGTGCCGCCGGCCGGGATGGTGCCGAAGGGAAAACCGAGAGCTGTGCCGCGCAGCCAGGCCGGCCAGGACCGGCGCCACTCGGCACGCGTCATGTGCGCGCCGCTCATGCGGTTGGCTTCGGGCTTGACGCGGCCCTCGTACATCGCCGTGTACAGGCACTCGCCGACCGCGAACAGGCCCACCGCGACCAGCACCACCTCGATCCCGTCCAGCAGTTCGGGCACGCTGCCCACGTAGCGCGCCTGGCCGGTGATCTGGTCGAGCCCGACGAGGCCGATCGCCAGGCCGACGAACAGCGCCGTCAGCCCGCGCAGCTTGCTGCCGCCGAGCACCGCGCTGACGGTGGTGAAGGCGAGCAGCATCAGCAGCGCGTACTCGGGCGGGCCGAGCAGCACCGCGTAGTCGGCGACGATGGGCGCAAACAGCGTCACCAGCACGGTGGCGATGGTGCCGGCGACGAAGCTGCCGATCGCCGAGGTGGCCAGCGCCGCGCCGGCGCGCCCGCTCTTGGCCATCTTGAAACCTTCGAGCGCGGTGACCATGGTGCCGGTTTCGCCCGGCGTGTTGAGCAGGATCGAGGTCGTCGAGCCGCCGTACATCGCGCCGTAGTAGATGCCGGCGAAGAAGATCATGCTCGCCGTGGGCTCCACCTGCGAGGTGATCGGCAGCAGCATCGCCACCGTGACCGCGGGCCCGATGCCGGGCAGCACGCCGATCGCCGTGCCCAGCGCGCAGCCGATGAAGGCCCACATCAGGTTGATCGGGGTGCCCGCCGTCGCGAAGCCGGAAAGCAGGTTCTGCCAGATGTCCATGCTTGCCTCTGCTACAGCCAGCCGGTGCCCGTGAGGCCCGGCAGGTTGATGCCCAGCACCAGCGTGAACAGCCAGTAGGCGGGGGCCGCGATCAGGCAGCCGATGACGAAGTCCAGCACCCAGCGCCGCGGGCCGCCGCTGCCGGCACCCTCGGACTGGCGCAGACCGCGCACCGCGAGCATGAAACACAGGGTGCAGGCGAGGATGAAGCCGATGCGCTCGATGAGCGCCGCATTCGCCACCACGCCGGCACATACCCACAGCAGGGGCGGCCAGTCGCCGCGCGCGGCACCCGACGGCGCCTCGCGCTGGCGGTAGCCGCCCTTGAAGGCCTGCCGGAGCAGCCCGGCGCCACAGCAGGCCAATGCCGCCGTGACCACCCAGGGCAGGAAATTCGGGCCGACGCCGGCATAACCGGCCTGCCCCGGGATCTGCAGCGCCCCGAAGCCGAGCACCGCGGCCAGCACCAGCGCCCCGGCGCCGATCGCCTTCTGCGCCAGCGCGTCGTCGGGCAGGTCCTGCACGGTCACACCATCCCGGCCTTGACCATGGTGGCGCGCAGCGAAGCGAAGGACTCGTCGACGAAGTCCTCGAAGGGTTTGCCGGCCAGCAGGGCCGGCGTCCACTTGTTCTTCTCCAGGGCCTCGGCCCAGGCCTTGGTCTTGGTGGCCTTGACCACCATCGCGGCCAGGGCCTTCTTCTGCGCGGCGTCGATGCCGGCGGCACCGTAGACACCGCGCCAGTTGCCGAGCACGACGTTGTAGCCCATCTCCTTCATGGTCGGCACCGGGATGCCGGCCTGCCGGGCCTCCGAGGTGACGCCGATGGCGCGCATCTTGCCCGCCTCGATATAGGGCTGGAACTCGCTGTAGCCGCTGCCGCCGACGCTGACGTTGCCGCCGATGATGGCCGCCGTGGCCTCGCCGCCGCCGCGGAAGGGCACGTAGTTGACCTTCATCGGGTCGACGCCGACCTCGCGCGCCAGCATCGCGATCGCGATGTGTTCGGTCGAGCCGGCCGAGCCGCCGCCCCACTTGACGCTGCCCGGGTCCTTCTTGAACTGGGCCACCACGTCGGCCATGGTCTTGAACGGCGAGGCGGCAGGCACGACGAAGACGTTGTACTCGGTGGTCAGGCGCGCGATCGGGGTCACCTGGGTCACCGACACCGGCGGCTTGTTGCGGATCTCGCCGCCGAGCATCACCGCGCCCATCACCATCAGCGCCTCGCCGTCGCCCTTGCGCGAGGTGAAGAACTGCGCCTGGCCGATCGCCCCGGCGGCGCCGCCCTTGTTCTCGATGGTCACGGCGCTGGCTACGCCGGCTTCCTGCTGCGCGGCGCCATGCGCGCGGCCGGTGCCGTCCCAGCCACCGCCGGGGTTGGCCGGGATCATCATCTTCAGGTTGCCCGCCGCCAGTGCGGACAAAGGCAGGCCCGAGGTGGCGGCCAGCGCGGCCAGGGACTTGAGAAAGGTATCGCGTCGCATGGAGGGTCTCCTGATGGCGGGTTCAGGGCGGCATCGTCACCACTGGGCCTGTCAATCCGCTGTCCACGAAGCTGGGGTTTTCCCGGCGCCTATGATTCCGGCCCGATGAAGCTGCTCCTGGTCGAGGACAACCCGGCGATGCAGGCCACGCTGCAGCGCAGCTTTCAGCGTTGCGGCATGCAGGTCCAGCTGTGCGGCGACGGCGCACGCGCCCTGGACCGCTGGCGCGCCAGCCTGCCCGACGTGGTCCTGCTCGACCTCAGCCTGCCCGGCCTCGACGGCCTGCAGGTGCTGACGCAGGCGCGTGCCGAAGGGCTGCGCACGCCGGTGCTCATCCTCACCGCACGCGGCACCGTCGGCGACCGCATCCTCGGCCTGAACACCGGCGCCGACGACTACCTGGCCAAGCCCTTCGACCTTGACGAACTGGAGGCCCGCGTGCGCGCGCTGGCGCGGCGCG
Source organism: uncultured Rubrivivax sp. (assembly GCA_964637205.1). Lineage (GTDB taxonomy): Bacteria > Pseudomonadota > Gammaproteobacteria > Burkholderiales > Burkholderiaceae_C > Rubrivivax. The sequence goes on from CAZWUR010000028.1 coordinate 6,402, forward strand.
GCGGCACCGACACCGCCTCGCCCAGCTTCGGCGGTCTGCAGCTCGACGCGCAGTCCGGCGCCGTGCTGCGCGACGGCCTGCCGATGGAGCTGACGCAGCGCGAAGCGGCGATGCTGCGCGCCCTGCTGGCGCGGCCCGGCCAGGCGGTGGCCAAGGAACGCCTGCTGGCCCTGGTGTTTCCCGGCGACGCCGAGGTGCAGCCGGAGGCGGTGGAGGTGGTGGCCTATCGGCTGCGCAAGAAGCTGGCCGACAGCCCGGTGCAGCTGCTCACCCTGCGCGGGCTGGGCTACCTGCTGAAGGCCACCGGATGAGCGCCCGGCCCCAGCATCGGGCGTCGCTGCGCCGGCAGCTCCTGCTCGGCATCCTGCTGCCGACGATGCTGGTCATCGCGGCCAACACCGTGGTGCTCTATCGGCAGGCCCTGGCCGCGGCCGACACCGCCTACGACCGCACCCTGCTGGCCACGGCCAAGTCCATCGGCGAGCAGCTCAGCCTGGGCGAGTCGGCGACGCCACGGGTGACCGCCTCGGTGCCCTACTCCGCGCTCGAGGCCTTCGAGGCCGACAGTCGCAGCCACCTCTACTACCGCGTGCTCGGTTTCGACGGCGAACTGGTTTCCGGTTTCGGCGACCTGCCGCCGCCGAACCGCGAGCTGCCGGTGCGCAGCGTCTACGCGGCCCTGGTGCATTTCTACGACGCCGCCTACCGCGGCGAGCCGGTGCGCATGGCGGTGCTGCTGCAGCCGGTGGCCGGCGCCGGGGCGCAGGGCATGGCCACGGTGCAGGTGGCGGAGACCCTGGAGCTGCGGCACACGCTGGCACGCCAGATCCTGGTCGACACCCTGTGGCGCCAGGCCCTGCTGCTGGCCGTGATCACGATCGTCGTGCTCTGGGTGGTACAGCGCGCGACTCGCCCGGTGCGCGAACTCAGCGCGGCGATCGAACAACGGCCGGCCAGCGACCTGACACCGATCGAACCCGGCGCCGCGCCGCGCGAGCTGCTGCCCCTGGTGGAAGCGACGAACCATGTGATGCAGCGCCTGGATCACCTGCTGGCGCACCAGAAACGCTTCGTGCGCGACGCTTCGCACCAGCTGCGCACGCCGCTGGCGGTGCTCAAGACCCAGCTGCAGTCGGCACGCCGCGGCGACGTGGCGCCGGCCCAGGCTTTCGACGAGATGGCACATACGGTGGACGGCGCGACCTTGCTGGCCAACCAGATGCTGGCGCTGGCCAAGGTGGAACAGCTGCGCCAGCAGGGGGGTGCGGGGGTCATCGACGCCGCCGAACTGCTGCGCGCGGTGGCCCTGGACCTGGCACCGCTGGCCGCAGCACGCGACCTGGCCCTGGACGTCGATGCCGCACCGGCGCGCGTGCGCGCCCACGAATGGGCCTTGCGCGAACTGTTGCGCAACCTGCTGCACAACGCGATCAAGGCCTCCCCGACCGGCGCCGCGCTGAGCCTGCGCCTGGTGGCCGACGCCCACCATGCCGCCCTGACCGTGGCCGACGCCGGCCCCGGGCTCGACGCCGGCCAGCGCGAACGCCTGTTCCAGCCCTTCGCCGCCGGCAGCGCGGGAGCGGCGGGCGACGCGCTCGCCGCCGGCAGCGGACTGGGCCTGGCGATCTGCCACGAGATCGTCGATTCGCTCGGTGGCACGCTGACATTGGACAATAGGCTGTCGCATGGCCGGGTCACCGGTCTCGACGCCACCGTGCGCCTGCCGCTGGCCCCCACGACTGCATGAGTGCATGACCGAACTGCCACTGACCGACCGCCTGCGCCTGGACAAATGGCTGTGGGCGGCGCGCTTCTTCAAGACGCGAGCCCTGGCCGCCGACGAGGTCGGCCACGGGCGCGTGCGCATCAACGGCCAGCCGGCCAAGCCGGCCCGCGAGCTGAAGGCCGGCGACCGGGTCGAGATCCGCCAGGACCAGGTCTGGCGCTGCGTGCTCGTGCGCGCCTTGTCGACGGTTCGAGGCCCGGCACCACTGGCCCAGACGCTGTACGCCGAAACACCCGAAAGCCTGGCGGCCCGCGCCCAGGCCGCCGAAGCCCGGCGGCTGGGCGCCGAGCCGGCCCTGGCCATCCACCAGGGGCGTCCGACCAAGCGCGACCGGCGCGACCTGCACAGCTGGCATCGCTGGAGTGCCTCGATCGACGACGACTGAGCGCAGGCCCGGCCGTGACCCGGGTCACGGTCTTCCGCCCTTCCCCCTCTTGAATGCAAGGCATGTGTCCCCATCTGGGCCCGCATGACCGCGCAGCCTTTCCCCGAAATGAATCCGAAACACGAAACCAGTCCACCCGAGCCGGGGACCGACGGCCCTGATGCCGGCGCCACGAACCCGAGCCCCGACCCGGCCACCGAGCTGGCGGCGCTGCAGGCGCGCCACGCCGAGGTCTCCGACGCCTACCTGCGCGCCAAGGCAGAGGCCGAAAACACGCGCCGGCGCGCCGAGGAAGAAATGGCCAAGGCGCGCAAGTTCGCGGTCGAGTCCTTCGCCGAGAGCCTGCTGCCCGTCACCGACAGCATGGAAGCCGCGATCACCATCCCGAATGCCACGGCGGCGCAGATGCTCGAGGGCGTTCACGCCACGCTGCGTCAGCTGCTGGCGGCGCTGGAGAGGCACAAGGTGGTGCCGATCGCGCCGCCCGCGGGGACGAAGTTCGACCCGCACCACCACCAGGCGATCAGCGTGGTGCCCGCCGAGCAGGAGGCCAACACCGTGGTCGCCGTGCTGCAGAAGGGTTACCTGATCGCCGACCGTGTGCTGCGACCGGCCCTGGTCACCGTCGCCGCGGCCAAATGATCGCCCGGTGACTTGAATCCCGGCCAGTCATCCACAGATTCCAGACAAGCAATACCCAATTTCAGGAGCCACAGCATCATGGGCAAGATCATCGGCATCGACCTCGGCACCACGAACTCGTGCGTCGCCGTGATGGAAGGCAATACCACCCGCGTCATCGAGAACAGCGAGGGCGCGCGCACCACGCCGTCCATCATCGCCTACCAGGACGACGGCGAGATCCTCGTCGGCGCCAGCGCCAAGCGCCAGGCGGTGACGAACCCGAAGAACACGGTCTACGCCTCCAAGCGCCTGATCGGCCGCAAGTTCACCGAGAAAGAAGTGCAGAAGGACATCGAACTGATGCCCTTCAAGATCACGGCGGCCGACAACGGCGACGCCTGGGTCGAGGTGCGCGGCAAGAAGCTCGCGCCGCCCCAGGTCAGCGCCGAGGTGCTGCGCAAGATGAAGAAGACGGCTGAGGACTACCTGGGTGAAGAAGTCACCGAGGCCGTCATCACCGTGCCCGCCTATTTCAACGACAGCCAGCGCCAGGCGACCAAGGACGCCGGCCGCATCGCCGGCCTGGACGTGAAGCGCATCATCAACGAGCCCACCGCCGCGGCGCTGGCCTTCGGCCTGGACAAGCACGGCAAGGGCGACCGCAAGATCGCCGTGTTCGACCTGGGCGGCGGCACCTTCGACATCTCGATCATCGAGATCGCCGACGTCGACGGCGAGAAGCAGTTCGAGGTGCTGTCCACCAACGGCGACACCTTCCTCGGCGGCGAGGACTTCGACCAGCGCATCATCGACTACATCGTCACCGAGTTCAAGAAGGAGCAAGGCGTCGACCTGACGAAGGACGTGCTCGCGCTGCAGCGCCTCAAGGAGGCCGCCGAGAAGGCCAAGATCGAGCTGTCGAGCAGCACCCAGACCGACGTCAACCTGCCCTATATCACGGCCGATGCCTCGGGCCCCAAGCACCTCAACATCAAGCTCACGCGCGCCAAGCTCGAGGCCCTGGTCGAGGACCTGATCGAGCGCACGATCGAGCCTTGCCGCACGGCGATCAAGGACGCCGGCGTCAAGGTCGGCGAGATCGAGGACGTGATCCTGGTCGGCGGCATGACGCGCATGCCCAAGGTGCAGGACAAGGTCAAGGCCTTCTTCGGCAAGGAGCCGCGCAAGGACGTCAACCCCGACGAGGCGGTGGCGGTCGGCGCCGCCATCCAGGGCCAGGTCCTGGGCGGCGAGCGCAAGGACGTGCTGCTGCTCGACGTGACGCCGCTGAGCCTGGGCATCGAGACCCTGGGCGGCGTGATGACGAAGATGATCAAGAAGAACACCACCATCCCGACCAAGTTCAGTCAGGTGTTCTCGACCGCCGACGACAACCAGCCGGCGGTGACGATCAAGGTCTTCCAGGGCGAGCGCGAGCTGGCCGCGGGCAACAAGAGCCTGGGCGAGTTCAACCTCGAGGGCATCCCGCCGTCGCCGCGTGGCCTGCCGCAGATCGAGGTCAGCTTCGACATCGACGCCAACGGCATCCTGCACGTCGGCGCCAAGGACAAGGGCACCGGCAAGGAGAACAAGATCACCATCAAGGCGAACTCGGGCCTGAGCGAGGCCGAGATCGAGAAGATGGTCAAGGACGCCGAGGTCAATGCCGCCGAGGATGCGAAGAAGCTCGAACTGGTGCAGGCACGCAACCAGGCCGATGCGATGGCGCATACGGTGAAGAAGAGCCTGGCCGAACATGGCGACAAGCTCGAGGCACCGGAGAAGGAAAAGATCGAGACCGCGCTGAAGGACGTCGAGGAAGCGCTCAAGGGCGACGACAAGGCCGACATCGAGGCCAAGACCGAAGCCCTGATGACGGCGGCGCAAAAGCTCGGCGAAAAGGCCTATGCCGACGCGCAGGCGGCGCAGGCCGCGGCCGGCGCCGAGACCGCCGGCGGGGGCGAGGCACCGAAGGCTTCGGCCCCGCCCGCAGACGACAACGTGGTCGACGCCGACTTCAAGGAAGTCAAGAAGTGACGTGGCCGGCGGGCCGAGGGCCCGCCTGAGCCACGGGCGCCGCGTTCGCGCGTCGGGATCCTCCTGACGCCCGACGCGGCGGTTTCGCTTCCAAGACACGGATCATCGAATGGCCAAACGCGACTACTACGACATCCTGGGCGTCCCCAAGAACGCCGCTGATGACGACATCAAGAAGGCCTACCGCAAGCTGGCCATGAAGCACCACCCCGACCGCAACCAGGGTGACGACGGAAAGAAGGCCGAAGAGAAGTTCAAGGAGGCCAAGGAGGCCTACGAGATGCTCTCCGATCCACAAAAGCGCGCCGCCTACGACCAGTACGGACACGCCGGTGTGGACCCCAATATGGGCGCCGGCCGGGGCGCCGGGCAAGAGGGCTTCGGCGGTTTTGCCGAGGCCTTCGGCGACATCTTCGGCGACATCTTCGGCGGTGCCGCGGCTGGCGGCGCGGGCCGACGTGGCGGCGGCGGCCAGCAGGTCTACCGCGGCGCCGACCTCAGCTACGCGATGGAGATCACCCTCGACGAAGCGGCGCACGGCAAGGACACCCAGATCCGCATCCCGAGCTGGGACAGCTGCGAGACCTGCCACGGCAGCGGCGCCAAGCCGGGCACGCAGGCCAAGACCTGCCCGACCTGCAGCGGCAGCGGCACGGTGCACCTGCGTCAGGGATTTTTCAGCATCCAGCAGACCTGCCCGCACTGCCATGGCAGCGGCAAGATCATCCCCGAGCCCTGCACGAGCTGCAACGGCGCGGGCAAGATCAAGCGCCAGAAGACGCTGGAGGTGAAGATCCCCGCGGGCATCAACGAGGGCATGCGCATCCGCTCGGCCGGCAATGGCGAGCCGGGCACGAATGGCGGCCCGGCGGGTGATCTCTACATCGAGATCCGCATGAAGCCGCACGAGGTCTTCGAGCGCGACGGCGACGACCTGCACTGCAGCGTGCCGGTGGGCCTGACCACGGCGGCGCTCGGCGGCATGATCGAGGTACCGACCCTGGGCGGCAAGGCCGAGATCGAACTGCCCGAAGGCACCCAGCATGGCAAGACCTTCCGCCTGCGCGGCAAGGGCATCAAGGGCATCCGTTCGAGCTACCCCGGCGACCTGTACTGCCACGTCACCGTGGAGACTCCGGTCAAGCTGACCGAACACCAGCGCAAGCTGCTGAAGGAACTCGACGAGGCCTTCCGCACCTCCGGCGACCGCCATTCGCCGAACGCCAAGAGCTGGACCGACCGCGTGAAGGACCTGTTCAAGTGATCGTGCGCTGACGGCATCTTCAAGTTGCGGCCACGGCGGCCGAAAACTGGAGGCAAAGGCCGTCACCCACGATGTCGTTCGATTTCCGTCTCAGGCTCGAAGTAGCGTCCCAGTCGCCTGCGGCGCCAGCGGCGCCGCAGGCCGGCGCGCGCGCCGGCGGCCTGCCCGCATGGGCACTGGCGAGATGGCGCCGCACAGATGTGCGGTCGGTGCACGCCTTGCCATCCGGGGCCTGATCCGTGCTGCCACTCGACCGCGACATCAGCGATGCCCACGCCCTGGTCATCGACGGCAACCCGTCGTCGCGCAGCATCATCGCCGCACAGCTGCGCGATCTGGGCGTGCCCAACGTCGTGCAGGCCCCACGCCTGGCCGAAGGCCGCCGCCGCCTGGAGACCCGTCGCTACGACATCGTGGTGTGCGAACTGATCTTTCCCGGCGAGGACATGACCGGCCAGGAGCTTCTCGAAGACCTGCGGCGCAGCAACCTGCTGCCCTACGACACCGTGTTCGTGATGGTCACCGGGGAAGCGCGCTACGGACATGTGGCCGAAGCCGCCGAATCGGCGCTGGATTCGTATCTGCTCAAGCCCTATTCCGCGGCCACGCTGTACGACCGCCTGCGCCACGCACGCCACCGCAAACGATCGCTGGGCAAGATCTTCGCCGCGGTCGAACAGGGCGAGTTCGATCTGGCAGCGTCGCTGTGCCTGCAACGCTATCGCGAACAGGGTGAATACTGGCTCTACGCGGCCCGCCTCGGTGCCGAACTGCTGCTGCGTCTGGGCCGGCACGAACTCGCCGGGCAGCTCTACGCGGCCATCATCGACAAGCGCGCCGTGCCCTGGGCGCGGCTCGGCGTGGCCCGGGCGCAGGCCGATTCCGGCCAGGTCGGCACGGCCCGGCGCACCCTCGAGACCCTGCTCAGTGCCGAGCCGGACTATGCCGATGCCTGGGACGTGATGGGGCGCGTGCAGATCGAGCAGGGCCGGTTCGGCGAAGCCCTGGACACCTACCGCAAGGCCGCGTCGCTGACGCCCGGGTCGATCCCGCGCCTGCAGAAGCAGGGCCTGCTGGCCTTCTACAACGGCGACGACGCCGAGGCCGAGAAGTCGCTGGACCGCGCCGTCCTGCTCGGCGTGGGCTCCAAGCTGTTCGACATGCAGTCCCTGGTGATCCTGGCGCTGGCCCGCCTGCGCCTCAAGGACAGCAAGGGTCTGCAGCGCTGCCGCGAGAACCTGAAGCACTTCGCCTCGCGCGAGCAGGGTGATGCCCGGCTGCAGCGCTTCGTGGCCGTGGTCGACTGCCTCGAGAAGCTGGTCTCGGGTCGCCTGGTGGATGCCCAGGAGTCGCTGGTCGCGCTGGCCGACGAGCGCCGCGCTGCAAGCCTGGACATCGAGGGGGCCTGCAACCTGCTCACGGTGCTGGCCGAATTCGGCCGCGCGGGATATGCCGGCGAACACGCCGAATCCTGGGCCCTCGAACTGGCCAAGCGCTTCTCGACCTCGCGCAGCGTCGGCGAGTTGCTGACCCGATCGGTGGCGCGCCATCCGCCCTATGTCTCGCTCGTCGAACAAGGGCATGCCGCGATCCTGTCCCTGTCGGAAAGGGCCATGAACCATGTGCTGGAGGGGCATGCGCTGAAGGCCGTGCGCAGCCTGATGGACGCGGCCAGGCTGACCCTGAACGCCAAGCTGGTCGACACCGCCGCGGCCACCCTGCAGCGCAATCGACAGCAGATCGCCGACGCCGACGCCGACGAATGGCAGGCGCGCATCGACGCGATGCGCCAGGAATATGCCGCATCATGGGCCGCACCGCGGCTCGGGCAGAGCGGGCGCGCCGAGGGCGCCCTGCTGCTGAAGACCGGTGCCCCGGCGCCGCCGGCCACGCCTGCCACGCCCGGCGTCAGAACAGGCTCGCCTGCCCCGGCTGTCGCGAAGGCCGCCTGAACGCCGAAGCGTCGAGCGGCGCCTTCTCGCGGTTCAGGCCCAGTCGCGCACAGGCTTTCACGAAACGCTGGCGCAGCAGTTGCGCCCAGACACCCTGCCCCGTCATCCGGCTGCCGAAGCGGGCGTCGTTGTCACGCCCGCCGCGCATCTCGCGCAGCCGGGCCATGATGCGCTCGGCGCGCTCGGGCACATGCTGGTGCAGCCACTGCTGGAACAGCGGGTTCACCTCCCAGGGCAGGCGCAGCACGATGCTGAAAGCCGACGTGGCACCGGCGTCATGCGCCGCTTGCAGGATGCGTTCGAGTTCGGGTTCGTTGAGGAAGGGGATCACCGGCGAGACGCTCACCCCCACCGGCACGCCGGCACGCGCCAGCGTCTCCAGCGTGCGCAGGCGGCGCGCCGGTGCCGCGGCACGCGGCTCCAGCCGGCGGGCGAGATCAGCGTCGAGCGTGGTGATGGAAACGTAGACCGCCGCCTGGCGCCGCGCCGCCATCGGCGCGATCAGGTCCAGGTCGCGTTCGACCAGGGACGACTTGGTGATCAGCGAAAAGGGGTGCTGCGCTTCGGCCAGCACCTCGATCACCGCCCGCGTGATGCGCAGCCGCCGCTCGGCCGGCTGGTAGGCGTCGGTGGCGGAGCCGATGTTGAGCTGCAGCGGCGTGTAGTCGCGTCCGGCCAGGGTCTCGCGCAGGCGCGCGGCGGCATTGACCTTGGCCACGATGCGGGTCTCGAAGTCGAGCCCAGGGGACAGGTTCAGGTAGCTGTGGGTGGGCCGCGCGTAGCAGTAGATGCAGCCATGTTCACAGCCCCGGTAAGGGTTGATCGAAAGATCGAAGCCGATGTCGGGTGAATCATTGCCGGTGAGGATGGAGCGCACCTGCTCCTCGATCACCTGGGTGGTCGGCGGCCGGTGATCCTCCAGGACCTTCTGCTCGAGGCCGCCCCAGCCGTCGTCGACGGCTTCGTGCCGGTGTGCGCTGAAGCGGTGCTCGAGCGCCCAGGCGGTGCCGCGCCCCTTCAGGGCGCCAACGGGAACATGAACGGTGTCGGCAGGCATACTGTATGTTCATACAGTCTTCGGCCACCGTCAATAGTCGTTGGCATACTCCGGCGCCATGTTCTCGAAGCGCGTCAGCGGCTTCAGGAAGGTCAGCTTCACGGTGCCCACCGGGCCGTTGCGCTGCTTGGCGATGATGATCTCGGAGACCCCGGGCTCCTTGCTCGGGTTCGGTCCGTCCACCTTGTTGTAGTAGTCGTCGCGGTAGATGAACATGATCACGTCGGCGTCCTGCTCGATCGCGCCCGACTCGCGCAGGTCGCTCATCATCGGCCGCTTGTCGGTGCGCGTCTCGACGCTGCGGTTGAGCTGCGACAGCGCCATCACCGGGCACTGCAGTTCCTTGGCCAGGCCCTTCAGGCCGCGTGAGATCTCGCCGAGCTCGGTGGCGCGGTTCTCGTCGCCGCTGGCGCTGCCGCTCATCAGCTGCAGGTAGTCGATCACGATCAGGCCCAGGGTGCCGCCGAACTGGCGCGCCATGCGCCTCGCTCGGGCGCGCAGCTCGGCCACCGTCAGGCCCGGCGTCTCGTCGATGAAGATCTGTGCCTGCTTGAGCTTGTCCACCGCCTCGGCCAGGCGGCCCCATTCGTCGTCGCCGAGCTTGCCGGTGCGCAGATGGGTCTGGTCGATGCGCCCGAGCGAGCCGACCAGGCGCAGCGCCAGTTGCGAGGCGCCCATTTCCATCGAGAACACGAGCACCGGCAGGCCCTCGTGCACGGCAACGTTCTCGGCGATGTTGAGCGCCAGCGCGGTCTTGCCCATCGACGGCCGCGCCGCCAGCACCAGCAGGTCGCCCTTCTGCAGCCCGGCCATGCTGCGGTCCAGGCCGAAGAAGCCACTGCGCACGCCGGTCACGTCCTCGGCGCCGTTTTCGGCCAGTTCCATGACGCGGTCGATCAGGGCCACCGCCAGCTTGTCGATCGACTGGAAGCCATGACGCTGGCGGGCACCCTCCTCGCCGATGCGCAGGATCTGCGCCTCGGCGTCGTCGAGGATCTGCGGCACCGCCCGCCCCTGCGGGTTGAAGGCATGGGTGGCGATCTCGTCACTCGCGGCGATCAGCTTGCGCAGGATCGCGCGCTCGCGCACGATCTCGGCATAGCGGCGCAGGTTGGCCGCGCTGGGCACGCTCTGCGCCAGGGCGTTCAGGTAGGCCAGGCCGCCGGCATCCTCGGCCTTGCCGCGGTTCTGCAGCTGCTCGAAGACGGTGATCACGTCGGCCGGCTTGCTGGCCCCGATCAGCGCGCCGACGGCGCCGTAGATCAGCCGATGCTCCAGGCGGTAGAAGTCGCCTTCGGTCAGCAGGTCGGCGGCCCGGTCCCAGGCCAGGTTGTCGAGCAGCAGGCCGCCGAGCACGCTCTGCTCGGCTTCGATCGAATGCGGCGGCACCCGCAGGCGCGCAACTTCGTCGTCGCGGCCGGCGCCGTCGGCGCCGGATCGGGAGGGGCTCAGCAGGGACATGGCAACGATCCTGGGGACAATCCTGTGGACAGCCGGTGGGTGCAGCGGGGACAAACCCGGCGCCCGAAATGCAGAAGGCCGGCAAGCGCCGGCCTTCCCGAATCGGGGGCTCGCCCCGAGTGTGCAACGGATGCGATCAGTCCGCCAGCGCGAAGACGCTGACCGTCAGATCAACCAGCACATCGGTGTGCGGTGCCACGCTCACGGTGTGTTCGCCGACATGCTTGAGCGGGCCGCTGAGCAGGCGGACCTGCGACTTCTGCACCGCCAGACCCATCTTGGCCAGCGCCTCGGCGATGTCGGCATTCGTGACCGAACCGAACAGGCGGCCGTCGACACCGGCCTTCTGCGCGATGCGCACGCTTTTGCCCGACAGCTGATCGCCCAGGGCCTGGGCGGCGGCCAGCTTGTCGGCGGCGGCCCGCTCGAGGTCGGCGCGCTTCTGTTCGAACTCCGCGATCGCGGCCTCGGTGGCACGACGGGCGTGTTTGCCCGGGATCAGGTAGTTGCGTGCATAGCCGTCCTTGACCTTGACGACGTCGCCGAGATCGCCGAGCTTGGCGATCTTTTCCAGCAGGATGATTTGCATGGGGGCTCCTTCAGCTCTTGTGCTGGTCGCTGAACGGCAGCAGGGCCAGGAAGCGGGCACGCTTGATCGCGGTGGTCAGCTGGCGCTGGTAGAAGGCGCGCGTGCCGGTCAGGCGCGCCGGCGTGATCTTGCCGTTTTCGCCGATGAAGTCGCGCAGCACGTCGATCTCCTTGTAGTCGATGTGCTCGACGCCGGCGACGGTGAAGCGGCAGAACCGCTTGCGCCGGAAGAGCAGCGACTGGCTGTTGCGCTTGGGGCGCTTGTCCTTGCCTGCACGGCCTTTGCCACGGGGTGGGGGCATGTTGAATCTCCTGAGTTGGATCCGGATCGGAAATCGGGTGGGGTGAACGGTTCAGGCGGGTTCGCCGGCGGGTTCGACCTCGGTGACATGGAACAGCCATCCGCGTCCGTTGCGACTGGCGGCCAGGAAGCCGGCGAACCGGGCTTCGCTGCCCAGCGGCATGGCCGCCAGGACCGCGGTGATCGCCCCCACCGCCTGCGCCCGCATCTCGAGCGAGAGCTGGCGTGGCTGGCCGTTCTGTTCGACCGTGGACTGGTGCTTGAGCACCAGGTCCAGGGCCGGCAGCCCGGCGGGCGTGAACCGCGGTGCCCCCCGCTGCAGCAGTGAGCCCGACAACAGCAGCCGGTTCACGCGACAGCGACGGACAGGGTGGCCATCCTCAGGCCGCGGCCTCCTGCTGGCCGGCCTTGCGGGCCTCTTCGCGTTCGACGGCCTTCATCATCACCGACGGGGCCGTGTCGGCCTTGTCCTTGGCGACGGTGAGGTGGCGCAGCACCGCGTCGTTGAAGCGGAAACCGGTCTCGAGCTCGTCAAGGGTCTCCTTGCCGCACTCGATGTTCAGGCACAGGTAATGCGCCTTGGCCAGTTTCTGGATCATGTAGGCCAGCTGACGCCGGCCCCAGTCCTCGACCCGGTGCACCACGCCACCGGCATTGGTGACGAGGGTCTTGTAACGCTCCAGCATGGCCGGAACCTGTTCACTCTGATCCGGATGGATCAGCAGAACGATCTCGTAGTGACGCATGACAACTCCTTGTGGTTTCCAGCTGGGGTCACCAGTGGGTGGAAGCCGCCCCGGTGCGGGGGCGGGGGGGCGTCATGGTAATGCCTGTTCCTATACCTCGCGGCTGGGGCGGGCCTTGCCGCGCGCCAGGGTCAGCGCCCCGGGCCGCCCAGGTTCGGGTAGCGCAGGTGCTGCACCATGGCCTGCACCTCGGCGCTCGGCGGCGGGGTCAGCAGGCTGATGACCACGATCACCGCAAAGCCCAGAGGCACGCCGAACAACCCGGCCGCGATCGGCTGGATGCCCCACCAGAGTTCGATCGGCGCGCTGACGCCGAACACGCCGCGCAGCCAGGGGTGGTTCACGGCCATGTAGTAGAAGGTGACGCCCAGGCCGGCGACCATGCCGCAGACCGCGCCCCACTGACTGGCACGCTTCCAGAAGATGCCCAGCGACAGCGCCGGAAAGAAGGCCGCCGCGGCGAAGGAGAAGGCGGCCGAGACCAGGAACAGGATGTCGGCCGGCTTCTGCGCCGCCACCGAGGCAGCCGCCACCGCCACCACCAGGAGCAGGGACTTGGAGATCGCGACCCGCCGCGCCGTCGACGCGTTCGGGTCGATCATCTGGTAGTACACATCGTGGGACAGCGCGTTGGCGATCGTCAGCAGCAGCCCGTCGGCGGTGGACAGCGCCGCCGCGAGACCACCTGCGGCCACCATGCCCGTGACCACATAGGGCAGCCCGGCGATCGCCGGCGTGGCCAGCACGATGATGTCGCCGCCGATCTTCATCTCGCCGAGCTGCAGCACGCCGTCCTTGTTGACGTCGCTGACCGACAGCAGCGCCGGGTCGACGCGGTGCCAGTCGATGATCCACTGCGGCAACTGGTCGAAGGGTGTGCCGACGACGAGGCTGAACATCTGATACTTGACGAGTACGGCCAGGGCCGGTGCCGTGAAGTAGAGCAAGAAGATGAAGAACAGCGACCAGGTCACCGACTCGCGCGCCTGCTTCACCGAGGGCGTCGTGTAGTAGCGCATCAGGATATGCGGCAGCGCGGCGGTGCCGAACATCAGGCAGAAGACCAGGGCCAGGAAGTTGCGCCTCGAGAGCTCGAAGGCTTCGCGCTCGGCCGGGCTGCCGTCGGGGTCGCCGGCGAACTGCTGCGCATGGCGCGGCATGCCGGCCAGGGGCCTGGCCCGCGCCTGGGCGGCGTCGCGCGCGGCCGTCCAGGCCTCGCGCGCGGTGGCCACATTGCCCGGCAGGCGCGACAAGGCGCGCTCGGCGGCCTGGATCTCGGCCACCGCAGCGTTCTCGGCCTTGAGCGCCGCGAGCCGGGCCTCGGCCGCGGACCGCGCCGCCGTCAGCGCCGCCGGCACGTCATCGAGCCGGGCCGCATAGTCGTCGGCCTGGGCCTGGAAGATGGCGATGACCTCGCGCTCCTTCGGGTCGTCGATGAGCTTGCTTTCGAGCGCCGTGACCTTCTGCAACTGCGCGCCGTAGATGGCCTGCGGCACCGGCACGCCGGTCTGCTTCACCGACAGCCAGACCACCGGGATCATGTAGGCGATGATGAGAATGATGTACTGCGCCACCTGGGTCCAGGTGACGGCGCGCATGCCGCCCAGGAAGGAGCACACCAGGATGCCGCCGAGGCCGACGAAGACGCCGATCGTGAACTCCAGGCCCGTCATCTGCGCCGTGATCACGCCCACGCCGAGGATCTGCGCGACGACATAGGTGAAGGAACACAGGATCGCGGCGAAGACCCCGATGAAGCGCGCGACATTGCCCTCGTAGCGCGCGCCGAGGAAGTCGGGAATGGTGAACTGGCCGAACTTGCGCAGATAGGGGGCGAGAAACAGGGCCACCAGCACATAGCCACCGGTCCAGCCCATGATGAAGGCCAGGCCGCCATAACCGGTGAGGTAGAGCGTGCCGGCCATGCCGATGAAGGAAGCGGCGCTCATCCAGTCGGCGCCGATGGCCATGCCGTTGTACATCGCCGGCACGCGGCGGCCGGCGACGTAGTATTCGGCCGCGTCCGAGGTGCGGCTCATGACGCCGATGCCGGCGTACAGCGCCACCGTGGCGACGAGGAAGATGAGCCCGATCCAGCGGCGCGGCAGGCCCAGCACCTCGAGCACGGCAAGCACCAGCACGAAGCTGATGAAGCCGCCGGTGTACCAGCCGTAGACGCGGTTGAGCTGTGCCTTGAAGGCGCGGTTGACCACCGCAGCCGAAGGTGCGCGCCGAGCCCTCACCTCATTCCTCCTCGGCCACGCCATGCTCGTGGTCGAGCCGGTTCATGGTGCGCGCGTAGTGGCCGATGATCGCGACGTAGACCACCAGCGCCCCCTGTGCGCCGACCCAGAAGCTGAACGGCCAGCCGAAGAAGTCGAAGCTCAGTTCACGCGCGTAGTACGCGACGCCGAAACTGACGACGAACCAGATCGCCAGCAGCACGCTGGTCAGGCGCAGATTGCGCCGCCAGTACAGGGCCTGCTGTGCTTCGCGCCCTGCCTGTGCTGCCTGCGCTTCGCTCGAGGCCATCGCTCGCCGTCCGTCAGCCGGCCAGGCCGGATTCGCGCTGCAGCGCGGCCGCCACCTGCGGTTCGAAGCCCTGCAGATGGCGGATGATGCGCAGGGCCTCGTCGGGCCGCCGGCGCGCGAGCTGCACCCGGGCCAGCGCCGCCCAGCCCTGGGGGCTCATCGGCTGCAGCCTGGTGTTGTGCGCCAGGGCCGCCGCCGCCTCGTCGTGGCGGCCGAGCGCGGCCAGCACCTGGCCAAGTCCGTACCAGGCACGGTCGAGCGTCGGATCGGCTTGGGTGGCGCTTGAAAACGCGTCCAGAGCCGCCTCCGCCCGGCCTTGCTGCTCGAGCAGGAAACCGAGGTTGAACCAGGATGCCGCGTCGCCGGGCGTGCTCGCCAGCAACACACGGTAGTCCGCCACGGCGAGATCGTGCCGGCCGCACAGGGCCTGCAGATGTGCACGGCTGGCCAGCGGATGGCACTCGCCCGGGAAGCGCCGCAGCATCGCGTCGAAGTGGCGCAAGGCCCGTTCGCGTCGTCCGGCGAGCAGCCAGACCCGGCCCGCCAGCAGCCAGGCGGCGTAGGCCAGGCCCCTGTTCAGCGGCATTGTTCGACACCGATGCGCACGCACCAGCGGATCTTCTCGATCGTGACCACGACGTAGGCCAGGGCCAGCAGGGCGAAGGCAAGCACGCCGACATGGCGGTCGGCGACCCGGTCCGGCGTCAGCGCGCGCAGCGGCACGGTGAAGGGGCGCCCCACGACGCGCAGCAGCTGGTAGACGAGGTTGTGCTCGCGCCCCGGCCCCGCCAGGAGGTACAGCAAACCCTGCCCCGCGAGCGCGAGCAGCGCGATGTAGAGCACCAGTTGGAGGACGTTCAGGACAGTCAGCATCGGGCCGCAGGCCAGCGTTGGCATCGACTGTTGGCGCGGGGTCTTACGACGCTCTGACGAAAGCGCCCGACCCCGCGTTTCCCCGGGGCCGGATATCCCTAGGAGGCTGTGTCAGCCCGCCAGCCGCTGCCAGGTCTCGACCACCGAGTCCGGATTCAGAGAGATCGACACGATGCCCTCGGCGGCCAGCCACTCGGCAAAGTCGGCATGGTCGCTCGGACCCTGTCCGCAGATGCCCACATACTTGCCGGTGGCACGGCAGGCCGTGATCGCGCGCGAGATCAGCGCCTTGACGGCCGGGTCGCGCTCGTCGAAGTCCTGCGCCAGCTGCGCCAGGCCGGAGTCCCGGTCCAGGCCCAGGGTCAGCTGGGTGAGGTCGTTGGAGCCGATCGACATGCCGTCGAAATGCTGCAGGAAGGACTCGGCCAGGATCGCATTGCTCGGCACCTCGCACATCATGATCAGGCGCAGGCCGTGGTCGCCGCGCCTGAGGCCGCGCTCGGCCAGCATCTGCACCACACGTTCGGCCTGCGACACGGTGCGCACGAAGGGCACCATGATCTCGACGTTGACCAGCCCCATGTCCTGGCGCACCCGCTTGAGCGCCTCGCATTCCATCGCGAAGGCATCCTGGAACTCGCCGCTGATGTAGCGGCTGGCGCCACGGAAGCCGAGCATCGGGTTCTCCTCGTCGGGTTCGTAGCGGGTGCCGCCGATCAGCTTGCGGTACTCGTTGCTCTTGAAGTCCGACAGGCGCACGATCACCGGCTTGGGCCAGAACGCAGCGGCGATGGTGGCCACGCCCTCGGCCAGCTTGTCGACGTAGAAGGCGCGCGGGCTGGCGTGGCCGCGGGCCACCGACTCCACGGCCTTCTTCAGCTCGGGGTCGATGTTGGGATAGTCGAGGATGGCCTTCGGGTGCACCCCGATGTTGTTGTTGATGATGAACTCCAGGCGCGCCAGGCCGACCCCGGCATTCGGGATCTGTGCGAAGTCGAAGGCCAGCGTCGGGTTGCCGACGTTCATCATGATCTTCACCGGGCAGTAGGGCATGTCGCCGCGCTGGATTTCGGTGACCTCGGTCTCGAGCAGGCCGTCGAAGACATAACCGGTATCGCCCTCGGAGCAGGCCACGGTGACCAGGGCGCCCTCGCTCAGCGCTTCGGTGGCGTGGCCGCAGCCGACCACCGCCGGGATGCCCAGTTCGCGGGCGATGATGGCCGCATGGCAGGTGCGCCCGCCGCGGTTGGTGACGATGGCCCCGGCGCGTTTCATCACCGGCTCCCAGTTCGGGTCGGTCATGTCGGCGACCAGCACGTCGCCCGGCTGCACCTTGTCCATTTCGGCCGGGCTGTTCACGATGCGCACCGGGCCGGTGCCGATCTTCTGGCCGATGGCCCGGCCCTCGGTGAGCAAGGTGCCGCGCCTGGCCGGGTCGCCCTTGAGCTTGTAGCGGTGTTCGACCGCGCCGCCGGCCCGGCTCTTCACCGTCTCCGGGCGCGCCTGCAGGATGTAGAGCCGGCCGTCCTGGCCGTCCCGCCCCCACTCGATGTCCATCGGCCGGCCGTAATGCTGCTCGATGATGAGTGCGTACTTCGACAGCTCGATCACGTCGGCGTCGGTGATCGAGTAGCGGTTGCGCTGCTCCGGCGGCGTGTCGACGATGTGCACCAGTCGGCCGTGCGCGGCGCGCTGCTCAAGGCTGGCGAACTCCATGCGCTGCAGCTTGCTGCCCAGCACGCGGCGGATGACGGGCAACTTGCCCGCCCTCAGCGTCGGCTTGTGCACATAGAACTCGTCCGGGTTCACGGCACCCTGCACCACCATCTCTCCCAGGCCGTAGCTGGAGGTGATGAAGACCACGTCGGTAAAGCCCGACTCGGTGTCGATGGTGAACATCACGCCGGCGGCGCCGAGGTCGGAGCGCACCATGCGCTGCACGCCGACCGACAGTGCGACCTCGGCATGCGCAAAACCCTTGTGCACGCGGTAGCTGATCGCGCGGTCGTTGTAGAGCGAGGCGAAGACCTCCTTCATCTTGGCCAGGACATCGTCGATGCCCTGGACGTTGAGGAAGGACTCCTGCTGGCCGGCGAAGGAGGCGTCGGGCAGGTCCTCGGCGGTGGCCGAGGAGCGCACCGCGAAGCTCGCCCCCGGTTGGTCGACGCTCAGGCGGGCGAACTGCTCGCGCACCGCCTGCTCCAGCGCGGACGGCAGCGCGGCGTCCATCACCCAGCGGCGCACCGTGGCGCCGGCCTCGGTGAGCGCGCGCACGTCGTCGACATCGAGTGTGCGCAGCAGGCCGTCGATGCGCTCGGTCAGATCGGCCTCGCGCAGGAACTCGCGGAAGGCGAGCGCCGTCGTCGCAAACCCGCCCGGCACCCGCACGCCGGCGCTCGCGAGCTGGCTGATCATCTCGCCGAGGCTGGCGTTCTTGCCGCCAACGACCTCGACATCGGTCATTCTCAGGTGTTCGAACGGGGCGACCAGGGCGGTCGCCAGGGCGGGCTGAGACATGGGAAAACTCCGTGATGTGGGAAAACCGGTGTGCCCGCGTCCCGAACTGATCCAGCGGCGACAGCGTCCGTGTGTTCTTGTACTGGGCTGCGGCGGTTCACGATGGGAGCATTCGCGTGCGATGGCGGCAAGGATAACCGCTGATTCGTGCCTATCATCGACTGGTTTCACGACGCCCAAGCCGGTCGCTCCATGCCCCAACGCACCGTGTTTTTTGTCTCGGACGGGACCGGGATCACCGCCGAGACCTTCGGCAATTCCATCCTGGCGCAGTTCCCGGCCCAGCCGCGGCATGTGCGACGGCCCTTCATCGACTCGGTCGAGAAGGCGCTCCAGGTGGTCGACGAGATCAACCGCACGGCCGCGCACGAGGGCAAGCGACCGCTCGTCTTCGCCACCCTGGTCAACAACGCGGTGCGCGACGCGCTGACCGATGCCGGCTGCAAGGGCATGGTGATGGACATGTTCCGCACCTTCGTCGAGCCGCTGGAGGCCGAGCTCGGCGTCAAGAGCAACCATCGCGTCGGGCGCTTCCCCGACGTCAGCAAGAGCCAGGAATACACCGAGCGCATCGACGCGATCAACTTCGCGCTCGCCCACGACGACGGCCAGAGCGCGCGCAACCTCGACATCGCCGACGTGATCCTGGTCGGCGTCAGCCGCAGCGGCAAGACACCGACCAGCCTGTACCTGGCGATGCAGCATGGCGTCAAGGCTGCCAACTACCCGCTGATCCCCGAGGACTTCGAGCGCAAGCAGCTGCCGGGCTCGCTGGCGCCGTACAAGCACAAGTGCTTCGGTCTGACGATCGACCCGACGCGGCTGGCGCAGATCCGCCACGAACGCCGGCCCGGCAGCCGCTACGCGGCACTGGAAAACTGCCGCCACGAGGTGCGCGAGGCCGAGCTCATGATGCGCCGCGCCGGGATCGCCTGGCTGAGCTCGACGCACAAGTCGATCGAGGAGATTGCGACCACGATCCTGCGCGACCTGCAGCCCGAGCGCCTGGTCTACTGAGGGCCGCTGCGCCGGGCGCTCTCGTACAGGCAGATCGCGGCCGCCGCGGCGACGTTCAGCGACTCCTCGCCTCCGGGCTGCGGGATGCGCACCGTCATGGCACAGCGCGCCATCAGCGCCGGCGAAACGCCCTGCCCTTCGTGGCCCAGCACCCAGGCGCAAGGCGCGGGCAGATCGGCCTGCGCCAGGGTCGCTGCGGCATGCGAGCTGGTGGCCACCAGCGGCACCCGCAGCGCGTCCAGCGCCTCCGGCGCCAGCCCCTCAAGCAGATGCAGCCCGAAGTGCGCCCCCATGCCGGCACGCAGCACCTTGGGCGACCAGAGCGCGGCCGTGCCCTTGAGGGCCAGCACCTGGCGCACACCGAGCGCACTGGCGCTGCGCAGCACGCTGCCGACATTGCCGGCGTCCTGCAGCCCGTCGAGCACCAGCGTGGCCACGTCGGGCTGCAGCGCTGCAGGCTCGGGCAGGTCCAGCACATAGGCGATCGCCGCCGGCGACTCCAGGCCGCTCAGCCCCGAAAACAGCGCCGGTGGGACGATCACCAGCTCGCGCGCCGCTGCCAGCAGGGCCGACTGCGCCGCATCCGCCAGCATGACCTCGGTGGCCACCGCCAGCGGCACCGGCACGCCGCGCGCCAGGGCCGCCCGGCACAGGTGGTCGCCCTCGACCCAGATCTGGCCGGTCCGCCGATAGCCCCCGGGCGAACGCAGCTGCCGGCGCAGGCGCAGCAGCAGCGGGTTGTCGCGCGCGCTGACGAACTTCGGGGTCATGACCGGTCCGCGGCGCGCACCGGAGCAAAACTGCGCCGATGCGCCGGACAGGGCCCATGTTCGCGCAGCGCCGCCAGATGCGCCGCCGTGGGGTAACCCTTGTGGCCGTCGAAGCCGTACTGTGGCCACAGCAGGTGCAGCGCGGCACATTCGCGGTCGCGGTGCACCTTGGCCAGGATCGAGGCCGCCGAGATCGCCGCCACCGTGGCGTCGCCCTTCACGATGGCGGTCGCCGGCACCTGCAGCACCGGCAGCCGGTTGCCGTCCACCAGCACCTGCCGGGGCAGCAGGCGCAGGCCCTCGACGGCACGCCGCATCGCCAGCAGGGTGGCCTGCAGGATGTTCAAGCGGTCGATCTCCTCGACACTGGCCTCGGCCACGCACAGGGCCAGAGCCCGGGCACGGATCAGCGCGTCCAGGCGCGCGCGTGCCGCGGCCGTCAAGATCTTCGAGTCGGCGAGACCGCGGATCGGCGCGCGTTCGTCGAGGATCACCGCGGCGGCGACGACCGGCCCGGCCAGCGGCCCGCGACCGGCCTCGTCGACGCCGGCCACGAGGCCGGGCAGCGCCCAGTCCAGGCCGAGCTGTGCCGGCAGCGGGCCCACCCGCCGGTCACGCGCCGAGGACTTGTGCGATGGCATCGGTGGCGGCGCGCGCGGTGTCGCGCCGGAGTTCATGGTGCATGTCGGTGAAGCGCGCGCGCAGGCGCTCGGCGGCGGCGTCGTCGTCGAGCCCGGCCAGCACATCGGCGGCCAGCTGTTCGGGCGCGCAGGCCGACTGCAGGCGCTCGGGCACCAGGAACTCGCGTGCCAGGATGTTGGGCAGGCCGACCCAGGGCTGGTAGGCCATGCGTTTCATCAATTGCCAGCTCAACGGATGCATGCGGTAGCCGATCACCATCGGCCGCTTGAACAGCGCCGCCTCCAGGGTTGCGGTGCCACTCGCGATGAGGGTCAGATCGCAGGCGGCCAGGGCCTCGTGCGAGCGGCCGTCCAGGCGTTGCAGTTCGAGCCCCGGCGCATGCGCGGCGATCAGGGGGTCGATCACCGGCCCCAGGCCAGGCGCCACCGGCAGCACGAAACGCAGCGCCGGCCTTGCGCGCTGCAGGCGCAGCGCCGCTTGCAGGAAGCTCGGTGCGATGCTGCGGATCTCCGAGGCCCGGCTGCCCGGCAGCAGGGCCACCACCGGCGCCGCAGCGTCCAGGCCGAGGGCCGCGCGTGCCGCGGCACGCGGGGGCTCGAGCGGGATCGCATCGGCCAGCGGGTGGCCCACGAAGCTGGCCGCCACACCATGCGCCTGCAGCAGCGCCGGCTCGAAAGGGAACAGGCACAGCACATGGTCGCAGCTCGCCGCCATCTTCTTTGCGCGAGCGCCGCGCCACGCCCAGATCGACGGGCAGACGAAGTGGATCGCCGGAATGCCCGCGGCCTTCAGCCTCGCCTCCAGGCCGAGGTTGAAGTCCGGCGCGTCGACGCCGACGAAGGCGCGCGGCGGCGCGGCGAGCAGTCGGTCGCCCAGCGCATCGCGGATGCGCTTGATCCCGCGGTAGTGGCGCAGCACCTCGACATAACCGCGCACCGCAAGCCTGTCGCTCGGCCACCAGGCCTCGAAGCCGCGCGCCGCCATCTTCGGCCCGCCGATGCCGGCCAGCGCCAGACCGGGCCAGCGCGCCTGCAGGCCGTCCATCAGCAGGCCCGCCAGCAGGTCGCCGGACGCCTCGCCGGCCACCATCGCCAGCTGCATGGTCCTAGCGGGCAATGCCGCGCGTGCTCGCGGCAAGGAAGTCCAGCATCAGCGCGATGTCGGCGTCGCCGCCGTCCACCGTCCCGGTGAGCGTGCCGATGGCGGTCCTGGCGGCTTCCAGCGTCAGCGCGTCCCGGTACAGCAGCCGATGCATGCGCTTGACCAGGGCGATGCGCTCGCGCGAAAAGCCGCGCCGGCGCAGGCCCTCGACATTGAAGCCGTGCACACCCAGCGGATTGCCGCCGACCATCATGTAGGGCGGCACATCCTGCGAGACATGGCTCTGGAAGCCCGTCATCGCGTGCGCGCCGACGTGACAGAACTGGTGGATGCCGGTCAGGCCGCCGATGATCGCCCAGTCGCCGACATGCACATGGCCGGCCAGCGTGGCGTTGTTGGCCAGGATGCAGCGGTCGCCGAGTTGCACGTCGTGCGCCAGATGCACATAGGCCATGATCCAGTTGTCGCTGCCCACGCGGGTGACGCCACCGTCCTGCAGCGTGCCGCGGCTGAAGGTGCAGAACTCGCGGATCGTGTTGCGCTCGCCGATCTCCAGGCGCGTCGGCTCGCCGCGGTACTTCATGTCCTGCGGCGCGCCGCCGATCACGGCGTGGGCGTGGATCAGGTTGTCGCGGCCGATGAGCGTCGGGCCCTCGAGCACCACATGCGGGCCGATGCGTGTGCCCTCGCCGATCCGCACGCCCGCGCCGATCACGGCATAGGGCCCGACCTCGACCGTGGCCGCCAGCTCGGCGGCCGGGTCGATGATCGCGGTCGGGTGCAGTCTTGCCATCGAATCCGGCGGCGCTCAGAGCCTGTGAATGAATCCGGCGCGCCCGAGCGGGCGTCCCAGCGGGTGGCGATCAAGGCGCAAAGCGCAGCCGCAGTTCGCGCTACGGCGAGCGTTTGCAGAGACTAGCGACGCCGGCTGGGGCGTAAGAGCGGGTGTGCGGGATTTGTTCACGGCGCTCAGCCCACCTTGCGCATCGTGCACATCAGCTCGGCCTCGACGGCGGTCTCGCCGTCGACGCTGGCGCGCGCCTTGTACTTGTAGATGCCGCCACGCACGCGGTCGATGCTGGCTTCCAGGATCAGCTGGTCGCCGGGTTCGACCACACGCTTGAAGCGCGCGCCGTCGATGCCGACGAAGTAGACCACTGCGTCCTCGCTCAGTTCCTCGCCCATGGACTCGAAGGACAGCAGCGCCGCCGTCTGCGCCAGCGCCTCGAGCATCAGCACCCCGGGCATCACCGGCCGCACCGGGAAATGCCCGCCGAAGTAGGGTTCGTTGATGGTCACGTTCTTCAGCGCCTTGATGCACCGGTCCCGCTCGAACGCGATCACCCGGTCGACGAGCAGGAACGGGTAGCGATGCGGCAGCTTCTTCAGGATCTTGTGGATGTCGAGGATCGGCGTCGTCATGTCTTCTTCTCCAGCGCGCGCAGCCGCTCGCGCAGGGTGTGCAATTGGCGCAGTGTCGCGGCGTTCTTTTCCCACGCCGCATTGTGATCGAACGGGAAAAGGCCGCTGTACTGGCCCGGTTCACGGATCGACCGCGTGATCACCGTCGCGGCGGTCACATGCACATGGTCGCAGAGCTCGAGATGGCCGAGGATGATCGCGCCGCCGCCGGCCGTGCAGTGGCGGCCGATCTTCGCGCTGCCGGCCACGCCGACGCAGCCGGCGAAGGCGCTGTGTGCACCGATGTGCACGTTGTGGCCGATCTGCACCAGGTTGTCGAGCTTGACGCCGTCCTCGATCACGGTGTCCTCGAGCGCGCCCCGGTCGACGCAGGTGTTGGCGCCGATCTCGACGTCGTCGCCGATCACGACCCGGCCGAGCTGCTCGATCTTGACCCACCGGCCCTGGCTCGGCGCGAAGCCGAAGCCGTCGGCGCCGATCACCGCACCGCCGTGCACGAGGCCGCGCACGCCGACGCGGCAGCCGTCGAGCAGGCTTGCGCGCGGCATCAGCCGACTGTTTGCACCGAGCACCGCGTCGCGGCCGACATGCGCCTGGGCCGACACCAGGGCGCCTTCGCCGACCACGGCACCCGGGCCGACATAGGCCAGCGCACCGATGCAGGCCGAGGCATGCACCTTCGCCCCCGGCTCGACCACCGCGCTGCTGTGAATGCCCGCGACCACCGCCGGGCGGGTGCGTTCGGCCCACCATTGCGTGAGGCGGGCCAAGGCCAGGTAGGGGTCCGCCACCAGCACGGCGGCGGGCCGTGACGCCACGGCCTCGCGCAGATCGGGCTGCACCAGCACGCAGCCGGCGGCGCTGGCGTCGAGCTGGGCACGGTAACGCGGCTGCGCCAGGAAGCTGACCGTGCCCTCGTCCGCCGTGGCCAGCGGGCCGATGCGATGGCAGGCGAGTGCCCGATCCCCCAGCGCCTCACCGCCGACCAGCGCGGCAAGCTCGGCGACGCTGATGCTCAGCATCGCGCGTGGCGGGTCACTTGCCGCCGGCGGCGTTGTTCAGGGTACGGATGACCTTGTCGGTGATGTCCACCCGCGGGCCGGCAAACACGACGCCGTCCTGCACGATCAAGTCGTACTTCTCGGTGTCGAAGATCTGCTTGATGACGCGGTTGGCGCGCTCGACGACATTCGCCAGCTCCTCGTTCTTGCGCTGGTTCAGGTCTTCCTGGAAAGCGCGGCGCTTGCGCTGCAGGTCGCGGTCCTGTTCGACGAGCTCGCGCTGGCGCCGGGTGCGTTCAGTTTCGGACAGGGTCGGCGCTTCCTTGTCGAGCTTGTCGGCGGCGGCCTTCAGGCGTGCGGCGTCGTCGGCCAGCTCGCGCTCGCGCTTGCCGAATTCGGCCTCGAGCTTGGACTGTGCCGCCTTCGCCGGGGTCGACTCGCGCAGCACACGCTCGCCGTTGATGTAGCCGATCTTCAGCTCCTGGGCGCCGGCGAGCGTCGTGGCCCCGGCGATCAGCGCTGCGCAGGCCAGGGTCTTCAGGGTCGACAGGTTCATCAGAAGGCAGTCCCGATCTGGAATTGGAACTTTTGGATTCTATCGTTGGGCTGGTACTTCAACGGCGTGCCCCAGCTCAGCTTCAACGGACCGACCGGCGACAGCCAGCTCAGCCCGACGCCGGCCGAGGCGCGCAGCGAGTTGGCCTCGATCGGCTCACCCTCGCGCCAGACGTTGCCGGTGTCGACGAAACCGAAAACGCGCAGCGACTTGTCGTTGCCCGAGCCCGGCAAGGGCACGTAGAGCTCGGCGTTGGCGTTGAACTTGCGCGCCCCGCCGATGAAGGCGCCGGTCGGGTCGACGACGCCGAGCGAACTCTGCTCGAAGACCCGCACCGAACCGAGGCCGCCGCCGTAGAAGTTCTTGAACAGCGGATAGGGCCGCGTGCCCAGGCCCTTGCCCCAACCGAGCTCGGCGTTGAGCATCAGCGAGAACTTCGAGCCGAAGGGAAAGTACTGCTGGGCCTGCAGGTTGTTGCGCAGGTAGCGCACGTCGCCGAACAGGCTGGCCTCGAGGTTGACGCGCAGATAACGGCCCTGGGTGGGCGCCAGCGCGCTGTCACGCGCATCACGCGCCCAGCCCACCGTCAGGGGCCAGGCGGTGCTGCTTTCGCCGAAGGCCTGCCGGTACAGGAAGTAGCTGTTCGGGATGCCGGCCGTGGCGCCGATCTTGGTGCGTTCCCAGCCGATGCCCATGAACACCGTGTCGTATTCTGAGAAGGGCACGCCGAAGCGGATCGAGGCACCCGGTGTCGCGATCTGGTAGGCGTCGCCGAGGCTGTTGAAGGGCCGCGTCGTGCGGTAGAAGACGGACAGGGCGCGCGAGACGCCGTCGGTCGTGAAGTAGGGTTCGACGGTGCTGAACTCGAAGCTGCGCGAGGTCTTGCTCGTGTTGACTTCGACGCCCAGGTAGTTGCCCGAGCCGAAGACGTTGTCCTGCTTGACCGACGCGGTCAGCGACAGCCGGTCCGCACTCGAGAAGCCGGCGCCGATGAGCAGGTTGCCGGTGGGCTTTTCCTTGACCGCGACCACCAGATCGACCTGGTCGGGCGAACCGGCGATCTCGCGCGTCTCGACCTCGACCTCGCTGAAGTAACCCAGGCGGTCGACGCGGTCGCGCGAGAGCTTGATGCGGGCGCCGTCGTACCAGGCCGATTCGAGCTGGCGGAACTCGCGCCGGATGACCTCGTCGCGGGTGCGCGTGTTGCCGGCGACGTCGACCCGCCGGACGTAGACGCGGCGCTGCGGGTTGGCCGCAAGCACCACCACGACCTGCGCGTTGGCGCGGTCGATCTCGGGCCGTGCGTCGACCCTGGCGAAGGCATAGCCGTACAGGCCGAAAAGGTCGGAAAAGGCCTTCTGCGTTGCGGTCACCGCTTCACCGCGGTAGGCGTCGCCGGGCTTGACGGCGATCAGCTGCTTGAAGGCATCGTCACGGCCCAGGTATTCGCCCTCCAGCCGCACGCCGGTGACGGTATAGCGCTGGCCTTCGCGAATCGAGATCGCGATCGAGATGTCCTGCTTGTCCGGCGAGATCGTGACCTGGGTCGACTCGACGGCGAACTCCAGGTAGCCGCGGTTGACGTAGTAGGCGCGCAGGGTCTCCAGGTCGCCGTTGAGTGCGGTGCGCGAGTATCGATCCGACTTGGTGTACCAGGTCAGCCAGCCGGGCGTCGTCAGCGCGAGCTGGCCGAGCAGGGTCTGTTCGTCGAAGGCCTCGGCGCCGATGATGCGGATCTCGCGGATGCGGGCCGCGTCACCCTCGCTCATCGTGAAGGTCACGTTGACGCGGTTGCGCTCGATCGGCGTGATCGTGGTCACGACCTCGGCACCGTACAGGCTGCGCGTGAGGTACTGGCGCTTGATCTCCTGCTCGGCGCGGTCGACCAGGGCCTTGTCGAAGGGCAGGCCCTCGCCGATGCCGGCATCGCGCAAGGCCTTGAGCATCTGCTCGGACTCGAATTCCTTCATGCCGCCGAAGTTGACGCGGGCGATCACCGGCCGCTCGGCGACGATGACCACCGCGGTCTGGTCCTCGATCTCGATGCGCACGTCGGAGAACAGGCCGGTGGCGAACAGCGCACGCAGCGCCGCCGCCGCCTTTTCGTCGGTATAGGTTTCACCGACGCGAAAGGGCAGCGCCGCGAATACCGTGCCGGGGTCGGTGCGTTGCAGGCCCTCGACGCGGATGTCCTTCAGCGCGAAGGGCTCGACGGCCAGGGCGAGCAGGGGCGCGCAGGCGGTGCAAACCGCCAGCAGCACCGCGGCGACCGGGCGCTGCGGCACAAACGGAAAATGAAGCGACATGAAGAATGGGATCAGTGCAGGCCGAGGAGCCGGGCCACGTCGTTGAACAGGGCCACCGACATCATGACCAGCAGCACCGCAATGCCGCCGCGTTGCAGCCGCGCAAGCCAGATCTCGGAGACAGGCTTGCCCGTGACGCCCTCGAAAAGATAATACATCAGGTGTCCGCCATCCAGCATCGGCAGCGGCAGCAGGTTGAGCACGCCCAGGCTGACGCTGACGAGGGCGAGAAAGCCCAGATAGTAGGCCAGGCCGCGCTCGGCCGACTGCCCGGCGGCGTCGGCGATCGTCAGCGGGCCGCTGAGGTTCTTCACCGAGGCCTCGCCGATCAGCATGCGCCCGATCATGCGCACGGTGAGCACCGAGATCTCCCAGGTGCGCTCGACCCCGCGCAGCAGCCCGTCGACCGGCCCGCGGCGTACCGTGACCATCGCCGGCGCAGCGCCGACATAGGCGTCGATGCGGCCGACGGTGCGGCCCTGGTCGTCGACCAGGCGCGGCTGGACTTCGACCTGGCGCACGCTGCCGGCGCGTTCGATGCGCCACAGCAGACGCTGCGCCTGGCCGTCGACCACGGCGGCGCGGATGCGCTCGCGCAGCGCCTGCGCGTCGCCGACCGGCTCGCCATTGATCGCCAGCACGAGATCGCCCTTGGCCAGCCCGGCGCGGGCCGCCGGGCCGTCGGGCTGCAGATCGCCAAGCACCGGCTCGCTGTACGCCGCGCCGATGCCGATCTGGCGCAGGGCGGCGGCATCGACCTCGCGCGAGGGCAGTTCGTGCAAAGCCAGGCGTGCGGTCCGGCTGCCGTGACCGCTGCGGTCGCTGAGCATCAGTTCCAGGTCCTGGCCGTCGAGCGCCGCGCGCGTCACGCGCCAGCGCAGGTCGGCCATCGAGTCGACCTCCTCCCACTCGCCGCCATCGACGGCCAGCGAGCGCACCCAGTCGCCGGCGCGCAGATCCGCCGCCTGCGCCAGGCTGCCCGCAGGCGGCGTCGCGAGCACCGCCTTGGCCTCGTCGACACCGATCCAGTGCGACGCGGCCAGCAGCAGCACCGCCAGCAGCAGATTCGCCAGCGGCCCGGCGGCGACGATCGCGGTGCGCTGACGCAAGGGCTTGAGGTTGAAGGCCTGGGCGCGATCTTCGGGCCCGACATTGCCTTCGCGCTCGTCGAGCATGCGCACATAGCCGCCCAGCGGCAGCGCGCAGACGACAAATTCGGTGTCCCCACGCTGCCAGCGCAGCAGCGGGCGCCCGAAACCGACCGAGAAGCGCAGCACCTTCACGCCGCAGGCCACGGCGACGCGGTAATGGCCGTATTCGTGCACCACGATCAGCACGCCCAGCGTGACCAGGAAGGCAAGCGCGGCGGTGATCATCGCGTCAGCGCCCCGATCTCGGCGCGCGCCTGCACGCGGGCACGGGCATCGAGTGCCATCAGGTCCTCGAGCGCGGCGACACGGCCGATGCGCCCGGCCAGCGCATCCATGGTGCGTGCATTGACGCTGTGAATCTGCGGGAAGCGGATGGTTCCGTCGAGGAAGGCGGCCACCGCCTCCTCGTTGGCGGCATTCAGCACCGCCGACGCGCCCTCGGGCCCGCAGAGGGCATCGTAGGCGAGGAACAGACCCGGGAAACGCACGCGGTCGGCCGGCTCGAAGGTCAGCGCCTGCAGCGACAGGAAGTCCAGCGACGCGGCGCCGGATTCGATGCGCTCCGGGAAGGACAGGCCGTAGGCGATCGGTACCTTCATGTCGGGCGTGCCCAACTGGGCCAGCACCGAGGCGTCGCGGCAGACCACCATCGAGTGCACGATGCTCTGCGGGTGGATCACGACCTTGATGCGCTCGGGCGGCAATTCGAACAGCCAGTGCGCCTCGATGACCTCCAGCGCCTTGTTCATCATCGTCGCCGAGTCGACCGAGATCTTGCGCCCCATCACCCAGTTCGGGTGCGCCACCGCCTCGTCGGGCGTCACGCTGTGCAAGGAGTCCGGGTCACGGCCGCGGAACGGGCCGCCGGACGCGGTGAGCACGATGTGGTCGATGCGCTGCGCCCAGGCGCTGCGATCCTCCGGCAGGCACTGGAAGATCGCCGAGTGTTCGCTGTCGATCGGCAGCAGCGTCGCCCCGCCCTGGCGCACCGCGTCCATGAAGAAGGCTCCGCCGACCACCAGCGCCTCCTTGTTGGCCAGCAGCAGGCGCTTGCCGGCGCGCGCCGCGGCCAGGCAGGGGGCGAGCCCGGCGGCACCGACGATGGCGGCCATCACGGCGTCTACCTCGGCGTGCGCCGCCAGGGCGCACAGGGCGTCGGGGCCGACCGCCACCTCGGTGGGCACCGCGGCAGCCACCAGTCCCACGCGCAGCCGGCGCGCGGCAGCGTCGTCCGGCACCACGGCGATGCGTGGCCGAAAGCGCAGGCACTGGGCCAGCAGTTCATCAACGCGGCGCTGCGCGCTCAGGCCGAAGACCTCGTAGCGCTCGGGATGGCGCGCGACCACATCCAGCGTGCTGACGCCGATCGAGCCGGTGGCGCCGAGAACGGCGAGTCGTTGCATGTTCAAGCCAGTCCGAGGGCAGCCACCAGCGGAACCACGGGCAGCAAAGCATCGATGCGGTCGAGCACACCGCCATGCCCGGGCAGCAGCCGGCTGCTGTCCTTTGCCCCGGCCGCGCGCTTGACGAGGGATTCCACGAGATCGCCGAGCACGCTGGCCGCGGCCAGCAGGAGCAGCGCGGCGCCGGCGCCGAGCACACCGAAGCTGCCCACCAGCCGGGTCGACAGGCCGGGTGAGTCGAGCGCCAGTTGTCGGTCGAAAGCCCACCACCCGGCCGCCAGCACAAGCACGCCCACCGCGCCACTGAACACCCCTTCCCAGGTCTTGCCCGGGCTGATGGTCGGCGCCAGCTTGTGGCGCCCGAAGGTGCGCCCGCCGGCATAGGCGGCGATGTCGGCGGCCCAGACCAGGCACAGCACCGAGAGCAGGAAGTTGACGCCGACCGCATGCACGCGCACCAGCCCGAGCCAGGCCACGGCCAGCAGGACCGGCCCGATCAGGAGGCGCAGGCTGCGCGGCAGGCGGCTCCAGCCTGCCGGCCCCAGGCGCAGGGCATAGGCTCCGGCGACCAGCCAGCCGAGGCTGCCGAACTGGCAGACACGGCTCGGCAAGGCCGGGTCCTGCACCTGCACCAGGAGCAGCGACAGGACCGCGGTGAGCAGGCCCAGGCCCAGCGCCGGCATCGAAGCCAGCCCGTTCAAACGGCCCCATTCCCAGCCCGCGGCGGCCAGAAACAGCAGGGTCAGCGCCGCGAACGGCCAGGCCATCGGGGCGAAGAGGACGGCGAGCAGCAGCGCCAGCAGCACGACCGCGGTGAGCACGCGCTGCCCGAGCATGCCCTCAGCCCGAGGTGTTGATCGCGCCGAAGCGGCGATCGCGCTGCACATAGGCGGTGAGCGCGGCGTCGATCTCGGTGTCGCCGAAATCCGGCCACAGGCAGTCGGTGAAGAACAGTTCCGAGTAGGCGGCCTGCCAGAGCAGGAAATTGCTCATGCGCATCTCGCCGCCGGTACGGATGAAGAGGTCCGGGTCGGGCGCGAAAGCCAGGGCCATGTGGCGCGACAGCCAGGCCTCGTCGACCTGGTCCACCGGCACGCCCTGGGCCAAGGCCTGCCGGCAGGCCTGGACCACGTCCCAGCGGCCGCCGTAGTTGAAGGCCACCGCCAAGGTGATGCGGCTGTTCTTCTCGGTCAGCGATTCGGCATGTTCCCAGGCCGCACGCAGCTTGTCCGAGACCGCCGAACGGTCGCCGATGATGCGGATGCGCACGCCGTCGCCGGCGAGCTTGGTCAGGTACTTCGAGACCGCGACCAGGACCAGGCCCATCAGGCCGGAGACTTCCTCGGTCGGGCGCTTCCAGTTCTCCGACGAGAAGGCGAACACGGTCAGGTACTCGACGCCGCGCGCCGCGAAGGCGTTGACCGTCTTCACCAGCACGTCGACCCCGGCCTTGTGGCCGAAGAAGCGCGGCATGTAGCGCTGGCGCGCCCAGCGGCCGTTGCCGTCCATCACGACGGCCACATGGCGCGGCACCGCACGGGGCGCAGGCGCCGGGGCGGCGCCGGGCGAGATCAGCGATTTCAGCATCGGGCGGCGCGAGGCGGTCAGACCGCCATCACCTCGGCTTCCTTGGCCTGCACCAGACGGTCGATCTCGCCGATGGTGCGGTCGGTGAGCTTTTGCACATCGTCCTGTGCACGGCGCTCGTCGTCTTCGGTCGCGAGCTTGTCCTTCAGCAACTTCTTCAGGTGGTCGTTGGCCTCGCGGCGCACGCCGCGCACCGCGACCTTGGCGTCCTCGCCGGTATGGCGCACGACCTTGGTCAAGTCGCGGCGGCGCTCCTCCGACAGGGCCGGCATCGGCACGCGCAGCAGATCGCCCTGCGAGGCCGGATTCAGACCGAGGTCGGATTCGCGGATCGCCTTCTCGATCTTCGCGCCCATGCCCTTTTCCCAGGGCTGCACGCCGATCGTGCGCGCATCGAGCAGGGTCACGTTGGCGACCTGGCTGATCGGCACCATCGAGCCGTAGTAGTCAACGTGCACCTGGTCCAGGATGCCCGGGTGGGGCCGCCCGGTGCGGATCTTGGCCAGATCGTTCTTGAAGGCCTCGACCGACTTGCCCATCTTCTGTTCGGCCGTCGTCATGATGTCGGGGATCGTGTCAGCCATCGTCATTTCTCCAGGGTTCAGACGTGGACCAGGGTGCCTTCGTCCTCGCCGCGCACGACGCGCTCGAGCGCGCCGGGCTTGAAGATGCTGAACACCTTGATCGGCAGCTTCTGGTCGCGGCACAGCGCAAAGGCGGTCGCGTCCATCACCTGCAGGTTGCGCGCGATCGCTTCGTCGAACGTGATCGTCTCGTAGCGCTTCGCGTCGGGATGTTTGGCCGGATCGGCGCTGTACACGCCGTCGACCTTGGTTGCCTTGAGCACCACGTCGGCGCCGATCTCGGCGCCGCGCAGCGCCGCGGCGGTGTCGGTGGTGAAGAAGGGGTTGCCGGTGCCGGCCGCGAAGACCACGACCTTGCCTTCTTCCATGTACTGCAGCGCTTTCGGCCGCACATAAGGCTCGACGACCTGCTCGATGCTGATCGCCGACATCACGCGCGCCGTCATGCCTTCCTGGCGCATCGTGTCGGCCAGGGCCAGCGAATTCATCACCGTCGCCAGCATGCCCATGTAGTCGGCGGTGGCGCGGTCCATGCCCACCGAGCCGCCGGCCACGCCGCGGAAGATGTTGCCGCCGCCGATGACCACCGCCACCTCGCAGCCGAGCTGCGTCACCTCCTGCACTTCACGCACCATGCGCACGATGGTGGCGCGGTTGATGCCGTAGGCATCGTCGCCCATCAGGGCTTCGCCAGACAACTTGAGCAGGATGCGCTTGTAGGCCGGCATTCGTCAGGGCTTTCGGTGGCAGGGTCTCTTTTGATGGCTCGCCAGTGTAGCGGCCGGGCCCTGCGGGGCCCGGCGCCTGGGCTCGCAACGGCAGCGCTTCAGCCGCCCTTGGCCGCGGCGACCTGGGCCGCCACTTCGGCCGCGAAGTCGTCGGTCTTCTTCTCGATGCCCTCGCCCACCACGTACAGCGTGAAGCCCTTCACCGTGGTGTTGGCGGCCTTCAGGTGCTGGCCAACGGTCTGCTTGCCGTCAGCGGCCTTGACGAAGACCTGTTCGAGCAGCGCCACTTCCTTCAGGAACTTCTGCACCGAGCCTTCGACGCGCTTGGCCACGATCTCGGCCGACTGCGCCGACTTGCCCGCGGCGACGGCCGCTGCGGCATCCTCGGCGGCCTTCTCGGCGGCGATCTTGCGCTCCTTGTCGACCAGTTCGGCCGGCACCTCGGCCGACGACAGCGCGGCCGGCTTCATCGCCGCGACGTGCATCGCCACGTCCTTGGCGGCCACCGCGTCGCCGTCGAACTCGACGATCACGCCGATGCGCGTGCCGTGCACATAGTGGGCCAGCTGGCCGCCGTCGGCGTAGCGCCTGAAGCGGCGGATCGTCATGTTCTCGCCGATCTTGCCGATCAGGCCCTTGCGCACGTCCTCGACCGTCGGGCCGAAGCTCTCCATGGCCAGCGGCAGTGCCGACAGGGCCGTCACGTCGGCCGGCGCGTGTTGCGCCACCAGCCCGGCGATGGCCTTCACGAAGGCCAGGAAGGCGTCGTTCTTGGTGACGAAGTCGGTCTCGCAGTTGACCTCGACCAGGGCCCCGGTGCGGCCGTCGACGGCCGCCGCGATCACGCCCTCGGCGGTGATGCGGGCGGCGGCCTTGCCGGCCTTGTTGCCCAGCTTGACGCGCAGGATCTCCTCGGCGCGGTTCATGTCGCCTTCGGCCTCGGTCAGGGCCTTCTTGCATTCCATCATCGGCGCATCGGTCTTGGCGCGCAGTTCGGCGACCATGCTGGCGGTGATTGCAGCCATCTCAGTTCTCCAGATTCGTTTGTGCAACCGGCCGGGCGCGAGGGGTCGCGGCCGGCCGGCAGGTCAAGAGCGGGCGGCTCAGGCTTCTTCTTCGCGGACCTCGACGAACTCGTCGCCTTCGCCCCCGGCGGCCACGACCTCGTTGCTCGCGTTGGCCTTGCCTTCGAGCACCGCATCGGCCACGGCGCGCGCATACAGCGCCACCGCTTTGGCCGAGTCGTCGTTGCCCGGGATCACGTAGTCGATGCCCTGCGGCGAATGGTTGGTGTCGACGATGCCGATCAGCGGGATGCCGAGCTTCTTCGCCTCGGCGACGGCGATCTTGTGATAGCCGACGTCGATGACGAACATCGCGTCGGGCAGGGCATTCATGTCCTGGATGCCGCCGATGTCCTTCTCGAGCTTGGCCAGCTCGCGGTCGAACATCAGCGCCTCCTTCTTGATCAGCGGCTCGGTGCCGGCTTCGCGGGTGGCCTGCATGTCCTTGAGCTTCTTCAGCGAACCCTTGACGGTCTTGAAGTTGGTCAGCATGCCGCCCAGCCAGCGCTGGTCGACGAAGGGCATGCCACAGCGCTGCGCTTCGGCATTGATCACGTCGCGCGCCTGGCGCTTGGTGCCGATCATCAGGATCGTGCCGCGCCGGCCCGAGAGCTGGCGCACGAACTTCAGCGCCTCCTCGAAGAGCGGCTGCGTCTTCTCGAGATTGATGATGTGGATCTTGTTGCGGTGGCCGTAGATATACGGGGCCATCCGCGGGTTCCAGAAGCGCGTCTGGTGCCCGAAATGGACACCGGCTTCCAGCATTTCACGCATGGAGACAGACATGGAAACTCCGAAGGTTGGGTCTAGAATCCCGGCGCACATCGGCGGTGGGGCCCACTTTGCAGATGCCTGCCAATGCTTGCGGATGGCTTGCAAAGGCTTGCAAATGCGCTACGGACCTTCACCGACGACACCTTTCGGCTGCCGGGTTCGCGATTTGTTTCACTCGATGACCCAGGACGCTTGTTGCAGCCCCGTGCCGAGTAAAACCCAATGAGTATAACACGCCGCGGTCAGGACCTGACCGCCGCACGACTTCGCCTGCAGCGCGGCGACGCACGCGCCGCCGCCCTGCTCGAGCACAGCCTGGCTGCCGCCGACGCTCCCGCCTGCGCCCATGCCTTCGTGCGCCGCTTCGATGCCGGCGCGCGAGCCGCGTCGAACGCCGTCGACAGCCTGCGGGCCGCAGGCCAGCCCCTGTCGCCACTGGCCGGCCTGGCAGTCTCGGTAAAGGACCTCTTCGACGTCGCCGGCGCGCCGACCACCGGCGGCTCGGCGACGCTGGCCGATGCCCCCGCCGCGGCGCAGGACTGCCCGGCCGTGGCCCGCCTGCGCGCCGCCGGCGCGGCCCTGGTCGGCCACACCAACCTCAGCGAGTTCGCCTTCTCCGGCGTCGGCATCAACCCGCATTTCGGCACGCCGGCGAATCCGGCAACGACAGCCCTCGACCCGACGCCGCGCGTGCCCGGTGGCTCGACTTCCGGTGGTGCGGTCAGCGTCGCCAGCGGTGCCGCCTGGGCCGCGCTGGGCTCCGACACCGGCGGCTCGATCCGTATTCCCGCGGCCCTGCAGGGGCTCGTCGGCTTCAAGAACACGCAGCGCTTGACGCCGCTGACCGGTGCGATCCCGCTGTCGAGCACGCTCGACACCAGCTGTGCGATCACGCACTCGGTGCGCGACGCGGTGCGGCTGCACGAAGTGCTGGCGGCGCGTCGGGTGGCGCTGTCGCGGCGGCCGGCCGCGCAATGGCATTTCGCCCTGCCGACGACCCTGATGCTCGACGGCCTGGAGTCCGGCGTGGCCCGGGCTTTCGATGCCGCACTGGCCCGGCTGCGCGACGCCGGAGCCCGGGTGACGGAGATCACGCTGCCCGAATTCGGCGAACTCGCTGCGCTCAACGCCGCCGGCGGCTTCGCGGCCGCCGAGAGCTGGGCCTGGCATCGCCGGCGCCTGGCCACCCACGGCGCCCGGTACGACCCGCGGGTGGCCCAGCGCATCCGTCGCGGCGAATCCATGGGGGCGGCCGACTACGTCGATCTGCTGCAGGCCCGGCGCGACTGGATTTCACGCATCGAGGCCGCAGTGGCCGGCTTCGACGCCCTGCTCGCACCGACGGTGCCGCTGTTGGCGCCGCCGATCGCCGCGCTGCAGGACAACGACGCGGCGTTCCACCGCGTCAACGCCGAGCTGCTGCGCAACCCCTCGGCGGTCAACTTCCTCGACGGCTGCGCGATCTCCCTACCCTGCCATGCCGAGGGCGACTGGCCGGTGGGCCTGATGCTGTTCGCACCGGCGATGGCCGACGACCGGCTGCTGTCGGCGGCCCTGGCCGTCGAAACCCTGCTGGCGCAACGCTGATATGCGCATCGCCGTGATCGGCGCCGGCATCGTCGGCGTCACGACCGCCTACGAACTCGCCACCGACGGCCACGAGGTCACCGTTTTCGAGCGCGGTGCCGCGGTGGCCGACGGCACCAGTTTCGCCAATGCCGGCGTCATCGCCCCCGGCTACATCACGCCCTGGGCGGCCCCCGGCATGGCCTGGAAGGTGCTGCGGCAGATGACCGGTCGGCACAAGGCGGTGCGCATCTCGCCCGCCGTGCTGGCCACCGAGGCGCCCTGGCTGTGGCGCTGGTGGCGCGCCTGCCGGCCCGCGGTGCATGCCGCCAACCGCGGCCATATGCATCGGCTGGCGCGCTATAGCCGCGAGCATCTCGACGGCCTGACGCAGCGTCTGCGCCTGGACTACGAACGCAGCCTGGGCTACACGGTGCTGCTGCGCGGCGAACGTGAGCTTGCCGCGGCGCGCGCGGGCCTGACCCTGCTGGCCGACCTGGGCGTGCCCTTCGAGCTGATGGACGCCGCTCGGGCACGCGGCGTCGAGCCGGGGCTGAATCCGGCGCTCGCGCTGCGCGCCGCGATCCACCTGCCGCAGGACGCGGTCGGCAACTGCCGGCAGTTTGCGCACCTGCTGAAGGCCGAGGCGCAGAAACTCGGCGTCATCTTCCGTTTCCAGCAGGAGGTGCGCACGCTGCACGCCGGCCGGCCGGTGCGTCTGCTGCTGGCCGACGGTGAACAGGCCTTCGACGCCGCGGTGGTCTGCGCCGGCGTGGCCTCGGCGGCGCTGCTGGCACCGCTCGGCCTGCGCATCCCGCTGCTGCCGGTGTGGGGCTATTCGCTGACCGCACCGCTGCGCGAGCTCGAGCACGCGCCCGAGCTCGGGCCGCGCAGTGCCGTGATGGACGAACGCTACAAGGTCGCGATCTCGCGCCTGGGCCGGCGCGTGCGCGTGTCCGGCAGCGCCGAACTCGGCGGCCGCGCAGACCGCTTCCACCCGGGTGCGATGGCGACCCTGTACCGGGTGCTCGACGACTGGTTCCCCGGCGCCGCACAGATGGCCAAGGTGCAGCGCTGGAAGGGCGCCCGCCCGATGCTGCCCGACGGCCCGCCCTTGATCGGCCGCAGCGGCCACGACGGTGTCTGGCTGAACCTCGGCCACGGCTCCAGCGGCTGGGCCCTGTCGGCCGGCTCGGCGCGCGCCCTGGCCGACCTCGTGGCCGGCCGCACACCGGCCATCGCGCTCGACGGTCTGGGCGTCGAACGTCTGGCGTGAGACATTGCGGGCCATGTCCCCCGCCGCCTTCCACCTGGGCCCGCAGCGCGTGCTGCCGGTATCGCGCCGCTGGCCGCTGCAGGGCATTGCCGTGTCGCGCGCCATGGAAGGCGCTGCCGCGGCGGCGCTGCCGGCCCATACGCTGATGGCGCGCGCCGGCCTGGCGGTGGCGCGCCTGGCCCTGGCCGTCGCGCCGCGCGCACGCCGCGTCCTGGTGCTGGCCGGGCCCGGCAACAACGGCGGCGACGCCCTGGTGGCGGCGCGCTGGCTGCAGGGCCAGGGGCTGAGCGTCCAGGTCGCTTTGCTGGCCGACCCGGCGCGGCTGCCGCCGGATGCGGCCTGGGCGCTGGCCGGCGCGCCCGCGCTCCACCTGCAGCGCGGCCTGCCGCCGGCGTTCGAGGCCGACCTGGTGCTCGACGGGCTGCTCGGCATTGGCCTCACGCGCGCACCCGGCGGCGAGATGGCACAGGCCATCGGCAGGCTCGCGGCCTGCGACCGGCCCCTGCTCGCGATCGACCTGCCCTCCGGACTCGACGCCGAGCGCGGCACAAGCTTCGACGGCCTGGCCGTGCGCGCGACGCATACGCTGTCGCTGCTCAGCCTGAAGCCCGGGCTGTTCACCGGCGCTGGCCGCGACCACGCCGGACAGGTCTGGTTCGACGACCTCGGCGTGGCGCCGGCGGCGAGCGAAACCTGGCTGCTCGGGCCGCCCGACGCTCGCGTGGCGCCCCACGTTTCGCACAAGGGAAGATTCGGCGATCTACTGGTTCTGGGCGGCGCGGCGGGCATGGTCGGTGCCGCGCAGCTGGCCGCGCGTGCGGCACTCGCGGCGGGCGCCGGGCGGGTCTTCCTCGGAACGCTCGCCGGGCAGGATCAGATCGACGCCGCGCGACCTGAGCTGATGCAGCGGCCGGTGACGGCCCTGGTCGAGCCCGGCCTTCTGCGGCGCGCCACCGTGGTCGCCGGCTGCGGCGGCGGCGATGCCATGCGCCACCTGCTGCCGCCCCTGCTGCGCCATGCGGCACGCCTGGTGCTCGACGCCGACGCGCTGAACGCCCTGGCGGCCGACACCACGCTGCGCGCCGCCCTGGCCGCGCGGGGCCGCCGCGATGCACCGACGGTGCTGACACCGCACCCGCTCGAAGCCGGGCGCCTGCTCGGGCGCGCGGCCGACGAGGTTCAGGCCGACCGGCCAGGTGCCGCGCGTGCCCTGGCCGCGGCCTTCGGCGCCGTGGTTGTGCTCAAGGGTTCGGGCACCCTGATCGCCAGCCCCGATGGCCGCATGGCCGTCAATGCCACCGGCAATGCGCGGCTCGCCAGTGCCGGCACCGGCGACGTGCTGGCCGGCTGGCTGGGCGGCCACTGGGCGCGCAGCGGGGCGTCGGCACAGAACGCGGCCGGCGCGGCCGTGTTTCGCCATGGGCTGGCGGCCGAACAGGCCGCGGGCCGCGGCCCGCTGCTCGCCGCCGATCTGATCGGCGCCATGCAGTCCCTGGACTGAAGGCCGAACGGCTTCGAGCCGCGGCCCTCGGCGCCCGGCTCAGCCCTTGCGGGCCGGCGCGCGCGCCTTTTTCGCCGGGCCACCCGGCTTGCGGGTCTTCTTGTGCCCCGCCTTGCCGGCCCGGTCGGCCGCCTTCACCGCCGACAACTCGTCGACCGCACTTGCCTTGTGCTGCGCCCGGTCCGGCCGGCCGGGCACGAGCAGCCGCTCGGCCTGCCCTTCGCGCACCATGCGGAAGTCGATCTTGCGTCCGTCCAGGTCCACCCGACTGACCTGCACGCGCACCCGGGTGCCCACGCCAAAACGCACGCCGGTGCGTTCACCGCGCAGTTCCTGGCGCAGGTCATCGAAGCGGTAGTACTCGCCGCCGAGTTCGGTGATGTGCACCAGGCCCTCGACATAGAGACCGTCCAGCGTGACGAAGAGGCCGAAAGCGGCCACCGCACTGACGGTGCCGGCGAATTCCTCGCCCAGTCGGTCGCGCATGTAGCGGCACTTGAGCCAGGCTTCGACGTCGCGCGAGGCCTCGTCGGCGCGACGCTCGTTGGCACTGCAGTGCAGGCCCGCCATCTCCCACAGCTCGAGCTCGCGGGTCGCCGCCTTCGGTGCCTTCGGCGTCAGCCGCCCGCCCTTGCGCAGCGGCATCGGCGGCGGCACCGTGTCGACCAGGCTCAGCTGGTAGCGCTTCTTGCCCAGCAGGCTCTTGATGACGCGGTGCACCAGCAGGTCCGGGTAGCGCCGGATCGGGCTCGTGAAATGTGTGTAGGCCGGGTAGGCAAGGCCGAAATGCCCGGCATTGGCCGGCGTGTAGACCGCCTGCTGCATCGAGCGCAGCAGCATGGTGTGGATCTGCATCGCGTCGGGCCTGTCCTTTGTAGCCGCGGCGAGGCCGGCCATCTCCGAGGGCGAGGGGTCGTCGCTCAGATGCAGGCCCAGACCGAGCGCGCGCAGGTAGTTCTGCAGCGCGATGCGTTTTTCCGGCGTCGGCCCTTCGTGCACGCGGTACAGCGACGGGTGCTCGGCGCCGGCGATGAAGTCGGCGGCACAGACGTTGGCGGCGAGCATCGCCTCCTCGATCAGCCGGTGGGCGTCGTTGCGCGGGCGCGGCACGATCTTCTCGATGCGCCCGTCGGCGTCGCAGACGATCTGCGTCTCGACGGTCTCGAAGTCCATCGCGCCACGCTGCGCGCGCTGCTTGAGCAGCGCACGGTACAACTCGTGCAGGTGCAGCAGATGGGGCAGCAACTCGGCATGTTTGTGCGCCTCGGGGCCGCGTGTATTGGCCAGCGCGGCGGCCACCTCGGTGTAGGTCAGCCGGGCATGCGAGCGGATCACCGCGGGATAGAACTGGTAGGCGTCGACGCTGCCGTCGGCGCCGACCACCATGTCGCAGACCATGCTCAGGCGCTCGACCCCGGGGTTCAGCGAACACAGGCCATTGGACAGCTTCTCCGGCAGCATCGGGATCACGCGGCGCGGGAAGTAGACCGAGGTCGCACGTTCGTAGGCGTCGGCGTCCAGCGGTTCACCCGGCTTCACGTAGTGGCTCACGTCGGCGATCGCCACCAGCAGCCGCCAGCCCTCGAAGGCGGACTTGCCGCGCCCGCGCCTGAAGGGCTCGGCGTAGACCGCGTCGTCGAAGTCGCGCGCGTCCTCGCCGTCGATGGTGACCAGGGGCACGTCGCTCAGGTCGATGCGCTGGCGCCGGTCGGCCGGGCGGATCTTGTCCGGCAGCGCAGCGGCCTGCGCCAGGGTCTCGGGGCTGAAACGGTGCGGCACTTCGTACTTGCGCACCGCGATCTCGATCTCCATGCCGGCGTCGTCGATCTCGCCGAGCACCTCGGCCACCCGGCCCATCGGCTGCGCGTGCAGCGACGGGGTCTCGGTCAAATCGACCGCGACGACCTGCCCGGCCTGTGCGTTGGCGATGCCGTTCTTCGGGATCAGGATGTCCTGGCCGAAGCGCCGGTCCTCGGGCGCGACCAGCCACTGGCCGCCCTCGAGCAGCAGGCGGCCGATGATGGGTGCCTTGCGGCGCTCGAGGATGTCGACGACGCGCCCTTCGGGGCGGCCCTTGCGGTCCAGGCGCAGGATGCGCACGCGCACCCGGTCACGGTGCAGCACGGAGCGCATTTCCTGAGGCGCGAGATAGATGCTGGCTTCGCCGTCTTCGCGCAGCACGAAGCCGTGCCCGTCGCGGTGTCCCTGCACGATGCCCTCGACTTCGGCGAGCAGGCTCGGCGCTGGCGCACTGGCGGTGGTCTCTTTTTTGATGGTATAGTCCTTTGTTCCTGAAAGCCCAGGTGGCGGAATTGGTAGACGCACTAGTTTCAGGTACTAGCGCTGAGAGGCGTGGAGGTTCGAGTCCTCTCCTGGGCACCAGATCATGAACAGATCATAGAGGCCGACTCGTTCGAGTCGGCCTTTGCATTTGTGCGGTGGCGATATGCAACACCGGGGGCAACACCGGGGCAACACCGGGTCCGGCCGGATCAGATGGCGAACTTCTTCGCCAGTCCCTCGGGGCGAAGATTGTCGTAGTCCTCGAAGGGCTGGTGGATCCAGGGACTGCTGGGCAGCGTTTCCACCGAGTAGTCCGGCGTGTAGCTCGAGACACCCTTGGTCCAGATCACCGCCGAGCGCAGTTCGCGGATCGCGGGCATCGCGCGCAGGCGATCGACGACGGCGCGCAGCGTCACGCCCGAGTCGGCGAGATCGTCCACCAGCAGCACCCGGCCTGCGAGTTCGCCCTTCGGCAGGGTGATGTACTTGGCCATGTCGAGCCGCCCCTGGATGGTGCCGGCGTCGGCGCGGTAGGAACTCGTGGCCATGATCGCCAGCGGTTTGTCGAAGACGCGCGACAGCACATCGCCAGGGCGCATGCCGCCGCGCGCCAGGCACAGGATCTGGTCGAATGCCCAGCCCGAAGCATGCACCTTCAAGGCCAGGCGCTCGGTGAGCATGTGGTATTCGTCCCAGGACACGTACAAGTGCTTGCCGTCGTCGGTCAGCATGCGGACTCCTTGCGATGAAACGGGATGCCGTCAGGCGCGGTAGGGGTGGCGCAGCAAGATGGTGTGGGTGCGGTCGGGGCCGGTGGACACCATGTCGATCGGCGCGCCGATCAGGGCCTGCACACGCTCGAGGTAACGGCGCGCGTTGGTCGGCAACTGGTCCCATTCGGTGAGGCCGGCGGTGCTGTCGGTCCAGCCGGGCAGGGTCTCGTACACCGGCTCGCAGGCCTCGATCTCGTCGGCGTCCAGCGGCAGGATGTCCAGCGCTCGGCCGTCGAGCCGGTAGCCGATGCAGACCAGGATCTCCGGCAGCCCGTCGAGCACGTCGAGCTTGGTGATGCACAGGCCCGAGAGGCCGTTGATGATGACCGAACGCTTGAGCGCCGGCGCGTCCAGCCAGCCGCAGCGGCGGGCCCGGCCGGTGACGGTGCCGCGCTCCTGGCCGACGGTCGACAGGTGGTGGCCGACGCTGCCGGGCACGTCCATCGGCAACTCGGTCGGGAAGGGGCCACTGCCCACACGCGTGGTGTAGGCCTTGGTGATGCCCAGCACATAGTGCAGCATGCCCGGGCCCACACCCGAGCCGGCGGCGGCATTGCCGGCCACGCAGTTGCTCGAGGTCACGTACGGGTAGGTGCCGTGGTCGATGTCCAGCAGCGTGCCCTGGGCACCTTCGAAGAGCAGGTTCTCGCCCGCTTCATGCGCGCGCTGCAACCGGTAGCCGACATCGGCCAGCATCGGCAGCAGTTGTTCGGCGGCCTTCATCGCGGCGTCGAAGATCGGCTGGTAGGCCAGGGTCGGCGCCTTCAGATAGCCGCCGAGTTCGGCGTTGTGCAGTTCGACCAGTTCGCCCAGCTTGCGCGCCAGGCGGTCCGGGTGTTTCAGGTCCTGCACGCGCACCGCGCGGCGTGCGACCTTGTCCTCGTAGGCCGGTCCGATGCCCTTGCCGGTGGTGCCGATCCTGCCACCGCCGCTGGTCTCGCGCAGGGCCTCGCGGGCGCGGTCGATCTCGACGTGGAAAGGCATGATCAGCGGGCAGGACTCGCTGATGAACAGGCGCGAACGCACGTCGACGCCGGCCGCCTCCAGCCGCGTGATCTCCGTCATCAGATGGGTCGGATCGACGACCACACCGTTGCCGATGTAGCAGGCGATGCGGTCGCGCATGACCCCCGAGGGAACCAGCTGCAGCGCGGTCTTCACGCCCTTGATGACCAGGGTATGGCCGGCGTTGTGGCCGCCCTGGAAGCGTGCCACGCCCTGTGCGTGGTCGGTCAGCCAGTCGACGACCTTGCCCTTGCCTTCGTCACCCCATTGGGTGCCGACGACGACGACGTTGCGACCGGGAGTCACCTGGCGGGAAGAATTCTGCATGGCACCTGAAGGTTCTCGTAAGGATGTCATTCGGGCTGTGGCTCGCGTGCCGTCACAGCCCAGCGGCCGGCGACCTGGATCAGTTCGCGGTCGCAGTCGAAACCGGCCGAATCCGCGGCATGGCCGGGCAGGACCGCGACGACGGTTTCGCCGGTATCGCGCAGGGCCCGCACGGCGGTGCGCAGTGCGGCGTCTTCGGCCCAGGGCGCCTGGATCGCCGCGGCCGCGGCGGGTGCCGGCCGGCCGACGGCGGCCAGGGCCTTCAGGTCGAGGCTGAAGCCGGCGGCGGGCCGGTTGCGGCCGAAGGCGGAACCTACTTCGTCGTAGCGTCCGCCACGCGCCAGCGGGTCGGTCGCACCGGTGCCGAAGAGCGCGAAGCGCGGGCCGCTGTAGTAGGCGTAGCCGCTCATGTCGGAGAGGTCGAAGCCGACGCGTACACCGGGGTGCGCCGACTGCAGATGGCTGCCCAGCCAGGCCAGCTGCTCGATCGCCTCCTGCACCTGCGGCCGCGCCGGCAGGCGCTCGCGAGCGGCGGCGAGGATCTCGTCGCCACCGTAGAGCTGGAGCAGCGCGCCCAGGGCCTCGCGGACCTCGGCCGGCAGGCGCGCGCTGCGCGCGGCGAGGCCGCTGGCATCCTTGCGCGACAGGGTCTCGACGATCTCGGTCAGCGTGATCGCGTCGAGCGGCAGTCCGGCGAACACGCCGCGCAGGATGCGCGCGTCGGCCAGGTCCAGAACCGGCTCGACGACACCCGCCAGGCGCAGGCAGTCGACGGCCAGGTCGAGCACCTCGAGGTCGGCTTCGAGGCCGCCGTGGCCGAAGACCTCGGCGCCGAACTGCAGCGGCTCGCGCGTGGCATACAGGCCCGACGGGCGCGTGTGCAGCACCGGGCCGCAGTAGCACAGACGCGTGACGCCCGCGCGGTTGAGCAGATGGGCGTCGATGCGCGCGGCCTGGATCGTGGTGTCGGCGCGCAGTCCGAGCGAGCGGCCGCTGAGCTGGTCGACGAGCTTGAAGGTGCGCAGATCCAGTTCATGCCCGGTGCCCGAGAGCAGCGACTCAAGGTGCTCGAGCATCGGCGGCGCGATCAGCTCGTAGCCGTAGGCATGGGCCCGGTCGAGCAGTCGGCGTCGGAGCTCCTCGATGCGCCTCGCCTCCACCGGCAGGACATCGGCGATGTGCTCAGGCAGCAGCCAGGCAGACGACATGCAATCACCGGGGGGTTTGAAAACGGCATTGTACCGGCCTGCCCCACGCCGGCCCGACATGCAAAGACGCCGCCCGGGACGCAGGTCCCGGGCGGCGTCGGCGCGGACTTCAGAGGATCAGTTGCTGCGGTACTGCAGGAACATCTGGTTCATGCGATCGTCCTGGCCAACCGAGAACTCGGTCATGCAGGCGTCGTCGGTGTAGTCCATGAAGTTGGTGATCGGGTCCTTGCCGCGCTTGAAGCGACAGGTGTTGAGCCCGGTAGGGCAGCCAAAGGCGGCAGTGCGCTCGGCTGCAGTGTCGGCGACCGAATCGCCCGGATTGCGGCAACCGCCCTGGAAGGTGTGGTACAGGCCCATCCAGTGGCCGACCTCGTGGGTCGCGGTGTCGCCGAGGTTGTACGGCGCTGCCGACCCGCCGGGCACCGAGGCCGTCAGG
This sequence comes from uncultured Rubrivivax sp., assembly GCA_964637205.1. Classification (GTDB taxonomy): domain Bacteria; phylum Pseudomonadota; class Gammaproteobacteria; order Burkholderiales; family Burkholderiaceae_C; genus Rubrivivax. Next base: position 51,009 of record CAZWUR010000028.1, read on the forward strand.
ATCACCACGCCGTCCATCATCGGCGCCGAGGCATAGCTCGACGGGAAGGTGGCCCAGCCAAGCAGGCCGCCGCCCATGTTGTTGGCGTAGATGTTCAGCGCATTGGCCCCGCCCTGGCGCAGCGCGTTCTTCATCTGCGTCTCGCAGCTGCCGCCGGTGCAGGTGTACCAGCTGTTGTTGGCCGAGCTGTCGACCGCGACCAGTTCAAAGCTGAAGCCGGAACTGACATAGGCCGCATTCAGCACGGCGATCTGGTCGCTGATCTGCTGGCCGGTTGGTGCCCCCTGACCGGCGCTGTTGGTGATGGTGTGCCAGTACACCGGGATCACGCCACCGGTCGCGGCCGCCGTCGGGTCGCGGCCCTGGGCGCGCTGCTCGGCCACCCATTGCTGTTCACGCGCGGCCTGCAGCGTCATCTCGAGCGCGCTGGGCTGGTGCGTGCTGCAGCGTGCGCCGCTGTCGACGTAGGCTTGCTGGCTGGCAAAGTGACTGCCGTTGATCACGAAGGGTTGCGCAGCGGCAGCCCAGGTCGACAGGCCGGCCGCGAGCGTGACGACACACGCTGCGCGAAGGAGTTTCATGGTCATGGAAGGCCTCGGTCCTCGTTGCGAGGGCTGGATCATAGACATCGGCGCCGACCTGGACGGCGCGGGGCCGGGAAAGCGTTCCCCCTAAGTCAGGGGAAATCAGCGCCTGGCCGCCGCACCGCCGCCCACCGCTGCCAGCCGCTACTGCCAGAGCGACAGCAGCAGCAGCCCGATGCACACGCTGAGCAGCCCGATGAAGCGGATCTGGCCGTCATTCATCTTCAGAACACGCTCGAACACATTGCGCCAGCCGCGCGGGTTGAGCAGGGGCATCAGGCCCTCGAAGACCAGCATCAGCGCCAATGCGCCGAGCAGAGCGTCGCCCATCGTCGCCGACCCCGGCCGCCTCAGCGGCCCGTGAGAGCGCCGCCGCGCATCGCGCCGAAGAATTCCGAGTTCGGGTCGGCGATGACCATGTCGCCCTTGTTGCGGAAGCTCGCCCGGTAGGCCTCGAGGCTGCGATAGAACTTGGCGAACTGCGGGTCGCGGCCGAAGGCCTCGGCATACAGGGCGGATGCCTTGGCATCGCCCTCGCCCTTGATCTTCTGTGCGTCGCGGTAGGCCTCGGCCAGAATCACGTCGCGCTGGCGGTCGGCGTCGGCACGGATCTTTTCCGCTTCGGCGCTGCCGGTGGAGCGCAGTTCGTTGGCCACCCGCTTGCGTTCGGACTCCATGCGCCGATAGACCGCGTCGGTGATGTCGGCGACGAAGTCGACACGCTTGACGCGCACGTCGATGATCTCGATGCCGAAGGACTTGGCTTCGTCGGCCAGGCGCTCGGCCACACCCGACATCACGCGCTCGCGGTCGGTGGCGAGCACGCCGCTGACGGTGCGTCGCGTGACCTCCTCGTTGAAGGCGGCCTGCACCACCGGCGCCAGGCGTGTCTCGAGATTGCGCAGATCGGCGCCGTTGTTGCGGATGAACTGGCGCGGGTCGGTGATGCGCCACTTGACCATCCAGTCGATGAGCAGGCTCTTCTTCTCGGCGGTGAAGATCGGCCGCGTGTCCGGGCTGTC
>CAZWUR010000029.1:0-50987 GCA_964637205.1 uncultured Rubrivivax sp.
TCGTCGACTTCACCGCCGCCTGGTGCGTGACCTGCCAGTACAACAAGCGCACCACGCTGGCCAGTGCCGAGGTCAGGTCGGCCTTCGCCGACCGTCAGGTGCTGCTGCTGCGCGCCGACTGGACGCGCCGCGACGCCGCGATCAGCGCCGAGCTGACGCGCCTGGGCCGCAGCGGGGTGCCGGTGTACGCGCTCTATGCGCCGGGCAACCCGGTGCCGCGCCTGCTGTCCGAAATCCTCAGCGTCGACGAGGTCACCGGCGCCCTGTCAGCCCTCTGACCCGCTTGTGAGCGGCATCAGGGCAGCTCGCCGTAGCGCTGCGCCAGGGCCCTGAACGAGGCCGCCGAGGTGCCGGCGTCGAAGCCGCTGCCGAGCTCATCGGCCAGGATCGCCGCCACCGCCTCGGCCTGGCGCCCGGCTTCGGCGGCATCCAGGAAGAGCAGGCGGCAGCGCCGCGCCAGCACGTCCTCGACACTGGCGGCGAGTTCGTGGCGGGCCGCGAAGCGCACCATCGCCTCGCTCAGCGCCGGGGCGCCGGTTTCGGGGTCGTGCCAGAGCCAGCGCCCGGCACCGGGCAGGGCCTGCAGGGTGTCGGCTTCGCTGCCGTACAGATGTGCCCCCGGCGGATCGCTGATCGTCCGCGACGGTGGCGGCCCGCCGGCACCGAGCAGGGCCAGGGCGTCGGTCACGCCGCCGGGTCGGGGCGGCAGCAGGCCGCGCGCCATGCAGCGCTGCAGCACGTCTTCGGCCATCGCGCGGTAGGTGGTCCACTTGCCGCCGGTGACGCTGACCAGACCCGAGCGCGCGACCAGCACCGTGTGTTCGCGCGACAGCGCCTTGGAGTCGGCACCGTCTTCGGCCGACGGCCTGACCAGCGGCCGCATGCCGACCCAGGCCGCGCGCACGTCTTCGCGCTCCGGCGGCCGCGACAGATAGCGTGCACATTCGCCGAGGATGAAATCCACCTCCTCGCGCAGCGGCTGCGGTTCGTACGCCACCTGTTCACGCGGGGTGTCGGTGGTGCCGAGAATGGTCTTGCCCAGCCAGGGCACGGCAAACAGCACCCGGCCGTCGTGCGTCTTGGGCACCAGCAGGGCATGCTCGCCGGGCCAGAAGCTGCGGTCGACCACCAGATGCAGGCCCTGACTGGGGGCGACCAGGGGTGGGCGCTGCGGCGCACCGGCGTCGCGGTCCATGTCGCGCAAGGCGTCGGCCCAGATGCCGGTGGCATTGACCACGCAGCGCGCCGCCACACGGCGAGCGCCGACCACCACGCCGCGCACCTGATCCTGCTCGCGCAGCAGGCCGGTGACCGGCGCATGGTTGAGCACCACCGCCCCCTGGGCCGCCGCGCTGCGCGCCAGCGTGACGGCCAGCCGGGCATCGTCGAACTGCGCGTCCCAGTAACGCACGCCACCGCTCAGGCCCTGGCCGCGCACATTGGGCAGCAGGGTGCGCGTGCGCGCGGCACTGAGGAATTCGGTGTCGCCGAGTGAACGTGAACCGGCCAGCAGGTCGTAGGCCTTCAGGCCCAGACCGTAGAAGCTGCTTTCCCACCAGCGGTAGGCCGGCATCACGAAGGGCAGCCGGCTGGCCAGATGGGGGGCGTTGTGCAGCACCGCCGCACGCTCGTGCAGGGCCTCGCGCACCAGGCCCACGTCGCCCTGCGCCAGGTAACGCACACCACCGTGCAGCAGCTTGGTGGCGCGTGACGAGGTGCCCTTGGCGAAGTCCTCGGCCTCGAACAGGGCCACCGAAAACCCGCGCGCTGCGGCGTCCAGCGCCAGCCCGCAGCCGGTGGCGCCGCCGCCGACGACGACCAGATCAAAGGCCGCGCTCGCGTCCACCCGCGCCCAGAGCGCGGCGCGGTCCAGCGGGGCGCCGCGCCTGCCGTTCACGCGCGCGCGAAGTTGACCGGCAGGCCCGGCACGTCCACGCGCAGCGTCAGCACGCAGCCGGCGAGCGGCTGCGCCGCGAGTTCGTCGGCCGGGCGGTTCTCGCGCGCCGTGGTGACGAACAGGCTGCGGCCGTCGTCGCCGCCGAAGCAGGGCATCGTCGGGCAGCGCACCGGCAGCGCCAGCGTGCGCTCGACGCTGCCGTCGGGGCGCAGGCGCAGCAGGCGCTGGCCTTCGAACATCGCCACCCAGTAATGGCCCTCGCCGTCGACCGCTGCACCATCGGGACGGCCGCCGTAGGACGCCAGATCCTGGCCCTCGGCGCGCGGCGCAAAGGCCGCGAAGCTGCGCGTGTTCGACAGCGAGCCGTCCAGCGCCTCGAAGTCGTAGGCGCGGATCTGGTGCGCCTTGGTGTCGGCCCAGTACAGGGTGCGGCCGTCGGGGCTCCAGGCCAGGCCGTTGCCGGTGGTCGCGTCGCCGGCCATGCGGTCCAGCCGGCCCTCGGCCCAGCGGTACAGCCCGGCCTTGGGCGCGCTGCGCGGCTCGTAGATCGTGCCCGCCCAGAAGCGCCCCTGCGGGTCGGCCTTGCCGTCGTTGAAACGTTCCTCGCGCGGGTCGTAGGGCGGCGCCGCGAGCCGCGTCCGCTCGCCGCTGCGCGGGTCGAAGGTGAACAGGCCGTCGCGCATGCCCAGCAGCAGCGAGCCGCCCGGCACCGGGGCGCAGCAGGCCGGCTCGGAGTCGAAGTCCCAGTGCCGGTGTTCGGCGCGCCCCGGGTGCCAGCGGTTCAGGCGTCGGCCCGGGATGTCGCACCAGTACAGCGCAGCTTCGTCAGGATGCCAGAAGGGCGACTCGCCGAGCAGGGACGGCGCGACCGGCAGGGCCTCGAAGATCGGTACCGTCATCAAGGCCGGCTCAGTTCGAGCTTCATCCAGGCTTCCATGTGCTCGCCGGGCATCAGGCTGCGCAACCCGGCCTTGGCCGGCTCGGCCATGTGGATCGCGTTGCTGACATGGCTCACCGGTTCGACGCAGTAGTAGTCCTTCAGCGGTGGCGTGAAGACCACCAGATGGGACAGCGACGAGCTCAGGCGCAGCACGAGCTTCTCGTCGCGCATGCGGGCGGCCCCGCTCCAGCCTTCGAAACAATGGTCGAAGTCGAGGTGCGCCAGGTCGCCGTCGATGCCGGCCTGCGGCACGCGGCGCGTCGGCAGGCCGCTGGCGTCGCTGTCCCAGCGCTCGGTCAGCGTGATGTGCAGCCGGCTGCGCGAGCGTTTCGGAAAGTACGGATGCCAGCCCAGGCCGAAGGGCGCCGGCCGGGTCCCGGTGTTGCTGATCGCGAGGCCGAGGTTCACGCCCTCGTCGGTCAGCGAGATCACCTGCCGGGCCTCGAAAGGGAAGGGCCAGTCGGCGTCGCCCGCATGCACCAGGTGCATCACCGCATCATGTTCACGCGCCGATTCCAGCGTCCAGGCGCGCTGCCAGCCGATGCCGTGCACCGAGTGCGGGCTGTCGTCGAAATTGTGCTGCGTCGTGTACTCCTTGCCATGCCAGCGAAAGCGCCGGTAGCCCAGCCGGTTGGAGTAAGGCAGCAAGGGGTAGCAGCCCGCCAGACGCGCCCGCTCCAGCGCCTCGGGTTCGGTGCTGCGCAGCACCGGCAGGCCGTCGAACCACAGGCCGGCGATGCTGCCGCCGAGGTCGGGACGCAGGGCCAGGCGCAGCGCGCCGCGGGTGAGTTGGGTCGAGCGTACAGGTTCGGTCATTCAGCGGCCGTTCGATCCGGTCAGGGTGCCGTCGGCCAGGGTGTGCACATGGCCTTCGTCGTGGGGGTTGCGCAAGGCCTGCAGCGCCGCCCGCGAGCCCTGCATCAGCAGCCCGAGGTCGGCGCCCAGCGCCACGAAGCAGTAACCCAGCGCGCGGTACTGCACCAGGTCGCGGGCATTGGCGCCCAGGGTGCCGATCGGCTTGCCGAGCTCGGCGGCGCGGCGCGCGGCGCGGCCCATGCGGTCCATCACCGCCGGGTGCAGGCTCTGGCCGACGAAACCCATCGAGGCCGACAGGTCGGCCGGACCGACGAAGAGCGCGTCCACCCCCGGCACTGCGGCGATCTCGTCGATCGCGTCCAGCGCGGCGGCGGTTTCGAGCTGCACGATGACGCCGACCTCGGCATTCGCATGGCGCGCATAGTCGGGCCGCATGCCGAAGTGCGAGGCACGGCTCATGCCGGCCATGCCGCGCAACCCTTCGGGCGGGTAGCGTGTGGCGGCCACGGCGGCGGCGGCCTCGGCGGCGTTCTGCACGAAGGGGAAGAGCACCGTGGTGGCGCCGGCGTCGAGCACGCGCTTGACCATCACCGGCTCGTTCCAGGGCACGCGCACCAGGGGCACCATCTTGGTGTTGCCGATCGCCTGCAGCAGGTGCAGCACGCCGCCCATCTCGACCGGACTGTGCTCCATGTCGATCACGCCCCAGTCGAAGCCGGCATGGCCCAGGGCCTCGGCGACCAGCGGGCTGGCGGACATGATCCAGGTGCCGATCGGCGGGTGGCTGCCACAGGACATGAGCAGCTGGCGGAAGGGGTTCATCGCGGCACTCCCGGAGTTCCTGAAAGGTCGACCTTGAGATAGTGTGCGCCGGGAATCGGGTTGTAGTAATAGGGCGGGACCTCGACAAAACCCAGCGCTTCGTAGAGGCCGCGTGCCGCCTCCATCTCGTCGAGCGTGTCGAGCAGCATCGACGAATACCCGGCTTCGGTGGCGCGGTCGATCAGAACCTGCGCCAGGGTGCGGCCGAGGCCGAAGCGGCGAAAGGCACGGCGCACGAACAGGCGCTTCATCTCGCAGGCGTTCGGGACGTCGGCGTCGGGCAGCGGGCGGAAGGCGCCACAGCCGGCCAGGGCGCCGTCGACGAAGGCCAGCAGCAGCAGGCCATTCGGCGCCGCGTAGTCGCCCGGCAACGCGGCGAGCTCCTGCTCGAAGCCCTGGAAACACAGGTCCACGGACAGCGACGCCGCATACTCGCGAAAGATCTCGCGCGTGAGGTCCAGCAGTGCCGGGTTGTCCGGCACGACGAGGGATATCTGGGGCGGTTCCATCGGCAGGCTCTGCGGAGTCTAGCCGGCCCGGGCCCGGCTTCAGCCTCCCGCGTTGACCACCGCCCAGACGCCGATCGCGCACAGCGCCAGCAGCACCAGCGCCAGGAGCCGGGACGTCGCCCCATCGGCGCTGGCCGGGGTGTCGGGCGGCAGGTGTTTGTCGCCGCCGATCATCGCGCCCACCAGGCCGCGCCCGCGCCAGCTGTAGGCCGCGATGGCCGCCAGGTGCAGCGCCACCGCGCCGAGGATCAACCACTGACCCCAGCCCTTGTGCCAGCCGGTGGCGGCCAGGCCGGTGGCGGTGGCCACGAAGCGGTTCAGCGGGCCGACGTTGGCGATCTCGTCGTCGCCGATCAGGCCGGTGCCGACCTGCAGGGCCAGCAAGGCCAGCAGCGCGAACACCGACAGGGCGCCGAGCGGGTTGTGGCCGACGTCGAGCCGTTCGCCGGCGGCCGGTCGGCCACGCAGATAGCGCAGCAGGGCCGCGGGCGCGTGCATGAAGCTGCGAAAGCGCGACCAGCGGCCGCCCACCAGGCCCCACAGCAGGCGGAAGGCGAGCAGGGTGAACACCACGTAGCCGCTGCGGAAATGCAGCGTCATGACCCCGGCCTTGGCGCTCACCACGCTGACCAGCACGCACAGGGCCAGGGCCCAGTGGAAGAGCCGCGTGGGCAGATCCCAGATGCGGACGGGGACGGTCAAAACGGTCATGGGCCTTCTCGCGATGCACACAGCGGCGACGATAGCGCCTGCAATGCAGGCCGGCCGTCAACCGTATACGCTGTCGCAGCCCGGCATCGTCCGCTGCCGTCATCCACCATCCACCCCTGAGGAACTCCACGCATGAAACACAAGATCCTGGCGACCCTGCTGTGCGCCACCGCCGGCCTGAGCGCGCTGCCCGCCGCGGCGCAGTTCCAGAAACCCGAGGACGCGTCAGATACCGCCAGGCCGCGATGACGCTGATGGCTGCCCATTTCGGGCGCATCGCCGCGATGGCCCAGGGCAAGGCGCCCTGGGACGCGCAGGCGGCAGCCGCCAGCATGCTCGTCGTCAACACCGTGCACGAACTGCCGTTCACGGCCTTCGGTCCGGGCACCGACAAGGGCGCCAAGACACGCGCCCTGCCCGAAGTCTGGAGCAAGACGGCCGACTTCAAGGACCATGCCGACAAGCTCGACGCGGCCATCGGCCCGCTCGACGCCGCGGTGAAGACCGGCAGTCTCGACAACGTGAAGACCGCCGTCGGCCCGGTGGGCAAGGCCTGCAAGGGTTGCCACGACGATTTCCAGTCGAAGTAGGCCCCGGGCAGCCGGTGCGCGCCGTGCGCACCGCCATCAGGCCAGGCCGAGCACCACGCGCCGCGTCTTCGCCGACTTCTTTTCGATCTTGGTGACCACCACGCTGCCGACATCCGCGGTGTTGGCCACATGCGTGCCGCCGCAGGGTTGCAGGTCGACGCCCTCGATCTCCAGCACGCGCACGCGGCCTGCACCGCGTGGCGGCTGCACGCTCATGCTGCGCACCAGCCCCGGGTTGGCGTCCAGCTCGGCCTCGCTGATCCAGCGCTGGCGCACCGGATGCGCCTGCGCCACCAGACGCGCCAGGCCGGCGTTCAGCGCCTCCTTGTCCAGCGGCTCGGTCATGTGGAAGTCCAGCCGCGCGTGGGCGGCGGTGATGGAACAGCCATCCACCGGGTGCGGCACCAGGGCGCACAGCAGATGGGTCGCGGTGTGAAAGCGCATGTGGGCCTGGCGGCGCGGCAGGTCGATGTGCGCCGTGACCGCCATGCCCGGCTGCAGCCAGGACAGCACTTCACCTGAGGCCGGCAGATGTGCGATGTCGCCGACGCGTGCCGGATGTTTGCGCGTGTCGGCAATGACGAGGCTGCGGCCATCATCGGCGACAAGCCGGCCGGCGTCGCCCGCCTGGCCGCCGCCGAGCGGGTAGAACACCGTGCGGTCGAGCACGATGCCCTGCTCGTCCACGGCCAGCACCGTGGCGCGGCATTCGACCCGCGTGGCGTCGTCGCGGAAAAGTTCTTCGGTCATGTGCTGCTCATGCTGCGTTCACCCAGCGGCGTGTCCAGGATCACCGTCAGGCGCGGCGCCAGCGTGGCGTCGCCGCCCGCGCCGCGCAGACGCAGAACCTCGCGCTGCGCCGCGGGCAGGCCGTCCAGGCGCACCGAGCGCAGGCGCAGGCCGCTGTCGGGCAGGCGTTCGGCCGGGTGCGCGCCGTCCCACTGGATCAGCGTCGGCAGCACACCGAGCCGGCGACCGTCGTCGCGCACCAGGATCTGCCAGCGGTGGTCGCCACGCTGCATCGACAGCGGCAGGCCCGGGTCAGCCTGCTTGTGGATCAGGCCCCAGCGGTGCATGTCGAGCATCGTCGAACGCACGACCAGATGCCACAGCGCGGGCGGGCCGCTCGGGCGCTGATCGAGACCGAACCAGCGCGCGCGCCGGGGCGGCGGCGCCTCGGGGTCGACCGCGATGATCTCGAGGTAGCAGCGCGGGAAGGCTTCGCCGGACAGGTTCAGCAGCCGGTTGTGGGTGCCCATCAGCGCATGCCGGCCGCCAGGCAGCGGCGCCACGCCCAGCGTGGCTTCGCACCAGGCGGCGCCGGCGTCCAGGCTGTCGGCGGCGACGATCAGGTGGTCGACTTCGGTGCTCACAGCCTGACGATACCCTCGACCACCGGCGTCACCGCGCCGCCGACCCAGATCACGCCGTCTTCGCGCGCCACATGCACCCGCCCGGCACGCTGCAGGGCATGCCCCTGGGCCGCGACGTAGCGCTCCGGCAGCAGGCCGTCACCGATCAGCCATTGCGCCACGCTGGCATTCAGGCTGCCGGTGACCGGGTCTTCGTAGTTGCCGCCGCCGATCAGGGCGCGCAGCTCGATCGCAGTGTCGGCGCCGGCGGCCTGCGCGCCGACGATGCCGAGCTTGATCTCGCCGAGCGCCGACCAGTCCGGCTGCAGCGCGCGCACATGTTCGCCCGAGCCCAGCAGCACGCCGCACCAGCCCGGGCCGTTGTCGATCCAGGCATGGCGCAGGATCTCGCCGGGCGCCAGACCCAGCCCGGCCGCGATGCGCGCGAGCAGCGCTTCGTCGAGCGGCCCGCTGCGCCGCAGCGCCGGCGCGGCGAAGGCCAGCCGGGCGCCGTCGCGCCGCACCGTGACGAGCCCCACGCCACATTGCTGCACGATGCGACCGGCGGTCTTCGGCACGCCGCCGGTGGCCAGCCAGGCCCAGCAGCTGCCCAGGGTCGGGTGGCCGGCGAAGGGCAGTTCACCGCCCGGCGTCCAGATGCGAACGCGGTAGTCGGCCGACGGGTCGCCGGGCGGCAGCAGGAAGCTGGTTTCCGACAGGTTGGTCCAGCGCGCCAGCGCCGCCATCTGCGCATCGGTCAGGCCCTCGGCCGCGTGGATCACGGCCAGCGGGTTGCCCTGCAGGGGCTGTTCGCTGAAGACGTCGACCTGGTGGAAGCGGCGCGTCATTCGATCGACGCCTTCAGGATCTGTCCCAGCGTCGCCACCCCGGCCTCGATGCGTTGCGGCGACACGGTGACAAAACTCAGGCGCAGCCGGTTCACCGCCGGCGGCCCGGCGTAAAAGGCCGCGCCGGGCACATAGGCGACGCCGGCGTCGACCGCCTGGGGCAGCAGGGCGGTGGCGTCCAGCCCGGCCGGCAGCTCGACCCAGAAGAACATGCCGCCGCCCGGCCGCACCCAGTGGCAGCCCGGCGGCAGATGGGCCTGCAGCGCCGCCTGCATCGCGTCGCGCTGCGCCTTGTAGCGCGCACGCACGGCCGGCAGGTGGCGCTCCAGCAGGCCGTCGGCGAGCACCGCATGCGCGACGCGCTGGTTGAAGCCCGGGGTGTGCAGGTCGGCAGCCTGCTTGGCCTGCAGCAGCTTGGCAAACAGCGCCGGCGGCGCGGCAACATACCCCAGCCGCAGCCCCGGCGCGAGCACCTTGGACAGCGAGCCCAGGTAGACACTGCCGCCGGGCAGCAGTGCACTCACCGGTGGCGGCGGCGCTTGGTCGTACCAGAGCTCGCCGTAGGGGTTGTCCTCGACCACCGGCAGGCCCAGGGCAGCGGCGCGCTCGGCCAGCGCGGCGCGGCGCGGCGCACTCATGCAGCGACCGCCGGGATTCTGGAAGTTGGGCAGCAGGTAGACGAAACGTGCGTCGCGGGCCGCATCCAGCGCCGCCGGCAGCGGGCCGTCGTCGTCGCCCTCGACCTCGATGAAGTCCGGCTCGTAGGGCGCGAAGGCCTGCAGCGCGCCGAGATAGGTCGGCGACTCGACCGCGACCCGGCTGCCGGGGTCGATGAGCAGCTTGCCCACCAGGTCCAGGCCCTGCTGCGAGCCGGTCGTGATCAGCACATCGCCCGCCGTCACCGCCAGGCCCTGCGCCTGCAACTGCGCCGCCGCCCATTCGCGCAGCGGGCCGAAACCTTCGCTGGCGGCGTACTGCAGGGCTTCGCGCGGGCTGTCGGCGAGCACCCGCTCGGTGGCCGCGCGCAGGGCCTCGACCGGAAAGCCGTCGGGCGAAGGCAGACCGCCAGCCAGGGAGATGATGCCCGGGCGCTCGGTGAGCTTGAGGATCTCGCGGATCACCGAAGGGTTGAGCCGCGAGGCGCGGCGGGCGAGTTGCCAATTCATGCGCAGATCCAATCCACCGCCGCGGCGGCATGCAGGGTCGTGGTGTCGAACACGGGCAGCGGGCTGTCGGCGGCGCCGATCAGCAGGCCGATCTCGGTGCAGCCCAGGATCACCGCCTCGGCGCCGTCGCGCGCCAGGTCCGCGATGATGCCGGCATAGGCGTCGCGGGAAGCGGCTTCGATGCGGCCGCGGCAGAGTTCGTCGAAGATCACGCGGTGCGTCTCGGCACGGCCGGGCTCGCCCGGCACCAGGGTCTGGACGCCGTAGTGCTGCGCCAGATGGTCACGCAGCACGCCGCTGTCTTCCATCGTGAAACGGGTGCCGAGCAGGCCGGCGCGCTGCACCCGCGCGTCGCGCAGCGCGCGGCCGGTGGCGTCGGCAATGTGCAGCAGCGGCACGCCGGCCGCGGCCTGCACCGGCGCGGCCAGCTTGTGCATGGTGTTGGTGGCCATGAGCAGCGCGCCGGCGCCGGCACGCACGAGGCCGGCGCCGGCCGCGCCGAGCTGCCGCGCCAGGGCCGGCCAGTCGCCCGCGCGCTGCCCTGCGGCGACGCCGGCGAAGTCCAGGCTGTGCAGCAGCAGCGGCGCGCTGTGCAGCCCGCCGAGGCGCGTGGCCACGCCCTGGTTGATGAGCCTGTAGTAGACGGCGGTGGATTCCCAGCTCATGCCGCCCAGGATGCCCAGGGTCTTCATCATGTCCTGACCTTCGTCTTGCGCCCTGCGGCCACCACCACCAGCACCGCCAGCGCAAAGATCACCGTCACCGCCTCCAGCGGCTCGCCGAGCAGCAGCGCCGCGGCGATGAGGGCCAGAAAGGGCTGCAGCAGCTGCACCTGGCTGACCCGCACCACGCCGCCCAGCGCCAGCCCGTGGTACCAGGCAAAGAAGCCCAGCCACATCGAAAACACGCCGGTATAGGCAAATCCGGCCCAGGCCGCCGTGCTCGCCGGCGCCGCGGGCCACAGCAGCACGGCCGCCGGCAAGGTCAGCGGCAGCGAGCCGACCAGCACCCAGGAGATCACCTGCGGCGCCGACAGCGCGGCCCCGGCGTGCGCGCCGGCGACGTAGCCGACGGCCCCGGTCAGCACCGCCAGAGCCAGCCAGCCGTCGGCCGCGACCCAGGCGCCCCCGCCCTGCCAGGCAGCGAAGGCCAGGACCAGGGCGCAGCCGGCCACGGCGGCGGCCCAGAACCCGGCCGATGGGCGCTGCCGCGCCGCCAGCGCGCCCACCACCGCGGTGGCCAGCGGCAGCACGCCGGTGACCACGGCCGCGTGCATGGCCGCGACCTCGCGCAGGGCGATGGCCAGGCACAGCGGAAAGCCGAGCACCGTGCCCAGGGCGCTCAGTGTCAGCGCCGGCCAGACCCGGCGCGGCGGGCGCCGCGCCCCGGTGAGCGCCAGATAGGCCACCGCGAGCAGCCCGGCAAGCGCCCCGCGCCCGGCGGTGACGAAGGCCGGCGGCAGCTGCGGCGCCGTCTGGTCACCGACCGCGAGGCGCGTCATCGGCAGCGTGAGCGCGAAGATCAGCACGCCGAGCGCGCCCCAGGCCAGACCGCGGGTGGCCGGGTCGGCCGTGGTGGGGGCCGGCAGCTCGGATGGGTTCATGGCGCTCGAACTGTAGAGCCTGCACCGACACAGTACCGATACACTGAAACGCACAGCACGCCAATCTGTATCAGCCGCGCCACCGACACAAGATGAATCCTCCGCAAGAAGCCTGGCCGCTGCTGTCGCGCGACGCCGGAGCGACGCTGGCCGAACAGCTGGCGGCACGCTTGGGCGAACGCATCGGCCAGGGCTTGCTGCGTCCGGGGGCGCGGCTGCCTTCGGTGCGCGACTGTGCCGCACGCTACGCCATCAGCGCGGCCACCGTGGTCGCCGCCTACGACCGGCTGCAGGCCCAGGGCCTGGTGGAGGCGCGCGCCCAGCGCGGTTTTTTCGTGCGCGCAGCGCTGGCCGGGCGCAACACACAAGGCACGGCCGGCGGCCTGCCGGCGGCGCCGGTCGACGCCACCGCGCTGATCCGCGGCATGTTCCATGCCGGCGTGCACGGCTCCGCGCCAGGCATGGGCACCCTGCCCGAGGACTGGCTGGACCCGGCCCTGCTGCAGCGTGCGCTTCGCCGCGTGGCCGCGGGCGACGGCCGGGCCTGGGTGCGCTACGGCGAACCCGCCGGCGACCCGGCGCTGCGCGCGGCCCTGTCGCGCCGGCTCGGCGACCTGGGCATCGACGCCGAGCCGGCGCAGATCGTCAGCACCCTGGGCGCCACGCATGCGCTGGACATCGTCGCGCGCACCCTGCTGCAGCCGGGCGACGCGGTGCTGGTCGACGAACCCGGCTGGGCGGTGGAGTACGAGCGTCTGAGTCGCCTGGGCATGCGTTTGCTGCCGGTGCCGCGCGGCGCCGACGGCCCCGACCTGGCGGTGATGGCCACGCTGCTGCAGACACAGCGCCCACGCCTGTACGTCACGGTGTCGGTGCTGCACAACCCGACCGGGTACACGCTGAGCCCGGCGGCGGCGCACCGCGTGCTGGGCCTGGCCGAGCGCCATGACCTGACCATCGTCGAGGACGACACCTACGCCTTCCTGGCGCCGCCGCACGCGACCCGGCTGTGCGCGCTCGACGGCCTGCGGCGCACCCTGCTGGTGTCGGGTTTTTCGAAGATCCTGACGCCGCAGTGGCGGGTCGGTTTTGTCGCCGCCGCGCCGGCACTCGCCGAACGCCTGATCGACACCAAGCTGGTGAGCACCCTGACCACCCCGGCGGTGCTCGAACAGGCCGTGGCCTGGTGCCTGGACCAGGGCCTGCTGCGCCGCCACGCCGAACGCATCGTGCAGCGCCTGGACGCGGCCCGCGACCGCGCCGTGCACCATGCGCTGGACGCCGGCTGCCGCTTCGTGACACCGCCGCAGGGTCTGTTCGGCTGGGTCGACGTGGGCACCGACACCGAGCGCCTGGCGCTGGCGATGCTCGACCAGGGCTGGCTGCTGGCCCCGGGCACCCTGTTCCAGGCCAGCCGGCGGCCGAGCCAGTGCATGCGCATCAATTTCGCGGCCACCCAGGACGGCCGCTTCTGGCAGGCGCTGCGCGCCACCGGGGCCCGGGCCTGACCACCCATCCCCGGGGAGGCCGTGATTCGTGACGGATTTCACGTTTACCATCCTCTACTGGACGACCCATGTTCCCTTCCACCCTCCCCGTCGGCGCGCCGGAACTGATGCGCATCAGCGATTTCCGCCGCTACCTGCACCAGCACCAGGCGGCGGATCGTGGCAGCAGCACCCGGCTGACGTCGCTCAGCCCCTCGCTGCTGCAGGACCTGCTGCGCGGCGACCGCGATGGCCGGCCAAACGATCTGCTGGAGGTCGTGGCCGCGGCGCTGCGCCACGGTCGCCGGCTGCTGCTGCACCTGGGCATCGAGCAGCATGTGATCCCGCTGACCCTGTTCCCGGCCGAACGGCTGGCGCATTGCGCGCTGACGCCGGCGCAGTTGCTCAACAGCCGGCTGCAGGCCTTCGAGGTGCTGCAGGTCGAGCCGGCCCTGCTGCAGCCGCCGGGCAGCCATGAACGCACCCTGGTGGCCGACGCGGCGCTGTACGGCCCGCTGGGCCCGCTGACCTGGGCGCTGGCCATGCGCGGTGCGCGCGACAGCCTGCTGCCCGAACTCGCCGGCTCGATCGCCTACCGCGTGACCCCCGGCGCCGACCTGCGCGGGCTGGAACTGCCCGGGCCGCTGTCGGCCGCGGTGGCGCGCCTGCGCCGCGAAGGCACCAATCTGCGCGAGATGAGCGGCTGGCCCGGCTTCGACCGTGAGCGCGCGGCGCGTCTGGTGAATGCGCTGTACCTGCAGGCCGCGCTGATCGTCAGCCGCACCCACCCGGCGGCCACCAACGAAGGCTGGCGCAGCCACCCGTCGGCGTCCTGAGCGGGGCCCCGGCGCGGCGCCTGGCGACCGCGCCGAACGCGATGGCGGCACCCGCCGATGCCCGGGCGCCTAGCGCGCCCCCAGCAACTCCCAGCGCTCCAGCGCTGCCATCAGTTCGGCTTCGATCTCCGCGTGGCGCGCATTCAGCAGGCCCACGCGCTGCGGTTCGTCAATGTAGATCGCGCTGCCGGCCAGAGTCTGGGCGATCCTTGCCTGCTCGGCCTCCAGCGCTTCGATGCGCGCCGGCAGTTCGTCGAGCTCACGCTGCTCCTTGTAGCTGAGCTTGGCCCGCGGCCTGGCCGCCGCGGCGGATGGCGCGGCGGACGGCGCGGCGCCGGGCGCGGGGCTGGTCGCCACCACCACCCGCCCACGCTCGCGCTGCTGCTTCCAGTCGCTGTAGCCGCCCTCGTACTCGCGCCACAGGCCGGGGCGACCGCCGAACACGGGGTCACCCTCCCAGGCGATGGTGCTGGTGACGACGTCGTCCAGAAACCGCCGGTCGTGGCTGACCAGGAAGACGGTGGCGGCATAGTCCTGCAGCAACTCCTCCAGCAGGTCCAGGGTGTCGATGTCGAGGTCGTTGGTCGGCTCGTCAAGCACGAGCACGTTGGCCGGCAGCGCAAACAGGCGCGCCAGCAGCAGCCGATTGCGCTCGCCGCCCGAGAGGGTGCGCACCGGTGAGTGCGCGCGCTCGGGCGAAAACAGGAAGTCGGTCAGGTAGCTCATCACGTGTTTGCGCACGGTCTTCGGCTCCTGGCCGAGCTCGATCCACTCGCTGCCCGGGCTGATGGTGTCGACCAGGGTCGCGTCCAGGTCGAGCGCGGCGCGCATCTGGTCGAAATACGCGACCCGCAGATTCGTGCCCCGGCGCACGCGGCCGGCGCTGGGTTCGAGCTCGCCGAGGATCAGCTTCAGCAGGGTCGTCTTGCCGACACCGTTGGGGCCGATCAGGCCGACCTTGTCACCGCGCAGGATGGTGGCGCTGAAGCCGTCGATGAGCAGTTTGTCGCCGAAGCGCATCGTCACGTCGGTGAGTTCGGCGACGATCTTGCCGGTGGGCAGGCCGGCGTCCAGCGACAGCGTCACCTGGCCGAGCTGTTCGCGCCGCGCCCGGCGCTGCGCGCGCAGATCCTGCAGGCGTGCGACACGGCCGACGCTGCGTGTGCGCCGGGCCTCCACGCCTTTGCGGATCCAGACCTCCTCCTGCGCCAGCAGCTTGTCGGCACGTGCACTGGCCAGCGACTCGTCCTCCAGTTCGCGCGCCTTGGTGGCCTCGTAGGCCGCAAAGCTGCCGGGGTAGCTGCGCAGCCCGCCGCGGTCGAGCTCGACGATGCGCGTGGCCACGGCGTCGATGAAGGCCCGGTCGTGCGACACGAACACGAGCGCGCCGCGCCAGTCGTTGAGCAAGTCCTGCAGCCACTCGATGGCGTCGATGTCGAGGTGGTTGGTCGGCTCGTCGAGCAGCAGCACATCGGGTGCAGCGACCAGGGCCCGGGCCAGCGCGACGCGTTTTTTCATGCCGCCCGACAGCGACGTCACAGCCATGTCCGCGTCGAGTTGCAGGCGCTGCAGGGCGGTCTCCACGCGCTGCTCCCAGGTCCAGCCGTCCAGCGCCTCGAGCCGGGTCTGCAGCGCATCCAGATCGTCATCGGGCGCATGCGCTTCGTAGCGCGCGCGCAGCGCGCGCGCCTCGGCCACACCGTCGGCCACGGCGTCGAAGACCGTGGCGTCGGCCTCGAACAGCGGTTCCTGCGCCACGTAGACGCGGCGCAGCCCGCCCTGCTGTTGCAGCAGGCCGTCGTCGAGCCTCTCCAGCCCGGCCAGCACCTTCAGCAGGCTGGACTTGCCGGCGCCGTTGCGGCCGATCAGCGCCAGCCGTTCACCGGCCTCGAGCGACAGGTCGGCACCATCGAGCAGGGGCAGGTGGCCGTAGGCGAGATGGGCGTTGGACAGGGACAGGAGGGCCATGGTTCGATTGTCGGCCGTCTGCCCACACTGTCTCACCGGCGCTTCAGCGGCCTGCGCTTCGTGCGCGGCTGATCAACTTCAACGCCTGGCCTGCACCTCGAAGGCCAGGGTCAGGAAGCGGCTGTCCCAGCGCTCGGAGCCGTCGGCGGCAGGGCGCAGGTCCACGCCGCGCAGGATCCAGCGTGCGGCCAGCGGCAGCACGGCCTCGATGCGGCCTTCGGCATCGCTGCTGCGCCAGATGCCGAGCGGGCTCAGGTCGCTGCGCAGCTGCAGCGGCAGGCCGGCCAGCGGCCGGCCGTCGCGCAGGACCTGGACACGCAGCGTGTCGCCGGCGCGCAGCGGGCGCTGGGTGTTCTCGATGCGCGCGTCCATGCCCAGGCCCGGCAGGGCTGCCGTCGGGCCGGCATCGCTGGCCTCGCCGACGAACTCGATGCGCGCATGTTTGACGTAACTTTCCTGCCAGCGCCGGCCGCGTGCCTTCAGCGCCGCCCAGCGCTCGCGCACCGCCGGCAGCGCGTGGATCTCGTCGAGGTAGATGTCGACGGTCGGGTCGTCGATCTCGATGGGGATCGGCACCAGCTGTGCCCAGCAGCTGAAGCTGGCCGCCGGCGACAGCGGCCGGCCGGTGCGCAGCGCCAGCACCGGCAGCGCCGTGCCGTCGGCGCCGGCCTCGCGCAGCGGGATTTCGCGCACGCCCTCGCCGAGGCAGCCGCTGTGCTCGACCTGCTGCAGGGCCACCGGCACTTCGTAGGCCGGGAAGGTGGTGCCGGTGCCCAGGCCCAGCACGAGCTGCCCGCGCGCGCTGGGCGGCAGCGGCGTGAACCAGCTGTCGTGCGCCTGCGCCGTCAGGGCAAGGCAGCCGGCCAGGGCCGTGAGCAGGGCGCGCATCAGATCCGGGCCTGCAGGGTCAGGCGCAGGCTGCGCGGCTCGGCCGGGTGCAGATGGCGGTCGGCCACCGGCGCGGCTTCAGCGGGCAGCTGCGAGGTGTAGAAGTACTGGATGTCGTTGACCTGGCGGTCGAAGAGGTTGAAGACATCCAGGGTCAGCGCCACACGCTTGCCGAGTGCACGCGTCAGGCGCAGGTTGAAGGTCGACGAGGGTTCGGCGCGCACGCTGTTGTCTTCGATGAGGGCACCGCTGCCCAGATAGCGCCATTGCAGGCTGGCCGTCCAGCCCTGCAGGTCCTTCAGCGTGGCGGCCACCGAGGCCACGCTGTCGACCGCATTCGGGATCCGGCTGCCGTCGTCGAAGCGGCCGCGGCTGAAGGCCAGGTCGGCATCGAACAGGAACCACGGCGCCGGTATCCAGCGGTTGCTGACTTCAATGCCGCGCCGGCGGCTGGCGCCGCTGGCTTCGGTGGTGCCGGCGTCACCCACATAGACCAGTTCCGAGTCCGAGCGCAGGGTCCACAGCGCCACCGAGGTCTGCAGCCCGGCGACGGCCTGGGTGCGCCAGCCGATCTCGGCACCACTGACGGGCACCAGCGGCGCCACGCGGTCCACCGGGTCTCCGCTTTTCGGGTCCAGCGTGGCGGTCATGCCGCGCGCGTCGTTGCTGTGAAAGCCGCGGCCGGCGTTGACGAAGAACTCGTGCTTCGCAGCCGCCAGCCAGACCAGGGAGGCCTTGGGTGACAGCAGGCTGCCGTGCGCCCGGCCGCCGTTGGCGGGCAGGGTCAGCGCGTCGACGTCGGCGCGCAGATGGTCGGCGCGCAGGCCGAACACGGCGCGCCAGCGCGGCGTGAACTCCACGGCGGTGCTGGCGTAGGCCCCGAGCTGCTGCAGCCGGATGCGGTCCTCGCGCGTGGTGGCCGTGATCTCGCGCGCCACGCTGTCGTACAGGCCGTTGCGGATGCGGTCGTGCCGCCACTGCAGGCCGAAGCTGCTGCGCGCAGGCCAGTTGCCGATGTCATGGTTGAAGACATGGTCGAGGTCGGCGCCGACGATGCTGCGATGGTCGCGCTGCTTGAACTGGTCGCCTTGCGCCGGGCGCTCCAGCGCGTAAGTGAAGTTGGAATTCAGGTCGAGGTCGTAGTCGATCGCATAAGCCGACAAGGTGCTGCGGCCGCTGGCGCCGTCGACATGCCAGTCGCCCGACAGCGACTGCCGCCGCGTGCGGCCACCGGTGCTCGGGTCCAGCGAGTCGTAGCGGCCGAAGCCGGGGATCGGGCTGCCCTCGCGCAGCAGGCGCCCGGGGATCTGGTCGGTGGCGGTCCAGCGCGCCTCGTAGGCCATCGCCAGCAGGCTCCAGCCGCGGCTGCGCGTGCCGCCGCTGAGCTGCAGCAGGGCGTTGTGCTTGCGCAGGCCCTGCGCCACGCTCCAGGGGCCGTCGCTGTGCATCCACTCCGCGGCACCGAGCAGCACCGTGTCGGGCGCAAGTTCGGTCGAGGCGCCGGCCACCGCGCGCCGATAGTCGTGGCCGCCCAGGGTCAGCTGCACGAAGGGCGCGGCCACACGCGGCAGCAGGTGGATGTCCACCGAGCCGGCGGCGGCGAAGTCACCCACCATCGCGTCGTAAGGGCCCTTGCGGTAGTCCATGCGCGACACCAGCTCGGGGATCAGGAAGTTCAGGTCGGTGTAGCCCTGGCCGTGGCCGTGCGAGGGCAGGTTCAGCGGCATGCCGGCCAGGCGGGTCGCGAAGTCGGTGCCGTGGTCGAGGTTGAAGCCGCGCAGGAAATACTGGTTCGCCTTGCCGTCGCCCGAGTGCTGGGTGACGATGACGCCGGGCACGAATTCCAGCACCTCGCCGGGCCGCTGCGCCGGGCGGCTCTCGAGCAGGGCGCGGTTGATGGTGCCGGCCGAGGCCGCGTCCTGGGTGCCGACGGCGTTGTCGTAATGGCCTTCGATGAGGATGGTCTGCGGGGCGGGGGTGACCGGGCCGCCGTGGTTGGCGTATGCAGGCAGGGCGGGCAGGGCAGCACAGGCCAGCAGGCCAAGGGTCGAGCGTTTCATGCAGACGACTTACGCAGCCGCGCCGCTGCCGGATGCAAGCGCTGCCTCCAGCGCGTCGACGAAGGTCCTGGCCACCGGGAAGCCGGTCTGCTCGGTGATCTCGGCAAAGCAGGTCGGGCTGGTGACGTTGATTTCGGTGAGGCTGCTGCCGATCACGTCCAGCCCCACCAGGAGCAGCCCGCGCGCGGCCAGCAGCGGGCCCAGGGCCTCGGCGATGCGGCGGTCGGCCTCGCTGAGCGGACGCGCCACGCCCTTGCCACCGACGGCCAGGTTGCCGCGGATCTCGCTGCCCTGCGGGATGCGCGCCAGGCAGAAGGGCACCGGCACGCCGCCGATGACCAGGATGCGCTTGTCGCCGTCGACGATCTCGGGCAGGTATTTCTGCACCATCAGGCTGGTGGCGCCGCCGCGGTTGAGCGTCTCGACCACGCTGCCCAGGTTCATGCCGTCGGGCCCGATGCGGAAGATGCCCGTGCCGCCCATGCCGTCCAGCGGCTTGAGGATGATGTCGTGGTGCTCGGCATGGAAGCGCCGCACGTCGGCCGCGTCGCGCGTCACCAGGGTCGGGCCGATGTGCTCCGGGAACTCCAGGATCGAGAGTTTTTCCGGGTGTTCGCGCAGCGCCTGCGGGCGGTTGAAGACCTGGGCGCCTTCACGCCCGGCCTGGCTCAGCAGATGGGTGGCGTAGAAGTACTCGCTGTCGAAGGGTGGGTCCTTGCGCATCAGCACCGCGCCTGCGTCCTTCAGCGCCAGGGTCCGCTCACTGCGCTGCTGGAACCAGTCGGCGTCGATGCTGCCCGACAGCGTGATCTCGCGCACCTGCGCCGTCACCGGCGCGCCGCGCTGCCAGCGCAGGTCCCTGGGCTCGCAGGCGAGCAGCGCATGGCCGCGTGCGGCGGCCTCGCGCATCATCGCGAAGGTCGAATCCTTGTACGGCTTGAAGGACGCCAGCGGGTCGGCGACGAAGAGAAGTTGCATGCGCTTCAATGGGCTTTTCGCCAGTGTTGCACAGCCAGCGCCAGCGCGCCTGCGACCACGCCCCAGAAGGCGCTGCCCACGCCCCACAGCGCCAGCCCGGAGGCGGTGACGAGAAAGGTGATCAGCGCCGGCTCGCGGCTGTGCTCTTCGCGCGTCGCCACGGCCAGGCCGCCGCCGATGGTGCCCAGCAGGGCAAAGCCAGCCACCGCCAGCACCAGGGCCTGCGGGAAGGCCGCGATCAGCCCGACCACCGCGCCGCCGGCCAGCCCGAGCAGGACGTAGAACACGCCGGCCATCACCGCGGCCATGTAGCGCCGCGCCGGGTCTTCATGCGCCTGGCGGCTCATGCAGATCGACGCCGTGATCGCCGCCAGGTTCAGTGCATGGCCGCCGAAGGGCGCGAGCAGCAGGGTGGCCACGCCGGTGGCCGTGATCACCGGCGACACCGGCGTGACATAACCGGCCGCACGCTGCGCGGCCACGCCGGGCAGGTTCTGCGAGGCCATCGTGACCACGAACAGCGGCAGCGCCAGGCTCACCAGGGCCGCGGCGCTGAAGGCCGGCGCGGTGAACACCGGCACCGCCCAGGCCCAGTGCACGCCGCCGAGCGCGATGCGGCCCTGGAGCGCGGCGATGGCCACGCCGAGCGCCAGCACCCCCGGCACCGCATAACGCGGCCAGGCGCGCCGGCCGATCAGGTAGACGCCGAACATCGGCGCGACGAGCGCGAACTCGGGGCCGAGCTGCAAGAAGGCATCGATCGCGAAGCGCGCCAGCACCCCGGCGAGCAGCGCCGCCGCCAGGGCCTGCGGGATGCGGTTCATCACGCGCTCGAACCAGCCCGTCCGCCCGGCGAGCGTGATCAGCGCGGCGCAGACGATGAAGGCGCCGGTGGCCTCGGCCATCGTGAAGCCGCCGCCGGCGGTGGCCAGCAGGGCCGCGCCGGGCGTGGACCAGGCGGTGAGCACCGGCTGGCGGTAGTGCAGGCTGAGCGCGATGCTGGTCAGGCCCATGCCCAGGCCCAGGGCCCAGATCCAGGAGGTGGTCTGCGCCGGCGTGGCACCGAAGGCCGCCGCGGCCTGGAAGACGATGACCACCGAGCTGCTGAACCCCACCAGCACGGCGACGAAGCCGGCGACGACCGCCGACAGCGACAGGTCGCGCAGCATCGACCGCCTCAGGCGAGCAGGCGCTGCAGTTCACCGCCGTCGACCAGGCGGCCGAGCTCGTCGGCGCCGCCGATGAGCTGGCCCTTGACGAAGACCATCGGGAAGGTCGGCCAGCCGCTCCACATCTTCAGCACATTGCGCCGCCGCCAGTCGCCGAAGTAGCTGCCGTAGTCGAGGTCATGGTGGGCGATGCCGGCCTGGTCCAGACGCTTGCGCGCCTTGCGCACGAAGGGGTTGCCGCGCATGCCGACCACGACCACCGGCTGCGCCGCAATGGCGGCCTCGACGGCGTCGACGATGTCGCGGTGGCGGCGGGCCACGCCGTCGCGGATGGCGGGGTGCAGGCGCTCGGCCGGCAGCAGGGGGCGGGTGTTCATCAGATCTGGACCTTGGTGCCGAGCTCGACCACGCGGTTCGGCGGCAGCGACAGGAAATCGGCCGCTGCCGAAGCGTTGCGGTGCAGGCCGGCGAAGAGTTTTTCGCGCCACAGCGACATGCCGCCGCCGAGTTTGGGGTCGACCACGTCGCGGCTCAGGAAGTAGCTGGTGTCCATGTCCGGCAGCGGCACGCCGCGATCTTCGAGCAGCTTCAGCGCCAGCGGCACGTCGGGGTCGTTCTTGAAGCCGAAATGCAGGGTCACCTGCCAGCAGTCATGGCCAAGCGAACGCATTTCGATGCGCTTGTCAAAACCGATCCAGGGCCGCTCATGGTGCCGGACCGTGATGAACAGGTTGTATTCATGCAGCACCTTGTTGTGCTTCAGGTTGTGCAGCAGCGCGTTCGGCGTCAGGTCCTCCTCGCCCGACAGGAAGACCGCGGTGCCGGGCACACGCTGCGGCGGGCTGACGAAGACCGCCTCCAGGAAACCCTCGAGATCGATCGCTTCCTCGCGCAGCTTGGCCGTCATCAGCTTGCGGCCCTGCACCCAGGTCAGCATCAGGGTGAAGATCGCGATGCCGATGACGATCGGGAACCAGCCGCCGGCGAGCAGCTTGAGCGAGTTCGACGCGAAGAACAGGATGTCGACGACAAAAAACGCGCCGGTGGCCAGCAGGCACAGCCACAGCGGGTACTTCCAGCCGTAGCGGATGACGAAGAAGGTCATCACGGTGGTGATCGTCATGTCCATCGTCACCGCGATGCCGTAGGCCGAGGCCAGGGCCGACGAGGACTTGAACAGCGCCACCGCCAGCACCACCAGCAGGAACAGGCCCCAGTTCACCGCCGGCACGTAGATCTGTCCGGTGTCGCGCACCGAGGTGTGCAGCACGCGCATGCGCGGCAGCATGCCGAGCTGGATCGCCTGCTTGGTGACCGAGAAGGCCGCCGTGATCAGGGCCTGCGACGCGATCACCGTGGCAAAGGTGGCCAGGACCACCAGGGGCAGGCGCGCCCAGTCGGGCGCCAGCAGGTAGAAGGGGTTCTCCACCGCTTCGGGATGCACCAGCAGCAGCGCGCCCTGGCCGAAGTAGTTGACCACCAGGGCCGGCATCACGATGGCGTACCAGGCGACGCGGATCGGAAACCGGCCGAAGTGGCCGAGGTCGGCGTACAGCGCCTCGCCGCCGGTGACCACCAGGACCACCGCACCGAGCGCGATGAAGGCGGTGCCCGGATGGGCGGCGATGAAGCCCAGCGCCGGCAGCGGGCTCAGCGCCGCCAGCACCGCCGGATTGGCCAGCACCTGCGGCAACCCGAGCGCCACCAGCACGCCGAACCAGACCAGGGTGATCGGTCCGAAGGCGCGCCCGATGCCACCGGTGCCGTAGCGCTGCACCGCAAACAGCGCGGTCAGCACGAGCAGGGTGATCGGCAGCACGGCCGCGTGCAGCGCCGGGTTGGCGACCGCGACCTCCAGGCCTTCGACCGCCGACAGCACGCTGATCGCCGGCGTGATGACGCCGTCGCCGTAGAACACCGCGGTGCCGAACATGCCGACCACCAGCAGCACGCGGCGCAGGCCGGGCCGCTCGGCCACCGCCTGCGTGGCCAGGGCCAGCATCGCGATCAGGCCGCCCTCGCCGTGGTTGTCGGCGCGCAGGATGAGCAGCACGTACTTCAGCGAGACGATCACGGTGATCGTCCAGAAGATCAGCGACAGCACG
This sequence comes from uncultured Rubrivivax sp., assembly GCA_964637205.1. GTDB lineage: Bacteria > Pseudomonadota > Gammaproteobacteria > Burkholderiales > Burkholderiaceae_C > Rubrivivax. The sequence continues at coordinate 22,746 of CAZWUR010000029.1, forward strand.
CCGAGCACGTTGGCCGGCGTCACCGCCACATGCCCGGCGTGGAAGACCTCCTTGAGCGCATACAGCGGGCTGGTGCCGATGTCGCCGTAGACGACGCCGAGGGCGGCCAGGGTCAGTGCGGCCTGGGCCTTGGGCGAACGTGCAGCGGATGTGGCGGTCAAGGCGCGGGGACGGCGCCTGGCGCGCGGTCAAGCCTGGGGAGCGCGGATGTTACGCCCGCCCTTGTGCAGCGCACAAGAGCAGGGCGGGCCGCGATGCGCGGGGCCGGCGCGCCTCACTCGTAGATCTCGGCGTCGGGGTCGGTGGCCTCGAGTTCGTAGGCCGCCGCGACCATCGCCAGGCGGCCGACCACGCCATACATGTAGAAGCGGTTGGGCACGCTGGCGCCGGGTTTTTCGCCCGGGCGCGGCAGGTGCGCCGGCGGCTCGAAGGCGAGTGGCACGAAGCCCGCGCCGGGGGCGTTGAGGTTCTCGTCGGCGCCGCGTTCGGCGTGCACGCGGTAAAAGCCGCCGACCACATAGCGGTCGATCATGTAGACCACCGGCTCGGCAACCGCGTCGTTGACGCGCTCGTGCGTGATCACGCCTTCCTGGATGATGACCTCGGAGATCGCCTGCCCGTCCTTGACCACGCTCATCTTGTTGCGCGTGCGCCGGTTCAGCTCGGTGAGCTCCTTGGCGTCGCGCACCGTCATCACGCCCATGCCGTAGCTGCCGTTGTCGGCCTTGACCACGACGAAGGGTTTTTCGTTGATGCCGTATTCCTTGTACTTGCGGCGGATCTTGCCGAGCAGCATGTCGACATTGCCCTGCACGCACTCCAGCCCGCCGGGTTCGGAGAAGCTGACCTCGCCGCACTGCGCATACATCGGGTTGATCAGCCAGGGGTCCATGCCCAGCAGCTTGGCGAACTTCTTCGCCACTTCTTCGTAACTCCTGAAATGCAGGCTCTTGCGCCGCACCGTCCAGCCCGCGTGCAGCGGCGGCAGCAGGTACTGCTCGTGCAGGCCCTCCAGCACCTTCGGCGTCCCCGCCGACAGGTCGCTGTTGAGCAGGATCGTGCAGGGGTCAAAATTCTTCAGCCCGAGCCGGCCGCGCGTGCGCAGCAGCGGCTCGACCGTGAGTTCGCCGCCGTCGGGCAGCGCCAATGCGGTCGGCGCCTTGACCTCGGGGTCAAGCGAGCCCAGGCGCACGTTCAGGCCCGCCAGCGTGAAGATCTGCATCAGCCGCTGCACATGGGTCAGGTAGAAGGGGTTGCGCGTGTGCTTTTCGGGGATCAGCAGCAGGTTCTTCGCTTCGGGGCAGATCTTCTCCACCGCCGCCATTGCCGCCTGCACCGCCAACGGCAGCATCTCGGCGGTCAGGTTGTTGAAGCCCTCCGGGAACAGGTTGGTGTCCACCGGCGCGAGCTTGAACCCGGCGTTGCGCAGGTCCACCGAGCAGTAGAAGGGCGGCGTGTGCTCCATCCACTCGAGCCGGAACCAGCGCTCGATGGCCGGCATCGACTCGAGGATGCGCTGCTCGAGCTCGTTGATCGGACCGGTCAATGCGGTGATGAGGTGGGGGACCATGGTGGGGGCCGGTGCAGCGGAAGCCCATTGTAGGAATCGCACGCGAACAGGGCGCCCGCGGGCGCCCTGTTCTTGCGGCGCTGTCGCTCAGCGCGCCGCAAGCGTCATCGTCGCGGCCCGCTGGCCGGCCATGCGGATCATCTCGGCCTGTGCCGTTGTCAGCACCGGGGCCGGGCCTTCGCCCTGGCCGATCAGGCCCAGGCGCAGCGCCTCGGCGGCTTCGGCCGCGACCTGCGCGCGGCTGTTCACCGAGACGAAGACCGTGCGCTCGATCGAGGCTTCACCGCGGTCGAGGGCGCCCGAGCGCAGCGCGGCGATGGCGTCGCTGCGCACCGCGTCGCGCGAGGCGAACGATTGCACGGCAGCGAAGTTGTCGGGGGTGGCTTCCTGCGCGAAGGCCGGCGACGCGAAGGCGGCGGCGATGGCGACGAGGGCGGTCAGGGTGGTCAGCTTGGTGGTCATGGTGGGCTCCTGGGTCAGTGGTTCGGGGGTTGCCTGGCGGCCAGGACCTGCCTGGCATGGACAGGACTTTAGAAACCGGGGCCGACGAAGAACGGACGCGAAGATGACGTTTCCGTCATCTCCGATCGCGCCTGCGGGCGCGGATGCCATCGCGCACGCAAGAAGGCCGCCCGCAGGCGGCCTTCCAGGCGTCGGGCGGTGCTCAGGCGTGGTAGGCCTTCTCGCCGTGCGCGCTGATGTCCAGGCCCTCGCGTTCGGCTTCTTCGCTGACGCGCAGGCCAACCACCTTGTCGGTGATCTTGTAGGCGATGAAGGCCACCAGCGCCGACCAGACGACGGTGATGAGCACGCCCTCGGCCTGGATCAGGACCTGGCTGCCGATCGAATAGTCGGCCCCCTTGACCCCGCCCAGCGAGCCGGCCGAGAACACGCCGGTCAGCATCGCACCGAGCATGCCGCCCAGGCCGTGTACGCCGAACACGTCCAGCGCGTCGTCGGCGTCGAGCAGGCGCTTGAGGCCGTTGACGCCCCACAGGCAGACGAAGCCGGCGAGCGCACCGATCACGATGCCGCCCACCGGGCCCACCGTGCCGCAGGCCGGGGTGATCGCGACGAGGCCGGCGACGGCACCCGAGGCGGCGCCAAGCATCGAGGCCTTGCCCTTCAGCATCGCCTCGCCGATGCACCAGGCCAGCACCGCCGCCGCGGTGGCGAACAAGGTGTTGATGAAGGCCAGCGCCGCGCCGGCGTTGGCTTCCAGGTTGGAGCCGGCATTGAAGCCGAACCAGCCCACCCACAGCATGCAGGCGCCGACCATCGTCAGCACCAGGCTGTGCGGCGACATGTTCTCGCGGCCGTAGCCCACGCGCTTGCCCAGCACATAGGCGCCCACCAGGCCGGCGACACCGGCATTGATGTGCACCACGGTGCCGCCGGCGAAGTCGAGCGCGCCCTTGTCGAACAGGTAGCCGCCGACCCCCCAGACCATGTGTGCGATCGGCAGGTAGCACAAGGTGAACCAGATCACCGAGAACAGCAGCACGGCGCTGAACTTCATGCGCTCGGCGAACGAGCCCACGATGAGGGCGCAGGTGATGCCGGCGAAGGTGGCCTGGAAGGCGATGAACACGTACTCCGGCAGCTTGACCTCGGGCGTGAAGGTGTCGGCCAGGCTGTCGACCGTGACGCCGTGCAGGAACAGCTTGTCCAGCCCGGCGACGATCAGGCCCTCGCCGCCGAAGGCCAGGCTGTAGCCGTAGACCGCCCACAGCACGGTGATCAGCGAGAACACCACCAGCACCTGCATCAGCACCGACAGCATGTTCTTGCTGCGCACGAGGCCGCCGTAGAACAGTGCCAGGCCGGGCACGGCCATGAAGATGACGAGCAGGGTGGACGTCATCATCCAGGCCACGTCGCCCTTGTGCACGGCCGCGACGAGCGCAGGCGCCGCGGCGGACACCGCCAGTTCGAGGGCCGGCGCGGCGGCGGGCGCAGCGTCCTGGGCCAGCGCGCCGCTGCACAGGCCCAGCGCCGGCACGGCGCGGGCGAACATCGATGGGATCTTTCGCATGGTTGTTGTCTTCTCTGGTGTGCGGGCCGCGTCAGAGCGCGTCCCTGCCGGTTTCGCCGGTGCGGATGCGCAGGACCTGCTCGAGGTCGGCGACGAAGATCTTCCCGTCGCCGATCTTTCCGGTGCGTGCGGCCGTTTCGATGGCCTCGACCACGCGCTCGACGATGGACTCGTCGACCGCGGTTTCGAGCCTGACCTTGGGCAGGAAGTCGACGACGTACTCGGCACCGCGGTACAGCTCGGTGTGGCCCTTCTGGCGGCCGAAGCCTTTCACTTCAGTCACCGTGAGGCCCTGCACGCCGATCGCGCTCAGGGCCTCGCGCACTTCGTCGAGCTTGAAGGGCTTGACGATCGCAGTCACCATCTTCATGGCGCTCTCCTTGGCTGGGTGGACGGGATCACAGCGCTTTGCTCAGGGTGAGCACGGCGCGCGCCTTGTTGATGTCGCCCCAGTCCGACTTCTTCGACGCGCCGACGTAGGCGCCCTCGAGGCCGAAGCCCGAACCCAGGTCGTAGCCGACGCCAAGCTTGAGGTCGGTGTAGTTCACGCTGCCCTGGTCCTTGGCGCCGCCCGAGAACCGGGTCGCGCCGACATGGCCGACCAGCTTGAAGCCGCCGCCCATGTCGACGCCGGCATTGATCTCGAAGTAGCCACTGCCCTGGCCGCCTTCGACGCCGAACCACTGGCTCGACATGGTGCGCGAGTACCTGGCCGTCAGCGCGCCCCAGCCCAGGCTGGCATAGAGCTCGGTGGTGTTGGCGCTGCTGTCGCTGCCCGGGTAGACGTAGTGGAGCGCGCCGAGGTCATAGCTCAGGCCGGCGGCTTCACCGCGATAGCCCGCGTAGAAGTCCATCTCGGTGCCGCCGAGAAAACCGACGCTCGAGTTCCAGTTGCCGGCATAGAAGCCGTCGACGGTCCAGTCGAAGCCTCCCTGCACGGCCGGCAAGGCCGCCTTGTCCGGGTCGCTCTGGTCCTGGCCACGGAACTTGTACTTGCTGGTCAGGGCCAGGTTGGCGGAAACGTCGGCCAGCGCGAGGCTGGGCGCTAGCGCCGCGGCCGCGGCCGCGGCTGCGGCTGCGGCGAGGGTGATCAAGGACGTCTTCATGGAGGCTCCGAACGGTTGCTGTGGATGCTGACAACTGCCGCAAGCTGTTTTGCAGCTTCCATGCCACCCCGAAAGCCCGGTTTTCGGGCCGCCCGAACCCGATCGCGGTGCATGCCGCACCCAAAACCCGCTCCGACAAGGTGCATGCCCCCGATACGCACCGTCGCGGTGCGGTCCGGGCGCCTTCGGTCCGGGCCAGAATCGGGGCCGGCACAAGGGAGGCGGCGATGTCGCTGGCAGTGGTGGGGAGTTGCGCGCTCGACGGGCTCAACGCGCCCGAGGTGCGGGTCGAGGTGCAGCTCGCGCCGGGCCTGCCGAGCTTCACCCTGGTCGGCCTGGCCGAGACCGAGGTCAAGGAGTCGCGCGAACGGGTGCGCGCCGCGCTGCAACAGAGCGGTTTCGCCTTTCCGCACAACAAGCGCATCACCGTCAACCTGGCGCCGGCCGATCTGCCCAAGGAATCCGGCCGCTTCGACCTGCCGATCGCGCTGGGCATCCTGGCCGCCGACGGCCAGATCGACCCGGCCCGGCTGGCGGGCATCACCTTCGCCGGCGAACTCGGCCTGGCCGGCGACCTGCGGCCGGTGCGCGGTGCCGTGGCGCTGGCCCTGAGCCTGCGCCGCGCCGGCGGCGGCAGCCTGGTGCTGCCGGCCGGCAGTGCGGCGCTGGCAGCGCGCGTATCGGGTGTCGACGTGCGCGCCGCCAGCCACCTGCTGCAGGTGGTGGCCAGCCTGCGCGCCGTCGAAGCGGCCGAACCCTTGCCGCGCGCCGAGCCCCTGCCCCTGCCGCCACGACCAGCCCCGCCCGACCTGCGCGACGTGAAAGGCCAGGCCGGCGCCAAGCGGGCGCTGGAGATCGCGGCCGCCGGCGCGCACAGCCTGCTCCTGGTCGGCCCGCCGGGCAGCGGCAAGTCGATGCTCGCGCTGCGCCTGCCGGGGCTGCTGCCGCCGATGGACGAAGCCGAAGCGCTGGAAAGCGCCGCCGTGCTCGGCCTCGACCCGGGCAATGACGGCGACCGTTTCGGCGACCGCCCCTGGCGGGCACCGCACCATTCCGCCAGTGCCGCGGCCCTGGTCGGCGGCGGTGGAGCTAGCATCAATAGTTAAGAATCGTGCTCTTAATAAGTAAGAACGTCATTAAGTAAGAATTGCTGACCACAGATCGGGCCCATCCAACGGCGAGCGCCGTCCTCGGTGGGCCGTCCCGCTTGCCCGTCGTCTCGGACCAGACGGGAGCCTTTTTGGGCTGGCCGGCGGCTCAGGGAGGCCGAATCCTCGTGCGCTCCGGGAGCACTTCGGTATCACCGGCACCCAAGAGCCGGTCGACTACGACGGTCAGGGCAAGGCCTCCGTGCTCTTGTGCCAGGCGTTCCCTCGTCAGGGCTCCTACCAGCACGTCATCGTCCTCCAACGCCTCGCGGGTCGGATCGTCTGCCCAGAACGCGCTCGCTAGCTGCGCGCACTTGTTCGGCGTGATTTCGTCCGTCGAACCGACTTTGAACAACATCATTTCAGTGCTGTCTCGTGCGCCGCCCTCCTCGGCCACGATTACGAGGACGGACTCGTCCGGCCCACGCCCCTCGTCCATGGTTAGGCCAAGGCGGCATGCCCAGTAAGCGACATCCCTTCCGTCGCCGAGGCGCAACTCGATACGAGCTACCGGCCCGCCTCCCATCGGGGCGTCGAAGTTCAGGACCGACTTCTCGCCCCACTGAACCCTTGACCAGAGCAGTTCCTGCATCGACTTGGGCGCTGTCGCAGGGGCTTCCTCTCGCGGCTCTCTGCTCAGGACATCACCTCTTCGGGGGCCTCCCTCGGAGGCCCCACCGATGCCCAGATCAACCTCAGCACCATCGTGAGCAACTCGTCCGCTTCGAGAGAAGCCTGGCCGTGCCGACTGCTTGACCTTGCGAACCTGCTTCGCCGACAGATCGGGAAACGGATCGACCTCGTCCGCAGCTGCCTGCGCGAGTACGGCCATCGGCGCCAGCGTCCGCGACGCGCCCTTCGCCTCATCGAGGCGAACTTTCAGGCTGCCTTCTGGGGAGTCATGGCTTGGCTCGCCAGCCACCGCAGACTTGCCCAGCTTCGTGGTCGCGAACTCACTTCGGTAGTAGAGCTTCTTGAACGGGAACGGGTGGCTGCAGGACAGAAGGCGGTGCGCCAGGAAGGCCCTATCTGTCTCCCGGTCTATCCACACCCCTTCTGCGGTGATCGTGGTGACCCCCACAAGCGGGAACCCCACCCGGGGGTACCACTTCTGACGGTTGGCCGCTGCCTTGACCCCCGTGTTGACGATCCCCCGGAATTGCCTCGCGGCAGCCTTGTCGAACGCAATGCGCGCCACGGTCGCGGCGGCAACGCCCGGCAGGCTGCCATCGAGCGTCACGTTGGCTGTACCGCTTTCCTCGTTCTTCCAAGCGTGCGAATACAAGCGGTCGCCAGCCAGCGCTCCGGCAAACATGTTGTTGAGCAGCGAGCCGCAAGCCCCGAAGTAGAACCGCACGACCTCCATCGAGGGCACCAGAAGGACGCATCCGCCACCGATCTCCACCCTCGCAAGGTAGGAAAGGGTGTGACCGCGATGCCCCGCGAATTGCGTGAACGGAAGCTCGTGACGGGCGACGCCGTCCGCGCCCACCGTCGACAACCCCGCCGGCACCACGGCTGCCGACTCATCATCGATAACCACCCCTTCGAACGTCACCCTTTCGAGTGGGGCGCTATGCGAGACATCGTGGCGCGATAGTTCTGCTCCCCGTACGCGTTCCTGATCACAACGCTGTTCGGCTCGATGATCCAGAGAACCTGGACATTGCGCGACGCGAAGAACTCTCTGAGCTGACGTAGGGCGTCGAACTCGCTCTCCACGAGGAGGTCTTTCGGCACGACCGGCGTTGTCGGTTTCAACACGCCTTCAGCGTGAGCCGTGGGGTTCAGTCGAATCGCGGCATCGGAGCGAGGCAGCGAATAGTTGCCACGATCAAGGTCGTAGACGATGGCCGGGACTTCGCGCGAGGACTCGACCAACTTGCTGACCGCAGTCGTGATGCTTGTCGTGTACGCAGCGTCAGTCCACCAGGCGACCTTGGATTCGCCACTCACCTCGGCAGGAAGCGCAAACTGCTTCGGCAAGGACGCATCGCGACGTACGAAGAGAAAGGTGTCGAGGCCGACGACAACACGTTTTGGCAGGGCGCCCTTGCTCGCCAAATATTCAGACGCGCGCAGCAAGTCGGTCGGGCTGGCAACGAAGAACGACATGTTGTAGGCGCTTGCGCCAGGTACTTCCTGATCGACGACCCTTGGATCGGCCAATCCCATGACGCTTGTGCCCATAAGTAGGACATTGAATCGACCGGCGCTCGACTCCAAGTGCCGAATGTGATGGAAACGCTGGTTGAGGCTTGGACCAATTCCAATCGGAGAGACTCGGAAGAGATCGTACGGATCGATCAGTACGTTCACACAGATTGGAATGGCGCATGCAACCCCGAGCGCAGCCAGGACCATACGATTCCACGTGCGCCATGCGGGTACGTCGGGCTGAGTGACTTCTTCAAAAGACATTTGAGCTTTGACCGTTCAAGTCCTGGAGAGCCTCAAGGCCAGGCGGCTCGCATATATCGACACAGCAGTGCAGAACGCACTGGCTGCGTTGATCCAAGTCTCGTACGTGCTGTATTCAGGCGCTCGGCTTAGCCCCCAAACTGCGGCTGCACCCATTCCAATCAGCAACAGTGCCAGCAGCTTTCCCAATGGTGACGCTTTGCCAAGAACAACGGCAATCGAGCTACCGACAAGTACCACAGAGCAACCGCCCACCCAGGGCACGGCAGACAGGCCCACCATGGCTTGGGCGCTCGTGGCGGTCAGGAACAGCAAAACTGCAACTGCAACTGCTAACCGCTTCGGCTGTCGCGCGGCAGAAACGTCCTTGGCGAAAAGCAGTGTGTGAAAGTTCGTGAACCCGCGTGCTTTCAGCTCATCAAGATGCCGTGTCAATCGACGACCCTCACCAGTCGTATCTTTGAGTTTCCACGGCGTCAATCCACTCGCCGATCTTGTAGTCCCGACGGACAAGTTCCTCAATGAACTCCAAGAAGTCATTCGATATAGCTGCGAAGACAGGTTCAGACCGCGACAGAAAATAGATTCGACCGGAAGAGCCAAACGCATAGAAGTTGCCAAGCAAATCCTGTGCGAACCTGACGCCGCCTTTCAGTTGCCCTCTATCAATGGGCGCGAACCACTCCTCGCGGAAGCTGATTTCCTCATCAACATCGCCATAGGACATCAGGTCTTCTCCAGGTATTCGATTTCGTAGGTTTCGCTGGGTGCCTTGCCGTAGTCGACGCGCCCCTTCTCGCGAACGTAGCGCACATGCAGCTTCTGCTCACGCCCGTAGAAGTTCTCCAGCCTCGCGCCGTGAAGCTCATAGCTCTTGGCCACAGGCACCCGGCCAGGTTCCGAACGGATGAAGAGATTGCAGGACCGCAACTCCGGCGCGTCGTCGAGGTGGTACAGGTGAACCTGAGACTGCATCTCCTGCACGAAGAACCCCATGTTGCCGGTGAACGTCTGCGTCGCCTTGAGCACACGCCTCGCCCAGTCGAGCTTCGGGTCGTCGGCGATCACGATCACGCCTTCGCCGTCACCGCGCAGACCTTCGATCCCCCGTTCAGCGAACACCTTGACGCTCTCGCCGTCGTTGCTCGCTCCCCAGGGCGGGTTGGTATAGAAGGCATCGAACTGCCCCATCAGATCGTCCGGGAAGGCATCGATGCAGTTGTAGAGGCGGGCGGTGATCACGTCGCTCAGGCCTTCCTTGTCGGCAAACCGCTCGACAGCATGGACGATCCGTTCGTCGAAGTCGACCAACTGGATTCGCTTCGGGCCGTAGCTGAACACCTTTCGCTGGCGGAGGTACCCAATCTGCGGCGAGTCCGTGCCTTCCGGGCACCCAATGATTTCGCCGATTTCACGCACGCACCTGATCATGCTGGTACCTGTGTCGCTCGCCAGAACGCCCGCACATCGGCGCCCCACTTGAGCCCTGCCGCCGCAACTGCCGCCGGCAGGATGCGTCGCATGCGCTCCTTGTTGAGGTTGGTGTCTACGTACCAGCCTTCCACCAGCGTGCGGCTGAAACGCTGCGCGAAAGACAACGATTGGCCAGGGAACAGCTCGGCTTGCGACTTCGCCACATAGGTACGTGTGGTCCCGTACACCCCCATTGCCCTCGCCATCGCTTCACGACGGTCCGGGAACTCCGTCCACAACCGCCGAAGCAGGTCGATGTGGATGTCGATGTAGTTCCAGTGATTGCTCATCTTGCCCAGGTACTGCAGTCCCGGCCCGATCGACTTCATCGCCGGCTTGGTCGGCGGCAGCGGCGGGCGAGTGATCTTCTCCAGCTCCGCCGTCAACGCCTCACGCCGGCCCTGCAGCGTGCTCAGCCACTGCTGCGACGCCTGGATGGCTGCTTCGATCTGCTCCAGCTCCTGAATGGGGAACGGGGGCTGGGGAATGGGGTTCGGTTGTGTTTGCATCACTTCCTCCAGACGCGTTGGGTACGGTGACCAACCGTGATGGTTCGGCCGTCCGTGGTCTTGACCTTGTATGCACCGAACCACTCGGCGAGCCGAGACACCGGGCGCCGGCCCAGGTCGCGCTCCATGCTTCGGATGCTGCTTTTGCTCAGGTAGAGCACGACGCCACCACGGCCGTCGTGTTCCTCCTGCCCGTAGAGGTCGAGCAGCTGGTCGACCATCGGCGGGATGCCGCGCTGTTGCGCGCGGATTTCAGCGTGCCTGGTATTCATTGCAGCGCCTTCAGGTCGCCGAGGATTTCGTCCAGCTTCGCTCGGTGCTGCTGCTCCGCCCCACTGCCAGGAATGCGCCAGTCCGGCATGTAGCAGCTCAGGCCGAACAAGTCCTGACCGAGAGCCTTCTGCTCAAAGATCGTGGTGTACATGCTGTCCGCCGGCATCGGCTCGCCGGTCAGGCTGGTCTGCACACGTATCGTCTTGCCGCTCGTCGGCTCGACGTAGTCCTCCAGCCCGGCGTCGGTGGCGAACATCTCCATTCCGGTGCGGACGGCCCAGAACGGATCGATGGACGGCTCCAGCGGGTAGAAGCCGTTTTGGAAGAACGGGCCTTCGTGCTTGAACTCGCTCCAGACTTCGGTTCGCCAGTTCTTGGCTTCATCACCAAAGAGCAGCGTGTCCACCACGTTCGGTGCCGCCGCCAGCAACAGGAAGACGCGGTTGAAGAAGGCATCACGAACGATGCGCTTGCGTGCGCAGATTTCGTTCAGGCGCTGGGTCAACTCGGTCGGCAGCGCCAGGCTGACCAACTTGCGATCGAGCTGGTCGAGCCGCTCGAAGACGTAGTCGTAACTGGCTTTGGAGTTCGGGATCGAGACTTCCTGGTCAAGCCAGTCCAGCTCGGTTTCGAGCACCTTTGCCAGGTAGGCATCGCGCCGAAGGCAGGCCGTCTCGATCTTCTTGTCCAGCTTTTCGATGATCGGCCGCCAAATCTTCACCGAGATTTTGGGGGTCGTTTTCAGCGTCTTGGTTGCCACTTCGTGCTCCTGTCTTGCACCATGGACCGAAGCTTAGGCGAATGGCTGCGCGATGTGGAGAAAGAGTTTTCTTTGTGAAATGAAGCATTGAACTTGGCACTGTTCGAAGACAGCTACTCGACCAGCTACGGCACCAGGGCTGTATGCGTATCCAGTATGTTGGTCGATGCCGTTGAACTGCGATATCGAGGTGTGAAGCGCTCACGGGGAGAAGTCCTCGCGGCGGTGCCGCTGCGAGCGGTTCTTTCTCTCAACCCCAGCCGCCCTGGCTGGCACAGCGGCAACCGTAACCCTCCTCTGATGGCCGGGCTGGTGGTGCCAGGCAGGGCTGAGTGGGCGACACCGCCACTGGATCAGGCTCGCGTCACCACCATCAAGGGGGGCTCCTTGCTGGTGGTTGGCGTTCAGGAACTTCGAAGTGGGCGGAACTACGAATCTTTCCCGCAGGCCTGGTGGTGTCGGGTCGTAGAAGCCGGTATCCACGCGCAGCGCATCAGCAGCACACCACCTGTCGACTCGAAGGGGTTCTCCCATGCCTGTGGACCGCGCGAAAAGGAACTGCCGGCGTGCGGGCCGCCACCTCTGCCTACGCGGCAGTCCGCATCTACTGGGCGGGGGGCTGTTTCACCTTTCGCCACTCCCAGGGGGGGATCGCATTAGGTTCCGCCCAGAGACCTCTGCCAGCCGACCGTGCTTCACTTTGGATGTCGTAGAAGCTTCGGTCGGTCACGTACCGATCGAAAACCCAGGCCATGCCAGCCCGCACCTGTTCTTCGCTCGCATCTGCTCCCTCGCAGGTCACCCTGGCAACGGTACGCATGTACCTGTCCTTGCCGCGCGGCGTGATCTCGGCCTGCTTTCGCAGACACAGGCCCGCAAGATGCTGTTTGCTCCGCGTTCCGTACGCCTGACCACTTTCGGGAGCGTCAATCTCGGCTAGCCTGATTTTCAGGTTGACGGGCCCTGCATCGGACTCGCACCTCGCCGTCAACGTGTCCCCGTCAGACACACCGATGATGAGGCAGGCCAGTGCGGTTCCAAGCAGCACGGGCGGCTACCAGTCGAGGGCCTTGGCGCACTGCGCGCCGTACCATGCAGGCACAACCTTCATGTCTCTGGTCAGCGAATTCCGCTGAATGTTGGCGTATCGGAAGGCACGCTCGAACCGGCCAGGCCAGTCCATCAGCAGCCACACGGCCATGCCGAACAGTCGATGCCGCTCGACAACGTCACGCCGCTCGAAGTCCTTCCCACGCTCGGACAGTACGCGGTACCCATCCGGCCACAAGGCGCCAGCCACAGCGTCGTAGAGTTGACCTGCACGCAAGCCCGACGACATCACTCGGATCAGTTGCCGCACAACCAACAGAAGTTCGTGTGCCGGTTTGTAGTTCCGGCCGTCAATGGTGGCCCAGCCGAAATCGTTCATGAGGTGCAGCGTCCTCGTGGCGACCGTGAGTTGCCAGTCCGACCAATCGAACCTGTCAGCCTCGGCATAGCGCAGGTCACAGCCGCATCCGGTGCACGTGCTGATCGGTTCTGAATCGACCTTCGACCTGGTTCCGAGTTCTCCTCGGAAGTAGTTCAAGGGCGCACCGCAGTCGGGGCACCTCAACATCGACGATTGTCTTCAGCACCTCCTTCTTGTGCCGCGTCCACGCTGCCGTCGCGGGCACCACGACGTTCAGCGCACCAGATAGCTCGTTCCAAAGACCCTTACCGCCATCCTCGGCAAACTGAATCCGAAGGACAGGGACCCGGGCGAATTCGCTTTCTTTCTCATCGTCTCCTTTGTTGTCCCTTTCGAACTCCTCCAGCACAGTGCTCTTGCCCATCTGCGACTCGCCGACGATGATGAAGCTGCGAGGCTTGCGAGCCGGCGGAAGGCCAGGGAGCTGGTTCAGCTCTTTCCGAATCTCTCGCATCGACGCGAAGTCGACGAAGAAGTCCTGGTCCAGATAGCGGCGCCTCTGGTCGTCGCTCAGGGCCGCTACCGCCCGCACTCCCTCTGTCAAATGGGGGTAATCGCACGCTCCCTCTGTACTTCCTTCGGTCATTTTTCTGGGTCCCAGTCTGGTAGTCGAATCTTTGGCGCAGGGGAGCCCGGCGCTCCGCCCGCTGGCAGCGCGGGCGGCTTGCGCAAGAGCGGATTTGTGGTCTTTGCTGGCGCAGCTGGCTTCTGCGGGCGTGCTACAGCCTCACCGAGGTTCCGCTTTCCTTGCTCGGCCTTGCGGCGAGCCTTTTTGGCCTCCTGAGTCTTGCCTTCAGCGGCCCGCTTGATCGACTCCTGGCGCCGCTTGCTCGCCAACCGGTCGTCCGAGTACGCGGTCGCCGGCTTGCCCCATCGCCCTCTGATCTGATTGCACTCCCACAATGACCTGAACGTCCAGTTGACGTTCTGGACATGTGCTTTGATGTACTTGCCGGTTTTCGGGTCCTTGACCCAGATGACCGCTATGTTTCTCGGGTCGTACCTGACTTCGTGCCTACGTTCTTCGAGCGGGCGGGATCGATCAGACACCTGGCTGAGCTTGCCGAGTTCCTTGCTGTAGTACCTCTCGTTGAATATCTCCACGATCAGGTTCTGCACCACGCGGTGCTCAAACGGCAGCATGGAAATGAAGACTTCCTCTGGGTCTTCCGGGATGTCCGGCAGCCCTTTTGGAGGGAATACATCCCCATCAAAGATTCCCGCATCCCAGCGCTGCAATGGGCAGCGCTTCTTCATCCCCTCGACCCCCTGTCCGATCGATGTGATCGCTGCAGCGCATCGGCACTACCAAACTCCTCGACGATCGCCATGTTCCGGTAGGCCGTGGCGACGGAGTACCCATGCTCCGTCGCCAGCGCGATCGTCGCAGCCGCCCGTTCCGCGCTTCCCTTGGGCAATTGAAGGACGGCGCACAAGTCCTGGAAGTGCTTTGTGGTCCGCTCGATCGCCACCTTCTGCTCGTCCATCTGCTTCCGATCCGACGGAAGCCGCTTGACGACTCGACCGGCGAGGCGGCGTCGCCAGCGGCCAGTCTGCTCATCCGGCTCAGCTTCTGCGGGCTCGCTGTCTTCAGGACTCTCAGCTTCTTCAGCAGCGTCTCCCTCCTGCGACTTTGCGTCTGGAGCCTTTGGCACAAGCGGTCGCCCAACCTCGCTGACCGGAAGAAACTCGCGGAAGTCGTCGCCTGCCCGGCGAGCCAGGACACGCTCATGCCGGTCAGCCTCTTCAATGATCCAGTTCTCGCCCTTCCAGGAAACAGCAGAACCAACTTTGAGGTTGATGACGCCCTTCACGCCGGCACCGACAGAACGGCGTCGTTCTTCAGCAAAACCTGCAGGTCGGTCACGATCCGACCAGCCGCTATGCAGGCGTACAGCGTCGGGTAGAGAAGTGCTCGTTGGTATCTGTCAGGTTCGAGATCGAGCATCAGAGCGTTCATCGGTGTCGGACCCCGCGCACGAAGAGCATCGATCATGCGATCCGATCCGCGATCGCGGTCTGGGCGCTCAAGGTTTCTGATCAGAAATTTCACGTTCCGAAGGAAGGGCGTCCTGATTTTGGAGTCCCGATACACATCGAAATCCCATCCCCTCAGCTTGGCAAAGTTCGTGGCCGCAGCCCACTTCATGCGGCGCTGCTCGTCGGTTTCGCTGTTCGGAAGCCGTGCCTTGGGGCTGTCCTCGTCGTCGAAGTCTGGCTTGATCTCCGCAAGCAGCTTCGGCGGAACTGGGCCGCCATCCTCTGGCGCCCGGAAGGTGATGAGCACGTCAGGGGTGTACTTGTGACGCTTTCCAGTCTCGTCCAGCCACGGAACCGCCTCCGTCGGTCGCTCAAAACTCTCCACGTCACCCCGGAATCGCAGCAAGAAGAAGCAGTCCTCCTCCAGGCTGGACTCGAACGGCACGTGGTCCGGAGTCAGGCCTGTCACCTTTACCGGGCTTGCCGTGAACTTCCGGGTGATCATTCTTAATTTATACCGCTAAAGTTCTTACGGATCAATGCAAGCTCCAGGCGGCGCCCCGCCGCGGCCGGGCGAGATCTCGCGCGCACATGGCGGCGTGCTCTTTCTCGACGAATTGCCCGAGTTCCCGCGCCCGGCGCTCGAAGCCCTGCGCGAACCGCTGGAGGTCGGCCACATCACGATCTCGCGCGCGGCGCGGCAGGCGCGTTTTCCGGCGCGCTTCCAGCTCGTGGCGGCGATGAACCCCTGCCCCTGCGGCTGGCGCGGTGCCTTCGCCGCCACCGGGCGCCCCTGCCGCTGCACGCCGGAGGCGGTGGCGCGCTACCAGGGCCGGCTCTCGGGCCCCCTGCTCGACCGCATCGACCTGCAGCTGGAGGTGCCGGCCTGCAAACCGGCAGAGTTGCTGGCCCTGCCCGACGGCGAGTCGAGCGCCGTGGTGGCCGAACGCGTGGCCCGCGCCCGCGCGCTGGCCCTGCAGCGCCAGGGGCGGCCGAACGCCATGCTCGCGGCCGGCGAGATCGACGCCATCGTTGCCGCCACGCCCGAGGCGCTGGCCTTCCTGCGCAGCGCCGCCGAGCGCCTGGGCTGGTCAGGACGCGGCCTGCACCGCGCGCTGAAGGTGGCGCGCAGCGTGGCCGACCTCGCCGGCGCGGCGGCGGTGGGGGTACCGCACGTGGCCGAGGCCCTGCAGTTCAGGCGCGGTGTATTGGGCGCCGGCAGCTAGAATGTGCACTCTGGCGACCGTGGTGAAGTGGATATCATCCAGCCCTCCGAAGGCTGTGGCGCAGGTTCGATTCCTGCCGGTCGCACCAGACCCCCTGCCCGGCCCGCCCGGGCAACTCCGGCGTCACGCGTTTCCTGGCCCGAGGCCCGGCGAGTGCCGGCAACGTCGACTGAAGCACTCGGCCGCACCGCCGTCGGCAGGCCCAGCGGCGAAGACCCATGGTCGCACCGGTCTCGCTCCTTGATGTCCTGGGCCCTGCGTCGATGAACCCGACGATCGCCGCCGTCAACCTCCCGCCTCATCCATGAATCTTTCCGGCTTGCCGCGTTTGCGCAGCGCGTTGAATCATTTTGGCCAGGACGTCTTTCAAGCCTACTGGAGTCTGGTCAAGCTGATGGTGCCGGCCCTGCTGATCGTCAAGCTGCTCGACATGGCGGGCGGCACCCGGTTGATCGGCGGGCTGCTGGCACCGGTGATGGCACTGATCGGCCTGCCCGAGCAGACCGGCATCGTCTGGGCTTCGGTCATGCTGACCAACATCTATACCGGCCTGGCGCTGTTCTTCGTGATGTTGCCGCAGATGGAACTGACGATCGCCCAGGTCACGGTACTCGGCACCTTGATGCTGATCTGCCACTCGCTGCCGGTCGAAGGTGCGATTGCAAAAGCGGCCGGGATCTCCTGGCGGGTCACGCTCGCCTTGCGCATCGGCGGGGGCATGCTGCTGTGCGCGCTGATGAACCTGGTCTACCGCGTCGGTGGCTGGCAGCAGCAGATGTTCGTGCCGACCTGGCAGCCCGAAGCGTCCGCCGGCGACCTGCCGGGCTGGCTGCTCGACCAGGCCACGATGCTGGTCTCGATCTTCTTCGTGCTCGCCGGCCTGATGGCGATGTTGAAGGCGATGCGCTGGCTCGGCATCGAGCGCCTGGTGCACATCGCGATGTTTCCCTTGCTGCGCCTGACCGGCATCAGCCGCCAGGCGGCCAATGTCACGGTGATCGGCGTCACGCTGGGCATCACCTTCGGCGCCGGCCTGCTGTTGCGCGAGGTTCGTTCGGGCACCCTGTGCCGGCGCGATGTCTGGCTGGCGATCGGTTTTCTCGGCCTGGCGCACAGCCTGATCGAGGACACCTTGCTGATCCTGCTCATCGGCGCCGATCTGAGCGGCATCCTGTGGGCGAGGCTGGTCTTTGCCATCGGGGTGATCGGTACGCTGGCGCGGCTGCCCGCCATGCGCCGCCACCTCGGACCCTGACGGCCTGTCGTGCGGCGCCAGGCGCCGGGGTGTGACGATGCGGCCACGTTGATGCAGCGCCGGATCCTGCCCGCCCGATGGCGCAAGGCGCCGCCCCGCCGCTAATATCCGCAGACTCCGCAGGCGCCCATGGTCCCGACCCTCCCCTTGATGGCGGCCCGCTCCCGGGCCGCCATCGCCGCGCAGACCGCCGCACGGACCGTCACCGCGATGGTTCTGGCGCTGCTGCTGGCGTTGTCGAGCGCGCCGCGCCCCGCCGCGGCCCAGACCGGCCATGTGCTGCCGATCCCGGCCGAAGTGCGGGTGGTCGGCGAGGCGCTCGGCCTGGGGCGCCAGCGGCTGGCGCTGGTGGTCGGCCTGTCGCGCATCGGCGGGTTCGACATGCCCGCCGTGCGCCGCGACGCCGCCGCGGTGGCCGAAGCGCTGCGCCGCGCCGGCTTTCTGGTGCTGGCCCGGCCCGACATCGGTGTCGACGACTTGCGCCGCAGCGTCGCCGAATTCCGCCAGCGGCTCGAACCGGCCGGCGCCGGGCTGGTCTACGTGGCCGGCGCCGGGGCGCGTCTCGACGGCCGCTCCTGGCTCCTGACGCGCAGCCTGGGCGCTGCAGCCCCGTCGGCCGAGGCGCTGAAAGCCGCTTCGCTGGACCTTGCCGAACTGGTGCAGGCGCTGCAGATCACGCCGTCCAGCCTGCGCCTGCTGGTGGTCGACGCCGCGACGCCCCTGCCCGGCCTGCCCGCGGCCTGGTACGGCCTGCAGGCCCCGACCCTGCCCGACGGCGTGATGGCCCTGCTGGCGGCCCAGCCCGGCGCCGTCAGCCCGGCCTGGCAGCCGCCGCCGCTGCCCACGCCGCCCCCCAAGGACCCGCGCGAAGCCACCGGCAGCCCCTTCGGCACCGCCTTCGTGCATGCGCTGCTGAGCCGCGGGCACAGCGGGCCGACGGTGCTGCAGCAGACCCGCCGACTGGCGCTCGACGCCACCGAAGGCCTGGTCAACCCCTGGATCGGCGGGCGCAGCGATGAGCGCGACGAGCTCGGCGCCCCGACGCTGCCGATCGCGCAATGGCCCGAGGCCGCCGCGGTGCGGGCCATGCGCACGCTGGCCGGCGCGGCACTGGACGAATGGCGGCGCCAGCCGCGACCGGCGCAGCCGCCGCCGACGGCGCCGGCGGACCCGTCCGTGGCCGACCTCGGCAAGGCGGGTGCCGTAGCGGCCGCGGCGGCGGGCGCGGTGGCGGCGGCGGGCGCAGCGGCCGATGCCGTACCGACGCCGGTGGTCGCCGTCGCGGCGGCGCCGGTGGCGGCCGCGGTGCGCAGCACGCTCCCGACCGCCGGGCGCGACGGCGAACGCGGGCTGGCCGACCGGCGCGAACCGGTGGACGGCTCGCGCACGCCGGCACCGCCGGCCGGGCCACCGGCCACGCCGGCTTCCGCGCCTTCGGGCACTCCGCGGGTGGCGCCGCCGCCGCCCGCGGGGCCGCCTGGCGTAATGCCTGCCGCGGCACCACCCCTGCCGGCGCTGAACCCCTTCGGCCATGCCGCCGGAGACCGCTTCACCTACCGCCGCGTCGACGAGTGGAAGGGCGAGACCGTCGGCCTGCTGGCACTGGTGATCGAGCAGGTGCTGGCGAATGGCGAGCTCCAGGCGCGTGAAGGCGACGATCAACAGATCCTCGACGCCCAGGGCCGCATGCGCAGCCGCCAGGGGCCGTCGGGGCGCAGCAGCTTCGAGCCGGCCGAAGGCTTCTGGTGGGCGCGCCCGCAGAAGGGCCAGACCCGCGACGTCGACTTCATGGAGACCTTCGAGCAGACCGACAGCCGCGGCGAGCGGCACTGGGAAGGCGAGGTCGAGGTCGGCCGCCCGACCCGCATCGAGACCGCCGCCGGCCGCTTCGAGGTGCTGCCACTGGAAGGCGCGGGCTGGTACCGCGAGTGGCGCATGCCGCAGCGCTGGCGGCGCGACGTGCGCTGGTGGCGCACGGTCTGGTATGCCCCCGAACTCGGTCGGCCGGTGGCCATCGACATCCTCGAACGCGACGCGGCCAGCCGCCTGCTGCGCAAGGAACGCCTCGAACTCATCGATGTGCACACCAGCCGGAGCGTGGCGCGCTGATGGCACGCGCCCGTCAGCGTCGTCTCGCCCTGCTGGCCGCGCTGCTGCTGCTGGCCGGCTGCGCCAGCCGCGGCCCGGTGGCGGGTCGGGACGGCCCGGCGACCGAGACGCCGGCCGGGCTGGAGCGCACCCCCGACGCGGTGCCGCGCATCGAGCCGCTGCGTGTCGGCGGGCCGAACAAGCCCTATGTCGTGCTCGGCGTGCGCTACCTGCCGATGAGCGAGGACCGGCCTTTGCGCGAGACCGGCCTCGCGTCCTGGTACGGGCGCAAGTTCCAGGGCCGGCCGACGTCCAGCGGCGAGCCCTACGACATGTTCGCGATGACGGCGGCGCACAAGACGATGCCCCTGCCCAGCTACGCCCGCGTGCGCAACCCGGCCAACGGGCGCGAGGTGATCGTGCGCATCAACGACCGCGGTCCCTTCCATCCGGGGCGCATCATCGACCTGAGCTACACCGCGGCGCTCAAGCTGGACCTGCTCGGCGGCGTGGCGCCGGTGGAGGTGGAGCGCATCACGCACGAGCAGATCCGCGCCGGCCTGCGCCCGACACCCTCGGCACCCGACGACGGCCCGGTCGACCTGGCCGCGCAAACCCGCGGCTGGTGGCTGCAGCTCGGCGCCTTCCGCGACCGCGAAGGCGCGCTGCAGTTGCAGCGCCTGCTGCAGCGCGAAACCCCCTGGCTGGCGGCGCAGCTGAGCCTGCAGGACGACGGCGAATGGCTGCGTGTGCGTGCCGGCCCCTGGCCGCAGCGTGACGCGGCCGAAGACGCCGCCGCGCGCCTGGCCGAAGCCCTGCCGCAGCAGGCCCTGGTCATCCGCGTCCGATAGGGGCAGCATCGGCGCGTGGCGCGCATCTTCATCAGCTACCGCAGCGCCGACGGCGCCGACAAGGCCACCGCGCTGGCGCGCGATCTCGGGCGCGTGTTCGGCGACGCAGCGGTCTTCATCGACAAGGACGATCTCACCGGTGGCGTGCGCTGGGCCGACGAGGTCGGCCGCACGCTGCAGGCGCGGCCGCTGCTGCTGTTGCTGCTGACGCCGGCCCTGCTGGACGCGGGTGACGCCGCCGATGGCCGGCGGCCGCTGGACGACCCGGATTCGCCGGTGCGGCGCGAACTCGACACCGCGCTGGCCGCCGGCGCGGTGGTGCTGCCGCTGCTGTGCGACGGTGTCGACGCGCTGCCGGCCGGCCTGCCGGCGCCGCTGGACAGCCTGTCCGAACGCACCTGGCGCCGCCTGCGCACCTACGACTGGGCGGCCGACGTGGCCCGGCTGCAGCGCGACCTGCAGGCGCTCGGCGTGCCGCCGGCGGGCCGGCCGCGGGCGCGGCGTGCACTCACCGCCGCCGCGGCGCTGCTGCTGGTCGGCGGCGTCGCGGTCTGGGCGCTGCGGGCGCGGCCGCCGGCGGACGCGCTGTCCGGCGTCTGGCAGGCGAGCTTCGGCGCCGAGCCGGCGATGCGCCTGCACCTGCGCCGCGAGGGCGAGGCCGTGCACGCCGAAAGTGAGCCCATCGACATCCGCCAGCGCGCCGACTGGGCCGACTACCGCAGCTTCTGGGAGCAGCGATTCGGCAGCCCGCTGGAGGCCGTGCGCCTGCGCGGCGAAGGCACGGCGCGCACGGCCGCGGGTTCGCCGCCGAGCCTGGACCTGGGGTTCCGCATGCTCTCGGTGCCCGGCGACGTCGACATTGACGGCGGCAACCTCACGGCCACGCTGGCCCCCGACGGCAGCCTCGCCGGCACACGCTGGCTGAACAGCGTGCAGGCCGAGGTGCCGGCACGCCTGGAGCGCGCGGCGGACCCCTAGTCCCTCGCCGCAGCCCGATGGACGCCGGCGCACTTTGCACCGATGCTCCGCAGACGCGCAGGGCGCGGACACCAGGCACCGAAGGCACACCATGAGCAACTCCGCCATCACCTTCCTCGTTCCCGGCCAGAGCACGGCGCGGCGCAGCGGCAGCGCGATGCCCGCCTCGGGCGGTCTGCCGGGCCAGGTCAAGGCCCATGTCACGGTGGGTGCCCGGCGCGCCGGCGTCGAGCCGGTGCGCGTCGAGGCGGTGCCGGGTGACGACGTGGTGGTGCTGCATCTGGCCAACGGCCCGGCCCTGGTGCTCAGCCCCGAAACGGCGCGCGACCTGATGCTCGGCCAGGGCCAGGCGACGCGCGGCAGCCCGGCCGCGCAAGGCGACGTCGTCGTGCCGACCCAGCTGCGCTGGCGCGGTCTGGAGCAGGCGGCGCCGGCACGCTCGCGCGGTTTCCTCGGCGACGTGCTGCTGCAGGCGGTGGAGGTGCTCACCGGCCTCGGCCAGGACAAGGCGGCCGACTTTGCCGCCAGCGCCGTCGTCGCCAAGGTCGACGGCCAGGTGCAGCCCGGTGTCTATGCGCTGTCGCCGCAGGCCCTCAAGCCGCTGCGGGACAGTGCCCGCCCGCTGGCCGCGGTGCCGGCCGCCGACGGGCCGATGCTGGTGCTGATGCACGGCACCTTCGTCGACACCGCCAGCACCTTCGGCAAGCTCTGGGAGCTGCACCCGGCGCAGGTCGGTGAACTCTTCCAGCATTACGCCGGCCGGGTCTACGCGCTCGACCACCCGACCCTGGGTGCAAGCCCGATCGACAACGCGCTCACCCTGGCCGAACGCCTGCCCAAGGGCGCACGCCTGCACCTGGCCACCCATTCGCGCGGCGGCCTGGTGGCCGAGGTCCTGGCGCGGGTCTGCGGCCGCGGCGGCGAGCTCACGGCCGAGGACCTGGCACCCTTTGCGGGCGCCGCCCACGCCGCGCACCGCGACGCCCTGCAGGCCCTGGCCGCGCGGGTCAAGCTGCAGGGCCTCCGCGTCGAGCGCATCGTGCGTGTCGCCTGCCCGGCGCGCGGCACCCTGCTCGCGTCGCGCCGGCTCGACGCCTACCTGTCGGTGCTGCGCTGGTCGCTGCAGCTCGCCGGCGTGCCGGTGGCGCCGACCTTGCTCGAATTCCTGACCGAGGTCGCGCGCCGCCGCGGCGACCCGCAGAAGCTGCCCGGCCTGGCCGCGATGATGCCCGACAGCCCGATCGTGAAATGGCTCAACGGCGGCGAGCCGGTGGCCGGCGAGCTGCGCGTGATCGCCGGCGATCTGGACGGCGACAGCCTGGGCAGCTGGGTCAAGACCCTGCTCGCCGACGCCTTCTACTGGACCGACAACGACATCGTCGTGCAGACGCGCTCGATGTACGGCGGCACGCCGCGCAGCGCGGGTGGCGCGAGTTTCCTGCTTGACCAGGGCGGCAAGGTCACGCACTTCAACTACTTCGCCAATGCGCGCACCGTGACCGCCCTGGTCGAGGGCCTGACGCAGGACCGGCCCTCGGGCTTTCGCACCATCGGGCCGCTGTCCTGGGCCGGCGACGACGCCTCCGGGGTGCGTGCCGCCCGCGCGCGCCCGGCCGACCGCCCGGCACCGGCCGACCGGCCGGCGGTGTTCCTGCTGCCCGGCATCCTGGGCAGCCATCTGAAGGTCGGCGACAAGCGCATCTGGCTAGGCCTGCGCCTGCTCGGTGGCCTGGACAAGCTCGCCTGGCGCGATGACGGCGACGACCGCGTCAGCCCCGACGGGCCGATCGGCATGTTCTACGACGACCTCGCCGCGCACCTCGACATGACGCATGAGGTGCTCGCCTTCGATTTCGACTGGCGCCGGCCGATCGAGCAGGAAGCGGCGCGCCTGGCCGACGCCATCGAGCGCGAACTCGCCCTGCGCGAGGCCTCGCGCCAGCCGGTGCGCCTGATCGCGCATTCGATGGGCGGCCTGGTGGCGCGCACGGTGCAGATCGTGCGCCCCGAGACCTGGGACCGGCTGATGGCGCGCAAAGGCGCCCGGCTGCTGATGCTGGGCACGCCCAACGGCGGCTCGTGGGCGCCGATGCAGACGCTGTCCGGCGACGACACTTTCGGCAATCTGCTGGCCGCGGTGGGCGGCCTGCTCGACGACGAAGGCGCACGCCAGGTGATGGCCGGCATGCCCGGTTTCCTGCAGTTGCAGGCCGGGCTGCTCGACGACGACGGCCGGCTGGCGCGCAGCGAAACCTGGGCCGAAATGGCCCGCCGCGACCTGGAGGCGGTGCGCGCGGCCAACTGGTGGCACCGCAACTGGATCGCACCCGACGACCCGCACCAGCTGGCGCCTTACAGCTGGGGCGTGCCGTCGCAGCCGGTGCTGAACCAGGCCGTGGCACTGCGCCGCCGGCTCGACGAGCAGCGCAGCACGGCCCTGCCCGGTTTTGCCGACCAGCTGCTGCTCGTCGTCGGACGTGCGCGCTACACGCCCGACGGCTGGCGCTGGGGCGACGAAGGCCTGGAGTACCTGAACGCGGTGGACGGCGGCGACGGCCGCGTGCCGCTGGCCAGCGCCCTGTTGCCCGATGTGCGCACCTGGACCCTGAAGGTCGACCATGGCGGCCTGCCCGACCATGCCGAGGCCTTCGAGGCCTACCGCGAACTGCTCGAACATGGCGACACCGAGCGCCTGGACCGCCTGCAGGCCCCGGCCGGCGCCAGCCGCGCCGGCAAGGCCGGCGTCGGCGCTGCGGCTGCGGCTGCGGCCGAACGGCCGTTGGAGCATCTGCCGTCGCGGCCGTCGCGCGGGCGCCACCCGGGCGGCGCCCGCCCGGTGGAAAGCATGAAGTCCCTGCTCGCCGGCACGGCGCAGGACGAGGCCGACGGCCCGCGTGCACCGGCGGGCGGCAGTGCGCTGCATGTGGAGGTGCAGAACGGCGACCTGACCTTCATCGGCCAGCCCCTGCTCGTCGGCCACTACCATGCCACCAAGCTCACCGGCACCGAATGGGTGATCGACCAGCGCCTGGGCGGGGCGATGTCGGCCTCGCTGGCGGCCGGCCTGTACCCGCAGGAGACCGCGCAGCACCAGATCTTCGCCAACGCCGGGGCCAGCGACGACCCCTGGCGATCGCCGCGCCCGCGCGCCGCCATCGTCGTCGGCCTCGGCGACGAAGGTGTGCTGACGTCCAAGGAACTGGCCTTCGCGGTGCGCCAGGCCACGCTGGCCTGGTTGCAGCGCCTGGCCGAGCAGGGCGAGGCCGCGGCCGCGGTGCATCTGGCGTCGACCCTGATCGGCAGCGGCGGCGCGGGCATGGGGCCGGGCGAATCGGCCGCGGCCATCGCGGTGGGCGTGCGCGACGCGGCCGACATCGTGCGCCGCGCCAACGCCCAGCGCCTGGAAACGGCGCGCGCCGCCAAGCGCGAGGACCAGGCCCTGGTCTGGCCCGTCGTCACCCGGCTGACCCTGGTCGAGCTCTACCTGGAGCGCGCCTCCGACGCCTGGCGCTCGCTGCAGGTGCAGGCCACGGCGTCGCCCGGGCAGTACGTGATCGCACCGGTCATCGCCAGCGGCACCGGCCCGCTGCGCCGGCAGATCGACACCGCCTACCGCGGCGCCGACTACGACCTGATCACGGCCCTGTCGCCGGCCGGCGCGCCGGACCAGATCGAGTTCCGCCTCGACACCCGGCGCGCGCGCACCGAGCTGCGCGCCGTGGCCACCCAGGCCACCCTGGTCCAGCAGATGGTCCGGCGTGCCGCCAACGACAACAATGACGACACCCAGCTCGGCCGCACCCTGTTCCAACTGCTGGTGCCGCGCGAGATGGAAGCTTACCTGGGCGGCACCGAGCGCATGGTGCTCGAACTCGACGAGCGCACCGCGCGTGTGCCCTGGGAACTGCTCGACCCACCGGCCGATCGCCGCGTCGGCGGCGACCCGCGGCCCTGGGCGGTGCGCACCCGGCTGCTGCGCAAGCTGCAGACGCGCATCTTCCGCAGCGTGGTGCGCGACGCCAGTGCCGACGAGCAGGTGCTGGTGGTCGGTGAGCCGCGGCTCACCGACCGGCGCTACGCCGCCCTGCCCGGCGCGCTGAAGGAGGCGCAGGCGGTCGCCGCGGCGCTCGGCGGCCTGCAGGGCGTGGGCAGCGACCGCGTGCGCCTGGTGCTGCAGGCCGAGGCCATCGCCATCCTGAATGCCCTGTTCGAGCGGCCCTGGCGCATCGTGCACATCGCCGGCCACGGCGAGCCGGGGCTGGCCGGCGGGCTGGTGATGTCCGACGGCACCTTCCTCGGCGCGCGCGAGATCGAGCAGATGCGCGACGTGCCCGAGCTGGTCTTCGTCAACTGCTGCCACCTGGCGGCACAGGCCCCTGAAGACCCGGTGCGCATCCCGCTCAACCGGCCCGAGTTCGCCGCCAGCGTGGCCGACGCCCTGATCAAGACCGGGGTGCGCTGCGTGGTCGCCGCCGGCTGGGCCGTCGACGACGTGTCGGCCGCGGTGTTTGCCGGCAGTTTCTACCGCGCGCTGCTCGCCGGGCGCAATTTCATCGCCGCGGTGGCCGAGGCGCGCGAAGCCGCCTGGCGCAGTGCCGACCCGGCCCAGGGCGGCAACGGCAACAACACCTGGGCCGCCTACCAGTGTTATGGCGACCCGGACTGGATCTTCCGCCGCGCGGTCGGCGACGCCCAGGCCAGCGACCCGGTGGTCAACGAATACGCCAGCCTGTCCTCACCGCTGGGCCTGGCGCTGGCCCTGGAGAAGCTGGCGGTCGAGTCGAAGTTCCAGCGCCGCTCGGCGACCCGGCAGCTCGAGCATCTGCGCCATCTGGAAGCGCGCTTCGGTGCGCTGTGGGGCGGCATGGGCGCGGTGGCCGAGGCCTTCGGCCTGGCCTGCGCCGAAGCCGGCGCGCTGCCCGAGGCGATCGGCTGGTACGCGCGCGCCACCGCGGCGGCCGACGGCAGTGCGTCGATGAGGGCGCACGAGCAGTGGCTGAACCTGCGCGTGCGCGTGGCCGAGACCGAGGCGCGCGGCGCTGCGGCGGGCAGCCGCAGCCGTGCCCGCGCGCGGCGCGAGATCGCCGACGCGATCCGCCAGCTCGAAGCCCTGACCAGGCTGCAGCCGACGCTGGAGCGGCAAAACCTCTGCGGCTCGGCCTGGAAACGGCTGGCCATGGTCGAACTCACCGAGGCCCCGGCGGCCGCCGCGAAGGCGCGCCGGCAGGCCGACGCCGCCTATGCGCGCGCCGAGGCCCTGGCCCTGGCGCAGGATTCACCGGACCTGTTCTACCCGGTCATCAACCGCATGGCCTATGCGCTGGCCACCCAAGCCGGGCGGCCTTTCGGCGGCTTCGACGCCGCCCTGGTGGCGCGCGCGCGGCACAGTGCGCAGCGCAAGGTGATCGACGACCCCGACTTCTGGAGCGTCATCGCCCTGGTCGAGATCGACGCTTTCGAGGCCGCCGCGCTCGGCCAGCTGCATGTGCAGCAGGGCAGCCTGCTGGCCCGCGCCGAGGACCTGCACACCCGCGTGCCGGCACGCAAGAGCTGGAGCTCGGTGCGCGACAACGCCGAATACGCGCTGCGCGGCTGGGTGGCCGGGGCGGCCGCCGACGAGCGGCGGGCGCTGGAGGACTGGCTGGGGCGGCTGGCGGGGTTTGCGGCGAATTGAGGGCCGGGGCAAGGCCTGCGCGAGCGCCTCTGCGGCGATTCAGGTCTTGCGATGTGCCATTCGCGAGAGGGCAAACGTCGCTGGAGATGATCGCTCGGTCCGTGGCTGGCGGTGACCGGCGATTCCCCAAGCCTCATCGACTTGGGTTCAGCGCTTCCGACTTGAAGCCGCCCTTGTCAATGCGATTGCCATTGCCGGCAGTTCGCCACAATGATCTTGACGGAGGGTTCGGCACAAGCGGTGGCCACGTCGACGGCGACATGATTGTCAAGCCTACCCTGCAAGGATCTACACCGCGCGCTCAGGTGGGAGACGGCGCGGCAAGCAAGGCACACAGTATGCCGATCATCGGGGAGGGTCGACAGATGCTTCAACTCCACCGCACGAACGGACTTCTCCCTGTCTATCTGGCGGGAAAATCCGCCTTCCAATGTTCGCCCTGATGTTGAGCCTTCAGCTCGCGGCATTGCCAGCGATGGCGCAACCTGAAGACGGCCAGCAATTCGGCGTTGAGATCCAACGGGTCGAAATCACGACCACTCGACTCCCGCCCGATCTTGCAGCACTTACTGGCTACGGTGGATTGGCCAATGCCAGCGCCTCTGGAGCGAAATCCGAACCCTCGTCCGAGGACAACTCCAAGACCGGCCCTTGCAGCAAGAACCCCGTGGTCCTTGCGACTGGCGAGAAGTACCTCGCACAGGAGGACTTCACGGTCGGCGGCTACTATGGCTTCGACTTCACCCGCACCTACCGCAGCCGCTTGCGCAGCGGCAAATTCTTCGGGTTGAGCTGGAAATCTTCGCTGGACCCGATGAAGGTGACCTGGTCGTCACAGCAGATCTGCGAGCCAGGCGGCCCCTGCGCACCCAGGGATGCCACCCTCACCGAGACTGACGGCTCGGTCTTCAAGTACACCACCGATCCTGGTTACATCGGCGAATACAACGTCAAGTTCAACACCGCGAAGGGGATGCTGTACTACAACTTCTTCAACGCACGTTGGGAACTCTGGCGAGAGGACCGGCGCTACTTTTTCAATGCCAGTGGCAACCTGACGTCGATTACTGACGCCGGCGGCGCCGTCCTGTTGTCGTATACCTACTCCGGCAGCCGCCCCGTGACGATCACCAACGGGGCCGGTGCGACCATCACGCTTCTCTGGACCAGCGGTCTGGTCACGAAAGTCACGGACCCGGCCGGCAAGGCTTGGGTCTACGAGTACGACGGCAATGGCCAGCTGAGCAAGGTCAAGTCACCGGGCACGCCACAGGACCTGCGCAGCTACCACTACGAGAACACGGGCGATCCGACGCTGCTGACCGGAGTATCGATCAACGGTGTGCGCAAGACCAACTATGCGTACGACGGGGGGTGTCCGAATTTCTGTGTGTGAGGCGGTTTGCTGAATTGGCTGTTGGGTG